>CP013997.1:0-673479 GCA_001534745.1 Pseudomonas monteilii
CGTTGCAGTTGCTGTCGTACTACGTGGCGGTGTTGAAGGGAACGGATGTGGATCAGCCGCGGAATCTGGCGAAGTCGGTGACGGTGGAGTGAGTGCTGACTGCTTTGAATAGGAAGGCGGTTTTCTAGGCATTAAGACTGCCGCCTTGCAATGAAGGTTGCTGCTGACGAAGGGAGCCAAATGGGCTCCCTTTTTCGTTATGCTTTTGCTGTCAGCTTTCTCGCCTACCGCAGCGCTGATTTAACGCTCATCTGCGCCCCTGCAGATGTACGCCGGTAAATCGTTCGTTTCCTGTGAAAGACATAATATCTGAAGATTTTTTAAGAAAATCGACTGGGGCCAGCTTACGCGTGTCGCATCGTTTGGCTCAGGTTTACTTGCGCGTGCCTGGGTGGGGGCTGTTACCGGCGCATTGACTCCCTTCCTGGTGGTTCTAGGCACGGGTAGGCTAATAACCGTACAGAAATTTGCGGCGAGCAAAGGGTATGATGAAGAAGCAGAAGAATGGTTAGACAACGACATTGACGAGGTCATGGATGAAATGACTAACTTGTATAATCCCGATCCTGTCTCAGTAAAGAAAGGACCACTGGCAGTTGTCGCTTTTGCCCTGCTTTCAGGTCTTCTAGGGCCTATAAACTTTCCGGAGAGTGAGTGGCTCTATGGCGTTTTTTCAATAGCGCTGCTGGTTCTTTTAGTGTATCTAACCTACAAGTGTGAGCGATTTACGGTATACGCCTTGAGTCTATCAATTGTCGGTATAGGGTCAATCGCTTTTGCAGCGTCTGGACTTGCTTATATAATTGCTTTTGACGATTTGAATCAGTCAAGAGGTGAGGCCGCAACAGTAGGGTTTTTGATGTTGCTGGCAGTGGTAGGGTTTTATGCCTTGATTTATTTTACACGCGCCAAGTCATTTCCATTTCTGATTTCTGGAAACAGAGTTTCGCCTGTGAAGGTGAGGCCGACACCTATAAGCGCTGGTTTTATTTCCGGTATTGGCACTTTAGTGTCAGCAGCATTCATTAATTCCGTGATGCCCCTGACGAGTGGGGCTGTGGCTTCAGCAGGACTTTTTCTTGCTTGCATCGCATTGCTGATGTATGACCGTGATTCAATCAGAGGACTACGCACTTTGCGCGCCAAGGAGCGTCACATGAGCGAGCCTTTTACGTTCAATAATATTGACGCGATTCGTGAAGCCCGAGGCCGTTGGCTGCTGGGCAGGTTATTCAAATGATCAGTTGTGCAAACGATGCCTTCGTTTAGCAGACCGTGGGCAGTCATGCAGTTGGCCGCATGACTCACGACGCATGCACCGGCTCAAGAGCGGTTGAGGCAATGAATATTTTATCGCTATCGACCTCACAGAGTAGATGCCTGTTCACCCAGTCCATGCGACCTGCTGTCTGGTAAAGGAGTAGATACAGGAGCAGTTCTGAAGCCCATGGCGTCATTGTGAACGTGCATGATGTGCGCAACGCCTTGGTGCTGCGATGACGTCAGACGATAACCGGGGAACCGGACCTGAGCCTGGTCACATTTTTCTTGCCATAGCCTGAGCCAATTGCTGGCCTATCCGACGTCAGGCCATGGCTGTCCATCACTTGCCAGCGCCTTGCCCATGGCGACTTCCTGAAAGGTCGGCCACATCAATTACCCATAAAAAAGCCCCGGTCTCCCGGGGCTTCTGTTGCCAAGGCGTCTGCCTACGCCTGCTCGATACGCTCGAAGCGCCGGGCCAGCAACAGGTAAGCGAAGATTCCCAGCACGCCATGGGCGGCCACGAACCACAATGCGTTGTTGAACGAACCAGTGCTGGCCACCACGTAGCCGATCACCAGGGGCGTGATGATGCCGGCGATGTTGCCGATGCCGTTGAACACCCCACCGCACAAACCCACCATCTTCTTCGGTGCCACGTCCGACAACACGGCCCAGCCCACCGCCGAGAGGCCCTTGCCGAAGAAGGCCAGGGTCATCAGTGCAATGACCGCCACGTTGCTATCGGCGTAGTTGGCCAGCACCAGTGTCGTAGACAGGGCCATGCCGATCACGAAGGGCGTCTTGCGCGCTTTCGAAGGGTGGACGCCGCGGCGGATCAGCCAGTCGGACAGGAAGCCACCGAGAATGCCCCCGGTAAACCCGCAGATGGCCGGCAGCGCGGCGACCCAGCCGGCTTCCATGAGCGTCATGCCACGGCCCTTGATCAGGTAGATCGGAAACCAGGTGATGAAGAAATAGGTGAGCGCGGTGATGCAGTACTGGCCCAGGTAGACGGCCCACAGGTTGCGGCTGGTGAACAGCTGCGCCACTTCGGCGCGGGTGGGTTTGCTTTTGGCCTGCTTGCGCTCCCGTTCCAGGTCCACCAGTGCGCCGCCCTCGCGCATGTAGTCGAGTTCTTCACGGCTGAGCCCCGGCGCGCTGTGCGGCTCGTGGTAGAGCCGAAACCAGACGACGCTCAGCAGCAGGCCGAGCACGCCCATCCAGACGAACACCTGCTCCCAGCTCAAGGTATGGGTCATCCAGGCCATCAAGGGGGCGAACACCACGACGGCCATGTACTGCGCCGAGTTGAACAGCGCCGAGGCCGTGCCGCGCTCGCGTGTCGGGAACCAGCAGCTGACGATGCGGGAGTTGGCAGGAAATGCCGGCGACTCCACCAGGCCCAGCATGAAGCGCATGGAAAACAGGGCGACCGCCGCCGAGGCGCCGGCCAAGCCCATCCATCCCACCGTCCCTTGCAGCAGCGTGAATAGCGACCAGAGGATCAGGCTGATGCCATACACCCGCCGGGCACCGAAGCGGTCGAGCAACCAGCCACCGGGGATCTGACCCAGCGCATAGGCCCAGGCGAACGCCGAAAAGATCATGCCCAGCATGACCGGGTCGAGCCCCAGGTCCTTCAGCACTTCGGTGCCGGTGATCGACAGGGTGGCGCGGTCGGCGTAGTTGATGACGGTGATGACGAAAATCAGCGCCAAAACCGTGAAGCGGTGGCGGCCGGGCACGGCCATGGCCTGCGGTGTGACTGCAGCGGCTTTGCTGTTCATGGAGACCCTCTTGCTTCTCGGGGAAGCGATTGTTCTTGTGGACAGAAGGTGGGGCGGGCAATGAAGGCGAGCGTTATCGTCGGTGGGCGAGGGAAGGAGGGGAGACACGATCGGGCGGCAACTCGCCCCGGAAGCAGGCTGCGAGGTTGTTCAGCACCTTCCCACCCATTTCGAGCCGGGTTTGCAGGGTGGCGCTGCCGCGATGAGGCTGCAGGGTGACCTGGTCGAGTCCGCACAAGGCTTCAGGCACATGGGGTTCATCGACGAACACGTCCAGCCCGGCACCGGCGATGCGTCGCTCACGCAAGGCGTCGACCAGCGCGGCTTCATCCACCAGCTTGCCGCGTGCCACGTTGATCAGGTAACCCTCAGGCCCCAACGCGTCGAGCACGTCGGCATCCACCAGCACGTCCCCACCGTCGGCAGAGGCGGCCACCACCAGTACGTCCACGCTACGTGCCAGCTCGACCCGGTCGGCCACGTAGCGGTAGCCACAGTCAGGCTGTTCTTGGCGTCCGTGGTAGGCGATGTGCATGTCGAACGCCGCCGCTCGCCGCGCGATCGCCTTGCCGACCTGCCCAAGCCCCAGGATGCCCAGTGAACTGCCGCTGACCTTGCGCGCCAAGGCGGGGTTGGCCGTGCGCCAACGTCCCTCGCGCACCCAACGCTCGCCCTCGCCGAGACGGCGCAGTGTGCTGATGATCAGCCCCATGGCCAGGTCGGCGACGTCATCGGTGAGCACGCCAGGCGTGGTGGTGACTTCGATGCCTCGGCTGGCCGCGTAGGACAGGTCGACGGCGTCGGTGCCAATGCCACTGATGGCAATGATGTCCAGCGCCGGCAACTGGTCGATCAGCGTGTTCGACAGGCCCTTGGCGCCGCCTGTGACGACCCCACGGATACGCGGGCCGACGTCGTTCAGAAACGCCTGTGGGTCGGCGTGCAGATAGAGGCGATGGACGTGGTAAAGGCTGACCAGCTGTGCATCGATGGCATCGGGTACCGGTTGAGTCAGTAGCACGTCGATGCGTGTGGCGTTGTCGTGATTCATCGTCGAGGCCTGGCGGTTCGGGGTATGACGTGATCCTAGGCCGGCAAGTGATACGGGTCTAATATAGATCGCGGATCGAATAATTCAGGATTTGAATCATGGAGCTGCACCAGTTGCGCTGTTTCGTTGCGGTCGCCGAGGAGCTGCACTTTGGTCGGGCGGCCGTTCGCCTGCACATGACGCAACCCCCCTTGAGCCGGCAAATCCAGTTGCTGGAGCATTCGCTTGGGGTGCTGTTGCTCGAGCGCAACAATCGCCACGCGCGACTTACGCTGGCGGGGCAGGGCTTTCTCGAAGACGCACGGCGAATTCTTCAGATCGCCGAGACCGCCAGTCAGTCGGCTCGACGCATTGCCCATGGCGACGCTGGCCGATTGACGCTGGGCTTCACCGCAGTCGGTGCCTACAGCATGATTCCGCGTCTACTGGTACACGCCGGTCAGACCTTGCCGGACATCGAGCTGATCCTCAGCGAGCGCATCTCTGCGACCCAGGTGCACGACCTCGAGACCGGCCTGATCGATGTAGGGTTGGTGCGTCAGGTGCTGCCCAGTGTCCGGGTGGAATACCTGCCGATCCACCAAGAGCCCTTCGTGGCCGCTCTGCCTGCCGCGCATGCCTTGAGCGCCCGCGAGCGGCTCAGGCCGACCGACTTTCACCAGCAGCCGTTCGTGATGTACAGCGCCAGCGAAGGTCGCTACTTCCATGACCGGATCGCCAACCTGTTCGCCCGTCACGAAGTGCAACCGCGCTACCTGCATCAGCTGGGGCAGACGCACTCGATACTGGGCCTGGTCAACGTGGGGCTGGGCTGTGCGGTGGTGCCCGCTTCGGCGCAGGCCTTGCGCCTGGAACAGGTGGTGTTCAAGCCCTTGGTGGGGACCGATCAACAGGCGGAGATCTTTCTTGCCTATTGCCCGGACAACACCAATCCGGTGCTGAAGGCATTCGTGGCGATGGCGCGAGCCTTTTTCGGCTCGGATTGAGCGATTCTCGACTGGCCGACGTCTTCCTGTGTGTGGGCTTGCCGGCGATGCAGGCGGTGACGGACCGGCCGCTATCGCGGGCAAGCCCGCTCCCACAAGCTGCTTGCGCAGCCATGACTACATTGATGGCTGCAGAGGTCTGGGTGGGAGCTGGCTTGCCAGCGATAAGGCCCTGTCAGGCACTGCCTGCATCGCGGGTAAGCCTAAACATCAGCCCATGCGATCGGGCATGTGCCGAGTAGAAAAGACAGTTGCTCCCACAAAGGCCTGACGGCCGTTCTCACTAGGGGGTCGTCATGGGTGTAGGGCTGCATCGCTGATCTGACAGACAGCCCTTGGACGCATCAGTCGTGTCGACGAGCGTCCGTGCAGAGGAGCGCCTCCATCTGCTCGGCGCATCGCTTCAGACCGGCGCTCAGCGAACCAGACAAGGTCGCTTGTTATCGAACGTCCACCCCGGGATCAGATACTGCATCGCCACACCGTCATCCCGAGCCCCCAGCCCCATGCGGCGGTAGCACTCGTGGGCCAGCGCCAACTGGTCCTCGTCCAGTTCGACCCCCAGGCCCGGACGCTCCGGCACGCGCACGTGACCTTCGACGATGCGCAGGGGCTCGCGGGTCAGGCGCTGGCCGTCCTGCCAGATCCAGTGGGTGTCGATGGCGGTGATGTCCCCGGGCGCTGCGGCAGCGACCTGGGTGAACATCGCCAGCGAGATGTCGAAATGGTTATTCGAGTGCGAGCCCCAGGTCAGGCCCCAGTCATTGCACATCTGCGCGACCCGGACCGAGCCTTGCAAGGTCCAGAAGTGAGGATCGGCCAAGGGAATGTCCACCGCCTGGGACTGGATCGCATGGCCCATCTGCCGCCAGTCGGTGGCAATCATGTTGGTGGCGGTCGGCAGGCCGGTGGCTCGGCGGAATTCAGCCATCACCTCGCGACCTGAATAGCCGTTTTCGGCGCCGCAGGGGTCTTCGGCATAAGCCAGCACGGCGTGCTTGTCGCGACACAGCCTGATGGCTTCTTCCAGGGACCACGCCCCGTTGGGGTCCAGGGTGATGCGAGCTTCGGGGAAGCGCTCGGCCAGGGCAGTCACCGCCTCCATCTCCTCTTCGCCCCGTAGCACACCGCCTTTGAGCTTGAAGTCGCTGAAGCCGTAGCGTTGCTTGGCCGCCTCGGCCAGACGCACCACGGCTTCCGGCGTCAGGGCCTTCTCATGGCGCAGGCGGAACCAGTCGTCCTCGGCTTCGCGTTCGTGGCGGTAGGGCAGGTCGGTCTGCTGGCGGTCGCCAATGTAGAACAGGTAACCGAGCATCTTCACCGCGTCGCGCTGCTGCCCTTCGCCGAGCAACGCCGCCATGGGAACGGCAAGGTGCTGGCCGAGCAGGTCGAGCAAGGCCGACTCGATGGCCGTCACCGCGTGCACGGTGATGCGCAGGTCAAAGGTCTGCAGGCCTCGACCAGCGGCGTCGCGGTTGGCGAAGGTCTGGCGCATGGCGTTGAGCACGCGCTGATAATGGCCAATGGGCTGGCCCACCACCAGGCTTCGGGCGTCTTCCAGGGTCTGGCGAATCTTCTCGCCGCCGGGCACTTCGCCCAGGCCGGTATGGCCGGCACTGTCGCGTACCACCACCACGTTGCGGGTGAAGTAGGGGCCATGCCCGCCGCTGAGGTTGAGCAGCATGCTGTCATGGCCTGCCACGGGGATCACGCGCAGGTCGGTGACCACGGGCGTGTGGGTGTGAAGCGAAGGCGTCGTCTGCATGTTCATGGGAAGTGTCTCGCTGTCGTCAGTGGGTCTGGCTCAGGGTTGAAGGCGTCGTGTGGTCGGAGGAGGGGACGTTTCCAGGGCGCAGGCGGACGAAGAACACGGCGATCGCCGCCAGTACCGACGTCACGGCCAGGGCGTAGAGCCCGCCTTGGATCGACCCTGTCTGTTGTTCCAGCAGGCCGAAGGTCGTGGGCGCAACGAAGCCGCCGAGGTTGCCTACCGAGTTGATCAGGGCGATCACCGCGGCGGCGATACGGGCATCCAGGTAACCCTGGGGAATGGGCCAGAACAGTGACGATGCCGACTTGAAGCCGATGGCCGCGAAGCACACGGCCACGAAGGCGAATACGGGGCCGCCGGTGGTGGACATGAACATGCCGATGGCGGCGATCACCAGGGCACCGGCCACCCAGGCCTGCTGGAACTTCCAGCGAGCGGAGCCGGCGGCGAAGGCATACATGGCCAGGATCGAGATCAGCCAAGGGATCGAGTTGAAGAAGCCGACCTGTAGATCGTTCAGGTCGCCCATGCGCTTGATGATGCTGGGCAGCCAGAAGGTCGCTGCATAGATGGTCAGTTGAATGCAGAAGTAGATCAGGCAGAACAGCACGATCTGTCGATCCTTGAGCAGACTCCAGGCCGACAGCTTCACGGCACCGGTGACTTCGCGTGCCCGTTGCTCCTGCTCGATGGTGCCGGCCAGTGCATCCTGTTCGGCTGCGCTCAGCCATTTGGCGTCGTGCGGCTTGGAATCCAGCCAGAAGAACACGAAGAAGCACAATACGATCGAGGCCATGCCTTCGATGAACAGCATCCATTGCCAACCATGCAGGCCAAGGCCCTGGATCTGCATCAGCGCACCGGCCAGGGGACCCGAAATCAGCGAGGCCAGCGCTGACCCACTGAGGAAGATGGCGATGGCCTTGCCCCGCTCGGCGGCAGGTAGCCAGCGGGTGAAGTAGTAGATCACGCCCGGAAAGAAGCCTGCCTCGGCCACACCCAACAGAAAGCGGAGCACATAGAACTGTGTCTCGTTCTGCACGAAGGCCATGGCCGTGGCCACCAGACCCCAGGTGAACATGATGCGCGTCAACCACAAACGGGCACCGACACGTTGCAGCAGCATGTTCGACGGGACTTCGAACAGCGCATAGCCGATGAAGAACAGCCCGGCCCCGAATCCATAGGCGGCCGCACTGATGCCAAGATCGCTTTCCAGGTGCGGGCGGACGAAGCCGATGTTGACCCGGTCCAGGTAGTTGACGATGAACATGATGACGAACAGCGGCAGGACGTGGCGCTTGACCTTCGTCACGGCGCTGGCCAGCGCGTCGCCTTCCTGTCGGGCAGACGGATGGAGGGTATCGTTCACAGGTGAATCTCCCACTAATTGTTTTTGTGCGGGTCGGGTGATCGTTTTTGGACAGAGGCCAGAGCATAGGTGCGACAATGTTGTACGACAAGATGGCAAAGGGCGAAGAGTTCTAAAATACAAGCGAATAAAAACAGATCGTGCTGCTATGTTCTGTATAAAGGCGATGAGAGAAAGAGTTGAAGGCCGATCATTCGAGCAAAAAATATTTCGATACGCTAACTTGTCATACAAGCTAACCCCGTTGGTGCAATCATGTCCCAATCCCCCCGCAGAAATGGTCACAGCCGTGCGCATGACCTGGTTTCCCGCCTGACCCAGCAGATCCTGCTAGGCACACTGGAGCCAGGCAGCAAGTTGCCATCAGAGAACACATTGGTACGCGAACACGGCGTCAGTCGCACCGTGGTGCGTGAGGCGCTCTCGAAACTGCAGGCTTCAGGTCTGGTGGAACCCCGTCATGGCATTGGCACCTTCGTCATGCCTCGTCCCGAACAGTCCGGCTTGCGAGTGGGTGCGCAGAACGCCGCGAGCGTGCGTGACCTGCTGGAGTTGCGCATGGGGCTGGAAGGCCAGGCTGCTGCACTGGCAGCCGTGCGCCGGACCGACGACCACCTGGCCCGCATGCGTCAGGCGCTGGACGACTATCAGGACTTGGCCGCCGCCGGTGACAGTTGCATCGAAGCCGATCGGCGCTTTCATCTGCTGATCGTCGAAGCCACCGGCAATCTGTACTTCAGTGAAATGATGGCGCAACTGGGCAACGGCCTGATTCCACGCAGCCGCATCGCGCTCGCCGAGCGCGCTGGCGCCAACCTGGCACGGCACGCCTACCTGGCCAATCTGGAACACGAAGCGATCCTCAACGCCATCCGCCGACAGGACCCGGATGCCGCCCGGGCAGCGATGTGCCTGCACCTTTCCAACAGCCGGGACCGGTTATTGCCTGATTGAGATCGCAGTGCTGGCGAGTGACCAGAACAGGCTGGGAATTATCTTCTTGCTGAGGATTCTGACCTGTTGATGCCTTCCAGGCTGCCGGAGGTCCACCCTGTGAAAAAGAGCGAGTTGCCGGTCAAGACATGCGCCCACTGCCAATTGCCCTTCACCTGGCGAAAGAAGTGGGCCCGCTGCTGGGACGAGGTGCGCTATTGCTCCGAGCGGTGCCGGCGAACGGCGAAGAGCCAGCGCTGACGGGCAGTGGCCGAGCGGCGCGCATGCAAGCGCCGGCCGAAGATGGACTACGCTTGATGGGCATCCACTGTCCAGTCAGGAGGGGTCATCCATGCATGCGCAACTTCCATCGGCACTGCAGGGCCTGCAGGTGCCGTTGCGTTTGAAACTGTGGGACGGCAATCAGTTCGACCTGGGCCCTGATCCCCAGGTGACCTTGCTGGTCAAGCACCCGGCCTCGATCGCTCACCTCAACCATCCCAGCATGGATGAATTGGGCGCGGCTTTCGTCGAGGGTGAATTCGACCTGCAAGGGGATATCACCCAGGCCATCCGCATCTGTGACGAGCTGGGCACCGCGTTGCTGCAGGAAGAAGACGCACTGCCCACCCGCATGGCGCACGACAAGGACACCGATGCCCAGGCCATCGCCTACCACTACGACGTGTCCAATGCGTTCTACCAACTGTGGCTGGACCCGGACATGGCGTACTCCTGCGCCTATTTCAAGACGCCCGACACCATGCTGGAGACGGCGCAACAGGACAAGTTCGACCACCTCTGCCGCAAGTTACGGCTGCAAGCCGGGGATTACCTGCTGGATGTCGGTTGCGGCTGGGGAGGGCTGGCGCGTTTCGCGGCGCGTGAGTACGGCGCCCAGGTGATGGGGATCACCCTCAGCGAGCAGCAGCTTGCGCTTGCCCAGCAACGTGTCAGGGACGAAGGGCTCGACGATCGCGTCGAGCTGAAGAAGATGGATTATCGCGACCTTCCGCAGGATGGCCGTTTCGACAAGGTGGTGAGTGTCGGCATGTTCGAGCATGTCGGGCATGCCAACCTGCCGTTGTACTGCCGGATCCTGTTCGGTGCGCTGCGCGAAGGCGGGCTGGTGATGAACCACGGTATCACTGCCAAGCACATCGATGGCCGTCCGGTCGGACGCGGGGCGGGGGCGTTCATCGATCAGTATGTGTTCCCCCATGGCGAACTGCCGCACCTGTCGATGATGTGCGCGAGCATCTGCCAGGCTGGCCTGGAGGTGGCGGACGTCGAGAGCCTGCGCCTGCACTATGCCAAGACGCTGGGTCACTGGAGCGAGCGCCTGGAGCATCAATTGCACCGCGCAGCGGTCGAGGTGCCGGAGAAGACCTTGCGGATCTGGCGTCTGTACCTGGCGGGCTGCGCCTATGCGTTCGCCAGGGGGTGGATCGACCTGCACCAGATCCTCGCGGTCAAGCCCTATGCCGATGGGCATCATGACCTGCCCTGGACGCGCGAGGACCTGTACCGCTAGGCGTCACAGAATCGGCGAGATCAGGCGGGCGATACGCATCCCCAGGTGTTGGAGGCGGTGCGTGTTGCGGCTGTCGTTGAGGGTGATCTGTCGGGCCTGAGCGAAGTCTGCCGTGAGCATGCCTTCCACCTGCGCGGCGAAAGGTGTGTCGACGGTCAGCAGCATGATCTCGAAGTTGAGGCGGAACGAACGGTTGTCCAGGTTGGCACTGCCGATGGCGCTGAATTCGTCGTCCACCAGCACGACTTTCTGGTGCAGGAAACCGGGTTGGTAGCGGTAGACCTTGACGCCCGCGCGTACGGCTTCGAAGGCGAACAGGCTCGAAGCCGCATAGACCACCCGGTGATCGGGACGCGAGGGGATCAACAGCCGCACGTCGACGCCGCGCAGGACGGCCAGGCGCAAGGCAGCCGAGACGGCTTCGTCCGGGATGAAGTAAGGGCTGGTGATCCACACGCGTTCACGGGCCGAATGGATGGCCTCGAGGAAGAACAGCGAACAGGTCTCCTGAGGATCGGCCGGCCCGGTCACCAGGACCTGGCACAGCATCCCATCTTCCGCATAGGTGTCTGGTAGGAGCAGGGGTGGCAGCGCGCGCGTGGCCCAGTACCAGTCTTCGGCGAAGGATTCCTGGAGACACGCCAGCACCGGGCCGCTTACCTGAATGTGCGTGTCCCGCCAGGGCGAGAGCGGGCGATGGTGGCCCAGGTATTCATCACCGACGTTATGGCCGCCGACGAAGCCGGTCAGCCCATCGACCACCACGATCTTGCGGTGGTTGCGGAAATTGACCTGGAACCGGTTGAACCAGCCACGGCGCGTGGTGAAGGCCTGGACCTGTACGCCGGCCTCGCGCAGTGTCTGCACGTAACGCCTGGGCAAGGCATGGCTGCCGACACCGTCGTACAGCACGAATACCTGGACACCGGCCTGGGCCTTGCGAACCAAGAGCTGCTGCAAGGCCTGGCCCAGTTCATCGTCGTGAATGATGAAGAACTGGACCAGCACCACCTCAGTGGCCTGCTCGATGGCCTCGAAGATCGCATCGAAGGTGGCGCGTCCGTTCACCAGCAGTTTCACGTGGTTGTGCGGCAGCCACGGCATGCGCCCTAGCGCCGACATCGCCCTCAAGGCCAGGGTCGGTGCCGATTGCCTGGCCTTCAAGGCCTGCTCAACCCAGGCGCGCCAGTTCAAGCCGGCCATCGCCACGTGCATTTCCTGGTTGGCCTTGCGCCTGGCCAGAATATAGGCGTAGAAGGAGCGTGAGCCGAAGACCAGGTAGGGGATCAGGGTCAGGTAAGGGATGAAGAACAGCGACATCGCCCAAGCGATCGCACCCTGTGCCGTGCGCACGGTGAACATGGCATGCACCGCTGCCACGATGCCCATCAGGTGAACGAAACCGATCACGTATCCGAAAAAGTGCGGGCTCTGATAATCCATACCTATCCTGCGCTGTGCATGTTCGTCGGCTAACAGACCTTGCGGCCGTCGCTTGGTGCAACCTGATGCGTTAAACGACGTCCAATCCTCGATTCGGCCGATATCCGGCCCAGGCGGAGTTCCATGATGAAAAAGCGTGTGTGGTGTGCATTATCGTTGGCGCTGGTCGGTTCCCTGGCCAATGCCCAGATGCTTCAGCCTGGACTGTGGGAACTGACCACCAGCAACATGCAGGTCGATGGCAAGCAGCTGCCTGACATGGACTTCATGTTAGGTCAGTTGAAGAACCTGCCACCTGAACAGCGCGCCATGATGGAAGGGATGTTGACCAAGCAGGGTGTCACCCTGGGAGGCAAGGGCGTACGGTCCTGCCTGACGCCCGAGCAGGTCAATACCAACGACATTCCCCTGCAAGACCCCAAGTCGGGCTGCACGCAGCGCATCACCGACCGCACGGGCAACGTCTGGAAATTCGAATTCAGCTGCCCGAAGGCCCAGGGCGCCGGTCAAGCGACGTTCTTGAGCGATCGTGAATTCGTGACCAAGGTCAATGGCACCTTCAATGCGTCGGGCGTGCAGCAGCGTGGCAGCATGGATACCCGCGCCGTGTGGCTGGGTAGCGACTGCGGCTCGGTTCGTCCACGTCAGTGACCGTTACCATCGCCAACGGCTGACGGCCACCGCATCATGGGCATGCAGGCTCTCTGCATGCTCGACCCGGACTTCGAACCCCGCGACGCCCACGGCCGTGAGCAGTGCCCCATGCACACGTCTGGCAGCGTCTTCGCAGAACATCAGGTTCTGCCCGTTGGCCAAGGCGAAGGCCTGCTCGTCCACACGCTTGACGGCCGTCTGCACGGCAGTGCCCAGGGCGTGCTCCACCCCATCGATCAATTCCACGATAGGCAGACGGTCGAGCCCTTCGAGACGAACCCCTATGCGTGCCACGCTGCGCTGGCTATGTGGAGTCGCCACGATACCCTGGCTGGTGCCCAACCAATCGATGACCTGCGTGCGCTCGACCTGCGCCGAAGGAAAGTCGGTAGCAAACTGTTGCTGGATGAGCTGCCTCGCCAAGGCGGCCGAGCAGGGGCATGTGGAGGAGTAAGGCACGTCGATGAAGAGTTCCACGTGGAACATATCGTCTTCAAGGCGAGCATCGACCGTGACAGGATACGACTTCCAGCCGGAGGTCTCGCTGATCAGGGCCGATCGCTTCAGCAAGCAATCGAACCGCAGCTGTACGGTAGCGGCTGTGGACAGGTCATGGTGCGTGGCAAGAAACCGGCGCAGCAATTGCTCCAAGGCTGCTGGATCGAGATCGTGGTCTTCCAAAGTGGCCAGCATCAGATAAAGCCGTGACATGTGAATACCTTTGGCATCGAGCGCATCCAGATTGACCCCGGCATCGGCACGAGCGGCTATCCGCTGCCCCATGATCTGGATGGGCAGCGCGATCCCTTGCATGCCGACCCAGGTCAGGGCAATGGCGTGGGCGCTGGTGTGGTGAGCGACATCGGGCAGGTGTAGATCAGTCATGGAGGATTTCCGTACGAACGTGTCATCGGCACTCCAAGGGAAGGAGGATAGAAAGAAAACCGACGACGGTGGTTTAGTTATACTATAACGTATTAATCTCGCCACCCGTGAAGGAGTAGACATGGCCAGTCGTCTTTTCCCCCTGCACCCTCCAATCGCGCTCGAGTCGGCCTCGACACGACCACCCCCGCATCAGGTCATGGAGGCCTCTCCCAACGTCCTGTCATCCATTCTCGAGCACGACGTCAATCTGGCAGTCTGGCAGCGCAGCCTGCCGTCCCACATCGCGGATTTTTCCGCACTCGTGCTGAGCCTCGGGCAGCGCCTGTCCGATGAGCGTGTGGTGGAGGTGCGTGAGGACACGCCCGTGGTCCTGAATGACCTGTTGACCGGTACCCAGGACTTGCAGGGTTATGAGGCGTTCGTGGCTGACGTGACCTGGTTGGTGGAGGCCTTTACCTGCCTGGTGGGAGCGCGGCGACTCGGGCTGCGTTTGCGGGTATTGCAGGGTGCCATGTGCCCGCGGTTTCACGTCGACCAGGTGGCGCTACGCCTGTTGACCACCTACGCGGGGACCGGCAGTGAGTGGCTGAGCGATCCTGCCGATGCGGACATTCCCGATCGCTGTCATCGGCTGGCCGAAGGCGATGTGGCCTTGCTCAAGGGGGAGAACTGGTCAGGCAATGAAGGGCGTGGCCTGGTGCACCGCTCGCCCAGCGCTACCCGGGAGTCTGGGCGTCTGCTGTTGAGCATTGACTGGTTGCAGTGAGGTTGATTAGTAATGGTCTTCCTTCGGACAGACCTAGAAGCCCCTTCATGCTGCGCGACATACCGACCCACCTCATCGCCGGACCCTTGGGCGCCGGCAAGACCAGCCTGATCAGGCATCTGCTGTCACAGCGTCCTGACAACGAACGCTGGGCCGTGCTGGTCAACGAGTTCGGGCAGATCGGCCTGGATGCGGCGCTGCTGGATGCCCGCGACCCGGACATCGCCATCAGTGAAGTGGCGGGCGGCTGTCTGTGCTGCGTCAACGGCGTGCCTTTCCAGGTGGCGCTCGGCAGGTTGTTGCGCGCACAGCGGCCCCATCGCGTATTCATCGAGCCTTCAGGGCTGGGCCATCCCCTCGAATTGGCCATGCAACTGGGAAAGCAGCCTTGGGCAGGGGTGCTGTCGGTACAACCCTTGGTGACCGTTCTGGATGCCAGCGCCCTGGCTAAAGGAGTCGTATTGTCACAGCCCCAGCAAGAGGCGCTTCATCAGTCGGCGCAGCTCATCCTCAACAAATCCGAGCTTGTGGACAATACTGAGAGGCTGTTGATAACTCAGCAATTACCAGCAAAACCGACGCTTTGGACCGACCACGGGCGTGTCGATCTAACGGATATTCCCACCTCTGAATCAGCTATAAGTAATTCATTATATGTAGATTTACCCCCGGCCCGCCTGGACGAGAGCGTCCTTCAGGCGGTCTGGATCGACAGGGCGCGGCCTCTCATCGCGGTACACGAAGACGGGGCGGCCTGGAGTTGGGGCGGACGATGGCATCCAGGCCAGCGCTTTTCGCTGGACCGGGTGAGAGAGGTATTGGCTTCACTGGCGACGACGCGCGCCAAGGCAGTTATCCACAGCGAGGAGGGCTGGGTAGCGTTCAACGGCGTGGAAAACGAACCCACGTTCTGGCAGGCCAGCGAATGGCGGAAGGACTCGCGGATAGAGCTGATTTTTCCACAGGCCCATGCCAGCGAAAAACTGGAACATCTATTCTCGCAGTGCCTTGTGGATAACTAATCATGGGTTCCAGCGGTCGTGCGTACGCCGCCATTGCTGCATCTCGATGACGTTATCCACAGGCGCTGCAGTGTCGGCCTTGAAGGGGTAGGGTGCCAATTCGATGTGGATGGCATGGGCACCGAATTGCGTGGCCGTGCCTGGGTGTCGCTGTTCGCCGGTGACGGTGAATTCGAAGTCGTACACGCGGCCCAAGCGCCGCCGACCGCGTGCATCGGGTATGAAACCGATCCGTCGCAGCGCCACGTTGTCGTCCAGCAGCTCCAGGTCGAGCTTTGCGCAGTGCTGCTTCACTCGCTCCAGGGCGCGTTCACGCAGGCCGTGGTTATGCCACAACCATGACCCCAAGGTCAGCAACACCATCAGGCCGAAGAGGTTTTCCAGCGTCAACATCTGCACAGGCTCCAAGAAAGTGCGGTCAGCTTAACCGGACCGGGAAGGCGTCGTACAGGCAACGGACGGATCGCCGCCACTGTGTCGTGGCGACTTATCCCCAGGCCTGTCAGGGCGTCGACTCAGGCTTCGGCGTCGTCGGTCCTGAGGTTCTGGTAACGCTCTTGCAGTTCCTGGCGAATCTGCCGACGCTGCTGGCCTTGCACGAAACGGCGTTTTTCTTCGCTGCTCTGGGGCAGGCGGGGTGGCACGCGGACAGGGCGTCGATTGTCGTCCACCGCCACCATGGTGAAGAAGCAGCTGTTGGAATGCCGCACGGAGCGTTGCCGAATGTTCTCGGTCACGACCTTGATGCCCACCTCCATCGAGGTGGTGCCGGTGTAGTTCACCGACGCCAGGAAGGTCACCAGTTCGCCGACATGCACCGGCTCGCGGAAGATCACCTGATCCACCGACAGGGTCACCACGTAGGTCCCGGCATAACGGCTGGCACAGGCATAGGCCACTTCATCCAGGTACTTGAGCAATGTGCCGCCGTGTACGTTGCCGGAGAAGTTGGCCATGTCCGGCGTCATGAGCACGGTCATCGAGAGTTGGGCGTTTCCAGGTTCCATAATCAGGCTCACGGTTCGGTTGCGGTAGAGCGGGGCGAATGGGTCGCCCCTGAAGCGATGGCATACGGTAGCGTGGCAAGGGCTGACAGGAACGGACGGGTCCACCCGGCAAGCCGGGGTGAATGTGTCCAACTGTTTCCGCATATTGCACTCGCCATGTGCAGCAGGAGGCGATGTTACCCTGAGCATGCTCATGCAAGGTGAGCAATCTTTCACCCAGAACAGTACGCACTTGCGGTTCGTCCCCCCATTCGGGTCATCGGACGCCCGAGCCCGTGCATCGATGACAAGGAGTAGCAACCGCCATGCACGCCATCGGCTTCATCCAGGACCTGGCCGTGATCATGCTGGTGGCAGGCATGGTCACCATCATCTTCCACCGTCTCAAGCAACCGGTGGTGCTCGGCTACATCGTCGCGGGCTTCATCATCGGGCCGCACACACCGCCCTTCGGCCTCATCCATGACGAAGACACCATCAAGATCCTGGCCGAACTGGGGGTGATCTTCCTGATGTTCTGCCTTGGTCTGGAGTTCAGCCTCAGGAAGCTGTTCAAGGTCGGGGCCACGGCGTTCATCGCGGCCTTCCTCGAGATCATCCTGATGATCTGGATCGGGTTCGAGATCGGTCGCTGGTTCGGCTGGAGCACCATGGATTCGCTGTTCCTGGGTGCGATCCTGGCGATCTCGTCGACCACCATCATCGTCAAGGCGTTGAACGACCTGAAGATGAAGAACGAGCGTTTCGCCCAGCTGATCTTCGGGGTGCTGATCGTCGAAGACATCCTCGGCATCGGCATCATCGCCCTGCTGTCCGGGATCGCCGTCAGTGGCAGCGTCAGCTCCGGCGAGGTGTTCTCCACGGTGGGCAAGCTGTCGCTGTTCATGATCGTGGCGCTGGTGGTCGGGATCCTGGTCGTGCCCAGGCTGCTGGCCTACGTGGCCAAGTTCGAAAGCAACGAGATGCTGCTGATCACGGTGCTGGGGCTGTGTTTCGGGTTCTGTCTGCTGGTGGTCAAGCTCGAATACAGCATGGTGCTGGGCGCCTTCCTGATCGGCGCGATCATGGCCGAGTCGCGTCAGTTGCTGAAGATCGAGACCTTGATCGAACCGGTACGCGATCTGTTCAGCGCGATCTTCTTCGTGGCGATCGGCCTGATGATCGATCCACAGGTGCTGGTCGAGTACGCCTGGCCGATCGTGGTGATCACCCTGGCGGTGGTGCTGGGCAAGATGCTGTCCTGCGGCATGGGCGCCTTCATCGCCGGCAACGACGGGCGCACGTCCCTGCGCGTGGGCATGGGCCTGTCCCAGATCGGCGAGTTCTCGTTCATCATCGCCGCGCTGGGGATGACCCTGCAGGTCACCAGCGATTTCCTCTACCCGGTCGCAGTTGCCGTCTCGGCGATCACCACCTTGCTGACGCCGTACCTGATTCGCGCAGCGGACCCGTTGTCGATCAAGCTGGGACGGGTCATGCCCGAGCGCCTGTCACGGGTGCTGTCCCTGTATGGCGAATGGCTGCGCAGCATTCAGCCTCAAGGCGAGAGCGCCATGCTGGCCGCCATGATTCGACGCATCCTGCTGCAGGTCGGCGTCAACCTGGCGCTGGTCATCGCCATCTTCTTCAGCAGCGCCTACTTCGCCGAACGGCTGGGTGTCTACCTGAGCCAGTGGATCGACGACGTCGGCCAGCAGAAGGCCTTGATCTGGGGGCTGGCGCTGCTGGTATCGCTGCCGTTCCTGATCGCCGCGTACCGCAAGCTCAAGGCCCTGTCGATGCTGCTGGCGGAGATGAGCGTGAAGCCCGAGATGGCCGGACGTCACACGCACCGGGTACGGCGCGTGGTGGCCGAAGTCATCCCGCTGCTGTCGCTGCTGGTGATCTTCGTGCTGCTGTCGGCCCTGTCGGCCAGCATCCTGCCCACCAGTGAACTGCTGCTGGTCATCGCCGTGGTGGCGGCGGGCGTGGTGGCGTTGCTTTGGCGCTGGTTCATCCGCGTGCATACGCGGATGCAGGTGGCCCTGCTGGAAACCCTCGAGAACAACCGCGACCACTGACCCTGAAAAAAGGGTCGCCCGTTCATGACGTGCGACCCTAGTGGGAGGATCGGCTTGATCGATCGGACGATGCGAAGACGTGCTCAGCTTTCCAGCCAGACGTCCCGCGCCCAGTGCCAGACCGACTCCCAGCTCTCTTCGGTGACGAGCTCTTCCTCGCCCGACCACAGCACCACGGTGCCATCTTCTTCGACGCAGTAGTAGTCGTCCCCGTCCTCGCACAGCGGGATCAGGTCGCGTGGTACACCGGCGTCCCAGGCATTGGAGGCCACGTCCGGCAGGTAGGTGTGGGACTGCGGGTCGGTCACGGTGACCGGCTCCAGGCTGCCGTAGACGACATCACTGACGTTCAGCAAGAATTCCTTGAACACGAACGGAATGTTGATGAACAGCTGCTCTTCGATCTCGACCAACAGGTCCTCGTCCGGAAGCTCCAGCGGCACGGGCACCGGCTCGTTGGCTTCACGGAGTTGCTCGATCACTTCTTCCACGGTTCATATCCTCTGAACTTGATGACAACGCTGCGCGTTATACCCTAGTCGGCCACTGTGCCAAAAACAAAAACCCCGGGGAAGGCCCCGGGGTTTTTGGTCACCCGATCATGATCAGGCGTTCTGGCGGATACCGGCCAGCAGCCAAGGCTGGTTGTCGCCGTGGGCACGCTCCATGTGCCAGCTTTCGCTGAAGGCTTCGCCCTGGTCGAAACGCGAGGTCTTGGAGACGCCGCGGAAGGTCAGGGTGGCATCGGTCTTGTCGGTCCGCTCGTCGATACCGTCGAGTTGCACCTCGAGGTTGTCGATGTAGGTGGACTGGAAGCCGTCGCCCAAGTCAGCGCGCTCGCGCTTGAGGAAGGTCAGCATCTGTGGCGTGACGAACTCGGCGATCTTGTCCATCTCGTTGGCATCCCAGTGCTGTTGCAGCGACTGGAAGTGCGTACGGGCGGCGGACAGGAAGCTCTGCTCGTTGAACCAGGACGGGGCCTTGATGACCGGCGCTGCAGCCGCCGAAGCTGCCGAACCGCCGAAGACCGAGGCCTGCGGGGCCTGTTGGCCGTGGGCTTCACGCTGGAACGGCGCCTGACCGGCAGCACCGGCCACCTGGGGCTGCTGCTGGCGACGACGGGCGGCGATGAAGCGGAAGATCAGGAAGGCCACCAGCGCGATGATCAGGAAGTCCAGGATCTGCATGCCCTGGAAACCGTCGCCCATGAACATCGAGGCCAGCAGACCACCGGCCGCGAGACCTGCCAGAGGGCCCAGCCAGCGCGAAGCGCCACTGGCGGCGGCAGGCGCACGGCCAGGTGCGGTCGGTGCTGCGGCCGGCGTGGTAGGCGCGGCCTGGCGGGTCTGGTGGATGGGCGCGGCGCCGGAGCTCTTGCCGCCGCCGAATCGCTTGGCGTTGGCGTCCAGGCTCAGCGTCAAACCGACGCACAACGCCAGGAAGATGCTAAGAAAACGTTGCATAAGTGGGATTTCCCGTTTGATGGATTGCACGCGCGTCATGGTGCACAGGTTGGCGCGCACCTGACCAGCCCCATAATGTTTCGAGCTTTTGCTTGGGTAGGCGGAAGAGGCCGCTGCGCTAGCGGCCTCTTCTGAAGTGCGACCATGAAAAGATCGCAAAGGCGGTAGGAAAATTCAGATGGCTTCGAGCTTGGCGTAACCCAGCATGAGCCACTTGCTGCCCTCGGCGAAATTCACCTGCACCCGCGCCTGCGGCCCGGAGCCCTCGAAATTGAGGATCGTGCCTTCGCCGAACACCGAATGCTGGACACGCTGACCCAGGTTGAACGCGGTCTGCGGGATGTTGGCATTGGCGAACAGGCTGCCCGACTGGGTCTGGGTGCCGCCGAACGGTCGGCTGACGGAGTTCGACAACCGGACTTCCTGCACCAGCCCTGCCGGAATTTCACGCACGAAACGCGAGACCTTGTTGTAGGTCTCGCTGCCGTACAGGCGGCGCGTCTCGGCATAGGTCATGACCAGTTGACGCATCGCACGGGTGATGCCGACGTAGGCCAGCCGCCGCTCTTCTTCGAGACGGCCCGGCTCTTCGAGGCTCATCTTGTGCGGGAACAGACCCTCTTCCAGACCGACCAGGAATACGTAGGGGAATTCCAGGCCCTTGGCGCTGTGCAGGGTCATCAGCTGGATGCTGTCCTCATGCTCATCGGCCTGGGTATCCCCGGCCTCCAGCGACGCATGGCCGAGGAACGCCGAGAGGATCGACAATTCGCCATCGTCCTCGCTGGACTCGAAGTTGCGCGCTGCGCTGACCAGTTCCTCGAGGTTCTCCACCCGTGCCTGGCCCTTCTCGCCCTTTTCTTCCTGGTGATAGGGGATCAGGCCGGACTGCTCGATGACGGTCTGGGTCATCGTGTGCAGGGGCATGTCGTTGACCTTGACCGTCAACTGGTCCATCAGCTCGATGAACGCACCCAGCGCACTGGCCGCGCGCCCCTTGAGCGCCTTGTGCTCGAGCAGCTGGCACATGGCCTGCCACATGGACACCTGGGCATGGCGGGCATGTTCACGGATGGCCTCGACGGTCTTTTCACCGATACCGCGTGGCGGCACGTTGATCACCCGCTCCAGCGCCGCATCGTTGCCACGGCTCTCGATCAGGCGCAGGTAGGCCATGGCGTTCTTGATTTCCGCCCGTTCGAAGAAGCGCTGGCCGCCATAGATGCGGTAGGGAATGCGCTCGCGCAGCAGCGCCTCCTCGAGCACCCGCGACTGGGCGTTGGAGCGGTAGAGAATGGCCACCTGGTGACGCGGCGTGCCCTGCTTGAGGATGCCTTCGATGGTCTCGACCACGTAGCGCGCTTCGTCGTGCTCGTTGTAGGCGGCATACAGGCTCAGGGGTTCGCCGTCGCCGACATCGGTCCATAGCTCCTTGCCCAGCCGTCCGCTGTTGTTGGCGATCAAGGCGTTGGCGGCCTTGAGGATGCCTGCCGTGGAGCGGTAGTTCTGCTCCAGACGGATCAGCTCGGCGTCCGGGAAGTCGGCGGTGTACTGATGGATGTTCTCGATCTTCGCCCCGCGCCAGCCGTAGATCGACTGGTCGTCGTCGCCCACCGCCATCAGGCTCTCGCCCCCGGCTGCCAACAGACGCAACCAGGCGTACTGCACGGCGTTGGTGTCCTGGAACTCGTCCACCAGCACGTGGCGGAAGCGCCGCTGGTAGTGCTCGAGCAGGCTGGGCTTGTCGCGCCACAGGTCCAGTGCGCGCAGCAGCAGTTCGGAGAAGTCGATGACGCCAGCACGGGCGCAGGCCGCCTCGTAGGCTTCGTAGATCCCGCGCATGGTGCCCAGGAACAGGTCGCCGCCGGGCTGGATGTGCTGGGGGCGCAGGCCCTCGTCCTTCTGGCCGTTGATGAACCATTGCGCCTGCCGCGCAGGCCAGCGCTGCTCGTCCAACCCCAGCTCGCGGATGACCCGCTTGACCAGGCGTTGCTGGTCGTCGCCATCGAGGATCTGGAAGTTCTGGACCAGCCCGGCTTCCTGCCAGTGCGCCCGCAGCAGGCGATGCGCCAGACCGTGGAAGGTGCCGACCCACATGCCGGCCGGGTTGATGCCCAGCAGCTGTTCGATCCGGTGGCGCATCTCGGCCGCCGCCTTGTTGGTGAAGGTCACCGACAGGATCGAGTGCGGCGAAGCGTGTTCGACCTGGATCAACCAGGCAATGCGATGCACCAGCACGCGGGTCTTGCCGGAGCCGGCACCCGCCAGCACCAGCTGGCGGCCGACCGGCGCCGCGACGGCCTGGCGCTGGGCATCGTTTAGGGAATTGAGCAGAAGAGAGAGGTCATCGGTATGCATCCGGCCATTCTAGGTGGGCAGCTCAGGCCAGAGCAAACGCCGCGCGCAAATAATCGCGGGTGCCGAGACCCATTGGTCGGCTCAGACGAAGCGATCAAAAATAGGCGCCCATTGGTCGCCTGTTTCACACCTGATTTCCACCCTCGTCTTGTGACTGATGCCAGGTTCCGAGAAATACACGAACCTTTCGGCAGTCTCCTCATGGGTGCTGCCCGTATCTTCGAACGTCAGTTCCAGCACTTCCCTGTCGCCGCCGTCGCAGGGAGGAACGCTTGGCCTGGACAGAACGGCCCTGGTGTGAGGGCGTGGCAAGGTGATTCGGCCTATTACGGTGAAGAATCCGTAGTCTTCACCGACATGGTTGAAGGCGATGAAGTTCGGGTTGGGCATAATCATAGGGTGTCTCCTGTAGGATAAGCAGCGAAACGGCTGCTTGCTCATCCTCGTGCGAGCGCTCGACGTCAGGCAGCAGGAACCCTTTCAACCTCGCCGGCGAGTGCCTTGTCGAGGCCGGCAGGCCGGTAGCTGCCCAGCCTGCGAGGGCGTCGCGGTCGAAGACTCAGGCGATGGCAGGCGGCTCGGACTGGGCGGTTCAGCGTGTATGTAGTATAACTACAAGAAAGCTACAGCCCGGCCTGCCGATCATCACCGAGTCCTTTCCTGTGAATTTGTTGCAACACATCGCCCAATCTCGCCACCTGCTTCGCAAATCGGAGCTCAAGGTCGCCGATCACGTTCTGCTGGACCCCGCGGCGGTCATGCACAGCTCGATGGCCGATCTGGCGCACAACGTGGGCATCAGCGAGCCGACCATCGTCCGTTTCTGCCGTGCGATCGGTTGTTCGGGCTTCCAGGACCTCAAGCTCAAGCTGGCCCAGAGCCTGGCGGCCGGTGCCAGCTTCGGCCAGTTCGCCATCCATGAAGACGACTCTGTCGCCGACTACAGCCTGAAGATCTTCGACACCACCCTGCACACGCTCATGGAAGTGCGCGAACATCTGGATTCCGAGGCCTTGGAGCGGGCCGTGCAGGCCATGGCCCAGGCGCAGCGGGTGGAGTTCTACGGTTTCGGGGCCTCCGGCGCAGTGGCCGCCGACGCGCAGCACAAGTTCTTTCGCCTGCTGCTCAGCGCCGCCGCCTACTCCGACCCGCACATGCAGGCGATGTCGGCCGTCACCCTCAAGCCGGGCGACGTGGCTGTCTGCATTTCCCAGTCGGGCCGCTCCAAGGACCTGCTCATCACCGCCAACCTGGTGCGTGAAACGGGCGCCAGTCTGATCACTTTGTGCCCGAGCCAGACGCCTCTGGCCGACCTGTCGACGGTCAACCTGGCCATCGACGTGCACGAAGACACCGAGATCTACACCCCCCTGACTTCGAGAATCGCCCACCTGGTGGTGATCGACGTACTGGCCATGGGCGTTGCCATGGCGCGTGGGCCGAACCTGGTCAACCACCTCAAGAGCGTCAAGCGCAGCTTGCGCAGCCTGCGTCTCTCACCCAAGTCGGTCAAAGCCTCGGAAGACTGATACGACCGCCGATCACCTGTCACAGGGTCGTCATCGTTCGTGCACGCAACGGTCAAACGGTGGCCTCACCCTGATACTCCCGCACTCGATCAGGGAGACAGGCCGATGAACCGTGACGTCGATGGTGCATTCAAGCCCAACGCAAGGGCACGCAAGCAGCAGGAACAGGACCAGCGGCGCATGGCGTATCGCCGGGCGATCGAAAGCTACTGCGAACAACGGCAGCTGTTACGGGCCATTGCCGACTACCCGGACGCCTGCGAGATCAACCTGTGGCAGGTCACTGCCGAGCCGCTCCCGAAAAGCGTTGCGCGATCCCATTGATGCACGTGCGCTCGCCGCGCACGAACGCCTGGAACGCCAAGGCCACCGGTGATTGCCGCTTGGCCTTGGAATGGACCAGGCACCAGCTGCGTTGCAGAGGAAGCTCATCGATCGGCAGCTCGCGCAGTACGCCAGTGGCCAGCTCCAGGTTGACGGCATGGCGGGTCAGCAATGCGATACCCAGGCCGGCGATGGCACATTCACGCTGAGCATCGGCAGAGGCGACCTCCAGGGTCTGGCCGAAATGCACGCGTTTTTCCTTGAAGTACTCCTCGAAGGCCAGCCGTGTTCCCGAGCCTTGCTCGCGCAGGAGCAAGGTGTGCGCCTCCAGGTCCTGCAAGCGCAGGCGCTCGTGCTGGCTCAGTGGGTGCTCAGGGGGTGCGACGGCCACCAGCGGGTTGTTCAGGAACGGCAGGAAGTCGAGGTCCAGATCCTGAGGCACCATGGACATGATCACCAGGTCGTCGCGGTTGTCCGACAGGCGACGGATCACCTGGGCGCGATTGACCACGGTCAACGTCAGGTTCACGTCGGGATGCCGTTGCCGGAAGGCCGCGAACAGGTGCGGTACGAAGTACTTGGCGCTCGATTCCACTGCCAGCTTCAACTGCCCTTGCAGGGAGCCCTGCATGTCGGACAGTTGCATGTCCAGGTTCTCCAGGCGACCGAAGATGTCCCGGCTGGCCCGTTGCAGGGCTTCGGCGGCATCGGTCAGGTAGAGTTTCTTGCCGACGTATTCGAACAGGGGCTGCCCGACCAGCTCTTCCAGCTGCCGGATCTGCAGGCTGACCGCCGGTTGTGTCAAAGACATTTCCACCGCCGCTCGGCTGTAGGAGCGCAGGTCGCACACCTCGTTGAAGATCTGCAACTGACGCAATGTCATGCGCATCAATGACTTACGCACCGCTCAAACACTCCGGCCGAATCAGGGTCTTGCAGTATAAGTTTTTGCTTATGCTGCACCTAACAAATATTGATTTTTGTTTATTCATCAGCCCGGCTAGGGTGCGTCTAGCGACTGATCGACAGCATAGGGTCACGCAAGGACCGGCATGGCCGGGTCGTTTTGTTTCATCGGCTTTGGGAAGACTCTAGTGATAAAAAAAATCCTGATCGCCAACCGGGGTGAAATTGCAGTTCGGATCGTGCGCGCCTGCGCCGAAATGGGTATCCGTTCGGTGGCCATCTACTCCGACGCGGACCGCCATGCGCTGCACGTCAAGCGTGCGGACGAGGCCTACAGCATTGGTGCCGAGCCACTGGCCGGTTACCTGAATCCACGCAAGCTGGTGAACCTCGCCGTCGAGACTGGCTGCGACGCGCTTCACCCAGGCTATGGATTCCTGTCGGAAAACGCCGAGCTGGCGGAGATCTGCGCCGAGCGTGGGGTCAAGTTCATCGGCCCGGCGGCCGAGGTCATTCGCCGCATGGGCGACAAGACCGAAGCGCGTCGTGCCATGATCCAGGCGGGCGTACCCGTGACGCCAGGCACCGAGGGCAACGTCGCCGACATCCAGGAGGCGCTTGCCGAAGGTGAGCGTATCGGTTACCCGGTGATGCTCAAGGCCACCTCGGGTGGCGGTGGCCGCGGCATTCGCCGCTGCAACAGCCGTGAAGAGCTGGAGCAGGCCTTCCCGCGCGTCATCTCCGAGGCCACCAAGGCCTTCGGCTCGGCCGAGGTGTTCCTGGAGAAGTGCATCGTCAATCCCAAGCACATCGAGGCGCAGATCCTCGGCGACAGCCAGGGCAACGTGGTGCACCTGTTCGAGCGCGACTGCTCGATCCAGCGGCGCAACCAGAAGCTCATCGAAATCGCGCCGAGCCCTCAGCTCACCCCCGAGCAGCGTGCCTACATCGGCGACCTGGCGGTGCGTGCGGCCAAGGCGGTGAACTACGAGAACGCCGGTACCGTGGAGTTCCTGCTCGCCGAGGGCGAGGTGTACTTCATGGAAATGAACACCCGGGTGCAGGTCGAGCACACCATCACCGAGGAAATCACCGGGATCGACATCGTGCGCGAGCAGATCCGGATCGCCTCGGGCCTGCCTCTGTCGGTCAAGCAGAGCGATATCCAGCACCGCGGTTATGCCCTGCAGTTCCGGATCAACGCCGAGGACCCGAAGAACAACTTCCTGCCCAGCTTCGGCAAGATCACCCGCTACTACGCACCTGGCGGTCCTGGTGTGCGCACCGACACGGCGATCTACACCGGCTACACCATCCCGCCGTTCTACGATTCCATGTGCCTGAAGCTGGTGGTCTGGGCGCTGACCTGGGAAGAGGCGATGGACCGCGGTCTGCGCGCCCTGGACGACATGCGTGTGCAAGGGGTCAAGACGACCGCGGCGTACTACCAGGAAATCCTGCGCAATCCGGAGTTCCGAAGCGGTGAATTCAACACCAGCTTCGTCGAATGCCACCCGGAACTGACCCACTATTCGACCAAGCGCAAACCCGAAGAACTGGCCCTGGCCATCGCTGCCGCCATCGCCGCCCACGCCGGCCTATGAACGTCGAGTGGCAAGCCTCTGGCTGCACGCTGCAAGTAGACGCCGAACCGCGCGCACTGGCCGCCTGCTGCGAGACGCTCGCCGCTTAAAGGAGATAAGAATGTCCAAGAAAATCCACGTCACCGATACCATCCTGCGCGATGCCCACCAGTCCCTGCTCGCCACGCGCATGCGCACCGAGGACATGCTGCCGATCTGCGAAAAGCTCGACAAGGTCGGCTACTGGTCGCTGGAAGTCTGGGGCGGTGCGACCTTCGACGCCTGTGTACGCTTCCTCAAGGAAGACCCGTGGGAACGCCTGCGCAAGCTGCGCGCCGCCTTGCCCAACACCCGCCTGCAGATGCTCCTGCGCGGCCAGAACCTGCTCGGCTACCGCCACTACAGCGACGACGTGGTCAAGGCGTTCGTGGCCAAGGCTGCGGTCAACGGCATCGATGTCTTCCGCATTTTCGACGCGATGAACGACGTGCGTAACCTGCGTGTGGCGATCGAGGCGGTGAAAGCCTCCGGCAAGCATGCCCAGGGCACTATCGCCTACACCACCAGCCCGGTGCACACCATCGAGGCCTTCGTCACCCAGGCCAAGCAGATGGAGGCCATGGGCTGCGACTCCATCGCCATCAAGGACATGGCCGGCCTGCTGACCCCCTATGCGACGGGCGAGCTGGTCAAGGCCCTGAAGGCCGAACAGTCGCTGCCGGTGTTCATCCACTCCCACGACACGGCCGGCCTGGCCGCCATGTGCCAGCTCAAGGCCGTGGAGAATGGCGCCGACCATATCGACACCGCGATCTCCAGTTTCGCCTGGGGCACCAGCCATCCGGGTACCGAATCCATGGTCGCGGCGCTCAAGGGCAGCGAGTTCGACACCGGTCTGGACCTGGAGCTGCTGCAGGAGATCGGCCTGTACTTCTACGCGGTACGCAAGAAGTACCACCAGTTCGAGAGCGAATTCACCGCGGTCGATACGCGCGTGCAGGTCAACCAGGTGCCCGGTGGCATGATTTCCAACCTGGCCAACCAGCTCAAGGAGCAGGGCGCACTCAACCGCATGAACGAGGTGCTGGCCGAGATCCCGCGTGTGCGCGAAGACCTGGGCTTCCCGCCGCTGGTCACGCCCACCTCACAGATCGTCGGTACGCAGGCGTTCTTCAACGTGCTGGCGGGTGAGCGTTACAAGACCATCACCAACGAGGTCAAACTCTACCTGCAAGGCGGCTACGGCAAGGCGCCCGGCACCATTAACGAGACGCTGCGCCGCCAGGCGATCGGCAGCGAAGAGCTGATCGACGTGCGTCCGGCCGATCTGCTCAAGCCCGAGATGACCAAGCTGCGCAACGACATCGGTGCGCTGGCGCGTTGCGAGGAAGACGTCCTGACTTTCGCCATGTTCCCGGACATCGGCCGCAAGTTCCTCGAGGAGCGTGAGGCCGGTACCTTGGTGCCGGAGGTCCTGTTGCCGATTCCTGAAGCCGGTGCGGTGGCGGCGCCGAGCGGCGAGGGCGTGCCGACCGAGTTCGTCATCGATGTGCATGGCGAGACGTACCGGGTCGACATCACCGGGGTGGGCGTCAAGGCCGAAGGCAAGCGTCACTTCTACCTGTCCATCGACGGCATGCCGGAAGAAGTGGTGTTCGAGCCGCTCAACGAGTTCGTCGGCGGCGGCAGCAGCAAGCGCAAGCAGGCCAGTGGGCCGGGCCATGTCAGCACCACCATGCCGGGCAACATCGTCGACGTGTTGGTCAAGGAAGGCGACACGGTCAAGGCCGGTCAGGCGGTACTGATCACCGAGGCGATGAAGATGGAGACCGAGGTACAGGCCGCCATCGCGGGCAAGGTCACGGCCATCCATGTGGCCAAGGGCGACCGGGTCACGCCAGGTGAGATCCTGATCGAGATCGAAGGCTGATCGAGCGCTGACACCTCCCGTGCACACCCAGGGCCGCTCCGCGGCCCATCGCGGGCAAGCCCGCTCCCACACCGACCCGCGCAGCCTGCCAAGCAACCTGGGTTCACAGGGTTTTGTGCAGCCTGGCAAGCAGCCTGGGTTCATTAGGTCCTGTGCAGCCTGCCAGCAGCATAGGTCCACAAGGTCACTGTGGGAGCGGGCTTGCCCGCGATGGCGGCGGCAGCTTCGCCAGGCCGTCGACAGGTCGAACGCTGACCCGCCGACCTCGAACCTGCACCACTCTCCTACTGCGCATCACCTGCCAACCCCTGCGCCCGACAGTCTTCGAGACGACGGCGCTGTCCGCCCGATACCTGGTTCTCATCGCTCAACCACGCCTCGAACGCCTGTGCCAGGGACGGCCACTCCGTGTCGATGATTGAATACCAGGCCGTGTCACGGTTCTGGCCCTTCACCACCATGTGCTGCCGGAACACACCTTCGAAGGCGAAGCCGAACCGCTGCGCGGCACGCCGGGACCGATCGTTATCGGCATTGCACTTCCATTCGAGTCGTCGATTGCCCAGCGCGAAGGCCTGCCGGGCCAGCAGGTAGATCGCCTCGGTACCTTTGGGTGTGCGCTGCATGGCGGCCCCGAACGCGACGTGGCCGATCTCGATCCGGCCGTGCTCCGGGACGATGGACATCAGGCTCAGCTGGCCTTGTACCTGGCCGGTGCTGCGCTCCACCACGGCGTAGAACAGCGGGTCGCGGCATGCGGCGTTGCCGCGCAGCCAATGATCGAAGAGGTCCCTGTCCGCAAACGGACCGTAGGGCAGGTAGGCCCACAAGGCAGGCCCTTGCAGCGCAGACCACAGGCCGTCACCGTGGACCGCCGCATCCAGCGGTTCCAGACGAACGAAGCGACCTTCCAGCGGCTCGGCTGGTGGGCGGGTAGCGGGGTGCCAATCCAGCGAATGGGTCATGTTCATCTCCAAGGCTCAAAGCATCTGACGGAACTGGATGAAGCCGGGTTGCTCGGCCACACGTTGGTACAGCGCGATGGCCGTGGCGTTGGTCTCGTGGGTGAGCCAGTGCACCTTGGCACATCCGGCAGCGCGGGCCGCGTCCCCGACATGCGCGATCAGACGACGGCCAATGCCCAGGCCACGCTGCGTATGCGCGACATACAAGTCCTGAAGGTAGCAGGCATTGGCGATGCTCCAGTTGGAGCGATGGTAAATCCATTGCACCAGACCGACGGCCTCGCCCTCGATCCAGGCCAAGGCCGCGTGGGTCGGTTCGGCCGGATCGAGAAAGCGTTGCCAGGTGACTGCGCTGACGTCATCGGGCAGTGCCGTCTCGTAGAAGGTCAGGTAAGCGTTCCATAACGCAAGCCAGGCCGCGTGGTCGGCTTCGGTTACCGGGCGTAGGGTCAGGTCGGTCATGTGAGTTCCTTCAGGGTTGGCGCATCACTGCGGCGAGTTGGTTGTCCTGCGGGTCGGGGCTGGCTGCCAGGCTGGCGCGAACGCCCTCGACATCGGTTGGCGAGCGGTTCTGGCTGAGTTTGCGTGTTCCCTGCAGACGGCCTATCGAAAAGCGAAACCCGACGACTGCGCGCAGCATGCCCGCGAGGTAGTCCTCTGGCGCATCACTGACCTTCCAGGGGCTGGCCTTGCCGTGTTCGTGCAGGTCGGTAAGGCGGGTGACGATCGCCAGCAGGCTCGGTGCATCCTGGATGGCCTCGACCGTGCCATGGGCATGCACGGCCAGGTAGTTCCAGGTCGGCACGGTCCGTGGGTTGTCGGCCTTGCTCGGGTAGTACGTAGGGCTGACGTAGGCATTGGCGCCCGCGAAGACCAACAGGGCCTCGCCACCTTCAGAGAAGTCTTGCCACTGGCGATTGGCGCGTGCGAGGTGACCGTAGACCGTACCGTGCCCGCCTTCATCGGTATCGATGACGACAGGCAAGTGGGTCGCCAGCAGGCCTTGCTCGCCGTGCGTGACCAGAAGGACCAGCCGGGTCTCGCGCATGAGGCTGTGGAGGTGTTCGATGTCATGGTCCTGATGAGGGCGAGCGGTGTACATGGTGGTCATCCTTGCAAGAAGACCTCCATCCTAGGCAGGCTATTGGCACCGTGTAAGAGCCATTGAGGGCTCACTTGAGGGGTCCAATCCGTGCCTGCACCTACCGTTTCGCTTCCATTCGACCCGGCTGGCATCGTGTTCGATCGCCGTCGTGCCCTGGCGCGACAGCTGTACCAGGCGCTGCGTCAACGCATGCTGGACGGCCGCCTGGGCACAGGCACACGCCTGCCGGCCTCACGGGTGTTGGCCGATGCGCTCGACGTGTCGCGCAACACCGTCACACGCGCGTATGACCAGCTGTATGCCGAAGGTTTCATCGTCAGCCGGGTAGGGGATGGCACCTACGTCAGCGACCTGCGCGATCTGTCCACAGGACTATCCACAGGGTTGTCCCCAGGGATATCCCCAAGGTTATCCACAGATCAGCCTTCAGGGACCGATGAGGCTCCCCGTGATTCAGGTGTCACAGAAGCTCTGAAACGCCTGTCGACGCAAGCCCTGGCTTTGCCACCGAGGACGCCGCCCAGGGCCTTCCGGGTGGGTGTTCCCGCCTTCGACCTCTTCCCCTTCAAAGTGTGGAGCGCATTGCAGGCAGACTTCTGGCGTCATCCCGATCCTGCACTGCTGGGGTATGGTGATCCGGCGGGTGACCCTGAATTGCGGGAGCTGATCGCCGCCTATCTGCGTGGGTCGAGAGGGCTCTTGTGCACGGCTGATCAAATCCTGATCACCCAGGGCGCGCAAGAAGCCATCAACCTTTGTGCACAGTTGCTCGTGCCCGAGGGTGGGGCCGTGGCTGTGGAAAACCCAGGTTACCGCGCCGCTGTACAGGCGTTTGCCGCCAATGGTGCCAACGTCCTCGGTGTGCCTGTGGATAAAGAAGGGTTGTGCGTAGAGCGTCTGATGACACTCGACCCCTGCCAAGCCGTCTATGTCACACCTGCCCATCAATACCCGACGGGCGTCACCCTGAGTCTGCCCCGGCGCTTGGCCTTGCTGGACTGGGCGGAGCGAACCGGGGGATGGGTGATCGAAGACGACTACGACGGCGAATACCGCTACAGCGGCGCGCCCCTGGCGCCCCTGGCAGCCCTGGATCGCCAGCAACGCGTCGTCTACATCGGCACGTTCGGTAAGATCGCGTTCCCGGCCCTGCGGTTAGGCTACCTGGTCCTGCCACCTCGTCTGGTCGCACCGTTCGTTCAGCGTCGAGCCCTGGCGGTCCGCCACTCCGAGGTCGGCACGCAGCAGGTGATGGCCCGGTTCATCGCCGAGGGACACTTCCAGCGGCACATTCGCCGCATGCGCCGCGCCGCGTTGTGCCGGCGCAACGTCCTGAAGGCGGGCTGGCCAACGGACATCCCGGGTCTGGCCACCATGCCCGCGGTCGTGGCAGGCCTGCATGTGAAGGTCGATGTCGAAAGCGCGGCGCTCGAACAGGCCTTGATCGAGTCGGCAGGTGCAGCCGGCGTCGAGATCAACCCATTGAGCGGCTACTGGACAGGGCCCGTGGAAACCGCCGAGGACCGGCCCGCGGGGCTGGTTCTGGGGTTCGCTGCTGTACCGGAGTCGGCCATCGCCGAGGCGACGATGCGGCTGCGCAAGGCCTGGCGCGCCTGGCGTGTGCCCGAAGCGCAGGCATAAAAAAAGGGCCCGGAGCGCTAGGCTCGGGCCCTCAAAGGTTGAGAGGTGTCTAGTCCCTCGACCTGGTGAGCGGTACTGCGTCGGTTACGCCTTCAGCGGAACCAGACGGGGTGCGATCATGTTTTCCGGACGCAGGATGTCGTCGAGCATCGCGTCGTCCAGCAGGCCTTCCTCGCGAACCAGTTCCAGCACGCCGCGCCCGGTTTCCAGGGCGACACGGGCGATACGGGTGGAGTTCTCGTAGCCGATGTAGGGGTTCAGGGCAGTGACCAGGCCGATCGAGTGCTCGACCAGCTCGCGGCAGCGCTGTTCGTTGGCGGTGATGCCGACCACGCAGTGCTCGCGCAGCATGTCCATGGCGCGCTGCAGCAGGCGGATCGAGTCGAAGATCTTGTAGGCGATCAGCGGCTCCATGACGTTGAGCTGCAGCTGGCCGCCTTCGGCCGCGACGGTCAGCGCCAGGTCGTTGCCCATGATGGCGAAGGCCACCTGGTTGACGGCTTCCGGAATCACCGGGTTGACCTTGCCCGGCATGATCGAGCTGCCTGGCTGGCGCGCTGGCAGGTTGATCTCGTTGATGCCGGTACGCGGACCGCTGGACAGCAGGCGCAGGTCGTTGCAGATCTTCGACAGCTTGACCGCGGTGCGCTTGAGCATGCCGGAGAACAGCACGAAGGCACCCATGTCGGAGGTGGCTTCGATCAGGTCGGCTGCCGGAACCAGCGGCTGGCCGCTGATCAGCGCCAGGCGTTGCACGGCCAGGGCCTGGTAGCCAGGGTCGGCGTTGATGCCGGTACCGATGGCGGTACCGCCCAGGTTGACTTCGGTCAGCAGCTCCGGCGCCAGGCTGCGCAGACGGTTGAGGTCTTCGGTCAGCGTGGTGGCGAAGGCGCGGAATTCCTGGCCGAGGGTCATCGGCACGGCATCCTGCAGCTGGGTACGGCCCATCTTCAGGACGTGATCGAATTCCTGGCCCTTGCCGGCGAAGGCCTGGATCAGGCTGTCGAGGCTGGCCAGCAGGGTGTCATGACCCAACAGCAGGCCCAGGCGAATGGCAGTCGGGTAGGCGTCGTTGGTCGACTGCGCCATGTTCACGTCGTTGTTCGGGTGCAGGTACTGGTATTCGCCTTTCTGGTGGCCCATGACCTCCAGCGCGATGTTGGCGATGACCTCGTTGGCGTTCATGTTGGTCGAGGTACCGGCGCCGCCCTGGATCATGTCGACCACGAACTGCTCGTGGTAGTCGCCGCGAATCAGGCGTGCGCAGGCTTCGCTGATGGCAGCGTGCTTGGCATCGCTCAGGTGGCCCAGCTCACGGTTCGCATCCGCTGCGGCCTGCTTGACCATCGCCAGACCCACGACCAGCTTCGGGTAGTGCGACAGGGGGACGCCGGACAGGTGGAAGTTGTTGGTGGCGCGAAGCGTCTGGATGCCGTAGTACGCATCGGCAGGGACTTCGAGGGTACCAAGCAGGTCTTTTTCGACACGGAACGATGCAGCGGAGGACATGATAGAGATCATCTCGATTTTGACCCGGCACACGCCGGAATGCAGGTAATGCTAGGGATTTGCGGGTTTGCCGGCCAATGCTGTTGCACGCTAACCTATGCACAAACGGCATAACGATCCATGTGACGCCGATCTGTGTTCGAGCGTGTTCCATCGTGGTGCAAACGGAGCGTGGTAGATGAACCTGGAAAGCAAATGGCTGGAGGATTTCAGTGCCCTGGCGGCGACCCGAAGCTTTTCCCAAGCGGCGGAAAAACGCTTCGTCACCCAGCCGGCGTTCAGTCGCCGCATCCGTAGCCTCGAAGCGGCCCTGGGGCTGACGCTGGTCAATCGCTCCAGAACGCCCATCGAACTGACCGAGGCCGGCCAGCTGTTCCTGGTGACGGCCCGCACGGTCGTCGACCAGCTGAGCGAAGTGGTACGCCACCTTCATCATCTCGAAGGCGGGCAGGGCGAAGTGGTGCAGATCGCGGCAGCGCATTCGCTGGCCCTGGGGTTCTTTCCGCGGTGGGTGGCGCAGCTGCGCAACGACGGCCTGAACATCGCGACGCGCCTGGTGGCCACGAACGTGGGCGAGGCCGTGCACGCCCTGCGCGAGGGTGGGTGTGACCTGATGCTGGCGTTCTACGACCCTGACGCCGCGCTGCAGATGGATGCCGAGATCTTCCCGTCGCTGCACATGGGCACGACCGAGATGCTGCCCGTCTGCGCAGTCGGTGCCGACGGCCAGCCCCTCTTCGACCTGGAAGGCGACGGCAGCGTCCCCTTGCTCGCCTACAGCGCCGGCGCCTTTCTCGGGCGTTCGGTCAGCCTGTTGCTGCGCCAGCGCAAGCTGCGCTACACCACGGTCTATGAGACGGCGATGGCCGACAGCCTCAAGAGCATGGCGCTGGAAGGCCTGGGCATCGCCTGGGTACCGCGTCTGTCGGTGCGCGCCGAACTCGAGCGCGGCGAGCTGGCTGTCTGTGGCCTGGCGCATTGGCACGTGCCGCTGGAAATTCGTCTGTACCGCTGTGCACTGGTGCGCAAGGCCAACGTTCGTCTGCTGTGGCGCAAGCTTGAATCGTCCAGCGCGCAGGTGGACGGGTCAGAGGCCTGAATGGGCACGCAGGTAGTCGACGATGTTGGCCCGGTTGGCGTCGCTGTAGCGGTAGCAATGAGAGCGTACCGGTGAGCGCGGATGGGTGTAGGTTTCACACATCCAGCCATTGAACCTGATTTCGGCATCTTCGTGAGTGGCTGAAAGCAGGTGTCCGATTTCATGCCCCGGGGCCGAATAGGTGTCGAGCGAAGCGATCGCAGTGATGCCTTTGAACGCAGCGAGGCCCGCGTTGTAGTTCAGGCCGGAGCGGTCGTACACACCACGCGTCAGCAGCACATGCTTGCGCATGAGCGAGAAGGGCTGGGCTTCGGGCAGGTGACGCACGCCCTCGGTAAAGCGCTGGAGTATTTCCGTGGAGGGCAGTTGGGCATAGTCGATATCGGTGATGCCTTTCACGGTGCGTCGGAAGATCAATTCGACCGGATGATTGGTGAACCAGCGCATTTCATCCAGCCAGTGCTGGAAGTAGTCGGCACGCACGGCCGACTCGTCGAGATCGGCCAGTTCGTCATGCAGGTAGACGGTGACGACCAGCGAGCGCGCCGCGACCGCTGGCGGCAGGTGCAGGGAGCAGAGCAGGGCGAGTAGCAAAGCGATGGGAGCGAAGGGGCGCATGGCGTGTCCTCGTGCAGGAAAGGGGACGCCGACGGTAGAAAAGCCAACGCCCCACTGGCACCGGGAAAACCTTCGTCGCAGCCGTCGGAGCAGGGTGTTCCTGTGATCGACGGGGGTGGGCGGGCCGTTGGGCGTTACGCTATACTCCCGCGCCTTCGACCCACCGGTCGATTCAGAATCCGTATGACGAGCCACGCCGGTACCCGCGCGTGGCTCGTTGCTTTTGGCGCGCCGCAGGGCGCTTGCAGGAGAGGCACGACGATGAGTGCACTGGTTGGCGTGATCATGGGCTCCAAGTCCGATTGGTCCACCCTTAGCCACACCGCCGATATGCTGGAACGGCTCGGCATTCCCTACGAGGTGAAGGTGGTCTCCGCCCACCGTACCCCGGACCTGTTGTTCCAGTATGCCGAGGAGGCCGAGGGCCGCGGTATCGAGGTGATCATCGCCGGTGCTGGCGGCGCCGCCCACCTGCCGGGCATGTGCGCGGCCAAGACCCACCTGCCGGTGCTGGGCGTGCCGGTGCAGTCGTCCATGCTCTCGGGCGTCGACTCGCTGCTGTCGATCGTGCAGATGCCTGCAGGCGTGCCGGTCGCCACCCTGGCCATCGGCAAGGCAGGCGCGATCAATGCCGCGCTGCTGTCGGCGAGCATCCTGGGCGCCCGCTACCCTGAGTATCACGCAGCGCTCAAGCAGTTCCGCAGCGAGCAGACCGAAACCGTCCTGGACAATCCGGACCCGCGTCAGGCCTGAGGCTATCCCCATGAAGATCGGTGTAATCGGTGGCGGCCAGTTGGGCCGCATGCTGGCCCTGGCGGGAACGCCGCTGGGCCTGGAGTTCACCTTCCTCGACCCGGCCGTCGACGCCTGTGCCGCCCCCCTGGGCCAGCACCTGCTGGCCGGTTACGATGACCAGGACGCGCTGCGTCGCCTGGCCGACGCGGTCGACCTGGTGACGTTCGAGTTCGAGAGCGTGCCGGCCGAGACGGTCGCGTTCCTGTCGCAGTTCGTGCCGGTCTATCCAGGCGCCGAGGCGCTGCGCATCGCCCGCGATCGCCTGTTCGAGAAAAGCCTTTTCCGCGACCTGGGCATCCCCACCCCGGCGTTCGCCGACATCCACTCCCAGGCCGACCTCCAGGCGGCGGTAGCCAGCATTGGCCTGCCGGCGGTGCTCAAGACCCGCACGCTGGGGTATGACGGCAAGGGCCAGAAGGTCCTGCGCAGCGAACAGGATGTCGTCGGCACCTTCGCCGAGCTGGGCGAAGTGCCCTGCCTGCTCGAGGGCTTCGTGCCGTTCACCGGCGAAGTGTCGCTGATCGCCGTGCGCGCGCGCGATGGCGAGACGCGCTTCTATCCCCTGGTTCACAACACCCACGACAGCGGCATCCTCCGCCTGTCGGTGGCCAGCCAGGCGCACCCCTTGCAGGGGCTGGCCGAGGACTATGTCGGCCGGGTTCTGAAGGCGTTGGACTACGTCGGCGTGATGGCTTTCGAGTTCTTCGAGGTCGATGGCGGCCTCAAGGCCAACGAGATCGCCCCGCGGGTGCACAACTCCGGGCACTGGACCATCGAGGGCGCCGAGAGCAGCCAGTTCGAGAACCACCTGCGCGCCATCGCCGGCCTGCCGCTGGGTTCGACCGCCAAGGTCGGCGAAAGCGCCATGCTCAACTTCATCGGCGAGGTGCCTCCGGTGGCCAGCGTCGTGTCGATCGATGGCTGCCATGTGCACCACTACGGCAAGGCCTTCAAGGCCGGTCGCAAAGTGGGCCATGCCACGCTGCGCTGCGCCGACCTGCCGACGCTGAAGGCCCGTATCGCCGACGTCGAGGCGTTGATCGCCGGCTAAGGGAACCTCCGCGCCCCGCGCGCCCTCTGAAGTGGCACACGCCCATGTCTTATGGGCTTTTGACGTCACTTCAGAGGGATTCTCCATGGGTATCATCGGCACCATCTTCATCGGCCTCATCGTTGGCCTGCTGGCACGCTTCCTGAAACCAGGCGACGACAGCATGGGCTGGATCATGACCATTCTGCTGGGCATCGCCGGTTCGCTAGTCGCCACCTACGGCGGTCAGGCGCTGGGCATCTACCAGGCAGGCCAGGCCGCTGGCTTCTTCGGCGCACTGATCGGCGCCATCGTGCTGCTGGTCATCTACGGTTTCATCAAGAAGCGTTGATTGCAGGCTAGAATGCGCGGCAATTCATCTGGATTGCCGAGCATTCTCCATGCGTGCGTTGTTTCTCCTTCCGCTTGTCCTGGCCAGCACCCTGGCCCATGCCGAACTGCCTGAAACCGACTGGCTCGAGCTGATGCCGCGGTCCGATCAGAAGGCGCTCGAGCAGATGCCCGACATCGACCACAACTCACCCGAAGCCATGGGCACCTTCACCGACAAGGGTGGCCTCAAGCAGGGCAAGGGTCTGCCGGCGGTGATGTATTCGACCAAGACCGTCCCTGCGCTCAATGGCAAGCCCATCCGCCTGGGGGGCTATCCGGTGCCGCTCGAAAGCGATGCCAAGGGCAACAGCACCCTGTTCTTCCTCGTGCCGTACCCCGGCGCCTGCATCCATGTGCCGCCACCGCCGCCCAACCAGCTGGTGCTGGTGCGCTACCCGAAAGGGCTGAAGCTCGACGACATCTACACGCCATTGTGGGTCAGCGGGACGCTCAAGGTGGAGAACGTCAGCAACGACCTGGCCGATGCGGCCTATGCGCTGGACGCCCGCCAGGTGCGCGTGGTCGAGGACGCGGACCTGTAGACATCCGCCCCGCAGGCCCAGACAGCCTGCAGGTCATTTGGAGAGGAGCGCTGACGCCTACAGCGTTTCGCAGGTGAAGCGCACGCTCAACGCGTGTTGTTGACCAGGCGCCAACGTCACGGTGTCATCCCAGGCATTAGCCGTCTCGATGCACAGCATGCCTTGCCAGCCTTCGTCGGCCATGTCCGGCAGCGCGCGTGCGCGTTCGGTCCAGGGGTTCCAGATCACTGCCGAGCGTGAGCCTGTGGTGTGCAGGCTGAGGCGACGCTTCCAGGCCGAATCAACGATCGCCAGGTGCTCGGGCGCCTCGAGGTAGATGCGGTCGGTTTCGCCAGTGAAGGACAATGCCCCTTGCTGTCGACGCGTCTCCCAATCGGCCAAGGTTTCCACGTAGTCCAGCCCGTCGACGCCTTCGACGTGGACCTGGCGCACGTCGCTGACGGCCAGGTAGCTGTGCAGTGCCTGGCTGAAGGTGACGTCATCCTGGCCGAGGTTGTGGCTGGTCAGGGTCAGACGCAAGTCGTGCGCCAGGTCGACGGTCAAGGTCAGCCGCATCGGGTGTGGCCACCCCGGCAGCTCGCTTTCGGCCTGGGGCAGGTGCAGCGTCATGCGCACACCATGCTCGGTCGCCTCGATGCCCGCCGACTGCCACTCACGGGTGCGTGCCAAGCCATGGGCAGGCGCCTCGGTGCCGTGGTACATCGCCTGGACAGCCTGAGGATTGCGTTGCAGGTTGCCGAACCAGGGCCAGCACACCGGGATACCACCGCGTACCGACTTGCCCGTGTGGAACAGGGCTTCTTCGCTCAGCCACACCACCGGCGGTTCATCGCCCTGGCGGTAGCGCAGTACCTGGGCGCCTTGGCGGGCGATCACCAGCTCGGCATTGCCGGTGGTGAGGCGCCAGCAGTCGAGGTCGCCGAGCCGCAGGGTTTCGACCGTGTGATCCATCATGTGCAAGCCTCATTGAGTGATGCCAAGCAGGGCGCCGGGCAGGGTGGCCGGGCGACGCGGTGCCTAGCGACGCGGAACGGAGCGTGTGCGGCCGCTGCCATCGATGGCGACGAAGACGAAGACTGCTTCGGTCACCTTGCGCCATTCGCTGGACAACGGATCGTCGCTCCACACTTCGACCATCATGCGAATCGAGCTGCGCCCGATGTCCTGGGTCTGGGTATAGAACGACAGCTGCGCGCCCACGGCGACCGGTACCAGGAACGCCATCCGATCGATCGCCACCGTGGCGACCCGGCCACCGGCGACCCGGCTGGCCATCGCCGTGCCTGCCAGGTCCATCTGGGCGACCAGCCAACCGCCGAAGATGTCGCCGAAGCCGTTGGTTTCGCGCGGCAGCGCGGTGATCTGCAAAGCCAGGTCGCCTTGCGGGATAGGATCTTCTTGTTCGAGCTCAATCATGCGAGGGGCCTCTGACCCGTGACGCTTGGTTAGGTGGCGCTTGGACGGGCACGGTGGGAAACGGTTCAGCCAAAGCGCTTACTCTACGCTGATTTGCAGGTTTGGGGGCGAGCTGCAAGCGACAAGCCTCAAGCAGCTTGCAGCCTGCAGCCCGTTTGCTATGGTGACCGACCCGCCAGGAGCCGCGGAACGCGCGGCGTGCATGACCTCGACCGAGAACGACAATGACTTCCGTGCCAGGCAGTACCGAACACCCTCCACGCCCGCTCACCCGCAGCGACTACAAGACCCTGTCACTGTCGGCCCTGGGCGGCGCCCTGGAGTTCTACGACTTCATCATCTTCGTGTTCTTCGCCACGGTGGTCGGCAAGCTGTTCTTCCCCCCGGACATGCCCGAGTGGCTGCGCCTGATGCAGACCTTCGGCATCTTCGCCGCCGGGTACCTGGCCCGGCCCCTGGGCGGCATCGTCATGGCGCACTTTGGCGACCTGCTCGGGCGCAAGAAGATGTTCACCCTGAGCATCCTGATGATGGCCTTGCCGACGCTGGTGATGGGCCTACTGCCCACCTATGCGCAGATCGGCCTGCTGGCACCGGTCCTGTTACTGCTGATGCGCGTGGTGCAAGGGGCGGCCATCGGGGGCGAAGTCCCCGGCGCCTGGGTGTTCGTCTCCGAGCACGTGCCGGCACGCAATACCGGCTACGCCTGCGGCACCCTGACCGCCGGCCTGACCGCCGGCATCCTGCTCGGCTCGCTGGTGGCGACCCTGATCAACAGCCTCTACACCCCGGTCCAGGTCGCCGACTATGCCTGGCGTATTCCGTTCCTGCTGGGCGGTGTGTTCGGCCTGTTCTCGGTCTACCTGCGCCGCTGGCTGCACGAAACCCCGGTGTTCGCCGAAATGCAGACACGCAAGGCGCTGGCCGCCGAGCTGCCGTTGCGCACCGTGCTGCGTGACCACCGTGCGGCGGTCGTGCTGTCGATGCTGCTGACCTGGCTGCTGTCGGCCGGCATCGTGGTGGTGATCCTGATGACGCCGGCGCTGCTGCAGACGTTCTATCACGTCAGCCCCACCGATGCGCTCAAGGCCAACAGCCTGGCCATCGTCTTGCTCAGCGTGGGTTGCATCGGCACCGGCTGGCTGTGCGACCGCTTCGGCGCCGGGCGCGTGCTGGTCATCGGCAGCCTGCTGCTGTTGGCCAGTTCCTGGACCTTCTATCATGCCCTGGCCGCGCGACCGGAATGGCTGTTCGGGCTGTACGCCGTGACCGGCCTGTGCGTCGGCACGATCGGCGCGGTGCCCTTCGTCATGGTCAAGGCGTTCCCGGCGGTGGTGCGCTTCACGGGCCTGTCGTTCTCCTACAACGTGGCCTACGCCCTCTTCGGCGGCCTGACGCCGATGGCGGTCACCGCGCTGCTCAAGTTCAGCCCGATGGCGCCCGCGTACTACGTGGCGGGCCTGTGCGGCCTGGGCCTGTCGATCGGGCTCTACCTGATGCGCCGCCAGCGCTGAGCCGATGCTCCACGCGAGGCCCACGAGGGCCTCGCACCCCACCGGCGAGCCTTTCGCGCTCGCCATGCTGGCCTTTCATCCAATTGTCACATTGTGGTCATAGAGTCTTCACGCGGCCTGCAGATACTTGGGCCCGATCCATCCAGCACCCCACTTATTCCTGCTAGGAGCAAGGCATGAAACTGAAGCGTTTGATGGCGGCCCTGACATTCGCTGCCGCTGGCGTCGCCACTGCCAACGCGGTTGCCGCTGTCGATCCTGCGATCCCGACCTACACCAAGACCACCGGTGTATCGGGCAACCTCTCCAGCGTCGGTTCCGACACCCTCGCGAACTTGATGACCCTGTGGGCTGAGGCCTACAAGAAGGAATACCCGAACGTCAACATCCAGATCCAGGCCGCAGGCTCCTCCACCGCGCCACCCGCGCTGACCGAAGGCACCGCCAACCTCGGCCCGATGAGCCGCAAGATGAAGGACGTCGAGCTGCAGGCGTTCGAGCAGAAGTACGGTTACAAGCCCACCGCCATCCCGGTGGCCGTCGACGCCCTGGCCGTGTTCGTGCACAAGGACAACCCAATCAAAGGCCTGACCATGGCGCAGGTCGACGCGATCTTCTCGTCCACCCGCCTGTGCGGCGCCAAGAGCGACGTCAAGACCTGGGGTGATCTGGGCGTGACCGGCGACCTGGCCAACAAGCCAGTGCAGCTGTTCGGCCGCAACTCGGTGTCCGGCACCTATGGCTACTTCAAGGAAGAAGCCCTGTGCAAAGGCGACTTCAAGCCCAACGTCAACGAACAGCCGGGTTCGGCCTCGGTGGTGCAGTCGATCAGCAGTTCGCTGAACGGCATCGGCTATTCGGGCATCGGTTACAAGACCGCCAGCGTCAAGACCGTGCCCCTGGCCAAGAAGGAAGGTGGCGAGTTCATCGAAGACAACGAGACCAACGCCCTGAACGGCAAGTACCCGCTGTCGCGCTTCCTCTACGTCTACGTCAACAAGGCCCCGAACAAGCCACTGGCACCGCTGGAGGCCGAGTTCGTCAAGCTGGTGCTGTCGCAGGCTGGCCAGCAGGTCGTGGTCAAGGACGGCTACATCCCGCTGCCGTCCAAGGTGGTCGACAAGACCTTGGCCGACCTGGGCCTGTCCCACGCCGGCAACGTCGCCAAGCAATGATCTGATGGGGAAGAGGCCGGCAGCCGGCCTCTTCCATGACTTTCCAGTCCGACGCCAGGCTCCCTGCGCGGCGGGCTTTCTTGCGTCAACGCGCTGTCATGTTTTTGTCATACGGGACCGCTAGGGTGTGCGCATGAATGATCTGGCCAACTCCACCATGACCCAAAATTCTCCTCCTGTGCGGATTGATTTCAATACGCCCGAGCTGCAACGCAAGCGCCGTCTGCGCGCCCTCAAGGACCGCTTCACGCGCTGGTACGTGCTGGTCGGCGGGCTTGCCGTACTGGCGGCCATCACCTTGATCTTCTTCTACCTGGCCTACGTGGTGCTGCCCCTGTTCCAGGGCGCCGAGCTGACCAGCAAGAAGGCCCTGACGCCCACCTGGCTGCAGCAGGATGCCGGCAAGCCGCTGATGATCGCCCTCGAAGAGCAGAACCTGGTGGGGATGCGCGTTTCCGACAAGGGCCAGGTGCTGTTCTTCGACACCAAGACCGGCGAGGCGCTCAAGCGCGTGGACCTGCCCCTGCCGGCCGGTACCCAGGTCACCTCCATCGGTGCCGACCAGCCGGGTAGTCCGCTGGTGGTGCTCGGCCTGTCCAACGGCCAGGCGCTGGTGTTCAACCACAGCTACAAGATCACTTACCCCGACAACAAGAAGACCATCGACTCGCTGGTCGGCTACCCCTATGGCGAGACGCCGTTCACCCTGGACGAGCAAGGCCGCGCCCTGGACCACGTGAGCCTGAACGTGAACGGCGAGACCCTGGTGCTGGCCGGCTCCACCGGTGCGCACCTGCAGGTGCTGTCGCTGACCCGCGAAGAGAACATGATGACCGGCGAGGTCAGCACCGAACAGGACCGTATCGATCTGCCGCAGATGACCGAGGCGGTCAAGGCGCTGTACGTCGACCCGCGTCAGCAGTGGCTGTACGTGATCAACGGCCGGGCCAACGCCGACGTCTTCAGCCTGCGTGACAAGAGCCTCAACGGTCGCTACAAGCTGCTCGAGGACGGCACTGCCGAAATCACGGCCAGCACCCAGCTGGTCGGCGGCATCTCGCTGATTCTCGGCGACTCCAAAGGTGGCCTGGCCCAGTGGTTCATGGCCCGCGACCCGGACGGCGAACAGCGCTTCAAGCAGATCCGCACCTTCCAGATGGGCAGCGCACCGGTCGTGCAGATCGATGCCGAAGAGCGCCGCAAGGGCTTCATCGCCCTCGACAGCGCCGGCCAGCTCGGCGTCTTCCACAGCACCGCCCACCGCACCCTGCTGGTCGAGCCGGTGGCCGACGGTGCAGGCATCCTGGCGCTCTCGCCACGGGCCAACCGCATCCTGATCGAAGAGGGCGGCCAGCTGCTGCCCCTGAGCCTGCGCAACCCGCACCCTGAAGTGTCGATGAGCGCGCTGTGGGGCAAGGTTTGGTACGAGAACTACGACGAACCCAAGTACGTCTGGCAGTCGACTGCGTCCAACACCGACTTCGAGCCCAAGCTCAGCCTGTCGCCGCTCACCTTCGGCACCCTGAAGGCCGCCTTCTACGCGATGATCCTGGCAGCACCGCTGGCCATCGCCGCCGCCATCTACACCGCCTACTTCATGGCGCCGGGCATGCGCCGCAAGGTCAAGCCGGTGATCGAACTAATGGAAGCGATGCCGACGGTGATCCTGGGCTTCTTCGCCGGCCTGTTCCTGGCGCCCTACCTCGAGGGTCATCTGCCAGGGGTGTTCAGCCTGTTCCTGATGCTGCCGGTCGGCATCCTGCTGGCCGGTTTCATCTGGAGTCGCCTGCCGGAGTCGTTGCGCCTGCGTGTCCCAGATGGCTGGGAAGCGGCGATCCTGATCCCGGTGATCCTCTTCACCGGCTGGCTGGCGCTGTCCATGAGCCCGTTCCTCGAGACCTGGTTCTTCGGCGGCGACATGCGCCTGTGGATCACCAACGACCTGGGGATCACCTACGACCAGCGCAACGCTCTGGTGGTCGGCATCGCCATGGGCTTCGCGGTCATCCCGAACATCTACTCGATCGCCGAGGACGCCGTGTTCAGCGTACCGCGCAGCCTCACCCTGGGCTCGCTGGCGCTGGGTGCCACGCCGTGGCAGACCTTGACCCGCGTGGTCATCCTGACCGCCAGCCCGGGCATCTTCTCGGCGCTGATGATCGGCATGGGCCGGGCGGTCGGGGAAACCATGATCGTGCTGATGGCCACCGGCAACACGCCGGTGATGGAGATGAACCTGTTCGAAGGCATGCGCACCCTGGCCGCCAACGTCGCGGTGGAGATGCCCGAGTCGGAAGTCGGCGGCAGTCACTACCGCGTGCTGTTCCTCGCCGCGCTGGTGCTGCTGATGTTCACCTTCGTGATGAACACCTTGGCCGAGCTGATTCGCCAGCGTCTGCGCAAGAAATACTCGTCGCTTTGATAGAAAGGTAGAGATCCGTGAAAAAGGATTCCCTCAAGGGCTGGTTCAAGAGCGGCGCTCCCGGCGTCTGGATCAGCGGTGGCGCCGTCGCCATCGCGGTGATCATGACCGTGGGCCTGCTAGCCGTGATCGCCGTGCGTGGCCTGGGCCACTTCTGGCCTGCCGACATCGTCCAGGCCACCTACAAGGTGCCTGGCCAGGCTGACCACGTGGTGATCGGCGAGGTGGTACAGGCCGAAGAAGTCCCCCGTGCCCGACTCAAGGGCGCAGGCTTGCCGGTCCCGGACGAAGGCCCGGAATTCATGACCCGCGAGCTGATCAAGATCGGCAACCGCGACCTCAACGGCAACGATTTCAGCTGGGTCGTCGGCGAATGGCTGGTGGACCTGCAGAAGCCTGCCGACCTCATGGCCCTGGAGCGGCGCGAGTGGGGCAACTTCTACGGCTACCTGGTCAGCGTCAAGGAAGACGGTCGCGTGGTCGCCGAAGGGTCGGCCGCCTGGGCCGAGCTGCAGACCCGGCTCAAGCGGGCCAGCCAGTTGGCCGACGAGCTGCAGAGCCTCGAGAAGTCCGACATCGGCGCCATCAACCACGGCCTGGAGCGCCTGCGTCTTCACGGCCGCAAGCTGGAGCTCGATGGCAAGCTCGATGCCGCCGCCCAGGCCGACATGGACGCCGAGCGCGCCGAACTCAACAGCCGCTACCAGGCGATCGAGGAACGACTCGGCGCTCTGCACCGGGACTTCGCCCGCGATGCCCTGGTGGCTCGCGATGGCAATGGCCGCGAGGTGGAGATCAACCTGAGCAAGGTGGTGCATGCCTACCAGCCCAACGGCATGTCCACGCTGACCAAGCTGAGCACCTATTTCAGCAAGGTCTGGGAATTCCTCAGCGACGACCCGCGCGAGGCCAACACCGAGGGCGGGATCTTCCCGGCCATCTTCGGCACCGTGATGATGACCCTGATCATGGCGGTGATCGTGACGCCGTTCGGCGTCCTGGCGGCCGTCTACCTGCGCGAGTACGCTCGCCAGGGCCCGGTCACACGCCTGATCCGCATCGCCGTGAACAACCTGGCCGGTGTACCGGCGATCGTCTATGGCGTGTTCGGCCTGGGCTTCTTCGTCTACGTGCTGGGCGGCTCCATCGACCGGCTGTTCTTCCCCGAAGCCCTGCCGGCACCGACCCTCGGTACGCCAGGATTGCTCTGGGCGTCGCTGACCCTGGCACTGCTGGCCGTGCCGGTGGTGATCGTGGCCACCGAGGAAGGCCTGGCGCGTATTCCGCGCACGGTCCGTGAAGGCTCCCTGGCGCTAGGCGCGACCAAGGCCGAAACGCTGTGGAAGATCGTCCTGCCCATGGCCAGCCCGGCCATGATGACCGGCATGATCCTCGCCGTGGCCCGTGCGGCAGGCGAAGTGGCACCACTGATGCTGGTGGGTGTGGTGAAACTGGCACCGTCGTTGCCACTCGATGGCAACTACCCGTACCTGCACCTGGACCAGAAGATCATGCACCTGGGCTTCCACATCTACGACGTCGGCTTCCAGAGCCCTAACGTCGAGGCGGCGCGACCGCTGGTCTACGCCACCGCCCTGCTGCTGGTGCTGGTGATCGCCACCTTGAACCTGTCGGCGGTCTGGATTCGCAACCACCTGCGTGAAAAGTACAAGGCACTCGATAGCTGAAGCGTCGAGCCACAAGTCACACGTCACAAGCGGCGGGCTGTAGCCGCTTCTGCCCCAACGTGAAGCTCGCAGCGCGAAGCGTGCAGCGACAGATGGAGTAAACACATGCAACACGACACGCATTCCCGCGGCATCGACATGAGTGCGCTGGGCCGCGACAAGCAAGGCCTGCGCCTGGCCGACGAGACGGTGGCCATCGAGGTCCCGGGCCTGAGCCTGTTCTACGGGGACAAGCAGGCCCTGTTCGATGTCGCGATGAACATTCCCAAGCAGCGTGTGACGGCCTTCATCGGCCCGTCCGGCTGCGGCAAGTCGACCCTGCTGCGCACCTTCAACCGCATGAACGACCTGGTCGACGGTTGCCGGGTCGAGGGCGCGATCAACCTGTACGGCAACAACATCTATCGCAAGGGCGAGGACGTCGCCGAGCTGCGCCGCCGGGTGGGCATGGTCTTCCAGAAGCCCAACCCGTTCCCCAAGACCATCTATGAGAACGTGGTCTACGGCCTGCGCATCCAGGGCATCAACAAGAAGCGTACCCTCGACGAAGCCGTCGAGTGGGCGCTCAAGGGCGCGGCGCTGTGGGACGAGGTCAAGGACCGCCTGCACGACTCGGCCCTGGGCCTGTCCGGTGGTCAGCAGCAGCGTCTGGTCATCGCCCGTACCATCGCCGTGGAGCCGGAAGTCCTGCTGCTCGACGAACCCTGCTCGGCGCTGGACCCGATCTCCACGCTCAAGGTCGAGGAGCTGATCTACGAGCTCAAGTCCAAGTACACCATCGTCATCGTCACCCACAACATGCAGCAGGCCGCGCGCGTCTCCGACTACACCGCGTTCATGTACATGGGCAAGCTGGTAGAGTTCGGCGACACCGACACGCTGTTCACCAACCCGGCCAAGAAGCAGACCGAAGACTACATCACGGGGCGTTATGGCTAGTGGGGAAGGGGGGCAAGCTGGAAGCTAGAAACCTGCAGCTTGCCACTCACACCTGACGCAGCACGTACGGCACCCACGCACACCCTTGAAGCTTGAGGCTCGCGGCTTGCCGCTGGCAGCCTCCCGGCGGAGCGAACCATGATCAACAAAGAAAGCCTCACCCATCACATTTCCCAGCAGTTCAACGCCGAACTCGAAGAAGTGCGCAGTCACCTGCTGGCCATGGGCGGCCTGGTCGAGAAGCAGGTCAACGACGCGGTGACCGCGCTGATCGACGCCGACTCCGGCCTGGCCCAGCAAGTGCGCGAGGTCGATGGCCAGATCAACCAGATGGAGCGCAACATCGACGAGGAGTGCGTGCGCATTCTGGCGCGCCGCCAGCCAGCGGCCTCCGACCTGCGCCTGATCATCAGCATCTCCAAGTCGGTGATCGACCTGGAGCGCATCGGTGACGAGTCGACCAAGATCGCACGTCGGGCCATCCAGCTGTGTGAGGAGGGCGAGTCGCCACGGGGCTACGTGGAGGTGCGTCACATCGGCGATCAGGTGCGCAACATGGTCCGCGACGCGCTGGATGCCTTCGCCCGCTTCGATGCCGACCTGGCCTTGTCCGTCGCCCAGTACGACAAGACCATCGACCGCGAGTACAAGACCGCGCTGCGCGAGCTGGTGACCTACATGATGGAAGACCCGCGCTCGATCTCGCGCGTGCTGAGCGTGATCTGGGCGCTGCGTTCGCTGGAGCGGATTGGCGACCACGCGCGCAACATCGCCGAACTGGTGATCTACCTGGTGCGCGGCACCGACGTGCGGCACATGGGCCTCAAGCACATGCAGGCGCAAGTGCAGGGCCGCGACGCCGACGCGGCTAATGTTCCGGCGCCAGCGGACGATAACTAAGGTCTGTCCCGAGCACGGGCGTGTGCCTGCAGGCCACGCCGCTCGTTCAAGGTAATTGCCTCGCGCACGGCCACCCAGGCATCGCACCGGATGCATCGGTGGCCTTCGTGCGTCTGGCCGACCCTGGACACCCTCACGCCGTGCACGGCAGGTGGGACTCGTACCGCGTTCGACTTTGGCACATGGCCATCAGTCGGCGGTATGCTAGCCAGGAGTCGAAAGGAGTGGCGATGAGTAAAGTCAAAGTGCTGGTCGTGGACGATGCCCCGTTCATTCGCGACCTGGTGAGAAAGTGCCTGCGCAATACCTTCGCAGGCGTCGCGGTCGAGGATGCGGTCAATGGGCGCAAGGCCCAGGTGCTGCTCACCCGCGAGCGTTTCGACCTGGTCCTGTGCGACTGGGAGATGCCCGAGATGTCCGGTCTGGAGTTGCTGGCCTGGTGCCGTCAGCAGCCCAGCATGGCGAGCATGCCGTTCATCATGGTGACCAGCCGGGGTGACAAGGAGAACGTCATCCAGGCCATCCAGGCCGGGGTGTCGGATTTCGTCGGCAAGCCCTTCACCAACGAGCAGCTGTCGAGCAAGGTCAAGAAGGCCATGGCGAAGATCGGCCGGCTGGCCGATCTGGTCGCCAGCGCGCCCGCGCGTCCGGCCTCCACCGGCAATGACTCGCTGGCCGCGTTGACGTCTGGCCGCAGCGAGGCGCCGCGTCCGGCTGCAGCCAGCGCACCGGCACCCGCGCCGGCCGCTTTGCAGCGCGCGCCCACGGCGGCGCCTGCTGCTGTGTCGTCGCCTGGGCCAGGTCGTGGGCAGGGCCAGTTGCGCCTGGCCAGTGGCGCACAGCCTTGCGTGATCAAGGCCCTGAGTTTGAAAGAGGCGTTGCTGGTGGTGCGGCGTGGCGAGGTGTTGCCCCAGGTGCTCGAAAGCGCGGTGCTCGACCTGGAGCAGGGCGAGCAGGCCGAAACCGCGCGGCTCAACGGCTACCTGCATGCCGTGGCCGCGCTGGAACCCCGCCCCGAGAGCGATTGGCTGCAATTGACCTTCAAGTTCGTCGACCAGGATGCCCAGAAGCTCGACTACCTGTCGCGGTTGATCGCGCGCGGGACAGCGCAGAAACACTTCACACCAGGGGCCTGAGTCGGCGAGCGCTGCAGGGCACATCGGCTGTCACGGTCTTCTGTGGAGCAGGCCTGCCCGCGATGCAGGGGGCGCCTGGTCGGGCCCTATCGCTGGGGCGCCTGCTCCTATAGAACAAAAAATAGCTTGTTGATTGCAAAGGAAATAATTTTTAGGGTTTTGTGGGCCCAATCGCGGCACTGGGGCCGCTCCCACAGGTGACCGCGATAGCCTGCAACCCCGAGATGGGGCTACGGGTGTAGGGGCGGCCCCAGCCGGGGCGCCGGACCGGCCGCGATGGGCCGCAAGGCGGCCCTAAATCGATCAGCAGTAAAGCTCCGGATCCTACCAGCTATCGCCATGTTCTCTGCGCGACAGCGTGGCGCCAAGGCGGCGGGCGGACTCCCATCTAGATCTATGCAGCCTGCCGGGTAAGCAAGGCTCCCACCCAGATCCATGCAGCCTGCTGGGGAATCAAGAATTCCAGTTGGATCCTGCAGCCTGGCGAGCAAGCAAGCTGTCAGCATCCTGTGGGAGCGGGCTTGCCCGCGATAGCGTCCGGTTCGTCACCGCCCGCATCACGGTCGAGCCCGCTCTCGCAAAGGGCGTGCGTCGACCCGTCAGGGCAGCCATGCAGTCCGGACCGTGCGACCCCGGCAGCCACACCAACCAGCCCCGTCTCGCGCCCCCAGAACGAGGGCACGGCGGGACCTGCGATCAGTCCAGCAGGACCACCTTCGCCAGCACGATCTTCGGCCCTTTCATCTTCTTGATGATGATGCGCAGACCTTCGACCTCCAGAACCTCTTCTTCTTCCGGCACGCGCTTGAGCGTCTCGTAGACCAGGCCTGCCAGGGTCTCGGCCTCGATGTGGTCCAGGTCCACGCCCAGCAGGCGCTCGACCTTGAACAGCGGCGTATCACCCCGCACCAGCAGCTTGCCGGGCTGGTAGGCGAGGATGCCGCGCTCGGCCTTGCGGTGTTCGTCCTGGATGTCGCCGACCAGCACTTCGAGCACATCTTCCATGGTCAGGTAGCCAACGACCTTGCTATCGGCTTCCTCGACCAGCACGAAGTGCGCGCCGCCCTTGCGGAACTGTTCGAGCAGCTGCGACAGCGGCATGTGCCGCGAGACCCGCTCCAGGGGGCGTGCCAGGTCTTCCAGGTCGATGGTCTCCGGCAGATGCGCCAGATCGGCCAGTTCGAGCAGCAGGTCCTTGATGTGCAGCAGGCCGGTGTACTCGCCTTTCTCGGCATCGTAGACCGGGTAGCGGCTGAACTTGTGCCGGCGGAACATCGACAGGATTTCCTTGAGCGGCGCCTTGGCGTCGAGGCTGATCATGTCTTCGCGGGAGTTGGCCCAGTCGACCACTTCCAGCTCGCCCATCTCCACGGCCGAGGCCAGCACGCGCATGCCCTGGTCGCTGGGGTCGTGGCCTCGGCTGGAGTGCAGGATCAGCTTGAGTTCTTCACGGCTGTAGTGATGCTCGTGGTGTGGCCCGGGTTCGCCCTGGCCGGCGATGCGCAGGATGCCGTTGGCGCTGGCGTTGAGCAGGTAGATGGCCGGGTACATCAGCCAGTAGAACAGGTACAGCGGCACGGCCGTCCACAGCGACAGCAGCTCGGGTTTGCGGATGGCCCAGGACTTGGGCGCCAGCTCGCCGACCACGATGTGCAGATAGGAAATCACGAAGAAGGCGACGAAGAACGAGACGGCCTTGATCAGTTCCGGCGTGTCCACGCCGGCAGCGGCCAGCAGCGGTTCGAGCAGGTGCGCGAACGCCGGCTCGCCGACCCAGCCAAGGCCCAGGGACGCCAGGGTGATGCCCAGCTGGCAGGCCGACAGGTAAGCGTCGAGCTGGTGATGAACCTTGCGCAGGATGTTGCCGCGCCAGCCGTGCTGTTCGGCGATCGACTCCACGCGCGTGGCGCGCAGCTTGACCATGGCGAACTCGGCGGCGACGAAGAAGCCGTTGAGCAAGACCAGGAACAGTGCGAAAAGGATCATGCCGAAATCGGCGAACAGGGAGGTGAAGCTGATACCAGGGGAAGGGTCCATGATGGGGTTTTACGGGGTCCGTCGTGTCAGGGAAAGAAAGGGCAACCGGTGGCGCAGGCCACCGCAAGACAGCCAATGTAGCGGCTGGACGCCCAAATGCAAAGGGCTGCCCTCACACAGACGTCGCTGAAACCACCTGGTTCAGCGGGAAATGGCAAGTGAACGTGCTGCCATGCCCCAGTACGCTGGTGATCTCCAGGCGCCCACGGTGACGCAGCAGCACGTGCTTGACGATGGCCAGGCCCAGGCCCGTGCCGCCGGTGTTCGACGCACGGCTCGAATCGACCCGGTAGAACCGCTCGGTCAAGCGTGGCACGTGCTTGGCGTCGATCCCGATGCCGGTGTCCTGCACGCTCAGGTGCGCACCGTGGGCATCGCTCCACCAGCGGATGCGAATCTGCCCACCGTCGCGCGTGTACTTGACGGCATTGAAGATCAGGTTCGAGAACGCGCTGCGCAGTTCGGCCTCACTGCCTTTCAGGCGCACCCCCGACTCGGCCTCGAGTGAGATCTGTTGGCCACGTTGCCCGGACAGGGCCGTGGCATCGCCCTGGATCGAGCGCAGCAAGGGCTCGATGCTGACCGGCTGGCTCTCGGACGGGTAATCGGTGGCTTCGAGCTTGGCCAACAGCAGCAGGTCGTTGAGCAGGGTCTGCATGCGCTCGCTCTGCTGGTGCATCTGCTGCAAGGCACGGGCCCAGCGCGGATTGATGCCGTCCACGTTGTCCAGCAAGGTTTCCACATAGCCGGTGATGACGGTCAGGGGCGTGCGCAGCTCGTGGGACACGTTGGCGACGAAATCCTTGCGCATCTGTTCGAGCTGGTGGATGCGGGTCACGTCGCGCACTAGCATCAGGTGCTCGTTGTTGCCATAGCGCGTGATGTGCAGCTGGACGCGTAGGTGATCGTTCACCGGCGAGGGGATCTCCAGCGGTTCGAGGTGGTTCTCCTGCTCGAAGTACTCCTTGAACCGTGGGTGGCGCACCAGGTTGGTCACCGGTTGCCCGCCGTCCTGGGGCGTCTTCAGGCCGAGCAGGGTTTCGGCGGCGCGGTTCCACCACTCCAGGTTGCCTTCGCTGTCGAGCATGATCACTGCATCGCGCAGGGCTGCGGTCGACTCCTGGACCCGGTCGATGACCGCTTGCAGGCGACCGCGAACGCGCTGGTCGCGGCGTTGCAGGTGGTAGATGCTGTCGAACACCTCGCCCCACAGGCCATAGCCATCGGGTGGCGCTTCATCGGGCTGGTGGTTGCGCAGCCAGTCGTGCAGGCGCAACAGCTGCTTGAGGGTCCAGGCCAGGTAGAGCGCCAGGCCGATGGCCAGGCTCCAGCCGTAATGGCCACTGACCAGGCCGGCGAGCAGGCACAGCGAGACCAGCAGGATCAGGTGGCGACTGAGGATGGTGTAGCAATTCTGGTTCAATTGCCGGTCCTTCGGAGCATGGGGAGGGTGCTGCGGCACCGCTGAGGAGGCGTTCAGCCTAGCACTTGGTGGAAAAACGATACCCCGTGCCGCGCACGGTCTGCACCAGGTTTTCGTAGGCTTCGCCCAAGGCCTTGCGCAGGCGTCGGATGTGCACGTCGACCGTACGCTCCTCGACGTAGACGTTGCCGCCCCAGACCTGATCGAGCAGCTGACCTCGGGTGTAGGCACGCTCCTGGTGCGTCATGAAGAACTGCAGCAGGCGGTATTCGGTCGGACCCATCTCGGCAGGACGGCCGTCGATGGTCACGCGGTGGCTGATCGGGTCGAGCAGCAGGCCCCCGACTTCGATGGGCGCCTCGCTGTCGCTGGGCCCAGTCCGGCGCAGCACCGCTTTCAGGCGCGCCACCAGCTCGCGGGGCGAGAACGGCTTGGTGATGTAGTCGTCGGCACCGACTTCGAGGCCCTGGATCTTGTTGTCTTCCTCGCCCTTGGCGGTGAGCATGATGATCGGGATGTCGCCGGTCAGCTCGTCGCGCTTGAGTCGCCGTGCCAGCTCGATCCCCGAGGTGCCGGGCAGCATCCAGTCGAGCAGGATCAGGTCCGGCTTGCGGTCGACGATGATCGCATGGGCCTGTTGCGCGCTGTCGGCTTCCAGGCAGTCGTAGCCGGCCATTTCCAGCGCCACGGCGATCATTTCGCGAATGGGCGCCTCGTCGTCGACGATCAGAATGTTCCTGCCAACCATGCTCAACCTCTCCTGGAAACGATCTCTTGGCCCGCATTAGATAACGGAATTATTGCAGCTGTGTGACAACTGCCGAGACGCCTCCGGATGCCTGCCTCAGCGCATCGCGTAATCGAGCACGACACCCAGGAACACCAGCAGCCCGGCCCAGTGATTGTGCAGGAACGCCTTGAAGCACGACGTCCTGTCCCGCGCGCGGGTCGAGCGGTACTCCCAGGCGAAGCACAAGGCCGCCCCCAGCAGCCCCAGATGGAAGCCGCTGCCCAGCCCGAAGGCCAGGCCGGCCAGCAGCAGACAGACCAGCGATGCCAGCTGCAGGCCGAGGATGATCTGTCGGTCGGCCGCGCCGAAGAGGATGGCCGTCGACTTGACCCCGATCTTCAGGTCATCGTCGCGGTCGACCATGGCGTAGTAGGTGTCGTAGCCCACGGTCCACAGCAGGTTGGCCAGGTACAGCCACCAGGCGCTGGCCGGCAGGGTTTCGTTGGCGGCCATGAAAGCCATGGGGATTCCCCAGGAATAGGCGGCGCCCAGCACCACTTGCGGGAAGTGGGTGTAACGCTTCATGAACGGATAGCAGAAGGCCAGAGCCACGGCGCCGAACGACAGGCCCACGGTCGGGGCGTTGGTGCACAGCACCAGCAGGAAGCTCGCGCCTACCAGCAGGGCGAACAGCGTCAACGCCTCACGGCCCGAGATACGACCACTGGCCAAGGGACGGTCGGCAGTGCGCTTGACGTGGCCGTCCACCTTGCGGTCGGCGAAATCGTTGATGGCACAGCCGGCGGCGCGCATCAGCACCACGCCGAGCGCGAAGATCAGCACATTGGCCACGGTCGGGCTGCCATGCCCTGCGATCCAGACCGCCGTCAGCGTCGGCCACAGCAGCAGGTAGATGCCGATCGGCCGATCCATGCGGCTGAGCTGGACGAAGTCCCAGGCGCGTGGGTGGAGACGGTTGAGCGACTTGAGCATCTGCAGGTACATCAGTTCGTGTCCTTGAGCGCGGCCTGCCAGAAGGCAGGCAGAAAGACCTCGGCGACCAGCAGCTGCAGCCCGTCGCGCTCGAAGCGCGAACGGCGTCCCCAGCGCGCCGGCCCCTGGACCGGTGCAGGCAGCCAGGCCTCGGGATAGCGACAGACTTCGATGGGGTGGCGGGTGAAGGCCTGGTCGCAGAACAGCACTTCGCCCAGCGAACGCGTGCCCAGGTGCTGCAGATCGAGCCCTCCCGCGACCAGGGCGCGACGCGACGCGACGCTGCGGGCGAAGACCCAGGGCTGCTCTCGGCCCCTGAGGTACACCTCCCGCGCCCAGCCCTGCTCGCCAGGCGCCAGGCCCAGCGCCGTGCATTCGTCGTCCCGCAGCGCCTGCCAGCCCTCGAAGAGCGGCACGACGTCGAAGCGATCCTGGGACAGCGCGGTGAGGCGCCGCGTGAGCGAGCCCTGGTCGAACAGCCAGTCGAGCGTCGGCGGATCGATCGCAGGGGCTACCTGGGCGTAGGGCTGCCACGCGGCAGCGACGGCTTGCGAGGGTTCGTAGGGCACGTTGTCGAGGGCTTGCACCGGCTGGAGAAGCGGCGAGCTTAGCATGATTGAAAGACGGCTTCTGCACGCTACGGCCCGGCGAATGCGGGAGCGAATCCTGTCAATCCGCCCTGGCACAGGGCAGAAGTGCCACCTGTCCGCCTGATTGACGAGGGGGGCTGGCGTGCACCCTGGCGGCATGCCATTCTCAACCGCGTCTGTCTCAGCCTGGAAGCCGCGTCGTACCCCTGGACACCCCGTCCAACGCACCGCACGGCATAACAAAAAGAATTCCCGTCAAAGAGGCTCTACCATGCGCAAACCACAGCTCGCTACCGTCATCTCGGAAGAAACCGGCCTGAACAAGGACAAGGCCAACGAGGTGCTCAACGCGATACTGGACACCATCACACAGGCAGTCGACAGCCAGAGCGTGACCTTGGTGGGCTTCGGCACGTTCGAGAAACGCCACCGGGGCGCCCGCAACGGCAAGAATCCACAGACCGGCGAGGCCCTGCAGATCAAGGCCAGCAACACGGTGGCCTTCAAACCTGGCAAGGCGTTCCGGGACCTGCTCCACGGCGACGTGGCCGCACCATCGGCCAAGGCGCCCAAAGCCGCCAAACCCAAGGCCTCGGCATCCTCCTCGAACGCATCTGGCGCGGCCAAACGCGCGCGTTGAGGGCTTCATGGCGCAGGGGCAGGGCAAAAGGCCCCTGCACAGGGCACCCGACCCGGCTGGCATTCGGCGAACGAGCCGATAGACTGCCGGGCACGTTCGTTTTCGAGATATCACGATGAAGTTTCGCCTTCTCCTATGGGCCATGGGCCTGCTCATGGCCCGAGCCAGCCGCCACAACCCGGCCTTTCGCAAGCAATTGCAGGACAAGGACCTGGTGTTCCAGATGCAGACGCTCGACGGCCGTGTCGCCCGGCACTTCATCGTCAAGGATCAGCGCGTCATCAGCCGACGCGGTACGCACCCCCAGCCGGCCTTCGCCATCGCCTTCAAGAATGCGCCGTATGGCTACGCGACCTTGCAGGCCAGGAACAAGCAGCTGGCCTTCATGCAGGGCATCCAGGACAAGGGTATCCAGATCAAGGGCAACCCGGCCCTGGTCATGTGGTTCCAGGGCCTGATGAAACACCTGCGCGCCCCTCGACCGGCCTGAGCCCGCCGAGGCGTCTCTCTCAGAACTGCGCGGCCAGTTCGCGCAGCAGCGCCTCGGCATCCAGGATCCGACCCACGATCTCTTCGGCCTTCTGTCGCGTCAGGTGCAGGCGCTCGAGGAGGTCGTCGGGGATCTCCAGCTCGGGACCGCTGCCGATGCCCCGTGCCCGCAGCAGGCGCGTGGCCAGGCAGACCAGGTTCGCGAACGCGGCATGCTCGCCTGCATAGTGGGCGTCATGCTGGAAGCGCAAGGCCGTGGCCAGCTCGTCCGGCATGTCCCACAGCCCCAGCAGCCAGGCGCCCATCTGCTCGCGGGTGATGCCCAGCAAATGCTGCTCGATGTAGGGGTGGCTCAGGTGCGGGTTGACCTCCAGGTGGCGGCAGATCAGCGAGAAGTGGGGCGGGAACACGTGGGCCAGCAGCAAATAGCCGAAGTTGTGCAGCAGGCCGCCCAGGTAGGTCAGCCCGCCTTCGGGGCGTTCGGCCCTGGGCATGGCTCGGGTCAGGCCTTCGATCACCGCGGCGGTGTAGATCGATTGCTGCCAGTAGGGGGTGTCGTGCTGCGGATGATCCTTGGGCAGGCTCAGGGTCTTGCCCAAGGCCAGCCCCAGGGCCAGGTTGATGACCAGGTCGAAGCCCAGCACACGGCCGATGGCATCTTCCACGGAGCGGATCTTGCCGGGGAAGGCGTAGTAGGGCGACGCTGCCCAGCTGACCACCTGGGCGGCCAGGGCCGGGTCGGTTTCCACCACGCGGGTGATATCGTCGATGCTCGCATCGGGGTCCACGCGCAGCTTGATGATCTTCTGTGCAGAATCCGGCAGCGGTGGAATCTCGATGGTCTGCTCGAGCCGCTGCTGGATGCGCCGCGCCGTGAAGGCCTGGACCGCCCGGCTGATCTCCCTGGAATCGTCCTTGCGGTCGAGGTTGAGGTGGATGTTGCGCACCGGCTCGCCGAAGCTGCCGGCGCTGGCCTTGGTCAGCAGGCGCTTGAACTCGGTCAGCGTCAGCTCCAGCAGCACGCCTGCTTCGCCGGACTGGATCAGCAGCGAGTCGATGTCCAGCAGGCTCTGTTCGTACAGGCAGGGTGAGCTGGTCAGGGCCGGGATCGCCGGCAGTGCCTTGAGCCCGTGCTTGTCCAGCATCTGCCGCAACCGCGCGACCGGTACGGCCGTCAGCGTACGGCCTGTCAGCTCGGTCAGGCGCTTGAGGTCCAGCAGATGACTGCACGGGAACAGCACCATCAGGGCACCGACTTCGTCATCCAGCAGCACGGCCTGGACCTTGCGGGCCGGCTGGTGACCGGGCTGGTCTGGAACCTCGCGGTAGGTGACGCCCAGCTTGTCGAGCAAGCGACAGATCACGGACGGTGCACGAGCGGCGGTGGTTTCCAGAGCAACTTCAGTCATGATGACGATCCAGTGTTAAGCGCGAATATAAACAGTCCCAAGGGCGGACGGTTCCAGGTGAAGCAGGTCACACTTGGCCATACTGCTGGCCATGGCGCAACCAGCGGTCGAGCAGGGGGCTGACGTGATCGGGCCAGCGGGCCAGCAACGCCTGAGCCGCATCACGCACCGCCGGCAGCAGGTCCGCGTCGCGCATCAGGTCGGCTACCTTGAACTGTAGCAAGCCGGTCTGGCGCGTACCGAGCATCTCGCCGGGACCACGCAGTTCGAGGTCCTTTTCGGCGATCACGAAGCCGTCGTTGGTCTCGCGCATGATGCCCAGACGCTCACGACCGACCTGCGACAACGGCGGATGGTACAGCAGCACGCAGTGACTGACCGCGCTGCCCCGACCTACGCGACCCCGCAACTGATGCAACTGGGCCAGGCCCAGCCGCTCGGGGTTCTCGATGATCATCAGGCTGGCATTGGGCACGTCGACCCCGACCTCGATCACCGTGGTGGCGACCAGCAGCTGCAGGTGGCCGGCCTTGAACTCGGCCATGATCGCGGCTTTCTCGGTCGGCTTCATGCGACCGTGGATCAGGCCCACGCTGAGCTCGCCCAAGGCGCTGCCCAGGTCTTCGTAGGTGCTTTCGGCCGCCTGGCAGGTGAGTTCCTCGGATTCCTCGATCAAGGTGCAGACCCAGTAGGCCTGCCGACCTTCGGCGCAGGCGGCACGCACCCGCTCCACCACTTCGAAGCGTCGGCTGTCGGCGACCAGCACCGTGTTCACCGGGGTTCGCCCCGGCGGCAGTTCGTCGAGCACCGACGTGTCCAAGTCGGCATAGGCGCTCATGGCCAACGTCCGCGGAATCGGTGTGGCGGTCATGATCAGCTGGTGCGGGCACAACGCGCCGCCCACGCCTTTCTGGCGCAGGGCCAGGCGCTGCTGAACGCCGAAGCGGTGCTGCTCGTCGATGATCGCCAGGGCCAGGTGCTTGAATTTCACCTCTTCCTGGAACAGCGCATGGGTGCCTACCACCATCGGTGCGCCTGCAGCGATGCGTTCGAGGGCATTGACCCTGGCCTTGCCCTTGAGCTTGCCGGCCAGCCAGGCGACCTCGAGACCCAAGGGTTCGAGCCAGCGCTTGAAGGTGATGAAGTGTTGCTCGGCAAGGATTTCGGTCGGCGCCATCAATGCCACCTGGTACCCGGCCTCGAGCGCCTGCAGCGCTGCCAGGGCCGCGACCACGGTCTTGCCGGCGCCGACATCGCCCTGCACCAGCCGCATCATCGGTTCGCCCTGGCTGAGGTCGTAGGCGATCTCGTTGCCCACGCGCTGCTGCGCGCCGGTGGGTTGAAAACCCAGGTTGGCCAGGTAGCGGGCGGGCAGGCGGCTGGCTTTCGGCAGCACGGGTGCACGCAGGGTGCGCAGGCTCTCGCGCACGCGCTGCTGGGAGAGCTGGTGCGTCAGCAGTTCTTCGAAGGCCAGGCGGTGCTGGGCCCAATGGTGCCCTTCGACCAGTTCGTCGACGTCCGCGTCCGCGGGCGGGTTGTGCAGGTAGCGGATGGCTTCGTCCAGCGGTGCCAGCTGGTAGTCGCGGGCCAGCTCGTCCGGTATCCAGTCCGGCAGGCTGCTCGGGCCGAGCTGCGCCAGGCTCTGCTGGCACAGCGCGCGCAGGCGCTGCTGGGTCAGCCCCTCGGTGGTCGGGTAGATCGGCGTCAGGGTCTGCTCGACCGCCGGTGGTGGTTCGTCACCATTGAGCGCTCGGTATTCGGGGTGGTAGATCTCGAGACCCGAAGCGCCCGGGCGAACCTCGCCATAGCAGCGCAGGTGCGTGCCCCGCTTGAGGCCTTCGCGCTGCGCATGGCTGAAATGATAGAAGCGCAGGCTCAGCACACCGCTGCCGTCGCCCATGCGCACCACCAGGCTGCGGCGCTTGCCCATCACCACGTCGGCACCGCTGACCACGCCCTCGACCACGGCATCCTGGCCGGGGCGCAAGGCGCCGATGGGAATCACGCGGGTGCGGTCCTGGTAGCGCAGGGGCAGGTGGAACAGCACGTCCTGCAGGTTTTCCAGGCCGACCTTGGCGAGTTTCTGCGCCATGGCCTCGCCTATCCCCTTGAGCGCGGTCACCGGCACCTTCGACAGCTCGTTCATGGGTCAGGCCATCGGGTCCACGGGCGGCTTGGCGACCGAGCACAGGCGTATCGAGTCGGCGAGGATCTCGATGGCCTTGGGCCGCGGGAAGCTGGCACGCCAGGCGATGGCTACGGTACGGAAGGGCGACGGCGCGGTCAGCGGGCGGACCTCGATGACGCCAGGCGCATAGTGATGACTGTGCACGGCCGACAGGGGCAGGATCGAGATGCCCAGGCCGGAGGCGACCATGTGCCGGATGGTTTCCAGGGAGCTGGACTCCACCGTGGTATGACGCGAGCCTTCGCCGCCCTTGGTCAGGGTCGGGCAAGCCTCCAGGACCTGGTCGCGGAAGCAGTGGCCTTCGCCCAGCAGCAGCAGGCTCTTGTCGTTGAGCGCCGCGGTGTCGATGCTCTTCTTGGCCGTCCAGGGGTGGTTGCTCGGCATCAAGGCATAGAACGGCTCATCGTAGAGCGGCATGGTCAGCACGTCGGCCTCGTTGAACGGCAAGGCGATGATCACCGCGTCGAGTTCGCCATTGCGCAACTTTTCGCGCAGCACGTGGGTGAAGTTCTCTTCGATGTACAGCGGCATCTGCGGGGCGACCCGGTGCAGCTGCGGAATCAGGTGCGGGAAGAGGTAGGGACCCACGGTATAGATGGCGCCGACCTTGAGCGGGGCGGTCAGCTGGTTCTTGCCGGCCTGGGCCAGTTCGCGGATGCCCTGGGCCTGCTCGAGGACCTTCTGGGCCTGGGCCACGATGCTTTCGCCGACCGGCGTCAGACGGACCGCGCTCTTGCTGCGCTCGAAGATCAGCACGCCCAGCTCGTCCTCGAGCTTCTTCACGCCCACCGACAGGGTCGGCTGACTGACGTGGCAGCGTTCGGCAGCATGGCCGAAGTGTTGCTCCTGGGCGAGGGTGACGATGTAGCGGAGTTCTGTGAGGGTCATAACGTGCGTCCATGAAGTTGCGGCCCCAGCATAGCGGCTGCACTCGATGGACGCACGCTATCAGACGTGCGTTTTCGCCACGGGAACGCCTTCAGCGACGGTCCAGGGAGTAGACGAAAGGCGCGACCACTTCGATGGTGCCGTTGTTGAGCACCTCCTGAGGCGGCTTGGGCACCGGCTGCGCCCGCCGGATCATCTCCAGCGTGGCCCGGTCCAAGGCTGCGCTGCCCGATCCGCCGGCCAGGGCATAGGACAGGATCTTGCCATCGGCATCGACCGTGAAGCGCAAGCGGTTGATGCCCTGCAGGCCGCGACGGCGCGCGTCCTCGGGGTAACGCTTGTACTTGGCCAGATGGCGCAGCAGGTCACTCTGCCAGGTCGGCAGGGCCTTGCTGTTGGACGCGACGCTCGGTGCCGGCGCGGCCGAGGGTTTCGGCGGTGTCGTTGTCGGCGGCGTCTCGGCCACGTGCTCGGTCGGCGGCTTTTCCTGGGGCGGCTCAGGCTTCTTCTCAGGCTTGGGCGGCTGCGGCTTGGGCTTGGGTTGAGGCTTGGGCGGCTTGGGAATGGCGATCTTGGGCTTAGGGGCTTCCGCGACCTTGGGCAACGGAGGCTCCTCCACGGGCGTCGGCGGCTGCGGTGCAGCCTTCGGCGGTGGAGGCGGCGCCGGCTCCGGCAGCGGGGCCATCTGGACCATCATGGCCGCAGGGGGCAGTTCGACGACCTGTGGCTTGGTCCAGTTCATGGCGAGCAGCACCGCAGCGGCATGCAGGCCGAGCACGAGCGCCAGGCTGCCACTGTAGCGTGCCAGGTTATGCCGCTTCTTGGTCATTTCTTGGCTGCCGTCTCTAGTCCGACCAGGCCGACCTTGAGGTAGCCTGCCGCGCGCATGGTGTTCATCACTTCCATCAGGTCGCCGTAGTCGACACCCTTGTCGGCCTGGAAGAAGATCGTGGTCTCTTTGTCGCCCTTGGTGCGCGCGTCGAGCATCGCCCCAAGCTGACCGGGTTGCGCCACCAGGTCATCGCCGACGTACAGCTTCTGGTCGGCCTTGACGCTGACGAACACCGGCTTCTCCGGCCTCGGCGCCGGCTTGGCGGTCGAGGCCGGCAGGTCCACCTTGATGTCGACCGTTGCCAGAGGCGCGGCGACCATGAAGATGATCAGCAGCACCAGCATCACGTCGATGAACGGCGTGACGTTGATTTCGTGGTTCTCGGCGAGGTCGTCGCCGCCTTCGTTGAGATGCAGGCCCATGGCTTACCCCACTTTCACCATGTGGGGGGCGGCGCGGTCGCTGCCCTGATGATCCAGGTCGCGGCTGACCAGCAGCAGCACCTGGGCCGAGGCGTCGGAGACCTGCGCCTTGTAGCCGGCGATCGAACGCGCGAAGACGTTGTAGATGACCACCGCCGGAATGGCCGCGACCAGGCCCAGGGCCGTGGCGAGCAGGGCTTCGGCGATACCGGGTGCGACCACGGCCAGGTTGGTGGTCTGGGTCTTGGCGATGCCGATGAAGCTGTTCATGATGCCCCAGACGGTGCCGAACAGGCCGACGAAGGGTGCGGTGGAGCCGATGGTGGCGAGCACGCCGGTGCCGTTGCTCATGTTGCGACCGCTGGCCGCGACCAGGCGCTCCAGGCGGAAGCTGACACGTTCCTTGATGCCTTCCTTCTCGCGCGCGTTGGCCGACAGGCGCATCTCTTCGAGCGCGTCGTGCACCAGGGTGTGGGCCAGGGTGCCTTCCTTCTGGCTCGACTCGCTGGCTTCGCGCAGGGTGGCGGAGCGCTTCAGCGTGGCGATTTCACCGCGCAGGCGGCGCTTGGCCCCGAGCAGCTCGAAGCCTTTGGCGATCCAGATGGTCCAGGTGATGATCGACGCGATGGCCAGACCGATCATGACCGCCTTGACCACGATGTCGGCGTTCTTGTACATGCCCCAGGGCGACAGGTCGTGCGCCATGCCGAGGCTGGTATCCTCGACCAGGGCCTGGGTGTCGTCGGCGTCAGCTGGCGCCGGGGTCACGGCAGGCGTATTCGGCGTCGCGTTCGGTGCTGCGGCGGCGGGCGCCGTCGCCGTGGAAGTGGCCGGCTGCGCAGCCGGCTCGTCTGCCATGGCCGCCGGGGCCAGTGCCAGGCTGAACATCAGCGCGGCAATGGCGCGCCAGGCGCGCGAGGTGGTTGGCGAAGCGGAGGGTTGAATACGTGTCATGCTGGCCGGACCTGATGAAGATGAAGGTGGATGTCCTCGAGGCCTGAGGAAGACCGAGAACAGGCAGGCCGGCATTATTGCAATTAATTCTTGTTAGCAGAAGCAATAGAGTATCTTTTTTTTACGAACGGCCCGCCCAGGCAGGCGCGCGGCGGTTCGAAGGCGAGGCAGAGGAGAGGCATCGATGTCCGAACGTTACGCAATGATCGTGGGCTGCGGCGACGTGGGCGGCCGCTTGGCCAAACGACTGCTCGCCCAGGGCTGGCAGGTCAGCGGGCTGCGCCGTCATGTCGAAGGGTTGCCCGAAGGGGTGCAGCCGGTCGCCGCCGACTTGCACGAGCCGGCGTGTCCTGCGGACTGGCCACGGCAGACCCCGGACTGTCTGATCTACTGCGTGGCAGCGAGCCAGCATGACGAAGCCGGCTATCGCGCCGCCTATGTCGACGGTCTGCGCCATGTACTCGACTGGCTTCAGGCCCATGGGCAGCGGCCTCGGCGGTTGCTCTTCGTGTCGAGCAGCAGCGTGTATGGGCAGCAAGCTGGCGAGTGGGTCGATGAGACGTCCCCCACCGAGCCGCAGGGGTATTCAGGGCGCCTGATGCTGGAGGCCGAGCGACTGGCCTTGGACAGCGGCCTGCCGGCGACCGTGGTACGCCTGACCGGGCTCTACGGGCCAGGGCGCCAGTGGTTGCTCGGCCAGGTGCGCCAAGGCTACCGGGTGACCGAAACCCCGCCGCTCTACGGCAACCGCATTCATGTCGAGGATGCGGCCGGGCTGCTGGACTTCCTGCTGCAGGCCGACCTGCAAGGCGTGCCGTTGCAGACGCTGTACCTGGGCGTGGACGATGCACCGGCGCCGCTGGCCGAGGTGGTGGGCTGGTTGCGTCAGCAGTTGGGGGTCACCGCATGGTCCGACCAGGAGCGCGTGCGGCGTACGGGCAGCAAGCGCTGCAGCAATGCCCGGGCCAGGGCCTTGGGCTGGATACCTGTCTATCCGAGTTACCAGGAGGGCTACGGCGCGCTCCTGGCCTCGTCATGACCTGATCAGTCGCGCTCCAGCAACCACTGGCGTGGCCCGGGTGTCAGGTTCGGCATCTGGCCGGCCGGTGCGTTGTCGAGCGCCTGGAAGATTTCCAGCTCATCGCCATCGCGTTTGAAGATCCATGGGCCACCGCGCTGATCGCGCTCGAGCCACAGGCTGTCGTGTTCGCCGCTGAGCGTCGTGCAGTCGCCTGCCAGGCACAGTGCGTAGCGGTCGAGCTGAGGGAGGCCTTCGACCTTGCCGTCGTCATGGAAGCGAACCTGCGCGCCCTTGCCGGGGCCTTCGACGATCTGCCACTCGCCGCCCAGGTAGGCGGCATAGAGTGCCTTCTCGAAGCTGGCGCCAACGGGCGCTTCGGCAGAGACAGGGGTGGTGGCGCGTTCGAAGTCCAGGCGCGGGGTCTGGTCGTGCCCGGTCTGCACCAGCTCGTCACCGTTCAGGTCGAGCTGCTCGGTCTGGCCGTTCTCGAAGACGACCCGCCATTTCGCATCATCGGCCTCCAGGCGCCCTTCGGCCACCTCGAAACCATTGCTGTAGCTGGCCTGGTGGCGATTCATGTCGATCTTCCATTCGAAGATCGGACCGTTGCCGGCCAGGGCCTTGCGCAGGCTGACGCCCTTGGCGGCCGCATCGATCGCATTCTGGTTGAGCCAGGTGCCGTTGTAGTCTTCCGGCGCATGGCTTGCGCAGCCGCCCAGTACCAGGGCAGCCAGTGAGATAAGCACTGCACGTTGCATGATGGGTCTCTTTCGGGGAGGGCGGCAGGCACCGGGGCCTGCCGCAGGGAGCGTCATTCCAGGACCAGGATGGCGTCCATTTCGACCTGGGCGCCTTTCGGCAGCGCGGCGACGCCGATGGCGGCGCGGGCAGGGTAGGGCTGCTGGAAATAGCGACCCATGACTTCGTTGACCGTGGCGAAGTGGCCGAGGTCGGTCAGGAAGATGTTGAGCTTGACGATGTCCTTGAAGGAACCGCCTGCGGCCTCGGCCACGGACTTGAGGTTCTCGAAGACCTGGACGGTCTGTGCTTCGAAGCCTTCGACCAGTTCCATGGTCTTGGGGTCGAGCGGGATCTGGCCGGACATGTACACGGTGTTGCCGGCCTTGATGGCCTGGGAGTAGGTGCCGATGGCGGCCGGGGCCTTGTCGCTGTTGATGACGGTCTTGGTCATGGTGACTCCTTGTTGTTGACGGGCTACGCGCGCATGCGAGTGATCCGGACCACACCGAGCAGGGTACGCAGCTTCTTGATCACGCGCGCCAGGTGCACACGGTCACGCACGCTGACCACCAGCTGGACCACGCTGACCCGACCGTCGCGCTCGTCCATGCTGATCTTCTCGATGTTGCCGTCGGCAGCGTTCACGCTGCTGGCCAGCAGGGCGATCAGGCCGCGTTGATGCTCCAGTTCCACTCGAAGCTCGACATTGAATTCGCCGGTGACGTCCTTGGCCCAGGACAGCTGGACGCATTTTTCCGGGTTGTGACGGATCTCGCTGATGTTCCGGCAGTTCTCCAGGTGCACCACCATCCCCTTGCCCGCCGAGAGATGACCGACGATGGGGTCACCCGGGATCGGCGTGCAGCACTTGGCGTAGCTCATCACCAGGCCTTCGGTGCCGCGGATGGCGAGCGGGCCTTCCGGTGCCGGCAGCTGCTCGCCCTCGGTCGACAGCAGGCGACGCGCCACGACATAGGCCATGCGGTTGCCCAGGCCGATGTCTTCGAGCAGGTCCTCGATCAACTCCAGACGGTACTCGTCGAGGATCGATTGGACGCGCTCGGCGGGAATCTGCTCGAGGCCGCTGTCGAAGCCGGTCAGCACCTTGTTGAGCAGACGCTCGCCCAGGTTGATCGATTCGGAACGGCGCTGCAGTTTGAGCGCATGGCGGATGTGCGTACGCGCCTTGCCGGTGACCACGAAGTTGAGCCAGGCAGGGTTCGGCCGTGCCCCCGGCGCGCTGACGATCTCCACCGTCGAGCCGCTTTGCAGCGGCTCGGAGAGCGGGGCCAGGCGGCGGTTGATGCGGCAGGCGATGCAGCTGTTGCCGACGTCGGTGTGCACTGCGTAGGCGAAGTCGACGGCCGTGGAGCCCTTGGGCAGCTCCATGATGCGGCCTTTGGGCGTGAAGACGTAGACCTCGTCCGGGAACAGGTCGATCTTCACGCTTTCGATGAATTCCAGGGAGTTGCCGGCCCGTTGCTGCAGTTCCAGCACGCCCTTGACCCACTGGCGGGCACGGGCGTGGTTACCCTTGGGCTGTTCCTCGCCATTGGACTTGTACAGCCAGTGGGCAGCGATGCCGTTGTTGGCCATCTCTTCCATCTCGCGGGTGCGGATCTGGATCTCGATGGGCACGCCGTGCATGCCGAACAGCGTGGTGTGCAGCGACTGGTAGCCGTTGGCCTTGGGGATCGCGATGTAGTCCTTGAAACGCCCTGGCAATGGCTTGTACAGGTTGTGGACGGCGCCCAGCACGCGGTAGCAGGTGTCGACCTTGTCGACGACGATCCTGAAGGCGTACACGTCCATGATCTCGTTGAAGGCACGGTGCTTGCCGCGCATCTTCTTGTAGATGCCATAGAGGTGCTTCTGCCGGCCGCTGACCTCGCCATCGATGCCATCGACCTTCAGGCAGTGGACCAGCGACTGCTCGATCTTGCCCACCAGCTCCTTGCGGTTGCCGCGGGCGCGCTTGACCGCCTGGTGGATGCGTTCCGAGCGCATCGGGTGCATGGCCTTGAAGCCAAGGTCCTCGAACTCCACGCGCACGGTGTGCATGCCCAGCCGGTTGGCGATGGGCGCGTAGATCTCGAGGGTTTCCTTGGCGATGCGCCGGCGTTTTTCCCCGGACAGCACTTCCAGCGTGCGCATGTTGTGCAGGCGGTCGGCCAGCTTGACCAGGATCACGCGAATGTCGCGCGCCATGGCCATGGCCATCTTCTGGAAGTTTTCGGCCTGGGCCTCGGCCTTGGTCTCGAAGTTCATCTGGGTCAGCTTGCTGACCCCGTCCACCAGTTCTGCGACGGTCTCGCCGAACTGCTGGCTGAGCGCTTCCTTGGCGATGCCGGTGTCTTCGATCACGTCGTGCAGCATGGCGGCCATCAGGCTCTGATGGTCCATGTGCATGTCGGCCAGGATGTTGGCCACCGCCAATGGGTGGGTCACATAAGGCTCGCCGCTACGGCGACGCTGGCCGTCATGGGCCTGTTCGGCGTAGAAGTAGGCGCGCCGGACCAGGTTGACCTGCTCCGGGCCCAGGTAGGACGACAGCCGATCAGCGAGGGCTTCTATGCTCGGCATGAGTGGACCTCCTGCCGGACAAGATGACCTGACGCCGCTCGATGTCGACCGGGCATGATTCAGACGGCCTCGTTGGGCTCGTCCTCGAATGCCGCGAAGACGGGATCTTCGGTGACGATCTCTTCAGCCGCGATGAACTCGGGGGTGACGATGCCTTCGGCGATTTCGCGCAGGGCGACGACGGTCGGCTTGTCGTTTTCCCATGCCACGCGTGGCTCCTTGCCGCCGGTAGCCAGCTGACGGGCACGCTTGGTGGACAGCATGACCAGCTCGAAGCGGTTATCCACGTGTTCCAGACAGTCTTCAACAGTTACGCGGGCCATGGTCTTCCTCAGTAGCAGATGCGATAGGCAGGCAGCCCAGAATGGGCGAGCGGACTCGGTAGTTTAAAAAATCACCAGCCAATAGGGAAGGGCTGTTTTGCAGGCGGCCGCCCGGCGGAAGGTGCACGACAGGCGTATCGAGTCGGACGATACCGCGTGAGGCACCGCTTGCACAGCCTGCGCGAGGCGTCAGCGCAGCAGCGCATCCCGCAGGCGCGGGGTCAATTCCTCGAACAGCGCCTGCACCGAGCGCAAGGCGCGGCAGTCCGGGCGGGTCAGCAGCCACAGCTGCGTATCGCAGCCCGGCAAGGGGTCGCTCAAGGCTTCGACGCCCGGCAGGTCGCGCACCATGTAGTCGGCCAGCGCCGTGACGCCCAGGCCCTGGCTGGCCAGCTGCGCCAGGGTCGACATGCCGCTGCACTGATAACGCGGCATCAGGTCCGGGTAGTGTCGCGTGCGCCAGATGGCCGTCGGGTGATCGTGCATCGAATCGTCGAGTGCGATCCAGGGCACGGCGGTAGGGGCTTCGGTCAGGCGCTCACGCCATTCGGGCCGCCCACAGACGACGTAGGACGTCGACCCCAGGCAGCGACCGACCAGGTGCTCCGGTGGCGTATTGGTCAGGCGCAGGGCGATGTCGGCATCGCGGCGACTGAGGTTGGCGAAGGTGTTGGAGGTGCTCAGCTCCAGCGACAGGGCTGGATAACCCGGCATGAAGTCGGCCAGGGCGGGCAGCAGAAGGCTGTGCAGCACCGCTTCGGTACAGGTCAGGCGCACCGTGCCGCTGACGACCTGCTCGCCGCTGGTCAGGGCGATGCGGGCGGCCTCGAGGGCCTGTTCGGCACGCTCGGCCTGTTCGGCCAGCGCCTGAGCGGTGTCGGTGGGCAGGTAGCCTTTGCGGCTCTTGACGAACAAGGCCGTGCCCAGCGCCGACTCCAGGCGGCGGATGGAGCGGAATACGGTTGATACGTCGACCTTGAGCAATTCGGCGGCCTTGGCCAGGGAGCGGCCCCGTTCCAGGGCGAGCACCAGCGTGAGGTCGGCATGGGAGATCTGGTATTGCATAGGTGCACGCTCTGATTGCCAAAACGCCAATGTCTGTTGCATTGGGGCCATTTTATAGTGAATCGGCACCCGCTTGGCAAACGGGGTCAGTACCTCGCTTCACCGGCCTGTCCGGCGTGAGGTCCCACAACAATAAGTCGCCCGCTTTCGTCCCGACACGGTCCGTCCATGGTCGTCGTCTGGTCAGCAGAGGATGTAACGCCATGTCGGTCTCCACCTGCGCCACCCCCTGTCACGCCTTGATCGCGCCTGCCGCCCGCCGGTTCGCCTTCACAACACGTCTCACCGCTCTACAATGGCCGTTTCGATTCGACGGGCCTCTCCTCCATGACGCTTTCCTCTGCTCTGTGGCCACCCCTCCAGGCGTCCGGCAGCGCTCGCCTGGCCTGCGCCCACCGACCCTGTGAGGCCGGATCGATCGCCTGTACCCACACGTGCATGGCATGAAGCGCTGGCTTCGTGCACGCCCTTCACAACAACTCCAACAGCGACGGCAGACCTCCATGAGTGAATACAGCGACACCCGTCAGCCCCCCGACGCGCCCACCCTCTCCACCACGTCTGGAAAGGGCCTGGCCAAGGGGCGCCTGGGCCTGCTGGCGAGCATCGTGCTGGGCATCTCGACCATCGCGCCGGTCTATACCCTGACCGGCGCCCTCGGCCCGACCGTGCGCGAAGTCGGCGCCCACCTGCCGGCGGTGTTCATCGTCGGCTTCCTGCCCATGCTGCTGGTCGCCCTGGGCTACCGCGAGCTCAATGCCGCCGAGCCGGACAGTGGCACCTCGTTCACCTGGTCGGCTCGCGCCTTCGGCCCGATGATCGGCTGGATCGGTGGTTGGGGGCTGGTGACCGCCACCACCATCGTGCTGTCCAACCTGGCCGGGGTCGCAGTGGATTTCTTCTATCTCTTCCTGGGCCAGATCACCGGCAGCGAGGCGGTGGTCGCGCTGAGCGACAACCTGTTGATCAACGTCACCACCTGTTGTGTGTTCATCGCCCTGGCCGTGTGGATCTGCTGCCGAGGCATGGGCACCACCATGACCGTGCAGTACGGCCTGGTGGCGCTGCAACTGCTGGTGCTGATCGGGTTTGCCTTCGCCGCGTTCGGCGAGACCACCGCGCCGGCGCCCCTGGCGTTCGATGTCGACTGGTTCAACCCGTTCGCGGTCGGTTCGTTCTCGGCCTTTGCCGCCGGTTTGTCACTGTCGATCTTCATCTTCTGGGGATGGGACGTCTGCCTGACCGTCAGCGAGGAATCGGTCGGCAGCGAGGAAGTACCCGGCAAGGCGGCGACCTGGACGGTGCTGCTGATCCTGGGCCTGTACCTGCTCACCGGCATCGCCACGCTGCAGTTCGCAGGCATCGGCGAAGCCGGCCTTGGACTCGGCAACCCGCGCATCCAGGAGAACGTGTTCGCTCACCTGGCCGGTCCGGTCATGGGGCCCCTGGCGATCCTGATGTCCATCGCGGTGCTCGCCAGCACGGCCGCGTCGCTGCAATCGACCTTCGTCTCGCCGGCCCGCACGCTGTTGGCCATGGGGTACTACGGCGCGGTGCCACGGCGCTTCGCCCGCGTCTGCCCGCAGTCGCAGACGCCACGCTATGCGACCATCTGCGCCGGCATCGCCGCGGGGGTGTTCTACGTGACCATGCGCACGCTCAGCGAAAACGTGCTGGCCGATACCATCACCGCCCTGGGCATGATGATCTGCTTCTACTATTCGCTGACCGCCTTCGCCTGCGTCTGGTACTTCCGCCACAGCCTGTTCTCCAGCCTGCGCAACCTGCTGATGCGCGGCCTGTGCCCGTTGCTGGGCGGCTCGATCCTGTCGGTGATTTTCGTGCGCACGGCGATCGACAGCGCTTCACCGGACTTCGGCAGCGGCTCGCACGTCGGTGGGCTGGGGCTGGTGTTCGTGATCGCGTTGATCATTTCGTTGCTGGGCATCGGGCTGATGCTGCTGGCGCGACTGCGGGCGCCGGCCTACTTCCTCGGCACCACGCTGAACCGGCAGGTGGCGTTGCACGTGCCGGACTGACGGTCAGGTCCGACCCGGGGGCCGCCTTGCGCGGCTCCGGGTCGAAGGCGACTCAGGCCAGCAACTGGTCGAGCAAGGCCTGATGACGCTGCTGCTGGACTGCCCGGTGCAGGCGGTTGGCGCGGAACACGGCTTTGAGGTCTTCCAGCGCGACGGCAAAGTCATCGTTGATGATGAGGTAGTCGTACTCGGCGTAGTGCTGCATCTCGCTGACGGCTTCGCGCATGCGCCCTTCGATGATCGCATCGCTGTCCTGGCCCCGGTTGTTCAGGCGCTGGCGCAAGGCCTGCTGGCTGGGCGGCAGGATGAACACCGAGCGTGCGTCAGGCATCAGTGCGCGGACTTGCTGAGCCCCTTGCCAGTCGATTTCCAGGATCAGGTCGTAGCCTTGGTCCAGGGTCTGCTGCAAGGCCGTGCGCGAGGTGCCGTAGAAGTTGCCGAACACCTCGGCATGTTCGAGAAAGTCGTCCTGCTCGATCAGGGCATGGAACTCGGCATGGGGCACGAAGTGATAGTTCACGCCGTGCTGTTCGCCCGGGCGCATGCTCCGGGTGGTGTGCGAGACCGAGACCTTGATGGCCGGGTCGGCATCGGTCAGGGCCTTGACCAGGCTGGTCTTGCCGGCGCCAGAAGGCGCCGAGACGATGTAGAGGGTGCCGCGGGTGGGGTTCATGGTGGGAATGGCCTACTCGATGTTCTGTACTTGTTCGCGCATTTGTTCGATCAGCACCTTGAGGTTGACCGCCGCCTGCGTGCTGCGGGGGTCGAACGCCTTGGAGCCGAGCGTGTTGGCTTCGCGGTTGAGTTCCTGCATCAGGAAGTCCAGGCGCCGGCCCGTGGCGCCGCCGGAAGCGAGCACCCGACGGACCTCGGCCACGTGCGTGCCCAGGCGATCGAGCTCTTCGGCCACGTCGCTCTTCTGGGCCAGCATGACCATTTCCTGTTCCAGGCGCTGGGGGTCCAGCTCGGCGCGCAGGTCGGCGAAGCGGTCCAGCAGCTTCTGCCGTTGCGTGGCCAGCATCTGCGGCACCAGCGTGCGCAGGGTGGCGACTTCCTCGCTCATGGCGTCCAGCCGCTCGTTGATCAGTCGTGCCAGTTCGGCGCCTTCGCGGGCGCGGCCGGCCTTGAGCTCTGCCAGCGCCTGTTCGAACAGCGTCATGGCCTGGGCGTTGAGCGCCTGGGGGTCGCTGGCATCGGCGACCAGCACGCCCGGCCAGGCCAGCACTTCCAGCGGATTGAGCGGAGCAGGCTGCTGGATCAGGCTGGCCACGGTCTCGGCGGCGGCCACCAGCTGCGCGGCACGCGTGCGGTCGACCTGTAGCGGCCTGCCGGCACTGTCCTCGCTGAAGCGCAGGGTGCATTCGATCTTGCCTCGCGAAACCCCCTGGCGCAGGGCCTCGCGCACGGCGCCTTCCAGGTCGCGCAGGGCTTCGGGCAGGCGCAGGTGCGGCTCGAGGTAGCGGTGGTTGACCGAGCGCAGCTCCCACGCCAGGGTACCTTGGTCCCCGGCGTGTTCGGCCCGGGCAAAGGCGGTCATGCTGTGCACCATGGGGTGTACCTCGCGTGTCGAAATGGATGCGCCTTGGCGGCGGCAAAGCGCGTGATTGTAGCCTAGTGCGGCCTGGGCGCCCAATGCGACCGCCATCTGGTCGCGCCTGTCGCGACGATAGGCGTGTCTTCGAAGGGCAGGCGTCTTTATACTGTCCGGCAGATCTAAATCCCGGTACAGGTATCCCGCATGAAACGTCCTAGTGGTCGCGCCGCCGATCAGCTTCGCCCGATCCGCATCACCCGCAACTACACCAAGCACGCCGAGGGGTCGGTACTGGTCGAGTTCGGCGACACCAAAGTCGTCTGCACGGTCAGCGTCGAGAATGGTGTCCCACGCTTCCTCAAGGGCCAGGGCCAGGGCTGGTTGACCGCCGAGTACGGCATGCTGCCGCGCTCCACCGGCGAGCGTAACCAGCGCGAGGCCAGCCGTGGCAAGCAAGGCGGGCGCACCCTGGAAATCCAGCGCCTGATCGGTCGTTCGCTGCGCGCGGCGCTGGACATGAGCAAGTTGGGCGACGTCACGCTGTACGTCGACTGCGATGTCATCCAGGCCGACGGCGGCACCCGTACCGCGTCCATCACCGGTGCGATGGTGGCGCTGGTCGATGCCCTGCGCGTGATCAAGAAGCGTGGCGGTCTCAAGGGCGGCGACCCGCTCAAGCACATGATCGCCGCCGTGTCGGTGGGCATGTACAAGGGCGAGGCCGTGCTCGATCTGGACTATCTGGAAGATTCCTCGGCCGAGACCGACCTGAACGTGGTCATGACCAGTGCCGGTGGTTTCATCGAGGTGCAGGGGACTGCCGAAGGTGCGCCGTTCCAGCCTGAAGAGCTCAACGCCATGCTGGCGCTGGCGCAGCAGGGCATGGGTGAGCTGTTCGAACAGCAGAAGGCGGCACTGGCCGACTGAGCCAGCCCGGCTCGAGACCGTCGCAGCGTGACCTCATCGAGGGGTGAGGCCGCGCTGCGGCGAGGCGCTCGCCTTGGTCAGATGGTCAGCGTCCAGTCGTAGTCGACGATCAGCGGCGCATGCTGGGAGAAGCGTGGCTGGCGCGGCAGGCGTGCGTTGCGCACGAAACGGCGCAGGCCCGGTGTCAGGATCTGGTAGTCGAAGCGATAGCCGAGGTTGAGCATGTCGGCCTGCTCGTTGTCCGGCCACCAGCTGTACTGGTCGCCTTCACGGCTGACTTCACGCAGCGCGTCCACATAGCCCATGTCGCCGACGATCGCTTCCATCCAGGCGCGCTCGGGCGGCAGGAAGCCAGGCGACTGCTGGCTGTCACGCCAGTTCTTGATGTCGAGCTTCTGCTGCGCGACGTAGAACGAGCCGCAGTAGATGTACTCGCGGCGCTTGCGACGCTGCTTGTCCAGGTACTTGGCGAAGTCGTCCATCAACTTGAATTTCTGATTCAGGTCTTCGTCGCCGTTCATGCCCGAAGGCAGCAACAGGCTGGCGATGCTGACCTTGTCGAAGTCGGCCTGCAGGTAACGTCCGTAACGGTCGGCCGTCTCGAAGCCCAGGCCCGTGATGACTGCCTTGGGCTGCATGCGCGAATACAGCGCCACGCCCCCTTGGGCGGGCACTTCCGCGTCGCAGGCGTACAGGAAGTAGCCATCGAGCTGATAAGCTGGGTCGTCGAGTTCAAAGGCCGAGGCGCGGGTATCCTGAAGGCAGATGACGTCGGCATTCTGGGCTTGCAGCCAGCTGAGCAATCCGCGCTCGGCCGCAGCCTGAATGCCGTTCACGTTCACACTGATGATCCGCATAAATGGCCCCAAAAATCTCGTGCGTGTATGATACCCGAGCTCAACTCATTTAGCTAAATCCGTGGTGTTTGGGACCTTTCATGCAGCCGTATCAGCGCGACTTCATCCGTTTTGCCATCGATCGGGGCGTGCTGCGCTTCGGTGAATTCACCCTGAAATCGGGGCGTACCAGCCCGTACTTCTTCAACGCTGGCCTGTTCAACAGCGGCTCGGCCCTGGCCGAGCTGGGCCGTTGCTACGCCGCCGCGATCGTCGACAGCAAGATTCCGTTCGACGTCCTGTTCGGCCCTGCCTACAAGGGCATTCCGCTGGCGGCGACCACGGCCGTCGCCCTGGCTGACCAGCACCAGCACGACGTGCCCTGGTGCTTCAACCGCAAGGAAGCCAAGGACCACGGCGAGGGCGGTAGCCTGGTCGGGGCCCCGCTGGCCGGTGACGTGCTGATCATCGACGACGTGATCACCGCCGGTACGGCGATCCGCGAAGTCATGCAGATCATCCAGGCCCAGCAGGCCCGTGCCGCCGGCGTGCTGATCGCGCTCAACCGTGAAGAACGCGGCAATGGCGAGCTGTCGGCCATCCAGGAAGTGGAGCGCGACTTCGGCATCCCGGTGGTCAGCATCGTCTCGCTGACCCAGGTGCTGGAATTCCTGGCCGATGACCCGCAGCTCAAGCAGCACCTGCCTGCCGTCGAAGCCTATCGGGCGCAGTACGGGATCTGAGCCTGAACCGCAACGAAAAAGGCGACCCTTGCAGGTCGCCTTTTTTGGTTACGCTCGCCAGCAAGGCACAAACCCCTACCTGCGCACTGAGTCGACCGGTGTCGTAGGGGGCTGTCACGGCCTTGTGGGAGCAACTGTCTTTTCTACTCCGTACATGCCCGGCCGCATGCGGCGTCTGGCAGGGCCCTATCGCTGGCAAGCCAGCTCCCACCCAGACCCCGGCAGTCGTCAATGTAGGCATGGCTGCGCAAGCGGCCTGTGGGAGCGGGCTTGCCCGCGATAGCGGCGGTAGATTCGATACATGGCCGACAGGATTAATGCTGGCCTGTCAGCCTTGAGACGAATGAACTGGCCCTATCGCTGGCAAGCCAGCTCCCACCCAGACCCCGGCAGTCGTCAATGTAGGCATGGCTGCGCAAGCAACCTGTGGGAGCGGGCTTGCCTGCGATAGCGGCGGTAGATTCGATACATGGCCGATAGGATTAATGCTGGCCTGTCAATCTTGAGGCGAATGAACTGGCCCTATCGCTGGCAAGCCAGCTCCCACCCAGACCTCGGCAGTCGTCAATGTAGGCATGGCTGCGCAAGCAGCCTGTGGGAGCGGGCTTGCCCGCGATGGCGTCCGGACTCATCACCGCCTGCATCGAAGGCAAGTCTGCTCCCGCAAAGGGACGCTCAGCGCGAGGCGTGATTGGTGATCAGCGTGCCCACGCCCGTGTCGGTGAAGATTTCCAGCAGAACGGCGTTCGGGACGCGCCCATCGACGATGTGCGAACTGTTCACGCCACCCTGGACGGCCTCCAGCGCGCACTTGATCTTCGGCAGCATGCCGCCGTAGATGGTGCCATCGGCGATCAGCTCGTCGACCTGCGTGGTGGTCAGGCCGGTCAGGACCTGGCCCTGCTTGTCCATCAGGCCGGCGATGTTGGTCAGCAGCATCAGCTTCTCGGCCTTGAGCGCTTCGGCGACCTTGCCGGCGACCAGGTCGGCGTTGATGTTGTAGGACTGGCCGTCGGCACCGACGCCGATGGGGGCGATCACCGGGATGAAGTCACCCTTGACCAGCATGTTCAGCAGGTCGGTGTTGACCCCAGCCACTTCGCCGACCTGGCCGATGTCGATGACTTCGGGGGCGCTCATGCCCTCGGTCTGCCGGGTGACGGTCAGCTTCTTCGCACGAATCAGCTCGGCGTCCTTGCCGGTCAGGCCGATGGCGCTGCCGCCATGGCGGTTGATGAGGTTGACGATCGATTTGTTGACCTGCCCGCCCAGCACCATCTCGACCACGTCCATGGTCTGCGCATCGGTCACGCGCATGCCGTCGATGAAGTGGCTCTCGATGGACAGGCGCTTGAGCAGGTCACCGATCTGCGGCCCGCCGCCGTGGACCACCACCGGATTGATGCCGACGGCCTTCATCAGCACGACGTCCCGGGCGAAGCCGGTCTTGAGCTCTTCGCTCTCCATCGCGTTGCCGCCGTACTTGATCACCAGCGTCTTGCCGACGAAGCGGCGAATGTAGGGCAGCGCTTCGGACAGTACCTGGGCGACATGGGATGCGGCATCGCGGTCGAGGGTCATGCGGGACTCCAGCAGGGAAGGGTTGATCGGTCAGAATGGCAGGCGCAGGTCGTGGGCGACCCGCAGTAGCTGCGTGCGGAAAACGGCCTGGATACGACGCAGTTCGGCCTCATCGTCGGCCTCGAAGCGCAGCACCAGGACCGGCGTGGTGTTGGAGGCACGCACCAGGCCCCAGCCGCGGGCATAGTCGACCCGGATGCCATCGAGGGTGGTCAAGGTGGCCTCACCCCAGTCGGCGTCGTGCCTCAGCGCTTCAATGATGCTGAATTTACCGTCGTCGGTCACATCGATGTTGATTTCCGGTGTGGAAATGTCACTGGGAAACGCCGCGAACAGCGTGTCGGCATCGGCGTCGCCGCGCGACAGGATCTCCAGCAGGCGTGCGGCGCTGTAGAGGCCATCGTCGAAGCCGTACCAGCGTTCCTGGATGAACAGGTGCCCGCTCATTTCACCGGCCAGCAGCGCGCCGGTCTGCTTGAGCTTCTTCTTCATCAGCGAGTGGCCGGTCTTCCACATGGTGGCGCGCCCGCCCAGCCCTTCGATCAGCGTGATCAGCCGACGCGTGCATTTGACGTCGAAGAGGATCTCGGCGCCCGGGTTGCGCTGCAGGACATCCTGGGCGAACAGCATCAACAGACGGTCCGGATAGACGATCTGCCCCTGGGGCGTCACCACGCCGACCCGGTCGGCGTCGCCATCGAAGGCGATCCCCAGGTCCGCACCGGTGTCGCGTACGGCCGCGATCAGGTCCTGCAGGTTCTCGGGCTTGCCGGGGTCTGGATGATGATGGGGGAAGTGGCCATCGACCTCGCAGAACAAGGGCACGACCTCGCAGCCAAGGCGCTCGAACAGCGCCGGGGCGATGACGCCGGCCACGCCATTGCCGCAGTCCATGACGATCTTCAAGGGCCTGGCCAGGGTGACGTCGGCCAGGATTCGCGCACTGTAGCGCTCCAGCAGCTCGACCTGCTCGACGCGGCCCTGGCCGGTGCTGAGGTCGTTGTCCTGCAGGCGCTGCAACAGCGCCTGAATCTGCGCATCGGCCAGGGTATCGCCGGCGATGACGATCTTGAAGCCGTTGTAGTCGGGCGGGTTGTGGCTGCCGGTGAGCATGACGGCCGAGGTGCCTTCCAGCACGTGGGCCGCGTAGTACAGCGTCGGTGTCGGCACCATGCCCAGGTCGCTGACCTGGCAGCCTGCGTCGACCAAGCCCTGGATCAACGGCCCCACCAGCAGCGGGCCGGACAGGCGACCGTCGCGGCCGACCGACACCTTCGCCTCGCCCTGGGCCAGGCTTTGCGCACCGATGGCCCGCCCGATCCAGTAGGCGACGTCGGGGGTCAGCGTGCTGCCGACCACGCCGCGGATGTCATAGGCGCGAAAGATGCTGGCAGGCAGCGCGGGGGGTCGCAGAGCGCGGTCGGTCATGGGCGATTCCAGTCAGCGAGGGCGGGGGCCCTGGGGCATGGCCCGCGTTGGACGACGAAGCGCTTGTCGAGTTCGCCGTCCCTGCGAACCGTCATCGGGTCAGCGGGTGCCGGAGTGGCCGAAGCCGCCGGTGCCACGCTGGGTTTCGTCGAAGGCCTCGACCAGCTCGAACTGTGCCTGGACCACGGGCACCAGCACCAGCTGGGCGATGCGCTCGCCGACGGTGAGCGTGAAGGGGGTCTGGCCGCGGTTCCAGCAGGACACCATCAGCTCGCCCTGGTAGTCGGAGTCGATCAGGCCGACCAGGTTGCCGAGCACGATACCGTGCTTGTGGCCCAGGCCCGAGCGCGGCAGGATCACGGCGGCCAGGCCCGGGTCGCCGATGTACACCGACAGGCCCGTGGGGATCAGCAGGGTCTGCCCCGGCTCCAGGACGGTGTCCTGCGCCAGCAGTGCGCGCAGGTCCAGCCCGGCCGAGCCCGGCGTGGCGTACTGCGGAAGAGGAAAGTCGCGACCCAGGCGGGGGTCGAGGATCTTGGCTTGAAGAGCGTGCATGTAACCTATTGAACCTGGTTGAGCCGTTCGGCGATGAAGGCGACCAGCTGGCGGGCGATCTTGCCTTTGCTGGTCTGCGCGAAAAGGGTCTGGTGTTGCTGACGGTCGATGACGGTCAGGGCATTTTCCTCGCTGTTGAAGCCGATGCTGGGGTTGGCCACGTCATTGGCGACGATCAGGTCGAGGTTCTTGTCCTTGAGCTTGCGCGTCGCGTAATCGAGCAAGTGCTCGGTCTCGGCGGCGAAGCCGACGCTGAACGGTCGATCCGCACGGCCCGCGAGGGTGGCGAGGATATCGGGATTGCGCACCATCTGCAGCAACAGACCATCGCCTGTCGTAGGATCTTTCTTGAGTTTCTGCGCGGCGACGACCTCGGGTCGGTAGTCCGCGACCGCTGCCGAGGCGATCAACAGGTCACAGGGCATGGCCGCCTCGCAGGCCGCGAGCATGTCCCGCGCACTCACCACGTCGATTCGGGTGACGCGATCGGGGGTCGGCAGGTGCACCGGACCGGTCACGAGGGTCACGCGAGCACCGGCTTCGGCGGCCGCCTCGGCCAATGCGAAACCCATTTTCCCGGAGCTATGATTGGTGATGTAGCGCACCGGGTCGATGTTTTCCTGGGTCGGCCCTGCCGTGATCAGCACGTGCCGTCCGGTCAGCGCCTGGCGCTGGAAGCTTTCTGCGGCCAGCCAGGCCAGTTCGGTCGGCTCGAGCATGCGGCCCAGCCCGACGTCGCCACAGGCCTGGCTGCCGGAGGCCGGCCCGAACACGCGCAGGCCACGGCTTTGCAGCAGGTCGAGGTTGGCCTGGGTCGCCGGGTCGCGCCACATCGCCTGATTCATGGCGGGCGCCACGGCGACGGTGGCATCGGTGGCCAGCACCAGCGTCGTCAGCAGGTCGTCGGCCATGCCTTGGGCCAGACGGGCCAGCAGGTCGGCCGTGGCCGGGGCGATCAGGACCAGGTCGGCCCACTTGGCCAGCTCGATATGGCCCATCGCGGCTTCGGCGGCAGGGTCCAGCAGGTCCAGGTGCACGGGGTGGCCGGACAGCGCTTGCAAGGTCAGGGGGGTGATGAACTCGGCACCGCCGCGGGTCATGACGACGCGCACCTGGGCGCCGTGTTCCAGGAGTCGGCGAATCAGCTCGGCACTTTTGTAGGCGGCGATGCCGCCCCCCACGCCGAGAACGATGCGCTTGCGATACAACCGCTGCATAGGCCTGCCTTTTGTTCCAGTAGAAGCGTGCGACGACGATGAGTGCCTGCGGCAGATCGTCACATGAACGAGCGGACTAGATTACCACAGCGCCCGGAGGCGCCGCAGTGACATCCAGGGAGGGTGCATGAATATCAGGGAATGGCCGCTGCGCGAGCGGCCTCGGGAAAAGCTGCTGCAGTACGGTGCGTCGCAGTTGTCGGACGCCGAGCTGCTGGCGGTGTTCCTGGGTTCGGGCGTGAAAGGCTGCAACGTGGTCGACCTGGCGCGGCGGCTGCTGGGCCGCTTCGGCAGTCTGCGCCAGTTGCTCGAGGCCGATCGGGAGGCGTTCCTGGGCGAGGCCGGGCTTGGACCGGTCAGGTACTCGCAGCTGCAGGCGATGCTGGAGATCGGACGACGCCATCTGGCCGAGTCCATCGAGCGCGAGTCGGCACTGGAGGGGCCGCAAGCGGTCCGCCGCTACCTCAAGTCCAGGCTGCGCCACGAGGCCAACGAGGTCTTCGCCTGCCTGTTCCTGGACACCCGGCACCGACCGCTGGCGTTCGAAGTGCTGTTTCGCGGGTCGATCGACCGTGCCAACGTGTACCCACGCGAGGTGGTCCGGCGCTCGCTGACGCACAATTGCGCGGCGCTGATCCTGTGCCACAACCACCCCTCCGGCAACCCCGAGCCCAGCCGCGAGGATGTCCAGCTGACCCACGTGCTGCGTGATGCCCTCAGGCTGATCGACGTGCGGATCCTCGATCACGTCATCGTGGGCGAGGGCGAACCGCTGTCGATGGTCGAGCAGGGCTGGCTCACCGGGTCACCGTGACCTTGGACAGGTCGAGCCGCCCGAACGGGCTGACGGCATAACCTGCCACGCCCTGGCGCGTCAGGCTCGCTGCAGTCGGGTGGGCCAGCGGCAGCCACAGTGCCTGCTGTTGAATCAGGGTCTGGGCCTGTTGGTACAGACGGCTGCGCACGCTCTGGTCGTTGGTGGTCCGGCCTGCGTTGATCAGCTGGTCCAGACGGCTGTCGCAGTAGCGCGCGAAGTTGGTGCCGGAGGTGACGGCGGCACAGGAAAACTGCGGCGTCAGGAAGTTGTCCGGGTCGCCGTTGTCGCCGGCCCAGCCCATGAACAGCAGGTCGTGCTCACCCTGCTTGGCACGGCGGATCAGCTCGCCCCATTCGATCACGCGGATCTCGGCCTTGATGCCGACCTTGGCCAGGTCCGCCTGCAGCATCTGCGCACCCAGGTTGGGGTTGGGGTTGAGCAGGCTGCCCGACGGCCGTGTCCACAGGGTGGTGGTGAAGCCGTCCGGCAGGCCGGCCTTGGCCAGCAGGCGCTTGGCCTTGTCCACATTGGTCGGGTACCCCGGCAAGTGTTCGGCGTAGCTCCAGGTATTGGGCGGGTAGGGGCCGGTCGCTGCGATGGCCGTGTCCTCGAACACCGCCTTCAGGTAGCTCTCCCGGTCGAACGCCAGGTTGATGGCCTGGCGCACCTCAGGCTTGTCCAGAGGCGGGTGCTGGGTATTGAGGGCGACGAACGCGGTCATGAACGCCGGCGTGCTCTCGACCTTGAGGTCGGGCAACTGCTTGGCATCGGCAATGTCCAGCGGCTTGGGTGACAGGGCGATCTGGCACTCGTTGCGCTTGAGTTTCTGCAGGCGGACGTTGGCATCGGGGGTGATGGCGAAGATCAGCGGGTCGACGGCAGGCTTGCCGCCAAAATAGTTCGGGTTGGCGCGGTAGCGGACCACGGCATCCTTCTGGAACCGCTGGAACACGAACGGCCCGGTGCCCACGGGCTGGACATTGAGCTTTTCCGGCGTGCCGGCCTTGAGCAACTGATCGGCGTACTCGGCCGAATAGATCGAGGCGAAGCCCATGCTCAGCGTCGCCAGGAAGGTGGCGTCCGGGTGGGAGAGGGTGAAGCGCACGGTGGTGGGCGTCGGCGCATCGATGGACTTGATCAGGCTGCCCAACTGCAGGGACTGCGCATGGGGATAGCCGCCAGGTGCGGTCTTGTGCCAGGCGTGGGCGGGGTACAGCATGCGCTGGAAGCTGAACAGCACGTCGTCGGCGCTCAGCGTGCGGGTGGGCTTGAAGTAGGAGGTGGTGTGGAACTTCACGCCTTCGCGCAGCGTGAAATCATAGACCAGGCCATCGTCCGACACCGTCCAGCGCTGCGCCAGGCTGGGCACGACCTTGCCCTGGGCGGCATCGAACTCCACCAGGCGGTTCATCAGCACATCGGCCGAGGCGTTGGTGGTGGTCAGCGAGTTGTACTGGACCACGTCGAAACCTTCCGGGCTGGCTTCGGTACAGACGCTCAGGGGTGCGGCCTGGACCAGGGCCGAGGCGAACAGGGAGGCGAACAGCAGGGGAAGGACGGGGCGACGCATGGTGACTCCTTGACTGGTCAGTGGCCCATCTGCCAGAAGCAGCCTGGAAACGATGTAACCCTAGAATGAGCGTCGACAAAAGGCTACATGCATTTTTACAAATCGACCGACGAACGGTGGGCGTGGCTGCCGCCTTGCCGCTATGCTTGCGGGCTCGCAGCCGTCGTCACCTGGTCATGACCCTGTTGTCGTGACCCGGTCTTTCTGGTATAAAGCAGCGCTCTTTTCTAGGGGCTCGGCCTGTCGCTTCGGCGATTCCGGTCGATAAGACCTCGGAAAACACGGCGCCTGGCGCCAAAGACTGAGAGATTAAGCGGCCAACCCATGCCGGGTTGGGCATGTGGTTTTAGAGGGCTGAGGTATGTCGAGAGTCTGTCAAGTTACCGGTAAGGGTCCGGTAACGGGGAACAACATTTCCCACGCAAACAACAAAACCCGTCGTCGTTTCCTGCCAAACCTGCAACATCACCGTTTCTGGGTTGAAGCCGAGAAGCGCTTTGTCCGTCTGCGCGTTTCCGCCAAGGGCATGCGCATCATCGACAAGCGTGGTATCGAAGTCGTGCTGTCCGAGCTGCGTGCTCGCGGCGAAAAGGTTTAAGGAGACTGTCATGCGTGAACTGATCCGTTTGGTGTCCAGCGCCGGTACCGGCCACTTCTACACCACCGACAAGAACAAGCGCACTACCCCGGACAAGATCGAGATCAAGAAATACGATCCGGTCGTCCGTAAGCACGTGACGTACAAGGAAGCCAAGATCAAGTAATTGATCGGCAACCCAAAAAAACCGCATCCCAGGATGCGGTTTTTTTGTCTCTGGCGTTTGCGGATCAAACGAAACTGAATCCAGTGATCATGCCTTCATCGACGACGATGAAGACCCTGTCGGTGCGATAGTCTTTGGTGGCAGGCTCTTTAGGGCCTATGACCAGGGGCAGGCTGGTCAATTCGCGGATGTAGCCTTTCACGCTCTCGACGTAGCGGGTGCCGATGAGGTGATTGAGTGTCGTCTTGTCGACTGGATATTCCATGAAGGTTCCTCTGTAGGGTGTCAGCCCAATGCCGGGCAGGCTCATGGTCGGTGTCATCGGGCCTGTCATTGGCATATCTAAATCTGCGTCCAGAGCGATCCTCGCTAGGAAATCCTACGTACGCGCTCCGCAGGTTTAGCCCGAGTGATGGAGCAGCGGCCAAAAAAAACCGTATCCTGAGATACGGTTTTTCTGACGCCAGCGGCTTAGCCAATACGCAGTCGGCTGATGTTGCCTGCTTCATCGACCTCCACGTAGATGCGGTCGGTGCGAAGTTCCGTGGTCGTTATTTCACCAGGGCCGATGACGTATGGCAGTCCTGTCATTTCACTGATGTAGTCTTTCACGCTCTCGACGTAGCGGGTGCCAATGAGGTGTTCCACAAGCATTGTAGGGATCAGGCAGCCTTTCATGATAGTTCCTCTTTCTGATGTCAGCCCCGATTGGGCGTACCCATGGTCGGCGCTGTCGCCTCACTGCATGGCATATCTATCGCTGCCCAAGGAGTTATCGTCGAGAGGAAACGTTACGCGTCTGCCAGTCAGCCCTTTGCGCCACTGCTCACTTCGGCTCGAACATGACGTAGATCTTGCGGCAGGCTTCGAGCACCTCCCACGTACCCTTGAAACCTGCCGGGATCACGAACCGGTCGCCTGCGCGCAAGGTCTTGGCCTGGCCGTCCTGGTCGCGCAAGACCGAGACCCCCTGAACGATCTCGCAGTATTCATGCTCGGTGTAGTTGACCTCCCATTGCCCCAGGGCACCTTCCCAGACACCGGCGGCGAACTGGCCGCACGGGCTGGCATAGTGGTTGTAGACCTGCTGTTCGGGATCGCCCTTGAGAATCTTGTGCGCGGCCGGCCGGTAGGTCTCGGCCTGCATCAGTACCTGGGCGAAGTCGACGATGGAATCGATGCGCATGATCTGCCTCGTATTGTTTAAAAAAACAAACGCTATAAGAGCTTTGAGCGTTTTCTGTCAAATATATTGATAGTTCCACGTGGCTGGTTTAGGGTGGACGACACCTAGGGTCGTTTCGCAGACCTGTCCAATTACCCCAGCGTGGGTGAGTGTCGAGCCTGACGCTGTCCCTGACAACAAGAGGAGTTTCTACATGGCCACCCTGACGCGTGCAGATTGGGAACAACGCGCCCAGCAACTGACGATCGAAGGCCGCGCCTTCATCAACGGTGAGTACACCGCCGCCGCCTCCGGTGAAACCTTCGAGTGCCGCAGCCCGGTGGATGGCCGCTCGCTGGCCCAGGTCGCCAGCTGCGACCTGGCCGACGCCAACCGCGCGGTCGAGAATGCCCGCGCCACGTTCGAGTCGGGCGTCTGGTCGCGTCTGGCACCGGCCAAGCGCAAGGCCACGCTGATCCGCTTCGCCAACCTGCTGCGCCAGCACGTCGAAGAACTGGCCCTGCTGGAAACCCTCGACATGGGCAAGCCGATCGGGGATTCCTCGACCATCGACATTCCAGGCGCAGCCAACGCCATCCACTGGAACGCCGAAGCCATCGACAAGGTGTACGACGAAGTCGCGCCGACGCCGCATGACCAACTGGGCCTGGTGACGCGCGAGCCGGTCGGTGTGGTCGCCGCCATCGTGCCGTGGAACTTCCCGCTGCTGATGGCCAGCTGGAAGCTCGGCCCGGCCCTGGCCACGGGCAACTCGGTGGTGCTCAAGCCTTCCGAGAAGTCGCCCCTGACCGCCATCCGCGTCGCCCAGTTGGCGATCGAGGCGGGCATCCCGGCTGGCGTGCTCAACGTGCTGCCTGGCTACGGCCACACCGTCGGCAAGGCACTGGCACTGCACATGGACGTCGATACCCTGGTGTTCACCGGCTCCACCAAGATCGCCAAGCAGTTGATGATCTACGCGGGCGAATCGAACATGAAGCGGGTCTGGCTCGAAGCCGGCGGCAAGAGCCCGAACATCGTCTTCGCCGATGCCCCTGACCTGCAGGCCGCCGCCCAAGCCGCCGCCAGCGCCATCGCCTTCAACCAGGGCGAGGTCTGCACCGCCGGTTCGCGTCTGCTGGTCGAGCGCTCGATCAAGGACAGCTTCCTGCCCATGGTGGTCGAGGCGCTCAAGGCCTGGACTCCGGGCAACCCGCTGGATCCGGCCACGACCATTGGTGCGCTGGTCGACCAGCAACAGATGAACACCGTGCTGTCCTACATCGAAGCCGGGCACCGCGATGGCGCGACCTTGCTGACCGGAGGCAAGCGTACCCTGGAAGAGACCGGTGGCACCTACGTGGAGCCGACCATCTTCGATGGCGTCACCAATGCCATGAAGATCGCCCAGGAAGAGATCTTCGGCCCGGTGCTGTCGGTGCTGACCTTCGACTCTGCCGAAGAAGCCATCGCCATCGCCAACGACACGCCCTATGGCCTGGCGGCAGGCATCTGGACGTCCGACATTTCCAAGGCCCACCGTACGGCCCGTGCCGTGCGTGCCGGCAGCGTGTGGGTCAACCAGTACGATGGCGGCGATATGACCGCACCGTTCGGCGGCTTCAAGCAGTCGGGCAATGGTCGGGACAAGTCGCTCCATGCACTGGAGAAATACACCGAGCTGAAGGCGACCTGGGTCAAGCTCTGACCCACGCCTGCGGCCTCATGCACAGCCGGGACGGTACGCGCCGTCCCGGCTGTGTCGTCTTCGTCGATCCGGTTTCGCTGCAAGGAACGCTGCCATGCGCTGGGGTACCTATTTCGCCGTTCTGGGCGCTGTACTGAGTGTCGGGTTGGCCCTCGGGGTCAGCATGCCACTGGTGTCGCTGCGGCTGGAAAGCTGGGGGTATGGCGCCTTCGCCATTGGCGTGATGGCGGCGATGCCAGCGGTGGGTGTGTTGCTCGGGGCCAGCCTGGCCAGCCGCCTGGCAGGCTGGATCGGCGTGCCGAGCGCCATGCGTCTGTGCCTGTGGGGCAGTGCGCTGTCGATCGGCCTGCTCGGGCTGCTGCCTGGCTATCCGCTGTGGCTGGCGCTGCGCCTGCTGATCGGCATGTGCCTGACTGTGGTGTTCGTGCTGGGGGAGAGCTGGATCAACCAGCTGGTGGTCGAGCGGTGGCGAGGCCGGCTCGTGGCGCTGTATGGCAGCACCTATGCCTTGAGTCAGCTGGCCGGTCCGCTGGTGCTGGGTCTGCTGGGGTCCCAGGACGATTTCGGCTTCTGGGCGGCTACCGGCCTGCTCATGGTCGCGCCGCTGTTGCTGGTGGGGCGGAGCGGTGCCCCGGTCGCAGAGGCCTGCAGCGTCACCTTGGGCGATCTGCGCCGGTTCTGTGGACGGCAGCCGGTGATCGCCTGGGCGATCGCGCTGTTCGCCGCCTTTGAGGCAATGATTCTTACCTTGCTGCCGGTCTACTCCCTGCGCCAAGGTTTCAGCCCCGAGATGGCGATGTTCATGGTCAGCACCGTGGTCATCGGCGATGCGGTCCTGCAACTGCCGATTGGCGCGCTGGCCGATCGCTTGTCCCGCCCGGCCTTGTTCAGCGGTTGCGCTTTGGTATTGCTCGGTTCCAGCCTGGCGATTCCGCTGCTGCTGCATACCCCGGCCATCTGGCCCCTGTGGGTGGTGTTCGGCGCCAGCGCTGGCGGCCTGTTCACGCTGTCGCTGATCCTCATCGGCGAGCGCTACCGAGACAATGCGCTGGTGCGCGCCAACGCCCACGTGGCGCAACTGTGGGGCATCGGCTGTCTGCTGGGCCCCTTGCTGGCCGGTGCAGGCGGGCAATGGGTGAGCGGGCACGCCCTGCCGTTGCTGATGGCGGCAGGGGCCTTCGGCCTGGTCCTGCTGACGCGTCGTCGCGGCGCCTTCGAGGTGGCCAAGATCTAGAGCATGCGCTCCAGGCCGACGGCCTTGCTCACCCAGGCGTTGAAGCGACGCCACGTGCCGCCGGGTTCGTGGGTCAGCACATGGCGCTGGCCATTGTCCTCGGTGACCCACACCAGCTCGCCCTCGCGCAGCTCGGGTTGGTAACTTACCGCGGGCGCCATGCCCTGCAGGGCCAGTTCGCGGGTGTACTCGGCCAGTTCCGGGCTGTCCACCATGACGCCGACCTCGGTGTTCCACAGCACCGACCGTGGGTCGAAGTTGAACGAGCCGACGAAGGTCTTGCTGCGGTCGAAGATGATCGCCTTGCTGTGCAGGCTGGAGTTCGAGCTGCCCTTGTAGCTCAGCTTGGCGCTGGAAGGGTCGCCCGGCTGACGGCGCATCTCGAACAGCTGGACGCCATGGCGCAGCAGAGCCTTGCGGTAGGGTGCATAGCCACCGTGCACCGCCGGTACGTCGGTGGCTTCCAGGGAGTTGGTTAGCAGCTTCACCGTCACGCCTTCGTCGGACTTGCCGGCCAGGTAGCGCAGACCGTACTCGCCCGGCACGAAATAGGCCGACAGCAGGATCAGCTCGTGCTGCACGTCGTTCAGGGCCGGCGCCAACTGGCGGGTCATCAGCAGGGCCGGATCCGGTTCGCCTTCGGCCAGGATCTTTTCGGGGGCGTCCCACAAGGCTTGGGCGTGGGCCCAGATCAGTTCCTTGCGCCAGGTGTCGAGCCTGGGCTCGGTCTGGTAGGCCATCAGCCGATCGTACAGCGCTTTGCGCTCGACCTTGGCCTTGGCCAGCGATGCGTCCAGGCGTGCCCGGCTCACACGCAAGGCATCCGGGCTGGGCGGCTCCGAGAGAAAATCGCCGATGGGGCGGCTCAGCTCGCTGTTCCAGTACTGGTCGAAACTTTCGCCGAGCTGCCGTGCCACCGGGCCGACGCCGAGCATGTCGATGTCGGTGAAGTTCATGTTCGGTTCGGCGTCGAAGTACTCGTCGCCCAGGTTGCGTCCGCCGACGATGACCATGCTGGTGTCGGCCATGAACAGCTTGTTGTGCATGCGCCGGTGCTGCAGCGACAGGTTGAACAGGCGCCCGAGGGCGCGGGTGACGCCCGTGCTGCGGCCCTGGTGCAGCGGGTTGAAGACCCGGATCTGGATGTTCGGGTGCGAGGCCAGGGTCGCGATGGCGCTGTCCTGTCCGGCACTGGTGGTGTCGTCGAGCAGGATGCGTACCCGCACGTCACGGTCGGCGGCCAACAGCAACTCATGAATCAGCGCGCGCGTGCTCAGACCGTCGTGCACGATGTAGTACTGCAGGTCGATGCTGACCTGGGCGTTGCGAATCAGCTCGGCACGGGCACGGAAGGCGTCGGTGCTGTTGGACAGCAGGCGAAACCCCGACTGCCCCTGATGCGGCGCAGCCTGGTGCAGAACGGAGCGGCCGAACGCCGACTCGTCGGCAGGCAGGACGTGGCTGGTCTCATGGGGCGCATTGACGCTGGCGCAGCCTGAAACGACGAACAGCGTGGTCAGCCAGACAGGCAAGGCTCTCTGGAGTCTCAAGGAGGTTCATCCTGTAGGAACGGGGGTCAGGGATATGGACCGTGCGTGTACACAGAAAGTTACGGCCGGGTAGCGCCGCACGGTTGTCTCGTTTCGGAGGACGACCGTGCGCGCCCCTCAGGCCAGCTCCTTGAGCCGATGCCAGAGCATGCCCAGCGCCAGCAAGGGCGAGCGCAGGTGCCGGCCGCCGGGGAAGGTCATGTGCGGGACCTTGGCGAACAGCTCGAAACGGCCGCTTTCCTGGCCGCTGATCGCCTCGCCCAGCAGGCGCGCCGCCAGGTGCGTGGCGTTGAGGCCATGGCCGGAGTAGGCCTGGGCATAGAACACGTTGGGGTGTCGGCTCAGGCGCCCGACCTGCGGCAGGCGATTGGCGCCGATGCCGATCATCCCGCCCCATTGGTAGTCGATGCGCACATCGGCCAGTTGAGGAAAGACCTGAAGCATCTTGGGGCGCATGTAGGCCGCGATGTCCTTGGGGTCACGTCCGGAGTAGTGGCAGGCGCCGCCGAACAGCAGACGGTGATCGGCGCTGAGCCGGTAGTAGTCCAGCGCCACGCGCTGATCGCACACCGCCATGTTCTGCGGCAACAGCGAACGGGCACGGGCTTCGCCCAGCGGCTCGGTGGCGATGAGGTAGCTACCGGCCGGCAGCACCTTGCCACCCAGCTCACGGTCGAGGCCGTTCAGGTAGGCATTGCAGCACAGCACCAGCGTCTTGGCCCGCACCCGGCCCTGGGCCGTGTGTACCTGCACCTCGGCGCCATGATCGATGCGCGTGACCTCCGACTGCTCGTAGAGCTTCACGCCCAGGCGGCTGGCCACCGCTGCTTCGCCCAGGGCCAGGTTGAGCGGGTGCAGGTGGCCGGAGCCCATGTCGATCAGACCGCCGGCATAGCAGTCGGCGCCTACCACGCTGTGCAGATCGTCCTTGCCGACCAGACGCAGCTCGTGGGCATACCCCAGGCTGCGCAGATGCTCGACGTCCTCGGCGAAGCCCTTCAGTTGCGCAGGCTTGTTGGCCAGGTCGCAGTAACCCCAGGTGAGGTCGCAGGCGATGGCATGCCGCTCGACCCGCTCACGCACGATCTGCACGGCTTCCAGCCCCATCAGGTGCAGGCTGCGCACACCGTCCTCACCCAGCACCGGCAGGAACTGCTCCAGCCCATGACCGACGCCGCGAATCAGCTGCCCGCCGTTACGCCCGCTGGCGCCCCAGCCCAGCTTGCGGGCTTCCAGCAGAACCACCGAAAAACCACGTTCGGCCAGCTCGATGGCGGTGTTCAGGCCCGAGTAGCCACCCCCCACGATGCACACATCGGCACGTTGCTCGCCTTGCAGAAAGGAATGCGCCGGGTGCGGCATGCTGCTGGCGGCGTAGTAGGAGGCGGTGTGCTGTGCGCTGTGGATCATGGGGCGGGTCCTGGGTGATCGACCGAGCAGGGAGGATAAGCGGGGGCTACGCGGTGAGCAACCGGGCCGACGCGCGGGACGTTCGCAGACGCTGCCATTCGGTACGCTGACCGGCGCTGCAAGCGAGTAGAATGCGAGGCTCACGCGACAGGCACGTTCTGCAGGACGTCGTGGGCGCCTTCGCGCTTTCTCGACCGTTTAGCAGAGGCGACCTGACCGTTTCCAGTGCGTCTGCACCTTCGGATGAACAGCCTTTTCCGTCATGTCCTGTAATCGCCACAAGATCCACTTCCTGCGTGAACTCATCCCGTCGTTCGAATGCGTGCCCGGCTGTCATGACTGCTGTGGCCCGGTCACCACGTCCACGGACGAAATGGCCCGTCTGCCCCGCAAGTCGCCGGCCGAGCAGGCGGCGGCGCTGGAGCGCCTGGACTGCGTTCACCTGGGGCCGGACGGCTGCACGGTGTACGAGGAGCGCCCGCTGATCTGCCGGCTGTTCGGCACCACTCCGCGCATGGCCTGCCCGCGCGGGCGTGGTCCCGAGCCGATGATCGAGCCTGCCGCGGAGCAGTTGGTGCACCAGTACATCGCCAGTACGCGCCAGGTCCTGGTCTGACCTCAGTCCGGGATCGGCAGGCAGAGGCTTTCCTTGACCTCCTCCATGACGATGTAGCTCTTGGACTCGCGCACGTGGGGCAGCTTCAGCAGGATGTCGCCCAGCAGCTTGCGGTATGACGCCATCTCCGAGATGCGCGCCTTGACCAGGTAGTCGAAGTCGCCGGACACCAGGTGGCACTCCAGCACGTGGGGCAGCTTCAGCACTGCGCGGCGGAACTCCTCGAAGGTGTCGCCCGACTTGTAGTCCAGGCTGATTTCTACGAACACCAGCAGGCTGGCCTTGAGCTGTTGTGGGTTCAGCCGCGCGCTGTAGCCCATGATGATGCCCTCGCGCTCGAGACGACGGACGCGCTCGGTGCAGGGGGTGGTCGACAGCCCGACTTTCTCGCCCAGTTCGGTGAAGGAGATACGCCCCTCGTCCTGCAGGATGCGCAGGATGTTGCGGTCGATCTTGTCCAGTTCACGCTTGCTTTGATGCTGGGTTCTCATAGGGGATGCGCCTTTGCGAAAGCTGATATAGCCAAGAATTCTCGCCAAATATAGGCTTTTATATAGTGAATTGCACTGCCTCCAACTTCTTATACTGCGCGCATCGGGCAGTGCCCAGGATCGAGGTCGCGGCGTGCCGCGCAAGAGGGAAGAGCGATGCGAGTGATGGTGCTTGGGGGCGGTGTCATCGGCACGGTCAGTGCCTACTACCTGGCCCGGCAGGGCTTCGAAGTGGTGGTGGTCGATCGCCAGCCGGCCGTGGCGCTGGAGACCAGCTTCGCCAACGCCGGGCAGATCTCCCCAGGCTATGCCTCGCCCTGGGCGGCCCCCGGCGTACCCCTCAAGGCCATCAAGTGGCTGCTCGAGCGCCACGCGCCCCTGGCCATCAAGCTGACCGGCGACGTCGATCAGTACCTGTGGATGGCCCAGATGCTGCGCAACTGCACGGCGTCGCGCTATGCGGTGAACAAGGAGCGCATGGTCCGGCTGTCCGAATACAGCCGTGACTGCCTCGACGAGTTGCGCGCCGAGACCGGCATCGCCTACGAGCACCGCACACTGGGCACGACCCAGCTGTTCCGTACCCAGGCGCAGCTCGATGCGGCGGCCAAGGACATCGCCGTGCTCGAGCGTTCCGGCGTGCCTTACGAACTGCTCGACCGCGATGGCATTGCCCGTGTCGAGCCGGCACTGGCCCGCGCCCGCGACCTGCTGGTCGGTGCCTTGCGTCTGCCTAACGACCAGACCGGCGATTGCCAGCAGTTCACCCGCCGCCTGGCGGAGATGGCCGAAGGGCTGGGGGTCGAGTTCCGCTTCGGCCAGGACATTCAGCGTCTGGACGTCACTGGCGACCGGCTCAATGGCGTGTGGATCGACGGTACGCTGGAAACGGCAGACCGCTACGTGCTGGCCCTGGGCAGCTACTCGCCGCAACTGCTCAAGCCCCTGGGTATCCGGGCGCCGGTCTATCCGCTCAAAGGCTACTCGCTGACCGTGCCGATCACCGACCCGGCCATGGCTCCGTCGTCGACCATTCTCGATGAAACCTACAAGGTGGCCGTCACGCGCTTCGACGACCGCATCCGTGTCGGCGGCATGGCCGAGATCGCCGGCTTCGACCTCTCGCTGAACCCGCGTCGGCGCGAGACGCTGGAGATGATCGTCAACGACCTTTATCCTCTCGGCGGTGACCTGCAGCAGGCCAGCTTCTGGACCGGGTTGCGCCCGGCGACCCCCGATGGCACGCCCATCGTCGGCGCCACGCCCATCCGCAACCTGTTCCTCAACACCGGGCACGGTACGCTGGGCTGGACCATGGCCTGCGGTTCCGGTCGCCTGCTGGCCGACCTGATCGCACACAAGACGCCGCAGATCAGCGCGGCCGGTCTGGACCTGTCGCGCTACGGTGCAGGGGGTGCGCATGCCCGGTCGGGCAGCGCCACTCCTGCGCATACGTAACACGCCTCCGGTCGCCAACCGTTGTCGTCGGTGCAGGGTCGACCTGCGCCGACTCGAACCTCCAACCGCTTTACCAGAAGGCTGTCTTCATGCGTCCCGCCCGTGCCCTGATCGATCTTCAAGCCCTGCGTCACAACTACCGGGTGGCCCGTGAGCTGGCCGGTGCCAAGGCGCTGGCCGTGGTCAAGGCCGATGCCTACGGGCATGGTGCGGTGCGCTGTGCGCTGGCCCTGGAAGCCGACGCGGACGGCTTCGCCGTGGCCTGCATCGAAGAGGCGCTGGAACTGCGTGCCGCTGGCATCAAGGCGCCCATCCTGCTGCTCGAAGGGTTCTTCGAGGCCAGCGAGTTGCCGCTGATCGCCGAGCACGGCCTGTGGTGTGTGGTGCATGCGACCTGGCAGGTCGAGGCCTTGGAGCGCGCACGCTTGCACACGCCCCTGAACGTCTGGCTCAAGCTCGACACCGGCATGCACCGGGTCGGCCTGCACCCCAAGGATTACCTGACGGCCTACGAGCGCCTGCTGGCCAGCGGTCAGGTCGCGCGCATCGTGCTGATGAGCCATTTCGCCAGGGCGGACGAGCCGGGCGTCTCCACCACGGGTGAGCAACTGGCCGTGTTCGATCAGGCGCGTCAGGGATTGCAGGCCGAGACCAGCCTGAGCAACTCGCCGGCCTTGATCGGCTGGCCGTCGGTACGAAGCGACTGGGCACGTCCCGGCATCATGCTGTACGGCGCTACGCCGTTCGAGGCCGAACAGTCCCAGGTCGAGCGTCTGCAGCCGGTGATGACGCTGCAATCGCGGGTGATCAGCGTGCGCGAACTGCCGGCCGGCGAGCCGGTGGGGTACGGCGCGCGGTTCATCTGCGCGCGGCCGACGCGCGTGGGCGTGGTCGCCATGGGCTATGCCGACGGCTATCCACGGCATGCCCCGACTGGCACGCCCGTGCAGGTGGCCGGGCAGCCGAGCCGCCTGGTCGGCCGCGTCTCGATGGACATGCTTTGCATCGACCTGACCGACGTGCCCCAGGCCGATGTCGGCAGTCCGGTCGAGCTGTGGGGCAAGCAGGTGCTGGCCAGCACCGTGGCGGCCCATGCCGAGACCATTCCCTATCAGCTGTTCTGCAACCTCAAGCGCGTCCCGCGCGAGTACCACGGCGACTGAACCGACGCGGGTCCAGGTCAGTGGCAGGGGTTGGGGTGTTGTAAATACTGAACGCTGTTACCATGATAGCGATCACTGCCCCTCGACCCTTGTCCGCTCGCCTTAAGGAGACTCACGCTTTGGACGTCGGCCAACGACTGCAAGCCATTCGCACGCTCAAGGGCCTGTCCCAACGGGAGCTGGCCAAGCGCGCCGGGGTGACCAACAGCACCATCTCGATGATCGAGAAGAACAGCGTCAGCCCCTCCATCAGCTCGCTGCGCAAGGTGCTGGGCGGCATTCCGATGTCCATGGTCGAGTTCTTCTCCGTGGAACTGGAGCCGGAAACCCCGTCGCAGATCGTGTACAAGGCCCATGAACTGCTCGACATCTCCGATGGCGCGGTGACCATGAAGCTGGTCGGCAAGGCGCATTCCAGTCGGGCGATCGCCTTTCTCAACGAGGTCTATCCACCCGGAGCCGATACCGGGGACGAGATGCTCACCCATGAGGGCGAAGAGACCGGCATCCTGCTCGAAGGGCGGCTGGAACTGGTGGTGGGCTACGAGACCTTCGTGCTCGAGGCCGGCGACAGCTACTACTTCGAAAGCACCCGGCCGCACCGTTTTCGCAACCCGTTCGACGAGCCTGCCCGGCTGATCAGCGCTGCCACGCCGGCCAACTTCTGAAGACCTTGACGGCGGGACGCCAGGCTCACCGGCCAGCGACCCGCAGGCGCTCACCCGATCCGACCCTCATGACCCCGAGGCGACCTGTGAACCTGATCCACCGTTTGGCAACGTTATCGCTGCTCTACACCCTGGGCCTGGCCAGTGCCGTACACGCGACACCCGACGACGACATGGCCCGGCGCCTGGCCCCGGTCGGCCAGGTCTGCGTTCAGGGTCAGCCCTGCGACGAGCCGCCGGCCACTCGCCCGGCCGTCACGGGACGCGACCCTGCCGAAATCGTCACCCGGCATTGTCAGACCTGCCATGGCATGGGCCTGCTCAACGCACCCAAACCCGGCGACACGTCGGCCTGGCAAGCGCTCGCCGACCGCAATGGCGGCCTGGACGGCCTGCTGGCCCGGGCGATCAGCGGGGTCAACGCGATGCCGGCGCGGGGCACGTGCGGCAACTGCACCGACGACGAATTGCTCAGCGCCATCAAGCAGATGTCCGGCCTCTGAGCAGGCGGTAGACCCGGCGGGGAGCAAACGCGTGCGGGCATCGGTCCAACGGCTGCATGCAAGGACGTCCGGGAGGCCAAGATGCCGCATCGCTGCTCCATCGAACAGGCTGTCGACCAGGTGCTGGCGCGTCTGCCCGCACACATCCACATGGGCCTGCCCCTGGGCCTGGGCAAGCCCACGGCCTTCGTCAATGCGCTGTACCGACGGATTCGCCAGACCCCGGGACGTCAGCTGACGATCTATACCGCATTGACACTCGGCAGGCCTGCGTTGGGCGATGGCCTGCAGCGGCGCTTTCTGGAACCGTTCGTCGAGCGCGTCTTCGCCGATTGCGAGGAGCTCGACTACCTGGCCGACCTGCGCGGCGACAGCCTGCCCGGCAACATCCGGGTCGAGCAATTCTTCATGCAGCCCGGCAGCCTGCTGGGCAGCCACACGGCGCAACAGGCCTACGTCAGCAGCAACTACAGCCATGCGGCGCGCGATATCAATGCCAAGGGCCTGAACCTGGTGGCGCAGCTGGTGGCTACCACGCCCGAGCGCCCCGGGCACGTGAGCCTGGCCTGCAACCCGGACATCACGCTCGACCTGCTGCCGATGCTCGACAAGCGCCGCGCCAGGGGCGAGACCGTGTTGGTGCTCGGGCAGCCCCATGACGAGCTGCCGTACATGCCTGGCACGGCCGAACTGCCTGAAACGACCTTCGACCTGCTCATCGATCAACCCGAGACGCGTCGCCTGTTCTCCACGCCGAACATGCCGGTGTCGACGCAGGATCATTTCATCGGGTTGTACAGCAGCCTGCTGGTGCGCGACGGCGGCACCCTGCAGATCGGCATCGGCGCCATGGGCGATTCGGTGACGGCCGCCTTGCTGGCGCGCCAGGGGGACAACGACGGCTACCGCGCCCTGGCCGAAGAGCTGCAGCTCACACCCTGGCAGACGTTGATCGAGCGGGAAGGGGGGCTGGCGCCCTTCGCCAAAGGGTTGTACGGCTGCAGCGAAATGTTCGTCAACGGTCTGCTGGCCCTGGCTGAAGCCGGCGTGGTGCGACGGCCGGCGGACGAGCACGGCGTGCTGGTGCATGGTGGGTTTTTCCTGGGGCCGGGCAGTTTCTACCAGCGGCTACGGGAAATGCCCCTGGCGCAGCGCGCCCGTTTCGCCATGACCGCGATCAGCTTCATCAACGAGCTGTATGGCGACGAAGCGCTCAAGCGGCGCCAGCGCCGTGATGCACGGTTCATCAACACGGTGTTCGGCATGACCTTGATGGGCGCGGCGGTGGCCGACCAACTGGAAGACGGTCGTGTGCTGAGCGGCGTGGGCGGGCAGTACAACTTCGTCGCCCAGGCCCATGCCCTGGAGGATGCGCGCTCGCTGCTGCTGGTGCGCAGCTGGCGCGAGTCCGCGGGCGAAGTCACCTCGAACCTGACCTGGACGTACGGGCACTGCACGATTCCTCGGCATCTGCGTGACCTCGTGGTGACCGAGTACGGCATCGCCGACCTGCGTGGGCAGACCGACAGCGAGGTAATCGCCCGGCTGCTGGCGATCAGCGACTCGCGGTTCCAGCCAGAGCTGATGGCCAAGGCCAAGGCGGCCGGCAAGCTGCCGGCGGATTTCCAGCTCGATCCGCGGTTCACCGACAACACGCCCGAACGGCTCGAGGCGATTCGCCAGCGGCATGGACGGTTGTTTCCGGAGTATCCCCTGGGCTGCGATTTCAGCGACGAAGAGCGGGCGCTGCTGCGTGCCCTGGACTGGCTCAAGCGCAAGTTCAGGCTGAGCGAAATGCTGGACCTGGGCAAGGCGGCCCTGGATGCGCCGGCGCCCGAGACCTTCCCCGCGCACCTCGAACGTATGGGGCTCGAGCAGCCGCAAGGGTTCAAGGAGGAGCTGTATCAGCGGTTGTTGCTGGCGGGGTTGCAGGCGACGCAGGGGTAAGGGGGCAGTGTCTGAGGCGGGCTGTGAGCGGTGTGCATCATGCCGATCAGGCGGCGCTTCCTGACGGGCCCTGCGGGCCCGATCGCGGCCGGTCCGGCGCCCCGGCAGGTGCCGCTCCTACACCCGTAGTTACACCGCGGCGATGCAGGTCATCGCGGTCCCTGTGGGAGATTCTATGGTTTCTGCCAAGTGCTGATGTGAACCCTGGCGGGCCCAATCGCGACACAGGGGTCGCTCCTACACCCGTAGTCGCACCACGGTGTTGCAGGTCATCGCGGTCCCTGTGGGAGCGGCCCCAGTGCCGCGATCGGGCCCGCAGGGCCCGCAAGCAAGCCCTGCACATCGAGTGCCCTGCACCGCGCCGACAGCACCGCCCGACGGCCTCCGAAGCCGACCTCACTCCACGAAGCTGACGACCCCACCGGCCAGCGACTTGACCCGCGCCAGCGATTCGACCCGGTAGCCCTGGCTGTCCAGCTCGGCACGCCCGCCCTGGAACGACTTCTCGATCACGATGCCCAGCCCGGCGACGGTGGCGCCGGCCTGCTTGATGATCGAGATCAGCGCCTGGGACGCCTTGCCGTTGGCCAGGAAGTCGTCGATCACCAGGACGCGGTCATGGCTGCTCAGGTGACGCGGCGAAATGGCCACGGTGTTTTCGGTCTGCTTGGTGAACGAGTACACCGAGGCGGTCAGCAGGTTCTCGGTCAGGGTCAGCGACTGGTGCTTGCGGGCGAAGATCACCGGCACGCCGAGCTTCAGGCCGGTCATGACCGCAGGTGCGATACCGGAGGCTTCGATGGTGACGATCTTGGTCACGCCCGCCTCGGCGAAGCGCTGGGCGAATTCGTCACCGATCAGTTGCATCAGGGCAGGGTCGATCTGGTGGTTGAGAAACGCATCGACTTTGAGAACCTGGTCGGAAAGCACGATGCCTTCTTCGCGAATCTTCTGGTGCAGTGCTTCCACGGCGGTAGTTCCTCGATGTAACGGACAGAGCCACGGCAACGGCCGTGGCATAGATGGGTGGTCTAGCGTTTGAGCATGGCGCGAATGTCGGCCAGTGCGTTGTTGCCGCGCGCGGCCTTGACCTCCACCGGCGCGTCGTCGAGGCCTTCCCAGGCCAGGTCGTCGGGCGGCAGTTCGTCGAGGAAGCGGCTCGGTGTGCAATCGATGATCTCGCCGTACTGCTTGCGCTTGGCGGCGAAGGTGAAGGCCAGGGTCTGGCGGGCACGGGTGATGCCCACGTAGGCCAGCCGGCGCTCCTCCTCGATGGTGTCGGCCTCGATGCTGGAGCGATGGGGCAGGATCTCTTCCTCCATGCCCATGATGAACACGTAGGGGAATTCCAGCCCCTTGGAGGCGTGCAGGGTCATCATCTGCACGCCTTCGGCGTTCTCTTCTTCTTCCTGCTGGCGCTCGAGCATGTCGCGCAGCACCAGCTTGCCGATGGCGTCCTCGATGGTCATCTCGCCCTCTTCGTCCTTCTCGAGGGTGTTCTTCAGCGCATCGATGAGGAACCAGACGTTGCTGATGCGGAACTCCGCCGCCTTGTCGCTGGCGGTGTTCTGGCGGATCCAGTTCTCGTAGTCGATGTCGCGCACCATCTCGCGCAAAGCGGCGATCGGGTCGTCCGAGGCCACCCGCTGGCGCACGCCGTCGAGCCAGTGCTTGAAGCGCTGCAGGCGTTCGGTGTAACGCGCGTCCAGGTGCTCGCCCAGCCCCAGCTCCTCGCTGGCGGCGTACATCGACACGTCGCGCTGGGTGGCGTAGTTGCCGAGCTTCTCCAGCGTGGTCGAGCCGATCTCCCGGCGCGGCACGTTGATCACCCGCAGGTAGGCGTTGTCGTCGTCGGGGTTCACCAGCAGCCGCAGGTAGGCCATGAGGTCCTTGACCTCCTGGCGCCCGAAGAAGCTGTTGCCGCCCGAGAGCCGGTACGGCACCTGGTGGTGCTGCAGTTTCAGCTCGATCAGCTTGGCCTGGTAGTTGCCCCGGTAGAGGATGGCGAAGTCGCGATACGGCCGGTTGGTGCGCAGGTGCAGCGTGAGGATTTCCATGGCCACGCGCTCGGCCTCGGCGTCCTCGTTGCGGCAGCGGATCACGCGGATCTCGTCGCCATGGCCCATCTCGCTCCACAGCTGCTTCTCGAACGCATGGGGGTTGTTGGCGATCAGCACGTTGGCGCAGCGCAGGATGCGGCTGGTCGAACGGTAGTTCTGCTCGAGCATGACCACCTTCAGGGACGGGTAATCGTCCTTGAGCAGCATGAGGTTCTCGGGCCGAGCGCCGCGCCAGGCATAGATCGACTGGTCGTCGTCGCCGACCACGGTGAACTGGTTGCGCGTGCCGATCAGCATCTTCACCAGCAGGTACTGGCTGGCGTTGGTGTCCTGGTATTCGTCCACCAGCAGGTAGCGCACGCGGTTCTGCCACTTCTCCAGCACGTCGGGGTGGGTCTCGAAGAGCTTGACCGGCAACAGGATCAGGTCGTCGAAGTCCACCGCGTTGTAGGCCTTGAGGGTGCGCTGGTAGTGCGTGTAGACGATGGCGGCGGTCTGCTCGCGCGGGTTGCGAGCCTTCTCCAGGGCTTCGGGCGGCAGGATCAGGTCGTTCTTCCAGGCCCCGATCATGTTCTTGACTTCGTCGATGCCGTCGTCGCCCGCGTACTCCTTCTGCATGATGTCGCTGAGCAGCGCCTTGATGTCGGTCTCGTCGAAGATCGAGAAGCCCGGCTTGTAGCCCAGCCGCGCATGTTCCTTGCGGATGATGTTCAGGCCCAGGTTGTGGAAGGTGCAGACCGTCAGGCCGCGTCCTTCGCCGGGGCGCAGCAAGGTCCCGACCCGCTCCTTCATCTCGCGCGCTGCCTTGTTGGTGAAGGTCATGGCGACGATGTACTGGGCGCGGATCCCGCAGTTCTGTACCAGGTGGGCGATCTTGCGGGTGATCACGCTGGTCTTGCCGGAGCCGGCACCGGCGAGCACCAAAAGAGGGCCGCCGACGTAGTTCACGGCTTCTTGCTGCCGGGGATTGAGTCGGGACATGGCTATAAACCGGGGGGAGCAGAAAATAGCCGCGCATTCTAACAGGCATGCGGCAGATGGTGGATAACCGTCTGCCCAGTCAGGAAACGAGTCGAGCGCAGCGCGTCAAGGCGGTCATCCAGCGACGGAAGAAATTTTCGAGGTCACTGGAAGGTCGATGGTAATGGCAGCAGGCTGCGAGAGGAGGTTTGCCGAGTTCGGTAGAATCGAGCAGGATGCACGACATAATGGGTCGCAAGCCAATAGCAAAATGGCATGATTCAAGTGAAAAGCATTATCAAACATACGTTAGGATGTCGGTCATTCGCTGCGTCATGTCGTTGTGACACTTCCGCGGCGTAAGGAGCATGCTTGTCCACGCTTGTCGTACCCTTGCGTCTGTTGCTGCTGGCCAGTGAACCGTACTGGGCTGCCGCCTTGCGCGAGCATTTGCCCCTGGCATCCGCCCATCACGCTGTACTGCTGACTGCGCCAAGCTGGGATGCCGTGGACAGCCTGTTCGCCGACGACCGCTTGACCATCGTACTGACCACGCCCGACCTGCAGCCATGCGTCGAGCGTTGCGGTTTGCCGATGGTGCTGCTGCTGGAGCAGGACCCCGAGGAGCTGCCACTCGGCGTCAGCGACTGGCTGGTTCAGGGCCAGCTCACCCCCGACACTTTGCGCCGGTGCCTGCGCCACGTACGCGAGCGTCGCCTGCTGGAAACGACCCTGCAACGCCTGACCGAACTCGACGCTTTGACCGGAGTGGCCAACCGCCAAGGGTTCCAGGCCCTGCTGACTCGACGGCTGGCCGAGCACGAGGGCCGTGGCGTGGCCTTGGGTCACCTGGACCTGGACAACTTTCGGCATGTGAACGATGCCCTCGGTCACCAGATCGGTGACCGCCTGATCCTGCAGGTGGTCGACCGCCTCAAGCAGCAGCTGGGGCCTGACGATCAGATCGCCCGGCTGGGCAGCGACGAGTTCGCCTTGCTGATCGACACACGACAGCAGGCTGCACGGGCCGAGCAGGTGGCCCGTCACCTTGTCGATGCGCTGAGCGAGGCCTTCTGGGTCGAGGGTGAAAGCGTGCTGCTGGGGTGCAGCCTGGGCGTGGCCCATGCTCGTGCCCACAATGGCCCCGACCCCCTGATGTGGCATGCGCACATCGCCATGCAGCAGGCCAAGCGCAGGCGCGGCTGTACCTTTCATGTGTTCGACGAGCGCATCAACCGTCATGCACGCAGCCTGGCCGATCTCGAAAGCGAATTGCGCCGGGCCCTGCGTCGCGACGAGCTGGAGCTGCACTACCAGCCACGCCTGGACCTGGCCAGCGGGCGCATCGTCGGGCTCGAGGCGTTGGTGCGCTGGCGGCATGGCGAGCGGGGTCTGTTGCCGCCGGGCGAATTCATTCCCCTGGCCGAACAGAGCGGCCTGATCGTGCCCCTGGGCTACTGGGTCATCGCCCGGGCGCTGCGCGATACCCAGGTCTTGCGCGCGCGTGGCCTGGCGCCCTTGCACATCGCCGTCAACCTGAGTTTCCGGCAATTCCACGACAGCCAGTTGCTGGCGACCTTGAGCCGGCAGATCGCCGAGTACGGCATCGACGCCAGCTGGCTGGAATTCGAGCTGACCGAGACGGCCGTGATGCACTGCAACGAGCGCGTCCAGCAGACCCTGGATGCGCTGGGTCGCTTGGGCGTGAGGTTCTCGCTGGACGACTTCGGCACGGGGTTTTCCTCGTTCGTGCACCTGAACAGCCTGCCGATCACCCTGCTCAAGGTCGATCGCAGCTTCGTCGCCGGCATGGAGCAGCGCGAGGAAAGCCGCAAGCTGGTGCAGGCGATGATCAACCTGGCACACAACCTCAACCTGCACGTGGTCGCCGAAGGCATCGAGAACGAGCGTCAGCTGGCCCTGCTGCGCGACTATGGCTGCGATCAGGTGCAAGGCTTTCTGGTCAGCCGGGCCTTGCCCATCGACGAACTCAGCGCCTGGCTGAGGGAGACAAGCGCCCGGTACGGTCGCTTCGACTACCGCCACTGAGGCATCCGGCCAGGCAGACTACCCTGACCGGATGCCTGGCTCAGCCCAGCGCCGGTGCCTGGCCGGCACGCGCTGCCCGCCGCAGCAGGCGCCCGGTCCGCCACTCGAACGCCACCACCAGGCAGATCGACGCGCAGGCCAGGCCCAGCGCCAGCCCCCACCAGATGCCCAGCGCACCGCCCTCGAAGGTGAAGGCGAACAGCCAGGCACTGGGCGCGCCCACCAGCCAGTAGCACCCCAGGCCGATCAGGAAGGTGATCTTGGCGTCCTTCAGGCCACGGATCGAGCCCATGGCGATGCTCTGCACGCCATCGAACAGCTCGAACCAGGCCGCGACCATCAGCAGCCCCACCGCCAGGTCGAAGATGGCGGCGAACGCCGGGTCCTGCCGGTCGATGAACAGCCCCACCAACGTGTCGGGCTGCAGCCAGAACAGCGCGGCGAAGGCGAACATGAGCGAAGCGCCGAAGGCGATGCCGACCCGCCCAGCGCTGCGCGCGGCGAGCAGCCGGTCAGCCCCGTAGTACAGGCCCACGCGCATGGTCACCGCGTAGGACAGCCCGGTCGGCACCATGAACGCGGTGGACACGATCTGCAGGGCGATCTGGTGCGCCGCCAGCTCGGTGCTGCCCAGCAGGCCCATGCACAGGGCGGCGAAGGCGAACAGGCCGATTTCTACCATGTAGGTGCCGCCGATCGGCAGGCCCAGGCGCAGCAGCTCGCGCAGGGCCGTCCAGGACGGACGCAGCAAGCCTTGGCGCAGCGGGTAGGCGTCGTAGGCGCGGTGCCAGCGGATGTACAGCGCCAGGGCCACGGCCATGCCCAGCGAGACCACCGCTGTCACCAGGCCGATGCCCATCAAACCCAGTTTCGGCAGGCCGAACATCCCCTCGATGAGCGCGTGGTTGAACAGGTAGTTGACCACCGTGCCGACCAGGCTGATCACCATCACCGGCGTGGAATGCCCCAGGGCGCTGGTGAAACCGCGTAGTGCCATGAAGCTCAGGTAGCCCGGCAGCGCCAGGGGCAGCAGCGTAAGGAACTCGGCGGCCGACGCGACGTTGTCCGGCTGCTGCCCGAACAGCAACAGCACCGGTTCCAGGTTCCACAGCGCCAGCCCGGCCAGCAGGGACAGGCCCCAGGCCAGCCACAGGCCGTTCTGCGCCAGGCGCGTGGCGCCCTGGACGTCGCCGCCGCCCTGGCGGATCGCCACCAGCGTGCCGACGGCAGCGATCACTCCCAGGCAGAAGATCGACACGAACGAGTAGGTCGCCGCGCCCAGGCCTCCGCCGGCCAGAGCCTGGGGGCTGATGCGCGCCATCATCAAGGTGTCGGTGAGCACCATGAGCATGTGCGCCAGCTGCGACGCCACCAGCGGGCCTGCCAGCCGCAGCAGGGCTTTCAGTTCGGTAGTGGGGGCGACGTGCATGGTGACATCCTCGAAAGCGCGTGACAGGGCAGACCGAGGATTCTGAGGCTTTGGTCAGGATTGCACAAAGGGCGATGGCGCAGCGGGCGCTTGCGTCATCGCCGAGCGCAACCGTTACACGGTGTCGAGACCCAGTTCCGCCGCGCACTGGGCCAGCGACTGCCGCTCGGCCTGGGCATACAGCGCCAGCTCATCGGCCACCGTCATGCCCAGGGCCGCCTCGAAGGCCTGACGGTTGGCCTGGCCCGCGTAGCTCGCCTGTGCCTCGCCGCCCAGGTTCGACTGGAAGATGCCTGCCGCGCTGACCGGCAGGAAGTCCTCGTACACCAGCGCTTCGTACTGCACGTGCCCTGCATCGATCAACGCCTGCAAGTGGCGTGGACGCTCCGCCGAGTGCCGCGCCGCGCGCCCTGCGTCGGTCACCGCATAACGGAAGTACGCCAGGCCCTGCGCGCGCATCTGCGCCAGGTCATCCGGAAAGTCGGCGAAGCAGGCATGCAGCAAGGCGTTGTAGTGCTCGGCATTGGCGTCGGTCGGTGCGCCGCCCAGTGCCTGACGTGTGGCGTCGAGCAGGCGGTCGTACAACTCACGGCCCTTGGGCGTCAGGGCCGCACCGCGTTGCTCGATCTCGCCGAAGCGTGCGGTATGGCTACCGTGCCCGGCAGCGTCGCCGACGAAGGCGACCGGCTCCTGCAGCGCCTTGAAGCTGGTTTGGCGCAGCAGGATCGGATGACGCCGAGTCGGCGGGCCTTCGATCACCGCCTTGGGCGAGATGCCATGGGCCGGCATGCCGGTCTGGATCGCATCGATGTCCAGGGTGCGTGGCGTCAGGTGATTGATGTGCGGCCCCTTGAACGCCACCACGTCGGCGATCAGCCGGTGCTGGTCGTGCAGTTGCCGGTACTGTTCGGCCGTGACGGTGGCCTCTCGGTGCCAGCGAAAGGTCTGCAAGGCTTCCTGGACGAAGCTGTCGGCATCGTCGGCGCTCAGGCCGCCGTCACGCTCGCACTGCTCGATCAGCGCCCGCACCTTGGGCGTGAAGATGTCACGTGCGGCGAGGATCCGTTCGGCCAGTGCCCGCAGGTGCGGGTCGTCGATCAGTTCCAGGCGCAGCAGCGAGGTGAACACCCGGAAAGGGTTGGCCCGCAGGGCCGCGTCGTCCACCGGGCGAAACGCCGTGGAATGCACCGGCACGCCGGCGCAGCTGAGGTCGTAGTAGCCCACCGGCTGCATGCCCATCACGGCGAACAGGCGGGCGAGGGTCGCCAGCTCCGCCGTGGTACCGACCCGGATCGCGCCATGCCGCTCCTGGTCGAGCCGCTCCAGGTCGCCGGTCCAGCGCAGGGTGTCGGCCAGCGCGGGCTGCGCGTCCAGCACCTGGCGGTTGACGTCGCTCACCAGTGTCAGCAGCGTGCCGTACAGCGGCACCTCCTGCTTGTACATCAACGACATGGCGGCGGAGAACTGCGCGCGAATGTGGTCCGGGCTGACGAAGGCATGGGCAGACATCGTAGGATTCCTGGCAGAAAAGGGACGGTTACATGAAAGCTGGGAATGCCCCGGCCCTACAAGCGAAAAAAAGTGCGTGCTTCATTCCTTTTCCGATCGACCCTAGGTGCCCTACAGCGTCTTGACCTGGGCCTCGATCCATTCCACCAGCGCACGTACCTTCGGCACCTCGGCAGCATGCTCGGGGAACGCCAGGTAATGCGCGCCGTGGCTGCGCATGGCGTGGCCCCAGGGGATCACCAGGCTGCCGGCCTCCAGTTCCGGCAGCGCCAGGTAGCGCGGCACCAGGGCCACGCCACAGCCGGACTGCGCCGCGCTCAGGGCCATGTAGAAGGTGTCGAAGCGCGGGCCCTGGTAGCTGTTGGCGCTGTGCAGGCCCTGCTCCAGGAACCAGTCGTGCCAGGCCTGCGGGCGCGAGGCGCTTTGCAGCAGGACCAGGTCGGTCAGTTCGGCGGCTTCGCTCAGCGTGCGGCCGGCCAGCAGCTCGGGCGCACACACCGGCACCACCTCTTCACGGAACAACTCCACGCAGGTGGCCCCCGGCCAGGTGCCCTGGCCGAAGAAGAACACCACGTCGGCGGTGGCCTGGAGCAGGGCGAACGGCTCCATCTCGTTGCGGATGTCCAGGTGGATGTTCGGGTGCCGCTTGCCGAAACCCTTGAGGTGCGGGATCAGCCAGCGCACGCCGAAGCTCGGCTGGGTGACCACCTTGAGCACTTCGGTCTGCTCGCCATAGGTCAGCACGTAGCGGCTGGACATGTCCACCTGGGTGAGGATCTTGTCCACCTCGGCCAAGTACAGGCTGCCGGCCGGCGTCAGTTGCAGGCGCCGGCGGATGCGCAGGAACAGGTGATGCTGGAGCAGGTCCTCGAGCTGGGCGACCTGCTTGCTGACCGCGCTCTGGGTCAGGTGCAGCTCTTGGGCCGCGCGGGTGAAGCTCAGGTGACGTGCGGCCGCTTCGAAGCACTGCAAAGCGGTCATGGAAGGGACGAGGCGTTTGGACATGGCGATCTCTGAGAAGTCATTACCCAGCGGAATGATAAGCGGAATAAAGGTCGTTTGTGGCTCGGGTATCGTCGGATTAATACTGATCCTCAGTGCATTCCACCCCATTCGTTGCAGGAGAGGCAAACATGGTTGCTGCATTGCTCGAGCGCCTTGGCGTCGCCGCCCAGGCCCACACCCAGGGCGACCACCCTGTCCATACCCCGATCGATGGCAGCCAGATCGCCTCGGTGACCTTGCTCGGCAAGGACCAGGCCGTAGCTTGCATTGCCCAGGCCCAGCAGGCGTTCGAGGCCTGGCGCAGCGTGCCGGCACCGCGTCGGGGTGAGTTGGTGCGCCTGTTCGGCGACGTGCTGCGCACGCACAAGGCCGACCTGGGCGAGCTGGTGTCCATCGAGGCCGGCAAGATCACCCAGGAAGGCCTGGGCGAAGTCCAGGAGATGATCGACATCTGCGACTTTGCGGTCGGTCTGTCACGCCAGCTGTACGGCCTGACCATCGCCTCCGAGCGTCCGGGCCACCACATGCGCGAGACCTGGCACCCGCTGGGCGTGGTCGGGGTCATCAGCGCCTTCAACTTCCCGGTGGCCGTCTGGGCGTGGAACACCACCCTGGCCCTGGTGGCCGGCAACGCCGTGGTCTGGAAGCCGTCGGAGAAGACCCCTCTGACTGCACTGGCCTGCCAGGCCCTGTTCGAGAAAGCGCTGGCGGCCTTCGGCGACGCGCCGCAAGGCATCGCCCAGCTGGTGATCGGTGGCCGTGAGGCCGGCGAGGCCCTGGTCGACGACCCGCGCGTGGCCCTGGTCAGCGCGACCGGCAGCACCCGCATGGGCCGTGAAGTCGGCCCGCGTGTCGCCGCACGCTTCGGCCGCAGCATCCTCGAGCTGGGCGGCAACAACGCGATGATCCTGGCGCCCAGCGCCGACCTCGACCTGGCTGTGCGCGGCATTCTGTTCTCCGCCGTCGGTACTGCGGGCCAGCGGTGCACCACCCTGCGCCGGTTGATCGTGCACCGTTCGATCAAGGACGACGTGGTCAGCCGGGTCAAGGCTGCCTACGGCAAGGTGCGCATCGGCGATCCGCGCCAGGACAACCTGGTCGGCCCGCTGATCGACAAGCTGTCGTTCGATGCCATGCAAGGTGCCCTGGCCAAGGCCCGCGACGAAGGCGGGCAGGTCTTCGGTGGCGAGCGCCAGCTGGCCAGCGACTACCCCAACGCCTATTACGTCTCGCCCGCCATCGTCGAGATGCCGACCCAGAGCGACGTCGTGCGGCACGAGACCTTCGCCCCGATCCTCTACGTGCTGGCCTACGATGACTTCGAGGAGGCCCTGCGCCTGAACAACGAAGTGCCCCAAGGCCTGTCGTCGTGCATCTTCACCACCGACCTGCGCGAGGCCGAGCGCTTCCAGAGCGCAGCGGGCAGTGACTGCGGCATCGCCAACGTCAACATCGGCACCAGTGGCGCCGAGATCGGCGGTGCGTTCGGCGGCGAGAAGGAAACCGGCGGCGGCCGTGAATCCGGCTCGGACGCCTGGAAGGGCTATATGCGCCGTCAGACCAACACCGTGAACTACTCCCGCGAGCTGCCATTGGCGCAGGGGATCGTGTTCGACTGAGACCATAAGGCTGCAGGGCCGGGGGAACATCCCCTGGCGCGCGGGGCGACCTGCGCAAGGGCGGCCACGCCGCCCCACTCCAACAAGAACAACATCGCTGGAGCCGGGCCATGTCCGAGTTGCGTCAAGAATGCTTGTGGGAATCCGTCAGCCGACCGGGCCTGACCGTCCAGGCCCTGGCCGGCGAGCACAAGGCCGATGTCTGTGTGATCGGGGGTGGCATCACGGGCCTGTCGGCGGCCCTGCACCTGCTCGAGCAGGGCAAATCGGTGATCGTGCTGGAGGCCTGGAAGGTCGGGCACGGCGGCTCGGGGCGTAACGTCGGCCTGGTCAACGCCGGTACCTGGATCCGCCCCGACGATGTCGAGGCGACGCTGGGCACACGGGATGGCGCGCGTTTGAACCAGGTGCTGGGCGAGGCGCCCGCGCAGGTGTTCGCCTTGATCGAGCGGCTCGGCATCGACTGCCAGGCACGCCACGAAGGCACGCTGCACATGGCCCACAATGCCGCCGGCCTGGCCGACCTGCAGGCCCGGCACCAGCAGTGGCGCCGCCGGGGTGCCGACGTCGAGCTGCTGACCGGCGCGCAGTGCCAGGCGTACTGCGGCACCGACAAGATTTCTGCCGCCTTGCTCGACCGCCGCGCCGGCACGATCAACCCCATGGCCTACACCCAAGGCCTGGCCCACGCCGTGACGCGCCTGGGCGGCGCGCTGTTCCAGCAGTCCGCCGTGGAGGGGCTGGTCCGCGAGGGTGCAGCCTGGCGGGTCAAGACCGCGCGTGGCTCGGTGCTGGCCGACAAGGTGGTGGTGTCCACCGGCGCCTACACCGAGCACGACTGGAGCCAGCTGCAGCAGCAGTTCTTCCGTGGCTATTACTACCAGGTCGCCTCCAGACCCTTGCAGGGGGCCGAGGCCGATAAGGTCTTGCCCCATGGCCAGGGCTCCTGGGACACGCGCACCGTCCTGAGCAGCATTCGCCGTGACGACCAGGGCCGCCTGCTGCTCGGCAGCCTGGGCCGGGTCGACAACAAGCCGGCCTGGTTCGTCCGGCGCTGGGCCGACCGCATCCAGCAGCACTACTACCCCCGCCTGGGCAAGGTAGACTGGGAGATGCACTGGACCGGCTGCATCGACTTCACCCCCGACCACCTGATGCGCCTGTTCGAACCGGCGCCCGGCGTGGTGGCCGTCACCGGCTACAACGGACGTGGCAATACCACCGGCACGGTGATCGGCCGCGCCTTCGCCGACTTCCTGCTCGGCGGCTCGGCCGAGCAGTTGCCGCTCCCGTTCTCGCCGATGAAACCCGTCAGTCGCTCGCGCTGGCGCACGCACGTGTATGAAACGGGCTTTTCGCTGTACCACGCCGGACAGTGCCTGCGCGTCGTGCTCTGACGCCAGGCCCGTCTTGCAGGAACCATTGCGCCGGGCGCCCACTCCAGATCAGGACAGACTTTTCAGGAGTACCGGCATGAGCACGCTCGTAACCCGCGACGGCGCAGCGATCTACTACAAGGACTGGGGCGAGGGCAGGCCAGTCCTGTTCAGCCACGGCTGGCCGCTGGACGCGGACATGTGGGACGCGCAGATGGAACACCTGGCCAGCCGTGGCTACCGTGCCATTGCCTTCGACCGCCGTGGCTTCGGCCGTTCGAGCCAGCCGTGGACCGGCTACGACTACGACACCTTCGCCGAAGACATCGCCCAGTTGATCGACCACCTCGACCTGCAGGACATTACCCTGGTCGGCTTCTCGATGGGCGGCGGCGACGTGACCCGCTACCTGGCGCGCCATGGCAGCGAACGCGTGTCCGGCCTGGTGCTGCTCGGGTCGGTCACCCCCTACCTGCTCAAGACCGACGACAACCCCGAGGGCATCGAAGTCTCGGTGTTCGATGGCATGCGCGAGGGGCTGCGTCAGGACCGTGCGCAGTTCATGAGCGATTTCGGCCCGACGTTCTACGGCCTCGACAAGGGCCAGCAAGTGTCCCAGGGCGTGCTGACCCAGACCCTGAGCATGGCGCTGCTGGCCTCGCTGCGGGGCACCCTGGCCTGTGTCGATGCCTTCTCCGAAACCGACTTCCGCCCGGACCTGGCGCAGATCGACGTGCCGACCCTGGTGATCCACGGTGACGCGGACCAGGTGGTGCCGTTCGAGCATTCAGGGCAGCGTGCCGCGCAGATGATTCCGGGCGCGCAGTTGAAGGTGTACCCAGGCGCGCCGCATGGGTTCGTGGTGACCCATGGGCCACAGCTGAGCGAGGATCTGCTGGCGTTTCTGAGAGGCTAGAGGCTGAAAGGCGGAGGGCAGGGCACTGCCCACGTCCTGGCGAGCCCGGCTGCCACCGGCCCTGTGGGAGCAACTGTCTTTTTCTACTTGGTAAATGCCCGATCGCATGGGCTGATATTTGGGCTTACCCGCGACGCAGGCGGTACCTGGCAGGGCCCTATCGCTGGCAAGCCAGCTCCCACCCAGACCTCTGCAGCCGTCGATATAGGCATGGCTGCGCAAGCAGCTTGTGGGAGCGGGCTTGCCCGCGATAGCGCCCGATCCGTCACCGCCTGCATCTTAGGACAGCCCGCTCTCACAGAAGGCTTTTCGCGCTTCCCCAGATCGGCATGCCACCGAGAAACGCCAAAGGCAGCACTCCAAGTTGTTCGATCAAGCGCGCCTGATCCACACAGCGCGCTGACATGACTTCAACGCCACCAAGTGAACGCGGCCACTGATAACCAAAACGCTTTTCATATCAGCATCTTAAGTATTTCCGGCCCATTTCCCGTCCCTTGTCCTCCCACACGCCAGACCAACGGTAGATTGACGAACGCCCGCGGTTTTGCTGTATTGAAACCGGTTTCAGTCTCCGTCGCCGACAATAATCACAAGAGACCTGCAATGACCGATGCACCTTTCTCCGCCCGCGAGCGGGTCACCATCAGCGAAGTCGCACGTGTGGCTGGCGTGTCCAAGGCCACCGTCTCGCGCTACATCGGCGGCGATCGCCAGCTGCTGGCCAGTGCCACCGCCGAGCGCCTGGAAGAGGTCATCGAACGCCTGGGCTACCGCCCGAACCAGATGGCCCGCGGGCTCAAGCGCGGCCAGACACGGCTGATCGGCATGCTGGTCGCCGATATCCTCAACCCTTATTCCGTGGCCGTGATGCAAGGCGTGGAAACCGCCTGCCGCCAGCATGGCTACAGCCTGGTCCTGTGCAACACCCAGCGCGACGACGAGCAGGAAGCCCACCACCTCAAGGCCTTGCAGTCCTACAACGTCGAGGGACTGATCGTGAATACCCTGGGCCACCAGCCCGGCGAACTGCTCACCTTGCAGCGTGACGTACCCATGGTGCTGGTGGACCGGCAGTTGCCGGACCTCAAGGTGGACATGGTCGGCCTGGACAATGCCGATGCCATCGAACAGGCCCTGGATCACCTGCAGGTGCGCGGCTACCGCGACATCCTGGCCGTGACCGAGCCCCTGGATGGCACCAGCTCGCGGCTGGAGCGGGTCGAGGCCTTCACCGCCTCGATCGACACCCGCGTCGGCATGCGTCGGCAGCTGCTGGAGGTCGATGCCCAGCTGCATGCCGCGATCGCCCGTTTCGTCGCCAGCCGAGGGCACGGTCCCCAGGCGATCTTCGCCTTCAACGGCGTGGCGGCCCTGGCCGTCAGCCAGGCGTTGCAACACCTGGATCGACAGCTGTTCGATGACATCGGGCTGATCGCCATCGACGAACTGAACTGGTACCCCCTGGTCGGCCGTGGCATCACCGCCTTGGCCCAGCCTACCGAGCGCATCGGCGCGGCGGCTTTCGAGTGCCTGCTCGAACGCCTGCGCGGCAGTGACCGTGCGCCGCGGCGCATCGACTTCAAGGCCGACCTGATCATCCGAGGTTCCACCCAACTCAACGACTAGTCGCCCGCAGTTGCCAGCGGTGCGACCTGTTTCACCCAGAAATGAAACCGGTTTCATAAGGACAAGAACAATGCATCCGAACCCCGTTTCCATCAGCCTTTCCAGCTACGGTGCCAGCCTGGTCCGACAGCATGGACAGGAAAGCTTCCTGCCCATGCTGGCCGCCGCCGGGGTGAACCGGGTCGAGCTGCGCGAAGAACTCTTCGTCCAGCCGCCGGACGCCGCCGCGCTGACGGCTGCCCTCGAGAGCGCCCGGCTGGAGTGCCTGTATTCCTCGCCCCTCGAGCTCTGGACCCCGACCGGAACGCTCGACGAGCGCCTGCCCGAGACGCTGGCCACAGCCCGCGCGCTCGGGGCGGTCGCCTTGAAGGTGTCGCTCGGGTATTACCAGGACCACTGCGATGTCGCGACGCTGAAGGCCGTGCTGAAGCCAGGCGATCCGCTGCTGCTGGTGGAGAACGACCAGACGCAGCAGGGCGGGCGGGTCGAGCCCCTGTTGCACTTCTTCCAGCGCGTCCAGGCGCTGGCGGTGCCGGTCGGCATGACCTTCGACATCGGCAATTGGCAATGGCGGGGCGAGTCGGCCTTGCAGGCCGCGCGCCTGCTGGGTCGCTGGGTGCGTTACGTGCACTGCAAGGCCGTGCAGCGTTCGGCGTCCGGTCGGCTGGCCGCTGTGCCGCCGCAGGCGTATGACCTCAACGCCTGGGAAACGCTGTTCGGCGCCTTCGCGCCCGGTGTGCCCCGTGCCGTGGAGTATCCCTTGGTCGGTGATGACCTGTTGACGGTGACCCGCGAGCAGGTCTGCCACCTGCGCACCCTGGGCGCCGCGCTGGAGGTGGGCCATGCCTGAGCATGACGTGCTGTGTTTCGGCGAAACCATGGCCATGTTCGTCGCCGAGCAGACGGGCGACCTGGCCGGTGTGCAAGCCTTTACCAAGCGCATTGCCGGCGCGGACAGCAACGTGGCCATCGGGTTGGCGCGCCTCGGGTTTCGGGTGCGCTGGCTGAGCCGCGTGGGCGACGACTCCCTGGGCCGCTTCGTGCTGGCCAGCCTGCGCAACGAGGGCCTGGACTGCAGCCAGGTCGAGATCGACCGCGACCATCCCACGGGCTTCCAGCTCAAGAGCCGCTGCGATGACGGCAGCGATCCGGTGGTGGAGTATTTCCGCGCCAACTCCGCGGCCAGCAAGCTGTCGACGACGCAGTGCACGCCGGCCTTGCTCGATGCCCGTCACGTGCATGCGACGGGTATTCCACTGGCACTGTCGCCGAGCTGCCGGGCGCTGTCCCACGCCCTGGTGGAGCACATGCGCGAGGCCGGTCGCAGCATTTCCTTCGACCCGAACCTGCGCCCGTCGTTGTGGCCAGATCGCGACACCATGGTGCGCGAGGTCAACGCGCTGGCCATCAAGGCCCATTGGGTCCTGCCCGGCCTGGAGGAAGGCCGCCTGCTGACCGGTCAGCATCACGCGGCCGACATCGCCGAGTTCTACCTGGACCACGGGGTGGAGCAAGTAGTAATCAAGCTGGGCGAGGAGGGTGCCTACTACCGTAACCGCCAGTCCCAAGGCGTCGTCGCGCCGGTCCCAGTGCCCAAGGTGATCGACACGGTCGGCGCCGGTGATGCGTTCGCCGTCGGTGTGGTCAGCGCGTTGCTCGAAGGTCTGTCTCTGGATGAGGCGGTGGCCCGTGGCAACTGGTGCGGCAGCCGTGCCGTGCAGTCGCGCGGCGACATGGAAGGCCTGCCGACGCGCCACGAACTGGAGGCGCATTTTCTCCGTATAAGCGCCTGATCGCCGGATCGCCGGCCCTGTTGCGACAAAAACAAAAAGCTCAGGAGTACGATTCATGCAGTCCACGACCCTTGCTCCACGCCGCTGGTGGTACATCATCCCCATCGCGTTCATCACCTACAGCCTGGCCTACCTGGACCGGGCCAACTATGGCTTCGCAGCTGCCTCGGGCATGGCTGACGACCTGAAGATCACGCCCGCCCTGTCGTCCCTGCTGGGGGCGTTGTTCTTCCTCGGCTACTTCTTCTTCCAGGTGCCCGGCGCCATCTACGCCGAAAAGCGCAGCGTGAAGAAGCTGATCTTCGTCAGCCTCATTCTCTGGGGCAGCCTGGCCACCCTGACCGGGATGGTCAGCAACGTCTATCTGCTGATCGGCATCCGCTTCCTGCTGGGCGTGGTGGAAGCCGCGGTCATGCCGGCGATGCTGATCTACCTGTGCCACTGGTTCACCCGCGCCGAGCGCTCGCGGGCCAACACCTTCCTGATGCTGGGCAACCCCGTGACCATCCTGTGGATGTCGGTCGTGTCGGGCTACCTCATCAAGCACTACGACTGGCGCTGGATGTTCATCATCGAAGGCCTGCCGGCCGTGCTGTGGGCGTTCATCTGGTGGCGCCTGGTCGATGACCGCCCGGCCCAGGTCGGCTGGTTGAGCGCGCAGGAAAAAGCCAGCCTCGAGCAGGCCCTGGCCGCCGAACAGCAAGGCATCAAGCCGGTGAAGAACTACCGTGAGGCCTTCCGCTCACCGCAGGTCATCGTGCTGTCGATGCAGTACTTCTGCTGGAGCATCGGGGTGTACGGGTTCGTCCTGTGGCTGCCCTCGATCCTCAAGCAGGCGGCCAACGTCGATATCGTGACGGCCGGCTGGCTCGCCTCGGTGCCTTACCTGGCGGCGGTGATCGGCATGGTGGGGGTGTCCTGGGCCTCGGACCGCCTGCAGAAGCGCAAACGCTTCGTCTGGCCGCCGCTGCTGATCGCGGCCGTGGCGTTCTACGGGTCCTACGCGCTGGGCACCGAGCACTTCTGGCTGTCGTATGCGTTGCTGGTCATTGCCGGCGCCTGCATGTACGCCCCCTATGGCCCGTTCTTCGCGATCGTGCCCGAGATCCTGCCCAGCAACGTCGCAGGCGGGGCCATGGCGCTGATCAACAGCATGGGCGCGCTGGGGTCGTTCGGCGGTTCATGGCTGGTGGGCTACCTCAACGGCGTCACCGGTGGGCCCGGCGCGTCGTACCTGTTCATGTCGGGCGCCCTGCTCACGGCCGTGGCGCTGACCGCCGTTCTGAAAACCTCGCACACGTCCAGCCGCACCAAGCGCGGCGGACCGCGTCTGGCCATGGGCCAATAGGAAGCTGTGATGAAGAAACGAATCGTCCTGTACAAGCGTTTGTCCGATGCCCTACTCGCACGTCTGGAGGCGCAGGTCGACGTGACCTGGGTCGACATGACGGCGCCCGATGGCCTGGCGCGCCTGCGCGATGCCCTGCCCGGCGCGCAGGGGCTGCTCGGCGCCAGCCTGCGCCTGGACAGCCCGCTGCTCGACGCGGCGCCGGACCTCGAGGTGATCTCCAGCGTGTCGGTGGGCATCGACAACTACGACGTGCCTGACCTGACGCGCCGTGGCGTGATGCTCACCAACACCCCGGACGTGCTCACCGAAACCACCGCCGACACCGGGTTCGCCCTGATCCTGGCCACGGCGCGCCGGGTCGTGGAGCTGGCCGGGTGGGTGCGGGAGGGGCAGTGGAGCAAGAGCCTGGGGCCGTCGCATTTTGGCACCGACGTGCACGGCAAGACGCTGGGTATCGTCGGCATGGGCCGTATTGGCGAAGCACTGGCACGACGCGGTGCGGCCGGGTTCGGCATGCGGGTGCTCTACCACAGTTCGCGGCCCAAGCCGGATGTCGATGCGCGGTACGGTGCGCAGTATCGCGACCTGGACGACCTGTTGGCCGAAGCCGACTACGTGTGCCTGACGGTGCCGTTGAATGCGAGCACTGAAGGCTTGATCGGCGCGCGGGAGCTGGCCTTGATGAAGCCCGACGCGATTCTGGTGAACATTGCCCGTGGCCGTGTCGTGGACGAAGCGGCCCTGGTCGAAGCGCTGAAGGCACGGCGCATTCGCGGGGCGGGGCTGGATGTGTTCGTGCAGGAGCCGTTGTCTGTCGATTCACCTTTGCTCGGGCTGGACAACGTGGTGGCGACGCCGCATATCGGCTCGGCGACCCATGAGACCCGCGAGGCCATGGCCCGGTGTGCCGTAGACAATCTGCTGGAGGCGCTCGCGGGCAGGCGGCCGAAGAACTGGGTCAATGCGTGGTGAGGTGAGAAGGGCGGTTCTGCAATCTGGAAAAACGCCAGGTGTGACCCAGTGAAAGTCACTCTGGCGTTCGATGAGTCATCTATGGGCTGTAGTGCCTGATCTTTGGTTGCACTGTCCAGTGCTGGGTTTTGGCAGGGGGCTGTCGATTTGCCTTTGAACTCAACTCCCCGGCCGATACTGCAGCGCCTCCGCCAGATGAGCCCGCCCGATCGCCTCCACCCGCTCCAGATCGGCCAGCGTCCGCGCCACCTTGAGCAACCGATGCGCCGCCCGCAGCGACAACGTCAGTCGCTCGCAGGCGCCTTCGAGCCAACGCTGATCGTCCTCGGTCAACGCGCAATGCCGCCGCAGCTTGTCCAGCGTGAGAAACGCATTGGCACAGCCCTGTCGCTTTTGTTGTACCTCGCGCGCTTCGGCGACGCGCTGGGCCACGCTGGCGCTGGTTTCACCATCGGAACTGGTGTCGAGCACGGTGGCTTCGCGGGCCACGGTCAGGTGCAGGTCGATGCGGTCGAGCAGGGGGCCGGAGAGCTTGTTGCGGTAGCGCTGGATCTGGTCCGGGCTGCACCGGCAGCGACCGGTCGGGTCGCCGAAGTAGCCGCAAGGGCAGGGGTTCATGGCGGCGACCAGTTGGAAACGCGCCGGGAAGCGCACCTTGTCCTTGGCTCGGGCGATCACGATTTCACCCGACTCCAACGGCTCGCGCAGCACTTCCAGCACGCGGCGCTCGAACTCGGGCAGCTCGTCCAGAAACAGCACGCCATGGTGGGCCAGGGTGATCTCGCCAGGGCGTGGCCGACTGCCGCCACCCACCAGCGCCGGCCCGGACGCAGAGTGATGCGGATGCCGGAAGGGCCGTTGCGGCCAGTGGTTCAGGGGTGTACGACCGCTGACCGACTGGATGGCCGCCACCTCGAGCGCCTCGCGTTCGTCCAGCGGCGGCAGCAACCCAGGCAAGCGGCTGGCCAACAGCGTCTTGCCCGTGCCAGGCGGGCCGGTGAACAGCAGGTTGTGAGCGCCAGCCGCGGCGACCAACAGCGCACGCTTGGCCGCCAGCTGGCCCTGCACCTCGCTGAGGTCGGGGTAAGGCCGGCTTTCCAGCAGCAGCCCGTTGGCAGCGTAGGGCGGCAGCGGCAGTTGCCCGTTCAGGTGCGCGACCAACTCTTGCAGGTGCCCCACCGCATACACCACCAGGCCACTGGCCAGGCTGGCTTCCTCGGCATTCTCGCGAGGCACCACCAACGCCCGCCCGGCCTCACGCGCGGCCAGCGCGGCGGGCAGCACGCCCTGCACCGGCCGCAGTGCGCCGGACAGGGCCAGCTCGCCCAGGCATTCGAAGTCGTTTAAGGTCGCCACCGGCACTTGGCCGTTGGCGGCCAGGATGCCCAGGGCAATGGCCAGGTCGTAGCGCCCGCCATCCTTGGGCAGGTCGGCAGGCGCCAGGCTCTGGGTAATGCGCCGAGCGGGGTAGTCCAGCCCGGAGTTGACGATGGCGCTGCGCACCCGGTCCTTGCTCTCCTTGACCGTTGCTTCGGGCAGGCCGACCAGCGTGAGTGCGGGCAGGCCGTTGGCGAGGTGGGTTTCGACGCTGACGTGGGGCGCGGTCACACCGACCTGGGCGCGACTGTGGACAAGGGCGAGGGACATGGACACTCCGTGTTCGCTGGGCTGAGGCCGCGTCCTGCGGCTGGAGGAAGGATAGCGAGGGTGACGGAGGGGTGGTGGGGGAGAGTGCGACTGGATTTTACTGGTGATGAAGTGGAACTAGGAAAAACCATGTGAAGATGAAATGACAGGCGTCATTCAGTTGTTTCCAGGCGGTGCTCCAAAACCACCGAACCTAAGCGTCCTCATGCACCTCCTCGCCTACAAGATCGCCATCAGCGTTCGGCATGGCCTCGCCAGCTTGTTCAGCGGGAATATCGGCCGTCTTCTGATGTTCGAGGCCGCTGCCCGGCAGCAGGACATTTGCCAGGCGATCCGAAAAATATTTGTCAAAAGGCTCGAGTTCTGGATACTCCTCCGGCGCCACCAGGTGGGCCGTCAGTCGTCCCACAAGACCGCACATCCAATCTGCGCATTGAATGGTCTGGAACAGGTGGCTTTCAGCCTGAATAGGCGGTTCGATCAGAGTCCGACACTTCTCCGTCTGGTCTTCAAACATCGCCAGGGTGCATACCTCGACGTTCGTCTCACGCCACTCGTTCCCAGCGCGCTGCTCATCGAGCATTACCATGAAAGTAGAGCTCGTCTTGGCGCAGAAACGGTCGATCTTGCGCACCGATTGTAGAAGCTGTCTTTTGAACGTCTCAGTAGAGTCGTGGGCATCAGGGTCGATGGTCTTATGCTCGCCTGTGTAGAACACATAGCCGCCAATCTTGTGGATATGGTTAAGGAGGCGGAACGTGGAGCGACGAAGGCTTTCATAGTGCTCAACGTTGCGAAGTGCATAAAGCTGAGAGCCTTTTTTTTCCCATCGCCAAGCCGGTAGGCCTTCAGGGTTCTTGTGCTTCAGGTCGAATGCCAGTAGCTGGCACTTCAGCTTGTAGAAGTAGATGGCGAACTCGCGGATTTCGGTGGCCGGGACCACCAAGCCAGCGAAGCCAAAGGCAGGGTGTGTTCTGTACTTAGGATGGTTGCGCGAGACGTACTGGCCAACGTGCCCGAATTCGTCCAGATACGCGACGTAATGCGTCATCGCTACTAGATTCCTTTACCTCAGAAACACGAAAACCCGCTGCTTTCGCTAGGCGGGTCTCGGAAGGTAGGCACAAGCGTTCCCACTTATGCGTTGAGACGAAATGTAAGGGCGGCTAACGCAGACGTCAACCAAAATCCTGGTCTTCTATCACGTTTTCGTGAACCTGCTAAAAGGAAAGCTCCGACCCTTAGGCGAAGCACCAGAGGCCCACCTTCTTGAACGTTGCTGCCGTCCCCGGCTGTGCTCTATATGAAGAAATATCCCGCTTCATCGCCCGTCTACCCACGCCGGGCACGTTTTTCGTTGAAGAGGTCCTTCCGGGGCCTGGTCTCGACAGCGTGAAGCCTGCTGCGGCCTTGGCCAGAGCATGCAAGGGTCCCCTGCGCAGATCGCTGCTGGTAGGCTGTGGCCATCATGACGACGGCGAATTCATCGGATGAAACCCGTACAGCGTTCTCTGAAGACCTTTTTCTCTACCAGCATCCTGGGTTTCATCCTCATGGGATGCATCGCCGGCGGGTGCGCGTCGTTCTTCATCTATGAATGGGTCGATGCCCTGCTCAGTGGTGTCCATGTGATCCACGTGCGCGGCAGACCCACGAAGGTGTTGACCCTCGACGGCTCGGCGGGTGCCTACTGGTTGTCCATGCTCTTCGAGGCGCTGAGGATCGCCCTGCTGGTGGGGGCGGCCTGGCTCTCGTTCTTCGCGGCGCGATTGTGTCGGAAGTGAGCGCGCCAGGCGCTGTCGAGTCGCGTTTGCCGACCTGCGTACCTGGAAGGGCAAGACAGGCCGGCGACTCGCGTGCCGTTGGGCCTCAGCTCAACGCCTCACGGCTGTGCTCGCCATCGACCAGCCGTTGCAGGCCCAGGGGGTTGGCGTTCTGCAACGCCGGGGGCAGCAGCGCGTCCGGGTAGTCCTGATAGCACACCGGGCGCAGGAAGCGGTCGATGGCCAGGGTGCCGACCGACGTGCCACGGGCATCGGAGGTGGCAGGGTAAGGGCCGCCATGCACCATGGCGTCACAGACTTCGACCCCGGTCGGGTAGCCGTTGACCAGCAGACGCCCCGCCTTGCGCTCCAGCACCGGTACCAGAGGCGCGAAGCGCTGCAGGTCCTGGGGTTCGGCGATCAGGGTCACGGTCAGTTGCCCGTGCAGCGCGTCCAGCGCCTGGCGCAGCTCGGCCTCGTTCGCCACTTCCACGATGACGGTCGTCGGGCCGAAGACTTCCTCCTGCAACAACGCATCGCCCTGGAGCAACAGGCTGACGTCGGCCTTGAACAGCTGCGCACGGGCCTCGTTGCCTGCCTGTTCGGCACCGGCCAGGTGCTGCACGCCGGGATGCTGCATCAGGCGCTGCACACCGCCGCTGTAGCTGCGCAGGGTGCCGGCGTTGAGCAGGGTCTGGCCGGCCTGGTCCGCCAGGTGCGCACCGAGCGCGCTGACGAAGCCGTCGAAGGCCTCGCCCGCCAGGCCGATGATCAGGCCGGGGTTGGTGCAGAACTGCCCAGCGCCCAGCACCACCGACGCAGCCAGTTCCTGGGCGATCCGGTCACCTCGGGCCTGCAAGGCCTCGGGCAGGACCAGCACCGGGTTGATGCTGCTCATCTCGGCGAACACCGGAATCGGCTGCGGGCGTGCGGCGGCCAGGTCGCAGAGGGCGCGACCGCCCTTGAGCGAACCGGTGAAGCCTACCGCCTGGATCGCCGGGTGGCGCACCAGCGCTTCGCCGACCCCGCCGCCGTAGATCATGTTGAACACCCCGGGCGGCATGTCGGTGGCCACGGCGGCGCGCTGGATGGCCTCGGCCACCTGTTCGGCGGTGGCCATGTGGCCGCTGTGCGCCTTGACCACCACCGGGCAGCCGGCGGCCAGCGCAGCGGCGGTATCGCCGCCTGCGGTGGAGAAGGCCAACGGGAAGTTGCTGGCACCGAACACCGCCACCGGGCCGACGCCGGTGCGGTACTGGCGCAGGTCGGGTCGGGGCATTGGCTGGCGCTGGGGTTGCGCGCGGTCGATACGGGCCCCCAGGTAATCGCCGCGGCGCAAGACCTTGGCGAACAGGCGCATCTGATGGCTGGTGCGGCTGCGCTCACCCTGGATACGGGCAGCGGGCAGGGCGGTTTCACGGCATACGATGGCGACGAAGGTATCGTCCAGGGCGTCGAGCTGATCGGCGATGGCGTCGAGGAACTGGGCGCGCCGCGCCGGGGCCAGGCCGTTGTAGGTCAGGAAGGCGGCTTCGGCCGCTTCGGCTGCCGCGGCGACTTCTTCAGGTGTGGCCTGGACGAAGGTCTGGGGCAGGGCCTCGCCGGTGCGGGCATCGAGGCTCTGCAAGGTGACGGTGCCGGCGCCGATGCGCTGGCCGCCGATGAACTGGCGTGCGGACATGGTGAACTCCTGTGAAGACGAGTGGCTTAGAGGCTTTTCACGAGACCCGGCCGAACCTGCTCGGGCAGGGCGACGATGCCGTTGCGCAGCGGCTGGCCAAAGGCGTCCAGGCTGATCTCGAAGGTGTCGCCGGGACGTGCCTGGATGCCGTCGGCGAACGACAGCGTGGCAGTGCCGAAGTAGTGCACGTGGATGTCGCCGGGGCGCAGGAACTGGCGGTACTTGAAGTGGTGGAACTCGAGGTTCTCGAAGCTGTGGCACATGTTCTGCTGGCCGCTGAGGAACGGCTTGGACCACAGCGTCTGGCCGTCGCGCAGGATCCGGCTGGTGCCTTCCAGGTGCGGCGGCAGGGCGCCGACGCGCAGTTCCGGGCCGAAGCTGCAGGCGCGCAGCTTGGAATGGGCCAGGTACAGGTAGTTGCGGCGCTCCATGACGTGGTCGGAGAACTCGTTACCCAGGGCATAGCCCAGCCGCACCGGGGTGCCGTCGTCGTCGATCAGGTACAGACCGACCAGTTCCGGCTCTTCGCCAGCGTCCTCGGCGAAGGCCGGCAGGGGCAGGTCGCCGCCCGGGCGCACGACGATGCCGCCATCGCCCTTGTAGAACCACTCGGGTTGCGCGCCGACTTCGCCTGCGGGCGGTTGGCCGCCCTCCAGGCCCCACTGGAACATGCGCAGGCTGTCGGTCACCGCGCCCTCGGCCTGCTGCTGGTGCATCTTGTCGCGGGTGGCGGCGCTGCCCAGGTGGGTCAGGCCGGTGCCGGTCACCAGGCAGTGGGCCGGGTCCGGATGGTCGAGGGGCGGCAGGACGCGCCCTTCCGCCAGCAGGGCCAGGTAGTCATGGGCAGCGCCAAGGCCGCAAGCCTCGACTTCACCCACCAGGTCGCGCCCGGCGGCGATGGCCCGCACGGCCAGCTCGCGGGTGCTGTGGATGCCTTGGACTTCCAGGGCGCGTTCGCCTTCCACCACGCCCACGCGGCGTTCGCCGGCGGCCGTTTCGAATTGGATCAATCGCATGCGTGTACTCGCTTGTTGAGTGAGAGGGTCAGTGGGAGGCATCGCGCGTGTGCGTCGACGCCTGGCGTTGGCGGCATTCCAGGCGGGTGTACACCACGCTGGTCAGCAGCAGCCCGAACAGCATCACCACGGCCAGGAAGTACAGGCCCGAGGACAGGTGACCGGTGTGCTCCTTGAGCGCGCCGATGCCGAAAGGCCCCAGGTAGCCGCCGAGGTTGCCGAGGGAGTTGATCAGGGCGATCCCGGCCGCCGCGCTGGCGCCGGAAAGGAACCGCCCCGGCAAGGTCCAGAAGATCGCCGTGCAGGAGAACAGCGCGAAGGCCACCAGGCACAGCGCCGCCAGTTGCATGACCGGTGCGCTCAGCCAGGCGCTGAAGAACAGGCCCACCGCCCCCAGGGCATAGAGCAGGCCGAGGTGGCCATAGCGATCGTTCAGGCGGTCGGAGCTGCGCGGGACGATCAGCAGGCCGATGATGCCGAACAGGTACGGCACCGCCGAGACGAAGCCGGTGACCAGGTCGCTGCCGCCGAACTGATGCACCAGGGTCGGCAGCCACAGCCCCAGGCCATAGATGCTCAGGGTAACCGGCAGGTAGAACAGTGCCAGCAGCAGGACCCGTCGGTCCTTCAAGGCATGCAGCGGGTTGCCGTGGCGGGCCTGGCCGAATTCGCGCAGGTCGTTGGCCAGTTGCTCCTGCAGCCAGCTGCGCTGCGCCTCGCTCAGCCAGCGGACCGTGGCCGGGCCATCGGGCAGCAGGCGCAGGGTCGGCCAGGCCAGCAGCACCGCCGGGGTACCGATGCAGATGAACAGCCATTGCCAGCCATGCAGCCCTTGCAGGCCATCGAGGCCCAGCAGCGCGCCGGAGAGCGGCCCGGTCACCAGCATCGCCAGCGGCTGCGAAAGGATGAAGAAGCCCAGGATCTTGCCGCGATGACGCACCGGGTACCACTGGGTGATGTAGTACAGCACGCCCGGGAAGAAGCCGGCCTCGGCCACCCCCAGCAGCAGGCGCATGACATAGAAGCCCGTGGGGCCGGTGACGAAGGCCATGCCGATGGTGATCGCGCCCCACGTCAGCAGGATGCGGGCGAACCAGCGCCGTGCGCCGAAGCGGTCGAGCAGCAGGTTGCTGGGTACCTCGAAGAAGAAGTAGCCGATGAAGAACAAGCCGGCGCCCAGGCCATAGGCGGCATCGCCCAGGCCGATGTCGGCGCCCATGTGCAGCTTGGCGAAGCCCACCGCAGAACGGTCGACGTAGGCCACCAGATACAGCAGGACCAAAAAGGGAATGAGTTTCCACGTGATCAGGCGGACGAGCCGCTGCTCATGAACCATGGCGATGTCTCCAATTGTTCTTGTAATGGATGCAACACGCGGTTGGGGCCCATGGCAGGCCGTCAACGGTCTGGATCATCTTATAGTATTACTATTTAAAGCAACAACCCTTCACATAGCGCCTTTTTGTCGCTAGAGTCGGCGCAACACTGCTAAATAGTAATACCAATAAGGTGCCGTCATGTCCGATAACAAAAAACCGCTACGCTCGGCCCAATGGTTCGGTACGGCCGACAAGAACGGCTTCATGTACCGCAGCTGGATGAAGAACCAAGGCATCCCCGACCATGCCTTCGATGGCCGGCCGATCATCGGCATCTGCAACACCTGGTCGGAGCTCACGCCCTGCAACGCGCACTTTCGCAAGATCGCCGAACACGTGAAGAAGGGCGTGCTGGAGGCGGGCGGCTTCCCGGTGGAGTTCCCGGTGTTTTCCAGCGGCGAGTCCAATTTGCGACCGACCGCGATGCTCACCCGCAACCTGGCGAGCATGGACGTCGAGGAATCGATCCGTGGCAACCCGGTGGACGCGGTGGTGCTGCTGACCGGCTGCGACAAGACCACCCCGGCGCTGCTGATGGGCGCGGCCAGCTGCGACGTCCCGGCCATCGTGGTAACTGGCGGGCCGATGCTCAACGGCAAGCACAAGGGGCGCGACATCGGTGCCGGGACCATCGTCTGGCAGATGCACGAGGCCTATAAGGCCGGGCAGATCGACCTCAACGAATTCCTCTCGGCCGAGGCGGGCATGTCCCGCTCGGCCGGGACCTGCAACACCATGGGCACGGCCTCGACCATGGCCTGCATGGCCGAAGCGCTGGGCACCTCGCTGCCGCACAACGCCGCCATCCCGGCGGTGGACGCGCGTCGTTACGTGCTGGCGCACCTGTCCGGCATGCGCATCGTCGACATGGCCCGCGAAGACCTGCGCCTGTCGAAGATCCTCACCCGCGAAGCCTTCGAGAACGCCATCCGCGTCAACGCCGCCATCGGTGGCTCGACCAACGCGGTGATCCACCTCAAGGCCATCGCCGGGCGCATCGGGGTCGACCTGCAACTGGAAGACTGGACCCGCATCGGCCGAGGCACACCGACCCTGGTCGACCTGCAGCCCTCGGGCCGCTTCCTGATGGAAGAGTTCTACTATGCCGGGGGCCTGCCCGCGGTGATCCGCCGTCTCGGCGAGCACGACCTGCTGCCCAACCCAGGCGCCCTGACGGTCAATGGCCAGAGCCTGTGGGACAACTGCCAGGCCGCGCCGCTGTACGACGAAGAGGTGATCCGCCCCTTGGAACGTCCGCTGGTGGCCGATGGCGGCATCTGCATCCTGCGCGGCAACCTGGCGCCCAAGGGCGCGGTGCTCAAGCCGTCGGCAGCGACTCCGGCGTTGATGCGCCACCGTGGCCGCGCCGTGGTGTTCGAGCACTTCGAGGACTACAAGGCGCGCATCAACGACCCGGCGCTGGACGTCGACGCCGACTCGGTGCTGGTCATGAAGCATTGCGGGCCCAAGGGCTACCCTGGCATGGCCGAGGTCGGCAACATGGGGCTGCCGGCCAAGCTGCTGGCCCAGGGCGTGACCGACATGGTGCGCATCTCCGATGCACGGATGAGCGGCACCGCCTATGGCACCGTGGTCCTGCACGTGGCACCGGAAGCGGCAGCCGGTGGCCCGTTGGCCGTCGTGCGCGAAGGCGACTGGATCGAACTGGACTGCCACGAAGGCCGCCTGCACCTGGACATCTCCGACGAGGAGCTGGCCGGACGCCTGGCCGACGTGGCGCCGGTGCCGCAGCTGATCACCAGCGGCTACGCCCGGCTCTACCTGGACCATGTCATGCAGGCCGACGAAGGTTGCGACTTCGACTTTCTGGTCGGCTGTCGCGGTTCGGCCGTGCCCAAGCACTCCCATTGAGCACGGGCCTTTCGGGTCTCGGCGGGCCGACGGCGGGGCCGGGGAGGGTGCAGGGGTGCTATGATGCGCGGCCACGCCTGAAGGACGTCCCCTGCGCCCCCATGAACTACCGCCAGCCCTCGCCGCGCAAGAGCATGCACGCCACCCTGGTCCAGGACCTGGGCCTGCAGATCGTCTCCGGTCAGCTCCAGCCCCAGCAGAAGCTGCCTTCCGAGGCCAGCCTGTGCGAGGCGTATGCGATCAGCCGGCCGGTCTTTCGCGAGGCCATGCGTGCGCTGACCGCCAAGGGCCTGGTTCAGGCCAAGCCGCGGGTCGGCACCCTGGTCAGGCCACGGCACGACTGGCACATGCTCGACCCGGACGTGCTGCACTGGCTGATGCAGGCCACGCCGCAGCAGGAGTTCTTCAACATGCTGTCGAGCGTGCGCTGGGTCATCGAGCCGGCGGCAGCGGCCCTGGCCGCCAGCAACGCCACCGAGACGGACGTGGCGTCGATCGCCGAGGCCTACCAGCGCATGGAGCAGGCCAGCACCCCGGAAGAGCGCCTGCAACCGGACTTGGACTTCCACGCCCGCATCGCCGACGCCACGCACAACGACCTGCTGGCCTACCTGTGCAACATGCTGTCGCTGGCCCTGCGCGAATCGGTGCGCTATTCCAACCAGCGTTCCAATTTCGACCAGCTGGCGCTACCCCGGCACCAGGCGATCCTCACCGCCATCCAGAACGGCGACGCCCTGGGCGCTCGGCATGCGGCGCTGGTGCAACTGGAAGACGCGCGTGTCGCGCTCAGCAAGGTGCTGGGTCAAGACCCGATCAGCTGAGTGCCAGGCTCCGTTTGCACGCCGTTTGTCCCTGCGCCCAACCTTCACACCACGAAATAATCGGCAAGCGCTGAATTATTTCACCTGTTCCCTGATCTGATTCAAAAGGTTTCTGAATAGAAGCACAGCGCCACCCCGTGCGCTGGTCAGAACCGTTTCTTTGAAGCTCGCCCCAGCGAGACACGACAGCGATCAGGTACCCGCATGAAATTACGCAAGAAACGCGTCAAGCCCATTGGGCTCAACGACATCACCATCGTCGACGATGCCAAGATGCGCAAGGCGATCACCGCCGCCGCCCTCGGCAATGCCATGGAATGGTTCGACTTCGGCGTCTACGGCTTCGTCGCCTACGTGCTCGGCAAGGTGTTCTTCCCCAACGCCGACCCCAGCGTGCAGATGGTCGCCGCCCTGGCGACCTTCTCGGTGCCTTTCCTGATTCGCCCGCTGGGTGGCCTGTTCTTCGGCGCCCTGGGCGACCGCTACGGACGACAGAAAGTCCTGGCCGCGACGATCGTGATCATGTCGCTCAGTACCTTCGCGATCGGCTGTATTCCCTCGTACGCCTCGATCGGCATCTGGGCGCCGATCCTGCTGCTGCTCGCCAAGATGGCCCAGGGCTTCTCGGTGGGGGGTGAGTACACCGGCGCTTCGATCTTCGTGGCCGAATATGCCCCGGACCGCAAGCGCGGCTTCCTCGGCAGCTGGCTGGACTTCGGCTCGATCGCCGGCTTCGTGCTGGGCGCGGGCGTGGTGGTGATGATCTCGGCCATCGTCGGCGAAGAGAAGTTCTTCGAGTGGGGCTGGCGCATCCCGTTCTTCCTGGCCTTGCCGCTGGGCATGATCGGCCTCTACCTGCGTCATGCGCTGGAAGAGACCCCGGCCTTCCAGCAGCACGTCGACAAGCTCGAGCAGGGCGACCGCGAAGGCCTGGCCGCCGGTCCCAAGGTGTCGTTCAAGGAGGTCGCCACCAAGCACTGGCGCAGCCTGCTGACCTGCATCGGCGTGGTGATCGCGACCAACGTCACCTACTACATGCTGCTGACCTACATGCCGAGCTACCTGTCGCACAACCTCGGCTACAGCGAAAACCACGGTGTGCTGATCATCATCGCGATCATGGTCGGCATGCTGTTCGTGCAGCCGGTCATCGGTTTCGTCAGTGACAAGATCGGCCGCAAGCCCTTCATCATCATCGGCAGCATCGGGCTGTTCCTCTTCGTGATCCCGGCGTTCATGATGATCAACAGCGGCGTGCTGGGGCTGATCTTCGCCGGCCTGTTGCTGCTGGCGGTGCTGCTGAACTTCTTCATCGGCGTCATGGCCTCGACCCTGCCAGCGATGTTCCCGACGCACATCCGCTACAGCGCCCTGGCCAGTGCCTTCAACATCTCGGTGCTGATCGCCGGCCTGACCCCGACCATCGCTGCCTGGCTGGTGGAAACCACCCAGAACCTGATGATGCCGGCCTACTACCTGATGGTCGTGGCCGTGATCGGCCTGATCACCGGCGTGACCATGAAAGAGACCGCCAATAAGCCCCTGCGTGGCGCGGCACCGGCGGCCTCGGACATCCACGAGGCGCGTGAGCTGCTGCAGGAGCACCACGACAACATCGAGCAGAAGATCGAGGACATCGACGCGCAGATCGCCGAGCTGGAAGCCAAGCGCAAGACGCTGGTGCAGCAGCACCCGCGCATCAACGAGTGAGACGAGGCCGGGTGTGAGCGCCCGGCTTCAGACTCGATGACAGCACAGGGGCAGCCTCCAATGCGGAGCCTGCCCCTTTTTCATGCCCTGTGCAGACGCCGCGCCACTCAGGGGCGGACCGCGATCACTTCGATCTCGACTCGCCATGCCGGATGGGCCAACCCCGCGACTTGGAAGGCCGAGCGCGCCGGCAGGTGCGATTGTCCGGCCGCTGCGCCGAAGAACTGGGTATAGCCGGCCATGAAGCCGTCGAAGTCCATGGTGCCGCCATGCTCCGGCCCGCCTACCAGGAAGGCCTGCATCTTCACCACATCCTCGAGCCCCAGCCCGAGCGTCTTCAATTGGCGCTGGATCTGTTCCAGCACATCGATCGTCTGCGCCTTGGTGTCGCCGAAGGCCGCCAGGGAATCCTTGGCCGCCTGGGCATCGATCACCGACGGCACGGTGCCGCTCAGGTAGACCAGGGTCTTGCCAGCAGGGACCTCGACCGCCGACGAGATCGGAAAATCACCGGCACCGTGGCGCACCACCTCCTGGGCATGGGCACCACTGGCAGCGATCAGGGCAGACAGGGCAAGCGTCTTCAACACGGGTTTCATGGGAACCTCCTTGGGATGGGAAAGCCTGCCTGCGCCACGGGCGTCTCAGGCAGGGTGCAACGCGTCACCCTCAGAACCGATCGAGCCTGAAAGGGCGTGGATCCAGGGCCGGCGCCTGGCCTAGCAACAGGTCGGCCGTCAGCCGGGAAGACACCGGGCTTTCGGTCATGCCCCAGCCGGTGGCGGTGTTGAGGACCAGCCCCGGGTAGCGCTCGACCGTGGAGATGATGGGGTTCTCGTCCGGCGCGATGGCCATGGCGCCACTCCACTGATCGATCAGCGTCGAGGCCTTGAAGGCCGGGAACTCGGCCTTCAACCGCTCCAGAGAGGCGTTCAGTTCCGGAATGTCCGGGGCGGCGGTCATGATCCGGTTGTGCTCGAAGGGCGAGACCTCGTCCAGCGCCCAGTGGGTGGACTGGAAGAGCGACTGGAACAGTTGCCGGTTCAGCGAGACGTGCACGGGGAAGTCCGGCAGGGCCAGCAGCGGCAGGTACTTGTAGCCGTAGAGGAACGACTCCTTGACCACGGGCGCGACGACGACGCGGGGCGAGGTCGCATAGGTGCCATCGGCCTGCTCACGGAAATAGAGGTTCCCCGGCAAGGCGACGTTGCCGCCCGGCGCCTGGGGTGCCCGGCTGATCAGCTGCTGTGATTGGTAGGCCGGCAAGGTCGGCACGTCGACCCCCAGGTTCTGCATGAACAACCGGGACCAGGCACCGCCGGCCACCACCACGCGGGATGTGCGGATGGCGCCTTTCTCCGTCACCACGTCGGACATGGCGCCGCCCTGGGTCTCCAGCCCTCGCGCGGCGCACTGGGTATAGAACTTCACGCCGAGCCGCTTGGCGTACTCGGCCATGACGAACGAGGCGATCTCGGCATCCAGGCTGCCGGCATCCTCCTCGAACCCGGCGATCGTCCAGGATGACCTCGCGCCACGCAGACGCTGCTCGAGTTCGCGGCCCTCGACGATGCGGGTCTTGAAAGGCACCGGCGAGCCTGCGGTTTCCTGGGTCCTGGCCGCGATCCAGGCGCGGACCTGTTCCAGGTCATGCTCGTCCAGCGGCACCTCGACCCGGCCCTGGGTCCGGTAGCTGGTGTCGACCCCGACCTTGGCGTTCATCTGGCGCCACTGCTGCTTGGCCAGGTGGTGCAACTGGAAGGTGGCGTCCGGCATCCGGTAGGTCATGGCCTGGCCATAGAACCGGCAGGACTGTTCGGCCGCGATCTCGCCCTTTTCGACGGCGACCACCGACAGGCCCCGCTCGGCGAGATCGATGGCCGTCATGATGCCCAGGATCCCTGCGCCCACGATCACCACGTCCGCCTGGGCGGGCAGCGGCCCTTCGGTACCGGCCACGAAGCCCGTCCTGGGGCGGCCGGGGATCAGGCGACCCTCGCGGGTCAGCAGAGGGGTCAGCGCACCGGCACCCCCGGCCATGGCCACCAGGCCACTGCCAATCAAGAACCTGCGTCTTGTCACACCCATTTGACTCGTTTCCTTTTTGCGATGGGAGGCGACACCCTGAAGGACGTTCTGGGCGCGACAGCGCACGCCAGGCCTCGCGAAAGATCATGCCCGGTGTGCGCCCTGCGTCTGCCAAAGGTGTCCTGGGAAGGGGTGTCCGTCGTTCGGTCCGGCCGTGTTCAGCCGAGGCAGCGGGTCACGTGCTTGATCGACTGGTAGGCGGCCAACCCCCACGGGCCCAGCTCGCGGCCGATGCCGCTGCCCTTGGTGCCGCCCCAGGAGGTCTCGACGAAGACGGCCTGGACCGAGTTGATCCAGACATGGCCGACCTCCAGCGCATCGGCCACCCGCTCGGCGCGGCTCAGGTCAGCGCTGGCCACGGTGGCGACCAGACCGAAGCGGCTGTCGTTGGCCAGGGCGATCGCCTGGGCCTCCGTGAGGAAGCGCTGGGTGCAGAGCACCGGGCCGAAGATCTCCTCTTGCCACAGGCGACTGCTGTGGGGGACGTCGACGTACAGCGTCGGGCTGACGAACCAGCCCTCGCGTGCCAGGGTCGCGCCGCCGGTCAGGCAATGCAGGCCCTCGGCACGGGCGATCTGGAAGTACTCGGCGACCTTGTGCCATTGCGCCGCGCTGGTCAGCGGGCCCATGTCGATGGCGTCGGTCAGCGGGTTGCCCACCCGCAAAGCGGCGAAAGCCGCTTGCAGGCGCGGCAGCAGAGTTTCGGCGATGCCGTCCTGGACCAGCAGGCGCGAGGTGGCCGAGCACATCTGCCCGGCGTTCCAGCAGATGCCGGCGACGATCCACTCGACCGCCTGATCCGGGTCGCAATCGTCGAACACGATGATCGCCGACTTGCCGCCCAACTCCAGGGTTACGGGCCGGCAATAGGCGGCCGAGCTGCGCATCACCTGGCTGCCCACTCCGTTGCTGCCGGTGAACGACAGCTTGTCCAGGCCAGGGTGCTCGCTCAGCGCGGCGCCGGTCTCGGCCTGGCCGATGACCAGGTTCAGGACCCCGGCCGGCAGCCCGAGCTGCTCGGCGATGCGGGCGTAGGTCTGCTCGATCAGCGGGGTGACTTCCGACGGCTTGAGCACCACGGTGCAGCCTGCGGCCAAGGCTGGCGCGAGCTTCCAGGCGCTGGTGACCAGCGGGAAATTCCACGGCACGATCAACCCGACCACGCCGACGGGCTCGCGCCGTGTGCGTGACGAGAACCCGGGCGCGGCCAGGGCCACTTCGGGCGAGGCGCCCTGCTGCTCGATCAGGGCCGCATAGTAGGTGAAGGTGGCGACGGCATCGTCGACGTCCACCTCGGCCTCGTGGCGGGGCTTGCCGTTGTTGCGCATCTGCAGGGTGACCAGCGCGTCGCGCTGCTGCACCAAGTGCTCGGCGAAACCGCGCAGCAGGGCGGCGCGCTCAGCCACCGGGGTCGCCTTCCAGGCCGGCAGGGCCCGGCGAGCGGCGGCAACGGCCTGGTCGACCTGAGCGCGGTCGGCCGATCTCAGCTCGGCGATGGGGTGGGCCAGGGATGGATCGTAGGCCACCAGGCAATCGTTGCCCGCGCCTGCGACCCACTGGCCGTCGATGTAGTGAGGGGTGTTCATGGTCGTTTTCCAATCGTCCGTTGATGAAGGCAGGGTGGACCGTGCGCCTGCCGTGGCGCTCGGCCCGCCTGCGAACCGTTCGTTCGGGGCGGGACGGGCCGGTGCAGGCAGCCGCGGCGTGCGGTCAGGGGGCGAACGGCGGTGCTTCGTCGATCTCGATGATCAGGGGGCGGTCGTCGGGCGCCTGGCGCAGCAGCGCCTGCAGGTGCGCGTGGTCACGGGCGCGCTCGGCGACGCAGCCGAAGCCGCGAGCGATGGCGAGAAAGTCCGGTGTGTAGATGTCCACGCCCAGGGGCGTGATGTCGCGGCGCTCCATGTAGCGCTTGATTTCGCCGTAGCCCTGGTTGTTCCACAGCAGCACGATGAGGCCGACCCGCGCTTCCACGGCACTGGCCAGCTCGGGCAGGCTGAACTGGAGGCCACCGTCGCCCATCAGGCTGATCACTGCGCGCTGGGGCTCGGCCAGCTTGGCGCCGATGGCGGCCGGCAAGCCGTAGCCCAGGGTGCCGTAGCCGGTGGAGGAGTTGAACCAGCGACGCGGACCGGCCAGCTCCACCAGGTGGTTGCCGCTGTAGACGGTCTGTGTCGAGTCGCCGACGAAGCGGGCCTCGGGCAGCACCTCGAGGAGGCAGTCGAACAGGCGCCGGTAGTGCGCCCAGCCGGTGAAGTCTTCGGCCAGACGATCACGGACCTGGGCAGCACGCCGTGCGCCGGGGCTGTCCACGCTCGCGGCGCGGGCCGGCAGGTGGGCAAGCAGCGCCTGCATCGTCTGCCGGGCGTCGCCGAGGAGGGCCAGGCTCGGGGCATGGTTGCGCGTCAGCTGCTCGGCGTCGATGTCGACACGGATCAGCGCGCCGCCCAGGCGGAAGTTGCCATCGAAGACCACGTCGTAATCGGTCTCGCCCAGTTCGGTGCCGATCGCCAGGACCACATCGGCCTCCAGCGCCAGCTCGCGCACCGGCACCAGCGATTGGTTGCTGCCCAGCAGCAGCGGATGATCGCCTGGCAGCAGACCCTTGGCGTTGATGGTCAGCGCCGTGGGTGCATCGAGCCGGGTGGCCAGCTCGGCGGCTTCGGCCTGCGCCTCGACGCAGCCGCCGCCCAGCAGCAGCAACGGGCGGCGGGCGTCACGCAGCAGGGTCGCGGCTTCGGCCAGCGCGTTGGCATCAGCCGCCGGACGCGGCAGGCGGCAGCGTGGCTGCACCGACAGGTGACCGGCCGGCGCGGTGATGATGTCCAGCGGCAGTTCGATGTGCACCGGCCTCGGGCGTTGGCTGTCGAAGACCGCGAAGGCGCGAGCCAGGACGCCCGGCAGTTCCTCCACGCTCATCAAGGTATGGCTGAACGCGCTGACGCCGGCGACCATGGCCCGTTGGCTGGGCAGTTCGTGCAGGTAACCGTTGCCCAGGCCGAGCCGCGCGCGCTCGTTGACGCTGCTGATCACCAGCATCGGGATGGAGTCGGCGTAGGCCTGGCCCATGGCCGTGAGGATATTGGTCATGCCGGGGCCGGTGATGATGAAGCATACCCCCGGCTTGCCGCTGACCCGTGCGTAGCCGTCGGCCATGAAGCCCGCGCCCTGTTCGTGGCGCGGGGTGATATGGCGGATGCCGCTGCCGGGCAGGCCGCGGTACAGCTCCACGGTGTGCACGCCGGGAATACCGAACACGGTGTCGACGCCCCAGGCCTGGAGCTGCTGGATGAGAAACTCTCCACAAGAAATCATGCTGCTTTTCCTTTTGAACGAAGGCGCGGTGCCGGCGCTTGTCGATACCGCGTGCATCGGATCGACGGGCGTCAGGCCATGCGTGTGCTGCGCAGTTGCGGACGGGTCAGCAGACTGCCCAGCACGAAGCTCAGTAGGCCGACGGCCAGGCTGTAGTAGATCGGCGTGTTGGCTTCCAGGCCGTCGCGGAACATGAACACCAGCGCCGTGCCGCAGCCCAGCGCCATGCTCAGGATCGCCCCGGTGGTGGTCGCGCGCTTCCAGTAGATGGCGCCGAGCATCGGGATCAGGATGCCGCCGACCAGCAGGTTGTAGGCCAGGGTCAGCGCGCCGATGACGTCGTTGACGACCAGCGCGATGCCCAGCACCACCACCCCGGTGGCGAAGGTGAACGCGCGCGACATGGCCAGGCTCGAAGCGCGGCCACTCCTCAGCTTGGGCAACAGGTCTTCGGTGAGGGTGGTCGAGGCGGCCAGCAGGCCGGCGCTGGCGGTGGACATCATCGCTGCCAGCGCGGCGGCGATCACCAGGCCGCGAATGCCATCGGGCAAGGCGCTCTGCACGATCGAGGCGAAGGCGTTGTTGGCGTCGGCCAGGTCCGGCAGCAGCACCTTGGCGCACATGCCGATCAGCGCACCGACCAGGCCGTAGATCACGCAATACACCCCGGCCAGGCTGCCGGCCACGCGCGCCACCCCCTCGCTGCGCGCGGTGAACACGCGCTGCCAGATGTCCTGGCCGATGAGGATGCCGAAGAAGTAGATCAGGAAGTAGGTGAGGATGGTGTCGTAACCGAGGGTGGTGAAGCTGAAGGCGGATTCGGGCAGCTTGGCGTGCAGGGCATCCCAACCGCCGACGCGCCACAGGCAGATCGGCAGCAGCACGAACATCAGGCCTATGGTCTTGATCACGAACTGCACGATGTCGGTCAGGGTCAGCGACCACATGCCGCCGATGCTCGAATACACCACCACCACGCCACCGGCCAGGAGGATGGCGGTGACGAAGGGCAGGTCGAACAGCACTTGCAGCACGGTGCCACTGGCCAGCGTCGAGACCACGGCGATCATCAGCGCGTAGGCGAACATCACCACCGCGCTGGCCTGACGTGCCATGGGTGTGTAGCGGCGCTCGAGAATCTGCGTCACGGTGCTGATACGCAGCTTGAGCAGGGGCTTGGCCAGGCACAGGTTGAGCACGATGATCCCCGCGCCCAAGGCGGCGCACAGCCAGAACCCGGAAATGCCGTGCACATACCCCAGGCGCACGGTGCCGACGGTCGCCGCGCCGCCCAGTACCGTGGCGGCCATGGTGCCGAGGTAGAAGGCCGGGCCCAGGTTGCGCCCGGCCACCAGATAATCTTCCTGGGTGCGTGCGCGGCGCATGCCGTACCAGCCGAGCAGCAGCATGCCGGCGGCGTAAAGGATCACTACGGAGATATCCAGGAGCATGGTGTTGTTCTCATTGTTCTGGAAGGAAAGGACACCGGGCCCTACACGCCCGGTGTGTGAGCGGTCGCAGGGCTGATCAGGCGATCCCGGCGCCTCCGAGCGTCAGGCCGACGGAGCTTTTCTGCCGCACCCAGCGCGGGCCGAGCGGGCCGTAGACCTCGGCCGGTTCCGGGAACAGGTTGAGCAGCGCCAGGTACAGCAGCCCCGCCATGCCCAGGGTGATCGGCAGGCTGATGTCGATGCCACCGGCCAGGTCGCCCAGCGCACCGACGAACTGCCCGGGCAGGTTGACGAAGCACAGGCCCACCGCCGCGCTCGGAATCCAGGCGCCCAGGCCGCGCCAGTTCCAGCCGTGCTGGAACCAGTAGCGTCCACCGCGCTCGCCGCGGGTGAACACCTGCAGGTCGTCGGCGTGGTAGACGCCGCGGCGCACGATCAGGCCCAGGATCATGATCACCATCCAGGGGCTGGTGCAGGTGACGATCAGCACGGCGAAGGTCGAGACGCTCTGTACCAGGTTGAAGGCGAAGCGGCCGATGAAGATGAAGGCGATTGCCGCCACGCCGATCAGCAGCGTGGCCACCGCGCGGCTCAGTACCCGTGGGAACATGCTCGACATGTCCAGGCCCGTGCCGTACAGCGCGGTGGTGCCGGTGGACAGGCCGCCGATCAGGGCGATCAGGCACACCGGCAGGAAGAACCAGCTTGGCGAAATGGCCAGCAGGCCGCCGACGTAGTTGCTCGCCTCGATGTACTGCGGCGCCTGGGTGGCCACCAGGGTCGCGGTGCACAGGCCGAACAGGAACGGAATCAGCGTACCGGCCTGGGCCGCGACCACCGCCAGCATGATGCGCCGCTTGGGCGTATGGCGGGGGATGTAGCGCGACCAGTCGCCGAGGAAGGCGCCGAACGACACCGGATTGCTCATGGCCAGCAACGCCGCACCGATGAAGGCGGCCCAGAAGCCTGTCTGCTCGACGTCGAGGGTGCCGGCGTAGTGCATGTCGAACGGCCCGGCGAAGGCCACCACGCCCAGCAGGAACAGCAGGCTCGAGGCCCACACCGCGATCCTGTTGACCCACAGCATGATGCGAAACCCATAGATGCACACCGCCAGCACCAGTACGGCGAACACCCCATAGGCCAGGCCCAGGGTCAGATCGTTTTCGGGCAGGCCGACCAGGCGCTTGGCACCGCCGATCAGGGCGTCGCCCGAACTCCAGACCGACAGCGAGAAGAACGCCACGGCGGTGAGCAAAGAAAGGAAGGAGCCGACGATGCGCCCATGCACGCCAAAGTGCGCGCCGGACGAAACCGCATTGTTGGTGCCGTTGAGCGCGCCGAACAGGCCCATGGGCGCGAGAATCAGCGCGCCGACCGCAACGCCCAGGACGATCGCCCACAGGCCGGCCTGGAACGACAGGCCGAACAGCACGGGGAAGCTGCCCAGCACTGCCGTGGCGAAGGTGTTGGCGCCGCCGAAGATCAGGCGAAACAGGTCGGTGGGGGATGCATCGCGCTGGGCGTCGGGAATCTGCTCGACGCCAAAGGTTTCGATACCCGTACTCATGGTGTGTCTCCGGTGCCTGTCACGGTTCTTGTAAGGCCGGTTCAGGCGCACCGGCCTTTTTATTCACCCCCGGCAAGGACCGGTGGGCGGTGTCACAGCAAGACCCCCGGGTGTGGGGTCGCAACGTGCGCGGGAAGGGTGGCCCCGCGCGCGCCGCAGGTTCAGCTCAGGCTCGGGGCCGACAGATGCTCGTGGCACGCCAGCCACTGCCCGGCCTGGTGACGAAAGACGATGGTCTCGCGCTCGTGCAGGTGGTGTTCTTCGCCATCCAGAGACAGGCGGGTCACGACGTCATGGATGAAAATCGCCACCTCATCGCCCTGCAGGCTGACGTGAGCCCCGCTGGAGCGGCAGCTCAGTACGGCAAAACCTTCGGCCTGCCATTGCTGCCAGAGGGCGCGATAGCGTTCGAGCGACAGCGGCTGCGGCTGGGTATGGAACACGAACGTGGCGTCTTCGCTGAAGCAGGCGAAATAACGTGCCGTGTCGTTGCTGGCGAACGCCGCCACCAGGGCCTCGGCAGCGGCCTGCACCTCGGCCGCACGGGCCATCGATGCAGCCGTCATCGGCGCACCACACCTGGCAGCACACAGAGCATTTCGTACAGCAGGTTGGCGCCGAGCAACGAGGTGTTGCCGGTGGTGTCGTAGGGCGGCGAGACCTCGACCAGGTCACAGCCCACCAGGTCCAGGCCCTGGCAGCCACGGATGATCTCCAGCGCCTGGATGGTGGTCAGGCCGCCCACCTCGGGCGTGCCCGTGCCCGGCGCCCAGGCCGGGTCGATGCCGTCGATGTCGAACGACAGGTACACCGGACCGCCACCGACCTTCTCGCGCACCTCGGCCATCAGGGGTGCCAGCGAGCGGTGCCAGCATTCCTCGGCCTGCACCACGCGAAAACCCTGCTTGCGGCTCCAGTTGAAGTCCTCGCTGGTGTAGCCCTGGGCACGCAGGCCGATCTGCACGACGCGATCGCTGTCGAGCAGGCCTTCTTCCTGGGCACGGCGGAAGGTGGTGCCGTGGGCGATCTTCTCGCCGAACATGTGGTCGTTGACGTCGGCATGCGCATCGATGTGCACCAGGCCGACCTTGCCGTGCTTCTTGTGGATCGCGCGCAGGATCGGCAGGGTCAGGGTATGGTCGCCCCCCAAGGTCAGCGGGATGATGCCGTGGTCGAGGATACGGTCGTATTCCTGCTCGATGATCCGCACGGCGTCGAGCAGGTTGAAGGTGTTGATCGCGATGTCACCGATGTCGGCGACGTTCAGCGAATCGAAGGGCGCCGCACCGGTGGCCATGTTGTAGGGGCGGATCATCACCGATTCGGCACGGATCTGCCGCGGGCCGAAGCGGGTACCGGAGCGCAGCGATGTGCCGATGTCCAGAGGGATGCCGACGAAGGCCGCATCGAGCTGGTTCAGGGCGTCGGGTGTCTGTACGTGGGGAAGACGGAGCATGGTGGCGATGCCACCGAAACGGGGCATTTCGTTGCCGCCCAAAGGTTGGTGGAGAGACTGGTCCACGGGTGGCCTCACATTGTTGTCATTGGTGTGGGGCCATTCTGGTAATGCGGCGCAGGCAAAAGAATCGCTGGCGGCAAAAAGATAGTTCAGCGATTTCTAAACTATCGCCGGCACGTCCCTGGCGAAGACCGGGCCTGGCGTGTGCGGCCTTACAGCTACCGCGCAGCCGACGACTGCTCTTAGAATGGCACCGTCCATGCGCCCGGAGCCCCCATGTCCTCTCCCTTGACCGACCTCAAACTGCTGCGCATCTTCGCCAGCGTGGTACGTCACCAAGGCTTCGCGGCCGCCCAGCACGAGCTCAATCTGTCGACGTCGGCCATCAGCACTTACATGAGCCAATTGGAAACTCAGCTGGGCATCGTGTTGTGCCACCGTGGTCGAGGCGGCTTCAGCCTGACCAGCAAGGGCGAACTCTTTCATCAGGAAACCGTGCGGCTTCTGGCCGAGTTCGAGGGCTTCGAACGCTACAGCGCTGCCCTCAAGGGTGAGCTGCGTGGCACCTTGAACCTGGGCGTGCTCGACTCCACCGTCACCGATCCGGCGCTGCCCTTGGCCGACGTGATCGGTGCCTACAGCCAGGAGCACCCGGCGGTGCACCTGCACCTGAGCGTGCTGAGCCCGGCGCAGCTGCAACTGGGGGTGCAGGAGAACCGGCTGGACCTGGCCATCGGCGCTTTCTCGATCCGCATGAACGGCCTCATCTACCAACCCCTGTACCGCGAGCAGCACTGGCTGTATTGCAGCGACCGACATCCGCTGTTCGATCAGCAGCGTATCTCGCCCGATACCATCACCCAGCAACGCATGGTCGGGCGGGGCTACTGGAGCCAGGCCGAACTGGCCCGGCATGGCTTCAAGCACAGCGCGGCGACGGTGGAGTCCATGGAGGCGCAGATGATCCTGGTGCTGTCGGGTGCCTACATCGGCTACATGCCGGAGCACTATGCGCAGACCTGGGTCGAGCAGCAGCGACTCAAGGTCCTGGTACCGGCGACCTTCGGTTACCAGGCACCGTTTTCCCTGGCGATACGGCGGGGCAGGGCGCGCGAGCCGTTGATCCAGAGCTTTCGTGATCGGCTCAAGGGATGACGCGGTGAGCGACGGCGGGCCAGCCCGCGCGTCGAGACGGGGCGGCCTGGATCAGGCGCTCGGCCAGTTCACCGCCGGCAAGGCCTCGAACGCGGGACGTGCGAACAGGTAACCCTGGAACAGGGCGATGTCCAGGCGCTGCAGCTCTCGGAGTTCTTCCAGGGTTTCCACGCCTTCGGCCACCACCTGGATGTGCAAGGTCTTGCAGATCTGGACGATGCCTTTCACGATCGCCTGGCGCACGTGATCGGTGTCGATGTTGCGCACCAGGGCCATGTCCAGCTTGATGATGTCAGGCTGGAATTCGGCCAGCAGGTTCAGGCCGGAGTAGCCGGCGCCGAAGTCGTCGATGGCGGTCTTGAACTGCCGACGCTGGTACTCGTGGACGATGCCCTTGAGGTGGTCCTTGTCGGTCAGCTCTTCCTGCTCGGTGATCTCGAAGATGATCCGGTCGGTCGGGAAGTCGAAGCGCCGTGCCGCCGCCAGGGTGGCGCGGATGCAGTTGGAGGCCTGGTAGACGGCATTGGGCAGGAAGTTGATGCTCAGCAGGCAGGGGATCTGCAAACGGGCCGCCAGTTCGATGGCCTTGATCCGGCAGGACTGGTCGAAGGCGTAGCGGTTGGTGTCGTTGACCCGGGCCAGTACGCTGGGCGCGCCGCTGCCGTCGGTACCGCGTACCAGGGCCTCGTAGGCGTAGATGCTCGAGTCGCGCAGGTCGACGATTGGCTGGAAGGCCATGCTGAAATCGAAATCCAGTGCCTTGCCATCGAGGCACGAAGCACAGGCACGCTTGTTGGAAAGTTCGCCCATGTGGAGTGTCCATTGAGTCGGTGAAGAAGGAGGCGGTGATCGTTCCCAGGGCGGTTTTCGATCATTGCCGTGCAGGCTCACCGTCGTGGCGAGGACGCTTCCATGGCGGTCGGGCGCATGCTCGTTCCGGCATACGGACGAGTCTTGTCCACTGCGTTGGACAGACGACGACGCATGGAGTGCGATGGTATTCCTGAGGTATACAGCAGAAGATGGCAAAGCGCCATGCCTGAGGGCCGAGCGGCCTTCATGGAAAAGCCACGGATCCGATCACTCGGGTCCGTGGCTCGAGGGGTGCCTGAGCCCCCTTCAGCCGCTCGGCGACTGGAGGGGGCAGGTCATCACAGGGCCATGTCGGCCGCTGGATTGGCTTCCACGGGCGCAGACGACGAGCCGTCGTAGGCTGGAACCGAAGCATCGATCACCGGCGGCGGCGTGAGCTGCAGCACCTTGGAGGTGTAGTTCCACTCTTCCTGGGTCTTGGCGGCCGAGTCGTTCAGACGGGTGCCGTAGCTTGGCACGATCTGGTGGACCTTGGCTTGCCACTCAGGCGTGGCCAGCTTGTCCTTGAACACGCGCTCCAGTACGCCCAGCATGATCGGGGCAGCGGTCGAGGCACCAGGCGAGGCGCCCAGCAGGCCGGCGATGGAGCCGTCCTTGGAGGAGACCAGTTCGGTACCCAGCTTCAGCACGCCACCGAGCTGCTCGTCACGCTTGATGATCTGCACGCGCTGGCCGGCTTGCCACAGACGCCAGTCTTCTTTCTTGGCGTGCGGGAAGTACTGCTGCAGGGCGGCGAAGCGGTCGTCGTCGGACTGCATCAGCTGACCGGCAAGGTACTCGACCAGCGGGTACTGGTCGATACCCACGCGGGTCATGGGCCAGGTGTTGTGCAGGGTCATGCTGCTCAGCAGATCGAAGTACGAGCCCTGCTTGAGGAACTTGGTCGAGAAGGTCGCGAATGGCCCGAACAGGATGACGCGCTTGCCGTCCAGCACGCGGGTGTCCAGGTGCGGAACCGACATGGGCGGCGCACCGGTCGAGGCGATGCCGTAGGCCTTGGCCATGTGCTGCATGGCGATGGTCGGGTTCTCGGTGACCAGGAACGAACCGCCTACCGGGAAGCCAGCGTATTCCTTGGCTTCTGGAATACCGGACTTCTGCAGCAGCTTCAGCGCGCCACCACCGGCACCGATGAACAGGAACTTGGCGTCGGTCGCGCTCTTGCTACCGTCCTTCAGGTTCTTGTACTCGACGTGCCAGGAGCCGTCGTCGTTGCGGGTGATGTCCTGGACCTCGGTGGACAGCTTCAGGTCGAAGTTGTCCTTGGTCTTGAGGTGACCGACGAACTGGCGGGTGATCTCGCCGAAGTTCACGTCGGTGCCGATCGGCGTCCAGGTCACGGCCAGCTTCTGGTTCGGGTCACGCCCTTCCATCATCAGCGGAACCCACTTGGCGATCTGTGCGTGGTCTTCGGAGTACTGCATCGGGCGGAACAGCGGGCTCGCCTGCAGCGCCTCGTAGCGCTTCTTCAGGAAGCGGATGTTGTCGTCACCCCAGACGAAGCTCATGTGCGGCGTCGAGTTGATGAACGAACGTGGGTTCTTCAGAACGTTGTTGCGCACCTGCCAGGACCAGAACTGACGCGAGATCTGGAACGACTCGTTGATCTCGACGGCCTTGGAGATGTTGATGTTGCCGTCTTTGTCTTCCGGGGTGTAGTTCAGCTCGGCCAGGGCCGAGTGACCGGTGCCGGCGTTGTTCCAGCCGTTCGAGCTCTCTTCGGCGACGCCGTCCAGACGCTCGATCATTTCCATCGACCAGCTTGGCTCCAGCTCGCTGAGCCAGATACCCAGGGTCGAACTCATGATGCCGCCGCCTACCAACAGGACATCGACTTTCTTGGTCTCTTCGGCGTGGGCCTGCATGAAGCCCGCGACAACGGCCAGGCCCAACAGGGTCTTGCTTGCCTTTTTGAACATTGAATTATCCAGTACCGTACGTTATCCACCCGCCGCTCTCTCGATAGATCCCTGCAGGCCTGGTAAGCGCTGGCACGGTCTGACAGTCGAGTGCGACGATGGGTGGTCTTCAGGAGCGATTGCTCAGCCCCAATGGGTAATGTCTTCAGCGCTGGCTTTTTATAAGGATGGATTCAGCGGCTTGAGCAACATGAACGCCTGCCCGCCGGCCATCCTGGCAAGTCTAGGCTTTGAAACGTTTCAGCCATTGTAACCGAATTATTCCACCCATCAAATTTTAGGGGGCGACGTCAAGACGACAGGTTGCCTCAGGGGGTCGGTCCTTTCTGATCAATCGCGTTGGCCCGTCCTCTTCAAGTCAAAGACCAAAGGTCATCGGTCAGGCAAGCGGGCAGGAGCGGCGATGACCTCGATCACCTGAGGTCACGTCGAGACGCATGTGCCATGAGCGTCGCTCTGGCACAGGCCGGTCGTCTTGCGCCATGGCTCAGTGGCACGTCTGGGTCTGCCCGAGCATCTGCTCCAGGCGTTCGTAGATTGTCTGCAGGTCGTTGGCTGCCGCCAGCAGTTGCTCATGGTGCACGCTGCCTGGATGCACACGCGTGATCTTGCGCGTCAGGAACTGGGCGCACGTCAGGTGCTCGGCTGCGTAGATGAGCAGGTCTTCGAAGGAAGGGGCAGGTGGGTCCGGTACGATCTTCAGCATGCAAAGGCTCCTCGTCAGGTGGAGCTGCCACGCGGCTGCTGTCAAACATGGGAGGTGGCAGCTGTACGCGGGTTGACAGACCGAGGACGAAGAGAGACCCGGCGCACACGAGGTGCCCCACGTACACCTGCCATAACGGCGAGTACATGCATCTCTTCGAGCAAAACGGCCTGTCACAACCGGTCGCTTGCATCAGCGACCGGTCGAGACTAGGAGGGCGTAGGACTCAATGCAACGGCATATGTACGAGCCGAGCATATTTGGGAAAAGGCCTACGACGAATAGGGAAAATCTGAAGGCTTTGTTGCCATTTTCCTTGTGTTCCACGTGAAACATGAACCCAGGCCGACCCAATGACGCTTTCCGGACAGGCCGTCGTTCAGGCCCGGACGTAGGCCCAGGCAGTCAAACCTGAGGCCAGGGTGACGGCCACTCGGGTGTAGTCCGACACTTCGTAATCGTCGGCCGCTGCCAGCTCTTCGGCCGAGATCTGGAAGACCTTGCCGCTGACGCTGTCATCCGCCGTGTCAGTGGGAAAGACGATAGGGTGACGGGACTTGCCACTGGTCGCGACAACGGCTGGATCGGTGATCTCCACCCAATCCTGCCGGTAGCCCAGCATGCGGTCTTCCTGGCCAGTCAGCTCTCGACCGAACTTGGCCAACTGCACGGCCTTGTCCTGAAGGGTGCCATAGGAGAACAGCAGCTCCGGATAGAGGGCCGAGGGCGTCAGTGAATGCGCAGGGGCCTCGGCTGCAGGCTGGAGGCGGGCTTCGAGCGCGGCGACCTGTTGCTCCAACGCTTCCAGCCGGGCCCGCGTGCGGCTCAGCACGACCATCTGACTGTCGAACTCTTCACGGCTGACCAGCTCCAGCTTGCTGAACGCACTTTGCATCAGGGCTTTGAACTGACCTTCAAGGTCGGCACGGGGGCGGGCACCGTCCCCCGTGAACAGACGCGACGCCTGGTCGCTGAGGGCATCGAGAAAGGCTTTGGGCGCGAGCATGGGGCGACGTTCCGCAGGACATGAGTAGAGCGTCAGTGTAGCACGGTGCTCGAGGGCATCAGGCCCGCACGGTTTTTGGGCACGCCCGTCCTGTGCTGCGCACCGAAGCTGTGCATCCCGTTGAAAAGGGCCGCGTGTTTGTCTGGTTAGCTTCCGGCAAACACCTGTTTTGAAAGGCCTTTGCCAACTTGGCAAGGAATCTGCAAAACCTCCGTCAGAGCATGCACTGATGCGGCTCTCGAACCCCGTACGGAGAAGTACCGGCCCGAGCGATGGCTTGCGACCGGGCACACCGCAGAGTGGGCACGAGGATACCGTCGAGGATGCGTTACAAAGCCATGCGCTGCGCTTAGACTGGCCACGGGTTTGTTTTCCTGGGGCAAGTCCACCTAATCGGGAGAGAGTTTCATGAAGCTAGTCACTGCCATCATCAAGCCATTCAAGCTGGACGACGTCCGCGAGTCTCTGTCGGAGATTGGCGTACAAGGCATCACCGTGTCCGAAGTCAAAGGCTTCGGCCGTCAGAAGGGGCATACCGAGCTGTACCGGGGTGCCGAATATGTCGTCGATTTCCTGCCCAAGGTGAAGATCGAAGTGGCCATCGACGACAAGGACCTCGACCGCGTGATCGACGCCATCACCAAGGCGGCCAACACCGGCAAGATCGGCGACGGCAAGATCTTCGTGGTCAATCTGGAACAGGCGATCCGTATCCGTACCGGCGAAACCGGCACCGACGCGATCTGACCTAGCGCCTCACCAAACCCCCAAGCCCCAGGAGAAAACAACATGACTCTGCGCACGATCGCAGGGCTAGGCGCCCTATTGTCCCTCGTAATGCCTGGGCTGGCCCTGGCCGAAGAGGCTGCCCCCGTTCTCAACTCCGGCGACACCGCCTGGATGCTCACGGCCACGGCCCTGGTGCTGTTCATGACCATCCCCGGTCTTGCGCTGTTCTATGGCGGCATGGTGCGCTCCAAGAACGTGCTGTCGGTGATGATGCAATGTTTCGCCATCACCGGCCTGATGAGCATCCTGTGGATGGTCTACGGCTATAGCCTGGCCTTCGATACCACCGGCATGGAAAAGGGCGTGCTCAACGCCAGCTCCTTCGTCGGCGGGCTGTCCAAGGCCTTCCTGGCAGGCGTCACGCCCCAGAGCCTGACCGCGTCCTTCCCTGAGCCGGTGTTCATCACCTTCCAGATGACGTTCGCCATCATCACCCCGGCGCTGATCGTCGGTGCCTTTGCCGAACGCATGAAGTTCTCGGCGATGCTGGTGTTCATGACCGTCTGGTTCACCCTGGTGTATGCGCCCATCGCGCACATGGTCTGGGGCGGCGATGGTGCATTGATGTGGGACTGGGGCGTGCTCGACTTCGCCGGCGGCACCGTGGTGCACATCAACGCGGGCATCGCCGGCCTGGTGGCCTGCCTGGTCCTGGGCAAGCGCAAGGGCTTCCCGACCACGCCCATGGCGCCGCACAACCTGGGCTATACCCTGATGGGCGCTGCCATGCTATGGATCGGCTGGTTCGGGTTCAACGCAGGCTCCGCCGCGGCTGCCAACGGCACGGCCGGCATGGCCATGCTGGTGACCCAGATCGCCACGGCCGCTGCCGCACTGAGCTGGATGTTCGCCGAGTGGATCGGTCACGGTAAGCCAAGCGCACTGGGCATCGCGTCTGGGGTGGTCGCAGGGTTGGTGGCGATCACGCCAGCAGCCGGCACGGTCGGCCCGATGGGTGCCCTGGTGATCGGCCTGGCATCCGGCGTGATCTGCTACTTCTGCGCCACCCGCCTCAAGCGCAAGCTGGGCTACGACGACTCCCTGGATGCCTTCGGCGTACACGGTGTGGGCGGCATCGTCGGCGCAATCCTCACCGGTGCCTTCGCAGCCCCCGCCCTGGGCGGCTTCGGCGAGGTACAGGACATCGCCCTGCAACTGTGGATTCAGACCAAGGGCGTCCTCGTCACCGTGGTCTACACCGGCGTGGTGACCTATGTGATCCTCAAGGTGGTCGATGTGACGATGGGCCTGCGGGTCAGTGAAGAAGAAGAGTCGGTCGGCCTCGATCTGGCTCAGCACAACGAGCGCGGCTACAACTTGTAACTACGCGCACGGTGTCCACTTGCCCGGCTTGCCCGGGCATTTTTTCGTCTGCGATTCGCCCAGTCTGGGCCATCGAAGCCCGCTGCGGCGCGCTTGTCGCGCGCGGCAGAAAACTTACAACGTGCAGGGCATTTCTGGTGCTTTGCTTTTTCTGCGGGCGCGCTAGAATGCGCGCCAACGCATGTCATGGCGCGTCCGTTTGCGTGGCGTATCGATCGATACACGCGCACGCGAGGGTGGCGAATGCCAGCCCATGGCGTCGAATTTCGTCAACGTCCGCACCTGCGGCGTTGCACCACGACCGCTTCCTGACGAAGCGGTCGACACGACCGAGGCTTGCCGAACGTCCGTGGAATTTTTGCCTGTGATCGTCGGTCTACGGCGTCACTGGCTGCAAACTCAATCTGCCTTTAGCATGGCATGGGGAACGACATGAGCGACGATGATCTGGAAAACGACGACCTCGAAGTAGGTGATGACGAGGCCGACGAGGCCCTCGAAGCGGCGACCGACGAAGGCGCTGAAGACGCAGGCGACGACGATAGCCCTGCACCTGCTGCCAAAGGCAAGGCCAAGGCTGCCGTCTCGGTAGATGACATGCCGAGCCTGGAAGCCAAGCAGAAAGAGCGCGATGCCCTGGCCCGTGCCATGGAAGAGTTCCTGTCGCGTGGCGGCAGAATCCAGGAAGTGGAGGCCAACGTGGTCGCCGATCCGCCCAAGAAGCCGGACAACAAGTACGGCAGCCGTCCTATCTGAGGGACGCCTTCGGGCACTGCATCACCCGTGAAAGCGTGCATTGGCCAGCGCTTTCACGGCAGGCTTCGAATGAACGTGGCCTTGGCTTGCCGCCATTCGATGGCAAGCGTTCACCCTCTTGCGACAGGCGCGTGGTGCTACTGCCACCGTGCCAAGACGTCGTCCAGCTCCGACAAACACCGTATTTCGGCATCCGGCGCCTGCTCGGCCTGCCAGGGCGTGCCCTGTGGGTTGAACCATACGGCCTTGAACCCTGCACCCTGCGCTCCGGCGATGTCGTCACGTGGGTGGTCGCCCACGTGTACGGCGTTCGCCGCCTGCGCGTTGCCCCGTCGCAGTGCCTCCAGAAAGAGCGCCGGATCCGGCTTGCCGATACCCAGGTCCTCGGCGCACAAGGCGAAATCGAAATAATCGGCAAGGCCCAGGCGACGCACGTCGGCGTTGCCATTGGTCACCACGCCTATCGTATAGCGCTGGCCCAGGCGCTCGAGCATGGGCTGTACCTGCGGGAAGATCTCCAGCTGGTGACGGGCATGCAGGAACACCTCGAACGCCTCGTCAGCCAGGGCCTGCGCCTGTGGCTCAGGGTAGTCGAGTGCTTGCAATGCCTGGAGCAGCACCTGGCGGCGCAAGGCGCTGATGCGGTGCTTGAGCCCAGGCTCGGCCTGCACCACACGCTCGCGTACCCCGTGCAGGTGCTCGACCGGCAGCTCGCCCAGCGCCGGGGCATGGGCCTTGATCCAGTCGCGCAGGACGAGCTCTGCGCTGGCGATCACGGGCGGTGTATCCCACAGCGTATCGTCGAGGTCGAAGGTGATCAGCGTGATGCTCATGAGTCGGTACCCTTGCTGCGTTTGGCCCTGGGGTGGGCGCTGTCGTACACCGCGGCCAGGTGCTGGAAATCCAGGTGGGTGTAGATCTGCGTGGTGGTGATGTCGGCATGGCCGAGCATCTCCTGCACGGCACGCAGGTCCTGGGAGGATTCCAGCAGGTGGCTGGCGAAAGAATGGCGAAGCATGTGCGGGTGCAGGTGCTGGCCGAGCTCGCGCTCGCCCACCACCTTGACGCGGAGCTGGATGGCACGCGTGCTCAGGCGCCGACCCTGACGGGTGATGAACACCGCGCCATCGAGGGGGCTACCCAGGCCACGCAGCTTGAGCCAGGCGGCGAGCGCCTCGCGGGCCTTGCGGCCGACCGGCAGGACACGGGCCTTGTTGCCCTTGCCCACGACGTGAACCAGGCCGGCCGCCAGGTCGAGGTGACCCAGGTCGAGCCCCGCCAGTTCGGACAGGCGCAGCCCGGAGGAATAGAACAGTTCGAGCATCGCCTGGTCACGGCGGGCGATGAAGTCATCGTCGACGCCGCCCTCAAGCAGTTGCTGGGCGCGGTCGGTGTCCAGCACCTTGGGCAGCCGACGTTCGCCCTTGGGCGGCGACAGGCCGTTGGCCGGGTCGTGCTGGCACAGGCCTTCGCGTATCAGGTAACGGTAGAAACCGCGTACCGACGACAGCAGGCGCGCCAGGCTGCGCGAGGACTGGCCCTGGTGGTGCTGGCGGGCGATGAAGTGGCGCAGCGACTGGATCTGCAGGTCGGGCCAGCGCTCGATCGCCTGGTCCTTGCAGTGGGCCAGCACCTTGAGCAGATCGCCCCGGTACGCCTGGATCGTGTTGCCCGAGACCTGACGCTCGTTGCGCAGGTAGGCGCAATAAGCCTCCAGCTGGCGCTCCATCAACGCACCGGACGCAGGGACTGCAGCGAGCGCGCCACGACGCGACCCAGGACATCGGCGATGTGGTTCAGGAACAGCGTTCCTACCGTGCTCTTGTAGTGTTGCGGATCGGGGCTGCCAATGGCCAGGACGCCATGCAGGCCATTGTGATCGAGCGTCGCCACCGCGCTGGAGCCGACCTGGCGGCGCTGGCTCTCGCCGAACAGGAACGCCAGCTCGTGATCGCGCAGATTGCCACTGACGGCCTTGCCGCTGCTCAGCAGGCCACCGATGGCTTGCTGCGCTTCGCCCAGGCTGGTCCAGCGCCCGACCGAGGCCGGGTGTTCGCTGAACAGGATGAGGCTGACGAATGGGACCTGGAAGTCCTGGCGCAGGCTGTCCTCGACCGTCATCACCACGTCTTCGAGGTGGCTGGCATCGAGCAGGTCGACGATCAGCCGACGTGTCTTTTCGAACAGCCGGTCGTTGTCGCGGGCCACGTCCATTAGTTGCGACAGGCGATGGCGCATCTCGATGTTGCGCTCGCGCAGCAGCTTCAACTGGCGCTCCACCAGCGACACGCTGTCGCCGCGCTGGTGGGGGATGTGCAAGGTGCCTAGCAGTTCGTCGTGCTCGGCGAAGAAGGTCGGGCGTGCCCGAAGGAAGGCCACCACCGCCTCGGCATCGAGATCGTGGGGTGCCGTGGATGAATCCTTGGGCCGGTCGCTCATGAAAGTCCTCGCTTAAAGACGAATCTGTCCCTCGTAGACCCGAACCGCCGGCCCGGTCATCATGACCGGCTTGCCGGGGCCGGCCCATTCGATGCTCAAGCGTCCGCCCGGCAGGTCGAGCGACACGGGTGAGTCCATCCAGCCCTGGCTGATCGCGGCCACCGCCGCCGCACAGGCGCCGGTGCCGCAGGCCTGGGTTTCACCGGCACCACGCTCCCATACCCGCAACAGCGCCTGATGACGATCGACCACCTGCAGGAAGCCGACGTTCACACGCTGTGGAAAACGCGTGTGGTGCTCGATTTTCGGCCCCAGCGTGTGCACCGGCGCGTTGTGTACGTCCTCGACCCGCAGGACGGCATGGGGGTTGCCCATCGACAGCGCGGCGATGTCGACCGTCTGCCCGTCCACCTCGAGCGGGTAGCTCAACGCTTCGGCCGGTGCCTGGAACGGGATGTCGTTCGGCGCCCGCCGAGGCGGACCCATGTCGACGCGCACCTGCCCGTCGTTGCGCACGTCGAGCACGATGATGCCGCCCTTGGTTTCCACGCGGATGCGTTTCTTGGCGGTCAGGCGCTTGTCCAGCACGAAACGGGCGAAACAGCGCGCGCCATTGCCGCACTGTTCGACCTCGGAGCCGTCGGCATTGAAGATCCGGTAGCGAAAATCCACGTCCGGGTTGCTCGGCGCCTCGACGATCAGCAACTGGTCGAAGCCGACCCCTGTGTGCCGGTCGCCCCATTGCCGGGCATGCTTGGGCTGGATGTGCGCGTGCTGGCTGACCAGGTCCAGGACCATGAAGTCGTTCCCCAGCCCGTGCATCTTGGTGAAACGCAGCAGCATGGGGTCACTCCGGCAACAGGCTTTCGCCCGCGTACAACTCGGCCACGGTTTCCCGGCGGCGCACTTCATGGGCCTGGTCGGCATCGACCAGCACCTCGGCGCAGCGACCACGGGTGTTGTAGTTGGAGCTCATCACGAAGCCATAGGCACCGGCCGATTCGACCGCCAGCAGATCGCCTTCGGCCAGGTCCAGCGTCCGCGACTTGGCGAGGAAGTCGCCGGTCTCGCAGATCGGCCCGACCACGTCGTAGCTGCGGCCTTCACCGCCCCGTGGCTGCACCGGCTTGACGCCCATCCAGGCCTGATACAGGGCCGGGCGGATCAGGTCGTTCATCGCCGCATCGACGATGGCGAAGTCCTTGTGCTCGGTGTGCTTGAGGTACTCGACGCGGGTCAGCAGGACCCCGGCATTGGCCACGATGTAGCGGCCTGGCTCGAAGACCAGGGCCAGGTCGCGATCGCCGATACGCTCGCGGACCGCCTTGACATAGTCGGTGATCAACGGCGGCTGTTCGTCGCTGTAACGCACGCCGACACCGCCGCCCAGGTCCAGGTGACGCAGGTGGATGCCGCAGTCGGCCAGGCGGTCGACCAATACCAGCAGGCGATCGAGCGCGTCGGTGAAGGGGTCCAGGGTGGTCAGCTGCGAGCCGATGTGGCAGTCGACCCCGACCAGTTCCAGGTTCGGCAGCTGGGCCGCGCGCAGGTAGAGCGCCTCGGCGTCGTCGATGGCGATGCCGAACTTGTTTTCCTTCAGGCCGGTCGAGATATACGGGTGGGTACCGGCGTCCACGTCGGGGTTGACCCGCAGCGAGACCGGTGCACGCACGTCCAGCTCGGCCGCCACGTCCTGCAGACGCTCGAGCTCGTCGGCCGACTCCACGTTGAAGCAGTGCACGCCCACTTCTAGGGCGCGGCGCATGTCCTGGCGCGTCTTGCCGACGCCCGAGAACACCACGCGGTCGGCTCGGCCGCCCGCCGCCAGCACACGTTCCAGCTCACCGCCGGAGACGATGTCGAACCCTGCGCCCAGGCGAGCCAGGACATTCAGCACACCCAGGTTGGAGTTGGCCTTGACGGCAAAGCAGACCAGGTGCGAAGTACCCTCGAGGGCATCAGTGTAGCTGCGGTAGCGCGCTTCGATGTGCGCACGCGAGTAGACGTAGGTCGGCGTGCCGAACCGTTCGGCGATGGCCGACAGCGCCACGCCCTCCGCGAACAGCGTACCGTCGCGGTAGTGGAAAGCGTCCATGGGTAACCCTTATTGGTGCTGATGCTGGTGCGAGGTGTGTGCGTCTTTGCCGTCCTTGCCATCGTCTGGCAGGTACAGCGGGCCCTTCTGACCACAGGCAGAGACGAGGCAGGCAACAGCGACCAGCGCCGCGAGGGAGGAAATCAGGCGCTTCATTGGCGAAATCCTTCGAAATAGGCAGTCTTGCGGCCGAGTATACCGAGCGGTCGCCTGCTTGCCTATGCGACGACCGGTGCGCCCGACGGGCCAGCGACCGGGCCTGACACGGTATTCTTTGCAATCGCGACCCAGCGCTCGTATCGTGCCCGGCTTGCACCGGTGCAGCCATTTTCGAGGTTCATGCAATGAGTTTGAGTGAAGCGCGTTTCCACGACCTGGTCGATGCGACCCAGCAGGCCCTGGAAGATCTGTTCGACGAAAGCGGCCTCGACCTGGACATGGAAAATTCGGCGGGCGTGCTCACCGTCACGTTCGACAGCGGCAGCCAGCTGATTTTCAGCCGCCAGGAACCCTTGCGCCAGCTGTGGCTGGCCGACCGCTCCGGCGGCTTCCACTTCGACTACGACGAAGAGAGCGGCAAGTGGGTGTGTGAGAAAAGCGAAGAGCTGCTGGGCGAAATGCTCGAGCGTATCGTCTGGGAGCGCGCCGGCGAGAAGCTGGACTTCGACGAGATCTGACATGAGTACCGACGCACGCCCCCCGAAACCGCTCTACGCCAACGTCAGTCCGGCGGTGAAGTCGCCCTGCATCGGCACGTGCCGGCTGGATGCCGAGCGCGTCTGTCTCGGCTGTCACCGTCCGGTCGAGCACATCCGCGAATGGCGCTCGGCCGACGATCAGCGTCGGCGGCAGATCCGCGACCAGGCCCAGGCTCGCGCCACCTCGGCACGTTCTGCCCAGGCTTGAGTATTCAGTAGGCTGTGGTAGGGTCGGACTGTCCGGCCCAGCCGAACACCCGTCGACCCCGTGCTGGGGCTTGTCGTCGTGCCATGTGCCAGCGAACCGCTTCTGCGGTCCGTCGCCAGCCAGGCAGGACGTTGCAGCCTCGAGCGGGGTCTTGCTTTATCTGCGCGTCAAGAAGGAGCCTGACCCGATCATGAATGCTCGACCCTCACTGACCCTGACCCGGCTGGACGTCCAGCGTCTGGAGCGTCTGCTCGACACCCTCGACGAAGCCACGCCCGGGGTCCTGGCCCTGCAGGACGAGCTGGACCGCGCCGAGCAGATCGTTGGAGCCGAGCAGGTGCCTGCCGGTGTCGTCACCATGAACTCGCGTGTGCACTGCCGCGAAGAGGCCAGCGGCAAGGACTACCACCTGACCCTCGTGTACCCGCAGGACGCCGGCGTGGACGGCAACGTGTCGATCCTCGCACCGATCGGTAGCGCCTTGCTGGGCCTCTCCGTCGGTGACCAGATCGACTGGCCGGCACCGGCGGGCAAGACCCTCAAGCTGCGGCTGCTGAGCGTCGACTACCAGCCCGAGGCGGCCGGGCACTTCGACCGCTGAACCGACCTGGTCAGGGCTCCAGCGCGTCGAGCCCGCGATTGAGCGCGTGCTCCAGCGCCTGCTTGTGCTGCAGGCAGCACAGCGTCGAGCCGATGCCTTCGTCGAACAGCTCCGACAGGTCCAGGTCGGTGAGGTAGCAGGGGTAGCGCTCGGCGCTTCGGCGCTGTTTCAGGATCTGCCTGGCGACCACGGTGTCGAGCCGATCGCCGTATTCCAGCCGCGAGAACGGCACCTGGTCGCAATACCAGGTCACTTCCTGGTCCCCTCCCGAGGTGACACGCACCAAGGCCTGTACCTCGTAATAGCACGGGTTGTCGTCCGTCGGCGTCGGCTGCGCCTCGACCCGATAGGCCTTGAAACCTGGGTCGGGCGACAGTCGATAGTAGGCCAGGGCCGGCTTGGGCCGGTGCGGCACGTCCAGCCGCAAGCGCGCGGCATGACGCACCAGCATGGCCTGCAGGAACCGGTGCAAGGGAATCAGCAACTGTCGCTCGTCGCCACACGCCTGGTGTTGGTACCAGAGCCGGTTGTGTTCATCCAGCACGTACAGGTCGGCGAACCCCGTCTGCAGCCGGTGAAAAACCTGGATGCAGTCGGTCTTGGCATGTGCCAGCAGCGCGCTCACGGCATGGCCGTCCACCCGACCGAGGCTGTCCACCCCAGACCGCGCGCGCGACTCATGGGTGCGGCTGTCCAGTGGCAGGGGGAAGGCAGAGAGCATGGCCTTGAGGCGTTCGCCAAAGACGCGGTCCTGCTCGGTGCCCAGGCCGTGGACCTGCAGGCGCGGTCTGGGCGTGTAAAGGGTCAGGCCGGCAGCCAGGTTGCGCAGGCAGTGGTCCAGGGCCTGAGGGCCTTCGTAGCGCCGCACCAGCACTTCGTTCCAGCTGGTGAGCGTCACCTGGTCGAGCGACAGGAGCACGGGGTCGCTCGGTGGCAACGTCTCGCTGCAACAGTGTATGCCGGTTTCGAGGTTGGCCAGCAGCAGGACACGGTCGGCAATGCTCGGTTGCAACAGGCGACAGTCGATCACCGTTTCCAGCGGCCACACGAGCGCCTGCCGCAGGCAGTCCAGCACGCCTGCCACACAAGCGCTATCGACACCGTTCGCAGAGGCCGACAGCACGAGCTGGGTACGCGCTGTGATCACGCCGTTGCAGTGGGCCCAGACCAGCAGTTCGACCACGTGGCGGGTCCGATGGATAAGGGCGTCCTGCGTGGCCTGCACGACGTCGCCGACCGTACCGGCATACAGACGCCACTGCCACAGGCCTGGCACCTGGGCGTCAGGCAGGCATGCCAGCGTGACCACCGCTTCTTCCAGGTTCGACGTCAGGCCAGGATTGATCACTTCGACCTTGCCCGCACGTCGCTCGAAGGCCGCATAGAGGCGTCGGCCGAGGACGCTCAGGCCATGGGGAACGGGTTGATTGGCAGGGTCGTGCAAGCCTGCGAACTGCAGGAGAAACCGGTAGCTGTGGCTCAACGCACTGACCAGGCTACTGCGTTCGGCCAGGGTCTGGCGAGCCTTCCAGTGCGCTCGGTCGTCCAGGGTCGTCACTTGGTCGGGGCGCCAGCCCCATTCGCTCACCAGGCGTGCGAGCAACTGGCACTGCCAGGCATGCCGTGTGGCATTGGCCGGCTTTTCCGCTTTCAGGTAGAGGCTGCGCCTGAGCAGCTCGAGGCGCCTGGATTCGCCCCGTTGCGTCAAGTAACGCTCGACGCGCCGATAGATCATCACGTACGGGTCCAGCGCGTCGAGCCCGGCGCGGTCGGCATGGACGGCCTGCTTGAAGTCCACGGCCAGGCAGCGCATGCGCGGGTATTCACTGGCATAGACTTCGATGAGCAACAGCTTGAGCACCGTCTTGTAAGGCGACTCGATGCCCTTGAACAGTTGCCAGAATCCTGCGCCGATGAACTCCTTCTTGGGAATGTGCGCCAGGTGCCCGAGATCGAGGTGGGCATCGCCCCGGATCAGCCCCTTGGCCAGCAGCGTCCGGGTATAGCCGTGGTAGTCCTGCTCGCACGAGGCAGGCACCAGCCACCACAGCGGTGTCTTGCCTGCGAGCCAGATCGCGGTCCGGTAGAACTCGTCGAGCAGCAAGTAATGCTGGGCTTCGCCGCAGTCTTCGGCGCTCAGTTGGCTGACCCGACGTCCTTGGGCGAAACTGCGCGGCTCGATCAGGAAGGTGTGCAGTTCGGCGCCTTGAAGGGCGGCCCAGGTCTCCAGGTGCTGGCACTTGGTACGCAGCGCCTGAAGACCGGGCTGATCGAGGTCGGCGGCATGGCAGACCCAGACGTCCATGTCGCTGCGCGCGGTTTGCGCCAACGTGCCCAGGCTGCCGATCAGGTACACCCCTTCGACGATGGGCGCGTGATCCGGCGCAGAGGCCGCCTCGGCGAGCGAGCGCGTCAGGCGCAGGGCCTCGGCCAGCTGTTGTGGGGTCGGTCGGAAACCCCAGAGGCCTGCACGCGCCATGCGCGGCACGTACCCAGGCAGGGACGGGTGGTTGAGGTGCAGCAGCAGAGGCAGCAGGTTCAGCACGCGGCGTTGAGAAGCCCCCAGACCTTCCAGCGCACGCCCCAGCCGCCCTCGATTGATCTGCATGAACCGTGCGTGCAGCACGCCGGGCAAGGCAGGTTCGACAGGGTCGGATGAGTCGGTGGGTGGAGCAAGAGGAGGGACCATTGCGCACTCGAAGCAGACAGCAGCAGCGGCGCGAGTTTAGCCTGAGTCGATCACCCGATTCAGGAAAAGTCGATGAATTGACGCCATATTTTCGTCATTCGTCGTGTGTCAGGAGGCGCGTATACCGCCTGGCTGTCGACTCCTGCACGCACAGGAGTGGACAGCCAGGCGGTGGTTTAGTGCGGCTTCACGCGATGCGAGTGGTCGACTCAGGCGACCTCGGCGATTTCCAGGATGGTCAGCAGTTGTTGGGCGTGCGCGGCCGCATCGTGCCCCAGGCTGGTCAGGTAGCCCCCGTCGGGCTGACTGGTCAGCTGCTTGTCGTGCAGACGCCGGGCCGCCTCGATCAAGCGGGGCGAGGCATTGCTATGGACCTTGATGCCCTCCTGGCTACTGTCCAGGTTGAACAGCGCGAGGACTTCCAGTTCGGCGATCAATTCAGGTGTGAAAGACATGACGACTCCTGACTTCCAGAGAGGACGGAGGCACCGGTGCCGGTGCCTGAGCCAGGAGTGTAGTCAGGCTTTTCAGGCGTTGCCTTGATCGGCCTCAGGGGGCAGTTCAGGTAACGCACGCAAGGCGTTTTCGTACCAGACATTGTCAAAAGCGCGGTCTTGTTCGAGCATGGTGTCGATCTCGATCGCCAGTACGTGCGCCATCAGGTTGAGGATGTCCTCGCGCTCGTAGCCCACCAGGCTCAGCTTGTTGTAGGTCGCTTTCGCCGCGGGCGGTTCGCCGCTCTCGATCTGGTTTTCGACGGCCTGGGTCAGGGTCGCCTCGACAAAGGCTTCTTCTTCGTCGTTGTAGTCGACGTCGTTGGACTCGCTCATGGCTCTGCTCCTGTGGATGAGCCGTCAGTGTGCCACGGGCCTGGGGACGGCGCGAACCGCCACACCCTCGGGCACTAGCCATGCACGGTCCGACAGGGCTATAACGGCTAGGCCATTTCTTACGGCCTGGAGACTGTTTTCATGCTCAAGCTTCACGGATTTCCTGTCAGCAACTACTACAACATGGTCAAGCTGGCGCTTCTGGAGAAGGGCCTGCCCTTCGAAGAGGTGCAGTTGATTCCTGGGACGACCCCGGAAACGCTGAAGGTCAGCCCACGGGGCAAGGTCCCGGTTCTGGAGACCGAGCACGGCTACCTGAGCGAAACCAGCGTGATCCTCGAATACCTGGAGCAGAGCCAGGGTGGCACATCGCTGTTGCCGGCCGATGCGTTCGAGCGGGCGAAGGTCCGTGAGCTGATGAAGGAGATCGAGCTCTACATCGAGCTGCCGGCGCGCACGTGCTACGCCCAGAGCTTCTTCGGGCAGTCGGTCGAGCCATGGGTCAAGGAAAAGGCCCGCACCGATCTGCTGGCCGGCTTCGCCACCCTCAAGCGCAGCGCGCGCTTCGCACCTTATGTCGCAGGCGAGCAGATGACCCTGGCAGACATCATGTTCTGCTTCTCGGTCGACCTGGCGGCTCAGGTCGGCAAGAAGGTCCTGAACATCGACCTGCTGGCCGACCTGCCGGAGGCTGCCGAGCTGCTGGAGCGCCTGCACCAGGGGCCACACATCGCGCGGATCAACGCCGACAAGGAGCGGATGCTGCCGACGTTCCTCGAGATGATGCGCAACAAGCGTCCTTCCTGATGAAAAAGGCCCCGGACCGCATGACGGACCGGGGCCTTTCGATTACCTGACGACCGTGCTCAGCGCGTGGCCAGCAGTGCATGGCCACGGGCGACGGCTGCGCGCACCTGTTCCGGTGCCGTGCCGCCGATGTGGTTGCGGGCGTTGACCGAGCCTTCGAGGGTCAAGACGGCGAACACGTCCTGCTCGATCTGGTCGCTGAACTGGCGTAATTCTTCCAGCTCCATTTCCGCCAGGTCCTTGTTGCAGTCCACGCCATGCTTGACCGCATGGCCGACGATCTCGTGGCAATCGCGGAACGGCAGGCCGCGACGCACCAGGTAGTCGGCCAGGTCGGTGGCCGTGGAAAAACCACGCAGCGCCGCCTCGCGCATCACCTCACGGCACGGCTTGATCGCCGGCACCATGTCGGCGAAGGCCCGCAGCGAGTCGCGCAGCGTGTCGGCGGCATCGAACAGCGGTTCCTTGTCTTCCTGGTTGTCCTTGTTGTAGGCCAGTGGCTGGCCCTTCATCAGGGTCAGCAGCCCGGTCAGCGCGCCGAACACGCGGCCGCTCTTGCCACGCACCAGTTCCGGCACGTCGGGGTTCTTCTTCTGCGGCATGATCGAGCTGCCCGTGCAGAAGCGATCCGGCAGGTGGATGAAGTGGAACTGGGCGCTGGTCCACAGCACCAGCTCTTCGGAGAAGCGCGACAGGTGCATCATCGCGATGCTGGCCGCGGCACAGAACTCGATGGCGAAATCACGATCCGACACGCCGTCGAGCGAGTTGCCGCCGACGGTCTCGAAACCGAGCAGCTTGCAGGTCAGCTCGCGGTCCACCGGGTAGGTGGTGCCGGCCAGGGCAGCACTGCCCAGCGGCATGCGGTTGGTGCGCTTGCGGCAGTCCACCAGGCGCTCGTAGTCGCGCGACAGCATCTCGAACCAGGCCAGCAGGTGGTGGCCGAAGGTCACCGGCTGCGCGGTCTGCAGGTGGGTGAAGCCCGGCATGATGGTGGCGGCTTCACGTTCGGCCTGCTCCAGCAGGCCTTTCTGCAGACGGGTGATCTCGCTCAGGATCAGGTCGATCTCGTCACGCAGCCAGAGGCGGATGTCGGTGGCGACCTGGTCGTTGCGGCTACGGCCGGTGTGCAGCTTCTTGCCGGTGATGCCGATGCGGTCGGTCAGGCGCGCTTCGATGTTCATGTGCACGTCTTCGAGGTCGACGCGCCAGTCGAAACTGCCGGCTTCGATCTCGGCCTGGATGGTCTTCAGGCCGTCGATGATGGTGTCGCGCTCGTGCTCGTCGAGCACGCCAACCTGGGCCAGCATCGTGGCGTGGGCGATCGAGCCCATGATGTCGTGACGGTACAGGCGCTTGTCGAAGTCGACCGAGGCGGTGAAGCGGGCGACGAAGGCGTCGACGGGCTCGCTGAAGCGGCCGCCCCAGGACTGGTTGGTCTTGTCGGTGCTCATGGATTCACTCGTAGCTGGCGTGATCTGAAAAAGTGGCGTCGATCATAACAGGGTTGTGCCTTGCCTCGCAGGGCGCAGGCGCCGGACCGGATGTGCGAAAGTGCCTGGAAACCGCTCGGACGATCAACGATTGAACGGCAACGCGGCAAGGACCGTCTACAGTTGGACAGAGGGTCGGCGGCAGGTACCGCGACCCAGTGAATCTTTGGCCATCGCATCGGTCTGAGCGTGGACCACGGTGTCGGTCGATCCGCACCTCGGCACGCCAGTTCATTTGCGAGACTCATTCAGGAATCCAGCAATATATGAATGTCCTGATCGTTGACGACGAAACCCAATCCCGTGACCGCCTGAGCCGCTTGCTCGGCGAGCTGGAGGGGTACACCGTGCTGGAGCCTGGCGCCACCAATGGCGAAGAGGCCTTGGCCCTGATCGAGAGCCTCAAGCCCGATGTGGTGCTGCTGGATGTCGCCATGCCGGGCCTCGATGGCCTGCAGGTGGCAGCGCGCCTGTGCGAGCGCGAAGCGCCGCCGGCCGTGGTGTTCTGCACCGAGGGCGAGGACGCTGCCCATCAGCCGTTCGAGGACAGCGCGCTCAGCCACGTGGCCAAGCCGGTGCAGCCGCAGGCGCTGCGCGAGGCCCTGCGCAAGGCCGAACGACCCAACCGCACGCAGCTGGCGGCGCTGACGCGACCTGCCAACGAAAGCGGCGGCGGCCCGCGCAGCCACATCAGTGCCCGGACGCGCAAAGGCATCGAACTGATCCCGCTGGGCCAGGTGGTGTACTTCATCGCCGACCACAAGTACGTGACCTTGCGCCACGAAGGTGGCGAAGTCCTGCTCGATGAACCGCTCAAGGCCCTGGAAGACGAATTCGGTGACCGTTTCGTGCGCATCCACCGCAACGCCCTGGTGTCGCGCGAACGCATCGAGCGTCTGCAGCGTACGCCGCTCGGGCACTTCCAGCTGTTCCTCAAAGGCCTGGACGGCGATGCGCTGACCGTCAGCCGGCGTCACGTTGCGGGTGTGCGCAAGATGATGCAGACGCTCTAGACCGGGCGGACCACGAGAGGGTCAGCCTCGCGAAAGGGCGCCAGGTTGACCGGTGTCCGCTGGCGAGGCGAGCAGAGCTGTTATCATCGGGGGCATTTCTCTCGTTCGGGGCGTTTCATGTCCACTCGCGAAATCCGCATCGCCACTCGCAAGAGTGCCCTGGCCCTCTGGCAGGCCGAATACGTCAAGGCACGCCTGGAGTCCGCCCATCCGGGCTTGCTCGTCTCGCTGGTCCCCATGGTCAGTCGTGGCGACAAGCTGCTCGATTCCCCACTGTCGAAGATCGGCGGCAAGGGCCTGTTCGTCAAGGAGCTGGAAACCGCTCTGCTCGAAGGGCAGGCCGACATCGCCGTGCATTCGATGAAGGATGTGCCGATGGACTTCCCCGAGGGGTTGGGCCTGTACTGCATCTGCGAGCGGGAAGACCCTCGGGACGCCTTCGTCTCCAACCGCTACAAGAGCCTGGACGAACTGCCCCTGGGCAGCGTCGTCGGCACCTCGAGTCTGCGTCGACAGACCCAGCTGCTGTCACACCGACCCGACCTGGAGATCCGCTTCCTGCGTGGCAACGTCAACACGCGTCTGGCCAAGCTCGATGCCGGCGAGTATGACGCGATCATTCTTGCCGCCGCCGGGCTGATCCGCCTGGGCTTCGAGTCGCGCATCACCGACAGTCTCGACGTCACCTACAGCCTGCCCGCAGGCGGTCAAGGGGCGGTGGGCATCGAATGTCGCAGTGCCGACAGCGACATCCAGGCGTTGCTGGCACCGCTGCACCATCTGGAGACGGCCGACCGCGTGGTGGCCGAGCGGGCGCTCAACAAGCGTCTGAACGGCGGCTGCCAGGTGCCGATCGCCAGCTATGCCGTGCTCGAAGGCGACCAGCTGTGGTTGCGCGCCATGGTCGGTCAGCCCGACGGTGGGGCGCTCTTGCGGGCTGAGGCACGGGGTCCCAGGACCGCAGCCGACCTGCTGGGTGTGCAGGTTGCCGACGACCTGCTCGACCAGGGCGCCGACGTCATCCTCACGGCGGTGTACGGCGAGGCCGGGCATCCGTGAAAGGCTGGCGCCTGCTGCTGACCCGGCCTGTGGAGGAGTGTGCCGACCTGGCGCAGGCCTTGGCGGACGTCGGTGTCGTCAGCAGCAGCCTGCCGTTGCTGCATATCGAGCCCTTGCCGTTTGGCACCGCCCAGCGCGACGTGTTGCACGACCTGAATGCCTATCAGGCGATCATCGTGGTCAGCAAGCCTGCGGCGCGGTTGTTGCTGGCTGCGACGCCCCCTGATGCCCTGGCCGGCCTTCGCGCGGCGTGGTTCACGGTCGGCGCGGCGACGGCAGGGGTGCTGGCCCGAGGCGGCATCACTGCTCGCTACCCTGACCAGGGGGACGACAGCGAAGCGCTGCTTGCGCTGGACGCGTTGAGCGCGGCCCTCGACGTGCCGGCGCCGCGCGTGCTGATCGTGCGTGGCGAGGGAGGTCGCGAACGGCTGGCCGAGTGTCTTGCCGAGCAAGGCGCCAGGGTCGATTATCTGGAACTGTATCGCCGCTGCCTGCCGGACTATCCAGAGGGGGCGCTGGCCCGCGTGGTCGACGGGGAACGCCTCAATGGCCTGGTGGTCAGCAGTGGTCAGGGCTTCGAACATTTGTACCGCCTGGCCGGTGAGGCATGGCCTCGCCTGGCGCAGCTGACGCTGTTCGCGCCCAGCCCCCGGGTGGCCGATCATGCCCGGGCGGTGGGTGCACAGCACGTTGTGGATTGCCGTGGCGCCAGCGCCGCGGCCTTGATGGCAGCCGTGCAGCGATGCGCTGTACCTGGCTCTTAGGCGCTCTGCGCGAGCAGCGTGCCCCAATGCAAAGGATGGATACGTGAGCGAAACTGTCTTGCCTAACACTGAACCGTCACCGGTGCCCAAGACGCCGGACACTCCACCGGCTGCCGCGCCGCGCCGCTCGGGCACGGGCAATGGCTTGGCCATCCTGGCGCTGCTGCTCGGCGCAGCCGGCGTTGCCGCGGGTGGCTGGGGCGTCTGGCAAGTGCGCCAGATCCAGGCCAACGAGCAGGGTCAGGGCCAGCACCTGCAAGCTCTCAACGAGCGCACCGCCAGCCTGCAGCAACGCGAGCAGCAGATCACGGCGCAGTTGCAGAGCCTGCCGGCCGCCAGCGAGCTGGAAGACCGTCGCCGACTGGTCACGCAGCTGCAGGGCGATCAGCAGCGGCTCAGCCAGCGTCTGGAAACCGTGCTGGGCGCCAGCCGCAAGGACTGGCGCCTGGCCGAGGCCGAGCACCTGCTGCGTCTGGCCACCCTGCGCCTGTCGGCCTTGCAGGACATCGACAGCGCCAAGGCCCTGGTCGAAGGGGCCGACGAGATCCTGCGCGAGCAGAGCGATCCGGGTTCGTTTGCTGCCCGCGAGCAGCTGGCCCGCAGCCTGGCCGTGCTCAACAGCACCCAGCAGCCCGATCGCACCGGCCTGTTCCTCAAACTGGCCGCCCAGCGTGACCTGGTGCAACAGCTCAGCGCCCAGTCGCCTGATTTTGCCAGCGATGCCAACGCCCTGGGCGCAGTGACGTCCGACGGCGATGTCGCCAGTCGTTGGTCGCGCTGGTGGGCCGAGATGTCGAAGTACTTCCAGATGGAATTCGGCGCCGACAAGAACGTGCGTCCCCTGCTGGCAGGGCAGTCGCTCAACCAGCTGCGGCTGGCGCTGAGCCTGACCCTCGAGCAGGCACAATGGGCCGCGCTCAACGGCGAGACCCAGGTCTATCGCCAGGCGCTGGACGAAGCCCGCAGCGTGCTGCAGGCCAACTTCAATGCCGACAACCCGCAAAGCAAGACCATGCTCGACAGCCTCAACGCGCTGGCCGAAGCGCCCGTGGCAGTGGACGTGCCTGACCTCAGCGCCAGCCTGACCGCCGTGCAAGCCTATATCGCCCGCCGCCACCTGCCAGCTGAAAACGCGGAGGCCAAGCCATGAAGCGGGCTTACCTGCTAGTGGTCATCGCCATCGCGGTAGCGGCGGCCCTGGGCATCGCCATCGCCAAGCACAGCGGCTACGTGCTGATCGCCTATGGCGGCTTCCGCTACCAGTCCAGTCTCTGGGCCACGCTGGGCCTGCTGTTGGCCGCGCTCTTGCTGGCGGCGCTGGTGCGCTACCTGATCGGCCTGGTCCTGGTCTCCAGTGGCGTGGTCAACCCATGGTCGCGCCGCAACCGCAGCCGTCGTACCCAGGTGGCGATCAAGCAAGGCCAGCTCGACCTCGCCGAGGGCCGCTGGGCCAGTGCCCAGCGCCACCTGCACCGGGCCGCCGAAGCCGAACGCTACCCGCTGTTCTACTACCTGGGCGCGGCACGTGCCGCCAACGAGCAAGGCCGCTACGACGAGCGCGACACCCTGCTCGAGCGTGCGCTGGAACGCCAACCCCAGGCCGAGCTGGCGGTCGCCCTGAGCCACGCACAGTTGCAGATGGACCAGGGCCAGGACGACCAGGCGCTGGAAACGCTCGACGCCATGCAGGCACGCTACCCCGGCAACGCCCAGGTGCTCAGGCTGCTGCAGCGCCTGCACGTGCGCCGTGGCGACTGGTCTGCAGTGATCCGCCTGTTGCCTGAACTGCGCAAGAGCAAGGTCCTGCCGGCGGCCGAGCTGGCCGAACTCGAGCAGCGTGCCTGGGGGCAGAACCTGTCCCTGACCCATGAAGGCAACGACGATGCCCAGGCGGTGCGCCAAGCCCTGGAACGCGCCTGGGAGCAGCTCACGGCCGCCCAGCGCCAGGAGCCACGTCTGGTGCTGGCCTATGCCGAGCAACTGCGTCAGGCAGGTGCGCAGAAAGAAGCCGAGCACGTGCTGCGTACTGCGCTCAAGCGCCAGTACGAAAGCCCGCTGGCACGCCTGTATGGCCTGGTCCGCGGGGACGATCCGGCGCGTCAGCTGCAATTTGCCGAGGGTCTGCTCAAGGCCCACCCCAGCGACCCGAGCCTGTTGCTGACGCTGGGCCGTCTCTGTCTGCAGCAACGCTTGTGGGGCAAGGCGCGGGACTACCTGGAGAGCAGCCTGCGCTTCCAGCGCAATCCGGAGACCTGTGCCGAACTGGCGCGGTTGCTGGCCAGCCTGGGTGAAACGACGCGCAGCAATCAGCTGTTCGAGGAGGGACTGGGCCTGCTCGACGAACGCCTGCTGGCGTTGCCGTTGCCCGAGGGTAAGCGTACCTGATGCCACCGCCGAACCCGTGTAAAGGCACGGGTTCGGCTGGCGAAGCCGTGTTTTCCAGCGTCCGAAAAGAACATCCAAAGCATGTTCTAGGAATTTTCCCACAGAAATTAAGAGACTTTCCTTCCGTATCAGCGACGTATCCTGCCTGTAGTGCCTTGAAACAAACCCGGCACATCCTCTAACGTTCCCGTCCCACCATTTATCCACAGGGCTTGGAACATGTCGCAGGTTCGTTTGCATTCCCTGTATTTCCCCGCATTGCTGGGCTGCCTCGGCATGCTGGCAGCCAGTCTGTACCTCGAGGCCAGCGCGGCACTCACCCCTTGTATCCTGTGCTTCACGTTGCGGTGCCTGATAGGCGCCTTTGCCTTCGTGTGCCTGGGGATGATCGTGCAGACGCCAGGGCCGAGGGGCGTGCGGGTCTACACCGGCCTGGCACTGATCCTGGCCGGGAGCGGGATAGCCCTGGCTGCACGGCATGTCTGGCTGCAGGTCAGGGTCGGTGAAGGGGTCTGCGTCCGCGGGTACGAGGTCGACCCCCAAGGCTGGGCGGCGCTGCGCCATGCGCTCAAGGTGCTGATCGAGGGCGAGCCGGCGTGTTCGTCCATCCGCTGGAGCTTCCTGGACCTCACATTGCCGGAGTGGAGCCTGCTGGCGTTCGTGCTGCTGGCACTGGTCCCGTTATCAGGCCTCATCGGCCATCTGCTGCCATCCCCTGCACGGCTGGTCGAGCGCGAACCGAGCACACCTTCGCTCGACCAGCGGTGATCTGTCGCTGCGCCAAAGACTTGTGTGAACGAGTGCCCTTGCGTACCTTGAAGCGCAGTCGATGCGCACGCTGCGTTTCGCACGGCTACCTCTACAACAACGGCTCGATGCCAGCCTGCGGATGACACCTTTCGTACCGCCACCCACGCGCTACCAGGTGCGGGGGCATCGCCCAGAAGGGAAGATCTCGTCATGCTCGATAGTTGCCAGAATGCCCAGGAACGCTGGGGTGGCGTCAACCAACTGATCGACCGGTGGCTCAAGGAGCGCGAGGAACTGGTCCGAGCGTTCGGCGACCTGCGCGATGCCCGTACCGCGTTCGCCGACAAGCGCCAACACGAACGCTTCTGCGAAATCCTCGTGGACTACGTGTCCGCCTGGCATTTCGAAGTCTGCGAGCAATTGGTCACCGAGGCCAAGTCGTTCGGCGACCAGAAGGCCCTGGGCCTGGCCGAGCAGCTCAACCCGCGCATCAACGAAATCACTGAAATCGCGCTGGCGTTCAACGACCACTGCGTCAAGGCTGCCTGCAGCGACGCCGAACGCTTCGCGCGCAAGCTGGGCGAGCTGGGCAGCCTGCTGCACGAGCGGTTCGAGCTGGAGGACTGCCTCATCGAGGTCCTGCACAACACGCACCGCGAGCAGGATGCCGTCGAAGCCTGAGGTCGCTCAGGGCTTGACCGCCACCAGCTCGACGTTGAAGACCAACGGCGTGTCGGGCGGGATCAGATCTCCCGCCCCGTCAGCGCCATAGGCCTGTGCCGACGGGATGACGATACGGCCCTTGGCGCCAGGCTTCATCTGCAACAGCGCCACGCGCCAGCCGGCGATCACCGAGTCCAGCGCGAACCACTGGGGCTGCTGGCTCTGGTCGAACACCGAGCCGTCCGGCAACCGCCCCTGATAGCGCACCTGCACCTTGCCGTCCGCACGGGGTGCGTCACCCGCGCCCGCTGCCAGCTCGGTATAGAGCACCCCTTGAGCCAGTTCGCGCACACCCGGGCGGGCGCGTTCTTCGGCCATGAAACGTGTTTCCGCTGCCTGGCGACTGGCGTCGCTCGGGGCCTCGGCAGCGATGGCCATGGCTTCGTCATGCTGCTGCAGGAGCGCATCGATACGTGACTGCTCGAGCCGCAAGGGCTTGCCCTGATAGCCCTGGCGCAACCCTTCGATCAAGGTCTCCAGCTGAAGGTCCGGGACTTCGGCGTGCAGGCGCTGGCCCAGGCTGACGCCGACCCCGTAGGACAGGTCGTCGGTGCTGGTGGAGGGCTGTGCGGGAGCGGCCAGGCAGACGCTACTGCACAGGGCCAGGGCCAGGATCGGATAGCGAGGCATGCTCGGCTCCTGTGGAAGGGAAACGGCCAGTATGCCCAAAGTAGGCCGGGCATGAGAATGGCCGAACGCACAGGCGGTGTGCAGACACGGGACGCCTCTGGCGGTCGTCGTGGCAGAGGCCTAGTATGGGACGCACACTCGTCAGTCAGGAGGTACCCATGCCGTCCAAGAAGAAGTCTGTCAGTACGCCCTTGCATTTGCTCCAGCAGTTGTCCGACAGCCTGCTCGAGACGCTGGAAGACGCTTGTTCACAGGCCTTGGCCGACGCCGAGAAGGTGCTGGCCAAGCTGGAGAAGCGGCGCGGCAAGGCACAGGAAAAGCTCCACGACGCGCGCCTGAAACTGCAGGACCATGCCGCCGCTGGCAAGAGCAAGGCACAAGGCAAGACGCGCAAGGCGATCGACGAGCTGGAAGCCTTGCTCGACACGCTCAAGGCCCGTCAGACCGAAACCCGGACGTACATCCAGACGCTCAAGCGTGACGTCGAAGACAGCCTGGCCCTGGCCCAGGGGGTCGGCAAGGTGCGCGAGGCCGTGAACGAGCGCCTGGCCCAGCGTGACGGAAAGTCCTCACAAAAACCGGCTGCACAGCGGACCCAGGTCCAGTCTGAGCCGGTGGCTGACGAAACGCCTGCCGCCAAGCCAACCCGTACCCGCGACACGAAGGTCGTCAGCAGCCGCGCGCCGCGCAAGGCAGCCGGCGATCAGGCGCCCACCGTGTCGACGGCCCGTCGTTCGGCCAGCGCGACGAACGCTGCTGGCTCGCAGACGTCGGCCACCGCCAAGCCGGCGGCCTCACGTCGGACGGCCACCGCCAAGACCCCTGCAGACGCGACCGGCTCGGCCTCTGCGCCGGGCGCTACCCAGGCACCGGCCCGGGCACCTCGCAAGCCCGCGGCCAAGCGCACCGTCAAGCCGGCCGGGCCACAGGCCGATACACCGGTCGCCGCAGGCCGCACGCCTGCAGCGGCGGTATCGGAAGGGGTGTCCTACACGGCAACCGACTCGGCTCAGGCCTCCGAGGCCTGAAGCGCCTGGGCCGCGACGCGCAACCGTTCCAGCGCGTCTTGGCCCTCGGGCTGCACAGGCACCAAGCCCTCCAGCCAGTCCTGTGCAGCGCCCGCCTCACTGGCCCAGCCGTTCGCCAGGCGCTCCAAGCGTTCGAGCAGCACGCGTTCGGCACTCAGCTCCAGAGCCTTGACCTGCTCGCGCAGCTCGGCCAGCGCAGGGTCCAGCAGGGCCTGCGCCTTCCAGCCCGTGCGTAGCGCCCTCAAGGGGGCGATCACCGGTGCCTGCCACGCCTGCGCCAGCGCGCGCAGCGCCTCCACACGTGCCGGCGTCACCGGTACATGCCGCGCCTGCAGCCAAGTGCCGCACAGCGCCAGGCAGACATCGCCGCCCTGGGCTTGCAGCTCCAGGCAGGCCGTTTCCACGCCCGGCCTGCGGTACAGGGCGATGGCGTGATTCCATAGATCGGTAGGCATTGTTCGACTCGCGCCAGGGGTCATGGAAGCTGGTAGACTCCGCGACCATCATGATCAGACTAACCAACCTCACTTTACAGCGTGGTCCTCAGCGCCTGCTAGATGGCGCCGAGATGACCCTGCACGCCGGTCACAAGGCCGGGCTCATCGGCGCCAACGGCGCCGGCAAATCCAGCCTGTTCGCCTTGCTGCGCGGCGAGTTGTCGCCCGACGGCGGCGACTGCCGCCTGCCGGCGGACTGGCGCATCGCGCACATGCGCCAGGAGGTCGATACCCTCGATCGCCTGGCGGTGGACTACGTGCTCGATGGCGACCATCGCCTGCGCCAGGTCCAGGCCGCGCTGGAGGTGGCCGAGCAGGCCCAGGACGGCAGCGCCCTGGCACGCCTGCACAGTGAGCTGGAAAGCGCCGACGGCTATACCGCCGATGCCCGTGCGCGCAAGCTGCTGGCGGGTCTGGGCTTCAGCAACGAGCAGATGGAGCGCCGCGTGGGCGACTTCTCCGGTGGCTGGCGGATGCGCCTGAACCTGGCCCAGGCGCTGATGTGCCCGTCCGACCTGCTGCTGCTCGACGAGCCGACCAACCACCTGGACCTGGACGCCATTCTCTGGCTCGAGGACTGGCTCAAGGGCTACCCCGGCACATTGCTGCTGATCTCCCACGACCGCGACTTCCTCGATGCGGTCGTCGACCATGTGGTGCACGTCGAACAGTGCAAGCTCAACCTGTACCGCGGCGGCTACAGTGCCTTCGAGCGCACCCGCGCCGAACGCCTGGCGCAACAGCAGCAGGCGTTCGAGAAGCAGCAGGCGCGCCGTGCGCACATGGAAAAGTACATCGCCCGTTTCCGCGCCCAGGCTACCAAGGCGCGTCAGGCCCAGAGCCGGATCAAGGCCCTGGAGCGGATGGAAGAGCTGTCGGCCGCGCACGTGGACTCGCCGTTCGACTTCAGCTTCCGTGAATCGGAGAAGATCTCCAGCCCTCTGCTGGACCTGTCCGAAGGGCAGCTCGGCTACGGTGACAAGGTCATCCTGGAGAAGGTCAAGCTGCAGCTGGTGCCCGGCGCACGCATCGGCCTGCTGGGCCCCAACGGCGCCGGCAAGTCGACCCTGATCAAGAACCTGGTCGGCGAGCTGACGCCCCTGGGCGGCCGCCTGGTCCGTGGCGAGAACCTTGCCGTGGGCTACTTCGCCCAGCACCAGCTCGACTCGCTGGACGACAAGGCCAGCCCGCTGTTGCACCTGCAACGCCTGGCACCGGGCGAGCGCGAGCAGACCCTGCGCGACTTCCTCGGCGGTTTCGACTTCCATGGCAACCGGGTCGACGAGCCGGTGGTGAATTTCTCGGGTGGCGAGAAGGCGCGCCTGGCCCTGGCGCTGATCGCCTGGGAACGGCCCAACCTGTTGCTGCTCGACGAACCGACCAACCACCTGGACCTGGAAATGCGCCTGGCGCTGACCATGGCCTTGCAGGAGTTCGCTGGAGCCGTGGTGGTGGTCTCCCACGACCGTCACCTGCTCAAGAGTACCACCGACGACTTCCTGCTGGTGGCCGAAGGCAAGGTGCAGGCATTCGACGGCGACCTGGACGACTACAGCCGCTGGCTGGTCGACTACCGCCAACGGCATGCACCGGTGAGCACCACGGCAGGCAACCCGGACAAGACCGACAAGAAGGCGCAGCGCCAGGCGGCCGCCACGCTCCGCCAGCAGCTGGCGCCGCACAAGCGTGCCGCCGAGAAGCTGGAAAACGAACTGGGTCAGGTGCACGGGCAGCTGGCCGAGATCGAGACGGCCCTGGGCGACAGCGGCCTCTACGACGCCTCGCGCAAGGAGCAGCTGCGCGAGCTGCTGGCACGTCAGGGCACGCTCAAGCAGCGTGAAGGCGAGCTGGAGGAGGCGTGGATGGAAGCCCTGGAAACCCTCGAGACCCTGCAGGCCGAGCTGGAAGCGTTGTCCTGAGGGACGCCCTGCGAAGCGTCACGACCCGCCACGGCTGAGCGGGTCGACGCCGGCAGGGCGACACGCTACAGTCGCCGACACACACACGCACTCATTGGCCTCACGGGCAGGCTGCGTGTCCGCACGAGACAAGGGAGGTGGAGCAATGTCCATGGAGACCTGGCTGGGTTTCTTCGTCGCCTGTTGGGTCATCAGCTTGTCGCCGGGGGCCGGTGCCATCGCCTCGATGTCCAGCGGTCTGCAGCATGGCTTCTGGCGCGGCTACTGGAACGCGATCGGCCTGCAGCTGGGCCTGCTGTTGCAGATCGCCGTGGTGGCGGCAGGTGTCGGCGCGATCCTGGCCGCATCGGCCACGGCGTTCCAGGTGATCAAGTGGTTCGGCGTCGGCTACCTGCTGTTCCTGGCCTTCAGGCAATGGCGCGCCCTGCCGGCCGACCTGGGGGACGACACGGCCGTGCGACCGGCTGCCAAGCCGCTGGGGCTGGTGATGCGCGGCCTGCTGATCAACGTCAGCAACCCCAAGGCCCTGGTGTTCATGCTGGCGGTCCTGCCGCAGTTCATCGACCCGCATCAGCCCCTGGTGCCGCAGTACCTGACGATCGCCGCGACCATGGTCGTCGTCGACCTGGTGGTGATGGCCGGTTACACCGGGCTGGCCTCGCGTGTGCTGCGCCTGTTGCGCACGCCACGCCAGCAGCGCCGGGTGAACCGCACCTTCGCCGGGCTGTTCGTCGGCGCGGCCACCTTGCTGGCCAGTCTGCGCCGCGCACCGCTCTGAATCGACCTCTGCGCCTTCTGCGTTGTCTACCCGTTGGCGGGCAAGTCCCACTTGCCCGATCCATCATCCAACGCCGTAGGGCCGATCGCCGATCGGCCGGCCAGAAGGAGGCACCATGGACGCACCTGTTCATCCGTTATCCGAGGTTTTCCAGCAGCTGGGCCTGCCTGACGATGCCGTCGAGATCGACAAGTTCATCACCACCCATTCGCCCCTGGACCAGGACGTGAAACTGGTGGACGCACCGTTCTGGACCGACGCGCAACGCGCGTTCCTCAAGGAAAGCTACGAGAAGGACGCCGACTGGATCCCGATGATCGACCAGCTCAACGTCATGCTGCACGAAAAGCCCGAGGTGTAGGCGCCGAGCGGTGCTGGAGAGCTGGGACGGCGTTGCTATGCTCGAAGGATCGAGGAGGGGACGCAGTCATGAAAGATCCCTATGCACCCGCGTTCTGGTGCGCCCTGGCCATCCTGGGCGTACTGACCGGCGGTTATTTCTTCGGCATCCGCAGCGCCTATGACCTGCACCGTGCCCAGCTGTTTCTCTATGCTGCTGCCGGCCTCGTCGTCGCGGCGGCGCTGGTCACGCTGGTCTGGATCGCCTGGCAGCATCTGCGCCTGAACCGGCGCGAGCTGGTCCAGGGCCATACGCTGGTCACCATCTGGAACACCAAGGTTGCCCTGCGCCGCGTGGAGACGGTCTTCGATCGCTACCTGTGGGGAAGCCACTGGCATTGTGGGCGCACCTTCGAGGAAGTCATGGGCGAGCTGCGCGGTACGCCGCTGGACCAGAGCCTCGAGGCGCTCAGGCAACAATGCCGTGAACTGGACCGTGAGTTGCGCGATGGTCGCCAGCATTGGCAGGCCAATGCGCGCGATCTGTCCAGCGTCGCGGCGGCCATGACGCGGGAACGCTACCGACTCGACGTGAACGAGCCTTCTTCCGCGGCCTCGACGGGCACGGCCGTGCTCAACCGCGACATCGAGGTGCTGGTCTATACCTGGTCGGCCCGCCTGCGCAGTTTCGACCATCAACTCGACGACCTCGAACGCGCCTACCACTGAGTCACTCGCCGCGGATGTACTGTTCCAGCTGCTGGATCAGGTTGGCCTGTTCGGCGATGGTTTCCTTGACCAGGTCGCCGATCGACAGCAGCCCCATCAGCTCGCCATTGGCCACCACGGGCAGGTGGCGCAGGTGGCGGTTGGTCATCAGGCTCATGCAGTATTCCAGGTTGTGGCGCGGCTCGACGGTGAACACCGGTGAACTCATGATCTCGCGCACGGGCGTGGCAGCCGAAGAGCGCCCCTTGAGCACCAGCTTGCGCGCATAGTCCCGCTCACTGACAATGCCGACCACCTGGCCGTCCTCGACCACCGGCAGCGCACCGATGTTCTTCTCGGCCAATGTCTTCAAGGCTTCCAGCACCGAATCTTCAGGGCCGATGGTGTACACGGCCTGATGCTGCGCCTTGGTCTTGAGTATTTCTTCGACGTTCTTCATGGGAGCCTCGCGAACGGGACAGGGCAAGTGGGCACGCCCAAGCATCCCGCAGACGCCGCAGGCAGGTCATGCGCAAAACGGCATCCAACGGATGGAAAACGTCATCCTGCGGCGCCGTCGATTCCGGTCCTGGTGGCATGTCGTCATTCCCATCGACGCTGTCGTTCTCGAGCACGCGGTCAGGCCACTCGGACCCTAAGGTCCGAAGCCAGCCATCAGGAGCACCACCCATGCACATGAGCGCAGACCCCCAGCAGCACGCCGCCCGACCCACCCCCGCGACAGGCATTTCCATCGATGACGCACCCCTCAACCTGCTGGTCGTGCTGGTGGCCATCAGCGCCTTCGGCGGCATCATCGTCGACGGCTACATCCTGGGGGTGATCGGCGCGGCCATCACACCGGCCGCGACCGAGCTGAGCCTGTCACCGCTGAGCCAGGGCCTGATCGCCGCCAGCGCGCTGATCGGCATCTTCGTCAGCGGGCTGGTGTTCGGCCGCGTCGCCGACCGCTTCGGCCGCAAGCGGGTGTTCTTCTGGAACCTGGTGGGTTTCATCGGCGTCTCGCTGGCGCAGCTGTTCGTGGTCGGCACCTGGGACCTGGTGGCCCTGCGCATGCTGCTGGGCCTGCTGATCGGTGTGGAGTACGCGGTCGGCACGTCGCTGCTGGCCGAGTTCGCGCCACGCCGGCACCGCAGCCTGTTGCTGGGCAGCATCGCGCTGTTCTGGTTCGTGGGGTTCGTCGCGGCGTTCTTCGTCGGGCATTTCTGGGCGCCTGAAGCCTGGCGCGGCCTGCTCGCCAGCAGTGCGATCCCGGCCCTGGTGACGTTGCTCATTCGCTTCGCCATCCCGGAGTCGCCGCGCTGGCTGCAAAGCCGTGGACGCGAGCAGGAAGCCCTGGCCATCGTGCACCGCCGCTACGGGCCTGAGTATGGCCTGCCCAGCGTGAAGCAGGTGCAGGGCGAAACGACGTTGCGGCAGTTCTTCGTCGAGAACGACTGGCGCCGGGTGCTGTACGCCGGGCTGTTCTGGTTCTGTCAGGTCGGTCCGATGTTCGCCATCTTCACCTTCATCCTGCCCGTCCTGGACAGCCTGGGGGTGAACGACGGGTTTACCACCGATCTGCAGATGAACGGGGTGCAGATCCTCGGCGCCTTGCTGGGGCTGTGGTGGCTGTCCAAGGTGTCACGGCGCACGTTCGTCATCTCCACCTTCGCGGCCATGTTCGCCTTGCTGCTGGTGCTCGGGCTCTGGGGCAACCCGCCGCCGCTGGCGTCGCTGGTGCTGTTCGGCGTGTTCGTGCTGGTGATCACCGGGTCGAACAACATCCAGTACGTGTATCCACCGGAGATGTTCGAGACCCGTTTTCGCAGCACCGGCGTCGGGTTCGCGGCGGCATTCAGCCGGATCGGTGCGGCCGGGGCGACCTACCTGCTACCGGTCACCCTGCAGCACCTGGGGATTTCCATGACGTTGCTGATCGCCTCGATCTTCCCCTTGGTCGGGCTGGTCACGTCGCTGTGGTGGGCGCCGCAGACCAAGCACCTCGGGTTGGACTGAGGCGATTCAGGCGCGCGCGTGGCTCATGGCCGCGCCGTGCCGCTGGCCAGGATCGCACTGGCCAGTTCCATGTCGCTGGCCTGCAGCCCGGGCTGCTCGGCGCGCACCCGGTGCAAGGCCGCTTCCAGATAGGGGCCGCGGATCGCGCCCTGACTGGCGACGTAGCTGCCGGCATCGTCACGGGCGGCGGCGACCAGCTTGTGATCCCTGGAGGTCAGGTAGGTCGAGGCCGTGGTCGCGCCCGACGAGAGCACGTCGCGCCAGAAGCCGTCGGCCATGGCCGAACCGATGGGCAGGGCGAGCAGGGCAGCAGCGGCGATCGTTGTTTTCAGACGCATGGGGTCACCTTGGCAAGGCATGGAGGAATGCCCCTTCGAGCGCGCCCGAGGCATCAAGTTCCCCACCTGCTCAGGCCTCGTCGCAGACACGCCGGACCTCCTCGGCACAGGTCAATCCGCGCGCGACCTTGTCCTGGCCGCTGCGGCGCAGGCTCCACAGGCCTTCACGCTCGGCCTGTTGTCGCAACGCCGTCAGGTCGCCGTGTGGCGTCAGCGCCTGGCGTGTCCCGTCGGTCATCACCAGCAGTTCGAACAACCCGGTGCGACCCTGGCAGGCCGTGCCTCGGCAGGTCGGGCAGGTGCCTTGGGCGTGCGTCCCCGTACCGTGGCACGCCGGGCACGGCGCACGCACCAGGCGCTGCGCCATGACGCCCAGCAACGTGGCCTTGATCAGGTAGTCGGCGACGCCCAGGTCGCGCAACCGCGCAATCGCACTGCAGGCATCGTTGGTGTGCAGCGTGGACAGCACCAGGTGGCCGGTCAGGGCTGCCTGCACCGCCACCTGCGCCGTGCTGGCATCACGAATCTCGCCGATCATCAGGATGTCGGGGTCCTGGCGCAGCAGCGCGCGCACGCCTGCGGCGAAATCCAGGTCCAGGTGAGGCTGGACCTGCAACTGGTTGAACGCCGGGTCCAGCCGCTCGATCGGGTCTTCGATGGTGCACAGGTTGACCGTCGGCCCGGCCAGCCATGCCAAGCTCGCGTACAACGTGCTGGTCTTGCCCGAGCCGGTGGGGCCCGTCACCAGCAGCAGACCGTGAGGGCGCCGCAGCAGCCGTTGCCAGCGCGCCAGCATCTCGCCTTCCAGGCCCAGCCCGAACAGGCCTTGCTGGAGCTGCAAGGCGTCGAACAGGCGCAGCACCAGCTTTTCGCCAAACGGTGTGGGCAGCGTCGACAGGCGCAGCTCCACGTCGCCACCGTTGGGCAGTCGGGTGCGCAGGCGACCATCCTGCGGCCGACGTTTCTCTGCCACGTTCATGCGCGCCAGGTGTTTCAGGCGGCTGGTCAGCGCCAGGGCGATGCCGCCTGGGAAGGTGTAGACCGGGTGCAGCAGGCCGTCGATCCGATAGCGCAAGTGGGCCTGGTCCTGACGCGGTTCCAGGTGAATATCGCTGGCTCGCTGCTCGATGGCGTACTGCAGCACCCAGTCGACGATGTGCACCACGTGCGTGTCCTGGGCGCTGCCGTCGCTTGGTCCTTGGCCCAGGGCAAGCAGATGCTCGAGTTCCACCAGGTCGGTGGTCGGGCGCTGGTGGGCACCCTGGACCGATGCGGCCAGGCGAAACAGGGTCTGACCCAGCTGCCGCAACTGCCGCGGGCAGGCCAGTACGCGGCGGACCGGACGGCCGAGACCCTGGGCCAGGTCGGCCTCCCAGTCGCGACGGTAGGGCTGGGCGCTGGCGATGGTCACGCCGGTCTCGTCCGCTGCCACGGGCAGGATGCCGTGGCGCTGGGCGAAGCCTGGCGAGATCAGCCCGGTGATGTGGGCCAGGTCCAGCTGCAAAGGGTCGAGCCGCAGGTACGGTTGCCCGACCTGATCGGCCAGCCACTGGCCCAGACGCTCGAGATCCCAGGTCCGGCCGGGGTGCAGGGCATCCTCGAAAGCAAAGGTCGCGAGGTGTTCGAGCGGGTGGTCGGTGACCACCGGGCTTTCGCGGGCCTGGGCAGCCTGTGCGGGGGTGAGCCGTGCGGTGTCGACCAGGCGGTCGAGCAGGCGATGCAGGTCGAGCGAGCCGTCGTCCGGTGTGTACATGAGGGGCATCCTTGCCGAGTCATCGATGGTCCTGGCAAGGCTAGCGGTTCAGGCATGTTCCAGCGCGGCACAATCGTTACCGTGTCTTGCGTCCTGTACGCAGGCCTCGGTCAGCAACGGCTGGCAACGCACGCTGGCGTCCTCGACGCAGATCAGGTTGCGGATCTTGCGGGCGATCAACTGCGCCCGTGGCGCCGCCAGTCCGCTCACGGCGATTTCCATGTCCAGCAGGTCGCCGCGCTGACGCACGTGCAGCTCGTGGGGCATCAGCGACTGCAAGGCAAACAGGTTCAGCACCCGACAGACGCTGTCGGACTCGGCCTCGGCGCTGAGCCAGTAGCGGACTTCCGCGGGGGCAGGGTGGGCGTCGAAAGCGTGTTGGGCGACAAGACGTTCAGGGTGGGACATGGCAGGCGCTCCAGGACAGATGACGCATTTTCCCATTCCGGTTCGGACAATGCTTCGCTCATGGTGCTCGAAAAAAGGCTGGAGGCGCATGATACTGGTCGTCTACTTGCCTATTCGAGAAACGATCATGCACAGTGAGTTGGACGCCTACGACCGGCGCATTCTGGCGTTGCTGCAAGAGGACGCTTCGCTGTCCAGCGCGCAACTGGCCGAACGGGTGGGGCTGTCGCAGTCACCCTGCTGGCGCCGGGTGCAGCGATTGAAGGAAGAAGGGGTCATCCGGGGGCAGGTGACCCTGCTCGATCGCAAGAAGGTCGGCCTGAACACGCAGATCTTCGCCGAGGTCAAGCTCAACGCCCATGGACGCTCCAACTTCGCCGAGTTCACCGAGGCGATCCGCGGCTTCCCCGAAGTGCTGGAGTGTCATGTGCTGATGGGGTCGGTGGACTTCATGCTGCGGATCGTCACCCCGGACATCGAAGCCTACGAGCGGTTCTTCTTCGAGAAGCTGTCCAATGTGCCGGGGATCCAGGAGGTCAACTCGATCGTGGCCTTGTCCGAAATTAAGTCCACGACCTGCCTGCCGTTGACGGCCAGGGCTTAGCCGACCAGCTGCTTCCAGGCCCGGCTCTGGTTGATCACGTGGGTCAGTTCGACACGGGCGGCCAGCACCTCTTCGCCCAGCGGCTGGTTGGCCAACTGGTGCAGCTTGACCAAGTCACCGTACAGGCGATCCACCTGCGGCACCTCGAGCACCTGGCGCGCGTGGTGCAGCCAGGCCAGCAGACGTTCGATGCGCGGCAGCTGTTCGGCCAGGTCCTCGGGCTGCTGGTTGTAGCGTGGCAGTTGCAGGTCGAGGGCTTCGGCGCCCAGCTGGTGCGCCAGCCAGTTGCCCAGTTGCGCACCGCCCTGACGCTCGCCACGCTTGTTGCGCTCCACGGTCCAGGCACGTGCCGTCAACCAGCGCGCGGTCTCCAGAGAGAACTGCCCCCAGCGCGTCTCCAGCAGCTCGTCGGCGAACTGCTCGGGCGCCGCGCGGCGGACGTCCTCGTCCTCGTTGCCGGCCAGCACCAGCGGGCGCCAGTCTTCGAGCAGCGCGTCGAGGCGGGCGCGCAGGGTGTGGGTGGTGACGCGGGGCGCGGCCTGGCCCAGGGTGGTGACCAGGGCGCGCAGCTCGCCCAGGCAGTCGCCCCAGTCCTGCAACAGGCGCCAGTGGCCGGTGTGGCGGTACTGCTCGGCCAGGCGCTGGCTGCTGCCCAGCAGTTGCCAGGCCAGGGCGGCGAACGCATCGTCCAGGGTCATGTCGGCGTCCAGCTCGCTGACCGGCAGGTCGAGGGTGTGCTGGTCGGGGTCGAGCAGGCGGTAGCCGCGCTCGGCCTTGCTGATGTCGCAGGGCATCAGTGGCAGGCTGGCGGCCAGCTCGGCAGCCAGCTCGAGCAGCGCCTGCGGGTCGCCTTCGCGCAGCTCCAGCTCCAGCTCGCTGATGGCTTCCTTGTGCTTGCCGACGATCACGAAGCCCTGGTCGAGGGCGGCCTCGATGACCACCTTGCTCTTGCCACGGCCCCAGGCGATGTCCGCGACCTCACGGGTGAAATCGGTGGTGAACAAGGGCTTGATGCGCTTCTTGTCCAGGTCGCGCAGGGCCTCGGGCCAGCAGCTGTCGTCGAGCTTCTTCAGGTCGAGCTTGACCTTCTCCAGCGGCCATTCGTATTCGTTGCGCTCGGACAGGCCGGCCACGCTCTGGCCACGGCATTTGAGCGTCTGGATGATGGCGTCGCCATCGCGACGCAGGCGCAGGGCGACCTTGGCCGCGGCGAGGTCGCGCTCTGGCGTGTCGAAATACTGGTTGAGCAGTTCGCGCGTCTGCCAGCCGGACTTGTTGCGCTTCTTCAGCAGGGGGTGCTCGCGCAGGGCGTCGAGGGTCTCGCGGCTGGCGCGCAGTTTGAGTTCGGTTTCTTTGTGCATCGCGGGGTGATCCAGGCTCAGGGGTGGGTGCCTACATAATTTGCCGGGCATTCGTGCAGGCAAAAGCGCCTCGGCAGACGTGACGAGTGTACAGCAGTCGGCCTTTGACGGTTTATTCCCGGTGCCGGATGGTCCTATGATGGGGGCCGACTCCGAGGAGAACGCGCATGCCCCTGCCGCCGCTCAAAGACCAGTTCGCCGCCTTGATCGCCGCGCCCTCGGTCAGTTGCACCCAGGCCAGCCTGGACCAGTCCAATGCCCCGGTGATCGAGCTGCTGGCCGGCTGGCTGGGCGACCTGGGGTTCGTCTGCGAGATCCAGACCGTCAGCCCGGGCAAGTTCAACCTGCTGGCCAGTCGCGGCACCGGACCCGGCGGGCTGGTACTGGCCGGGCACAGCGACACCGTGCCGTTCGACGAACAGCTGTGGCAGACCGACCCGTTGAAGCTCGAAGAGATCGACGGGCGCTGGGTCGGCCTGGGCAGTTGCGACATGAAGGGCTTCTTCGCCCTGGTGATCGAGGCAGTGCGGCCGTTGCTCGAGCATGACTTCAAGCAACCGCTGCTGATCCTGGCCACGTGCGACGAGGAAAGCTCGATGTCCGGTGCCCGTGCCCTGGCCGACGCCGGGCAGCCGCTGGGCCGTGCCGCCGTGATCGGCGAGCCGACCGGATTGCGCCCGGTGCGCCTGCACAAGGGCATCATGATGGACCGCATCGACATCCTGGGCCGCAGCGGCCATTCGTCCGACCCGAGCCTGGGCCGCAGCGCCATGGAAGCCATGCACGCGGTGATGGGCGAGATGATGGACCTGCGCCGTGAGTGGCAAAAGACCTACCGCAACCCGCAGTTCACCGTGCCGACCCCGACCCTGAACTTCGGCTGCATCCATGGCGGCGACAACCCCAATCGGATCTGCGGCCAATGCGCACTGGAGTTCGACCTGCGCCCGCTGCCCGGCATGGACCCGGAGCCGCTGCGCGCGGCGATCCGGGCCAAGCTGGCGCCACTGGCCGAGCGCCACGACGTGCGCATCGACTACGCGCCGCTGTTCCCCGAGGTGCCGCCGTTCGAGCAGCCGGCCGACAGCGAACTGGTGCTGCTGGCCGAACGACTGACTGGGCATCGTGCCGAAGCCGTGGCCTTCGGCACCGAAGCGCCGTACCTGCAGGCACTGGGCTGCCAGACCCTGGTGCTGGGCCCGGGCGACATCGCCTGCGCTCACCAACCTGGCGAATACCTGGAGGTGTCACGCATCGAGCCGACCGTGCGTCTACTGCGTGAGCTGATCCAGCACTACTGCCTGAATTGACTGCCTACCTCAATCGTTCATGTTTTCAAGGAGACCGCGTGTGATGCCTGACCTGTTCCGACGATGACGTTCCTGTGCCACGCGTCGCCCTTTTTTTCCCCCTTTGCCACAGGCCTTGTCATGCCCGAATACGTCAACTGGTTGCGCCACTCCTCTCCCTACATCAATGCCCACCGCGACTGCACCTTCGTCGTGATGCTGCCGGGCGATGGTGTCGATCATCCCAACTTCGGCAACATCGTCCACGACCTGGTGCTGTTGCACAGCCTGGGCGTGCGCCTGGTGCTGGTGCACGGTTCGCGGCCGCAGATCGAAAGCCGTCTGGCCGCGCGCGGCCTGGCGCCACGCTATCACCATGGCCTGCGCATCACCGACGCGGCCACGCTGGACTGCGTGATCGATGCGGTGGGCCATCTGCGCATCGCCATCGAGGCGCGCCTGTCGATGGACATGGCGTCCTCGCCCATGCAGGGCGCGCGGCTGCGCGTGGCGACCGGCAACCTGGTCACGGCCCGGCCCATCGGCGTGCTCGAAGGCGTCGACTACCACCACACCGGTGAGGTACGTCGGGTCGACCGCAAGGGCATCGGCCGGCTGCTCGACGAGCGCTCCATCGTGCTGCTGTCGCCGCTCGGCTATTCGCCGACCGGGGAGATCTTCAACCTGGCCTGCGAGGACGTCGCTACCCGCGCGGCCATCGAGCTGGGCGCCGACAAGCTGCTGCTGTTCGGTGCCGAGGCCGGCCTGCTCGATGCCCAGGGTCACCTGGTGCGCGAGATCCGGCCCCAGCAGGTGCCTGCGCACCTGGAGCGGCTGGGCAGCGACTACCAGGGCGAGCTGCTCGATGCCGCCGCCGAGGCCTGCAAGGGCGGTGTGGCGCGCAGTCACATCGTCAGCTATGCCGAGAACGGCGCGCTGCTGACCGAACTGTTCACCCGTGACGGCGGCGGCACCCTGGTCGCTCAGGAGCAGTTCGAGATCGTGCGCGAAGCCTCCATCGAGGACGTCGGCGGTCTGCTCGACCTGATCACCCCGCTGGAAGCGCAGGGCATCCTGGTGCGGCGGTCGCGCGAGGTGCTCGAGCGCGAGATCGAACAGTTCAGCGTGGTGGAGCGCGACGGCATGATCATCGCCTGCGCCGCCCTGTACCCGATCGCCGACTCCGAGTGCGGTGAGCTGGCGTGCCTGGCGGTCAACCCGGAGTACCGGCACGGCGGGCGCGGCGACGAGCTGCTCGAGCGCATCGAGACCCGTGCGCGGCAGATGGGCCTCAGAACCCTGTTCGTGCTCACCACGCGCACGGCGCACTGGTTCCGCGAGCGTGGTTTCGCGCCCAGCGAGGTCGAGCGCCTGCCGGCGGCACGTGCTTCGCTGTACAACTACCAGCGAAACTCGAAAATCTTCGAAAAGTCACTCTGACTGGGCAGGAGGCAGGGCCGTTCGTTCTTTTTTTCGAACAGGCTATTGTTCTCCACCTAGCGGACCCTTAGGATTCGTTTGAGATTTCAAACGCCTGATGCCGTGTACCGACCCCGTTCGCCGTACACGGCGCGATGCCCGAAGACCGCCCTGCGGGGCGTTTCCCACCCTCGACCATTCGCTCCGTGCGCGCACGGCGCTGTTAAAGGAAGCCGACATGCAGCTCAAAGACGCTCAGTTGTTCCGCCAGCAAGCCTTCATCAACGGTGAATGGCTGGACGCGGACAACGGCCAGTCCATCCAGGTGACCAACCCGGCCACCGGTGAAGTGATCGGCAGCGTGCCGAAGATGGGCACCGCGGAAACCCGCCGTGCCATCGAAGCGGCCGACAAGGCCCTGCCGGCCTGGCGCGCGCTGACCGCCAAGGAGCGTTCGGCCAAGCTGCGTCGCTGGTTCGAACTGATGATCGAGCACCAGGACGACCTGGCTCGCCTGATGACCACCGAGCAGGGCAAGCCGCTGGCCGAAGCCAAGGGCGAGATCGCCTACGCCGCCTCGTTCATCGAGTGGTTCGCCGAAGAAGCCAAGCGTGTCTATGGCGACACCATTCCGGGCCACCAGGCGGACAAGCGCCTGATCGTGATCAAGCAGCCGATCGGCGTCACCGCAGCCATCACCCCGTGGAACTTCCCGGCAGCGATGATCACCCGTAAAGCCGGCCCGGCCCTGGCCGCAGGCTGCACCATGGTGCTCAAGCCCGCCTCGCAGACCCCGTACTCCGCCCTGGCCCTGGTCGAGCTGGCCACCCGTGCCGGCATCCCGGCCGGCGTGCTGAGCGTGGTGACCGGCAGCGCGGGCGAAGTCGGCGGCGAGCTGACCTCCAACGCCCTGGTGCGCAAGCTGTCCTTCACCGGCTCGACCGAGATCGGTCGCCAGCTGATGCAGGAATGCGCCAAGGACATCAAGAAAGTCTCCCTGGAGCTGGGCGGCAACGCGCCCTTCATCGTGTTCGACGACGCTGACCTGGACAAGGCCGTCGAGGGCGCGATCATCTCCAAGTACCGCAACAACGGTCAGACCTGCGTCTGCGCCAACCGCATCTACGTGCAGGACGGCGTGTACGACGCCTTCGCCGAGAAGCTCAAGGTCGCGGTCGCCAAGCTCAAGATCGGCAACGGTCTGGAAGAGGGCACCACCACCGGCCCGCTGATCGACCATAAGGCCGTGGCCAAGGTCCAGGAGCACATCGAGGACGCCGTTTCCAAGGGCGCTCGCGTGCTGTCCGGCGGCAAGCTGATCGAAGGCAACTTCTTCGAGCCGACCATCTTGGTCGACGTGCCGAAGACCGCTGCCGTGGCCAAGGAAGAGACCTTCGGCCCGCTGGCGCCGCTGTTCCGCTTCCAGGACGAAGCCGAAGTCATCGCCCTGTCCAACGACACCGAGTTCGGCCTGGCCTCGTACTTCTACGCCCGCGACATGAGCCGTGTGTTCCGTGTCGCCGAGGCCCTGGAGTACGGCATGGTCGGCATCAACACCGGCCTGATCTCCAACGAAGTGGCGCCGTTCGGCGGCATCAAGGCCTCGGGCCTGGGTCGCGAAGGTTCCAAGTACGGCATCGAGGACTACCTCGAGATCAAGTACCTGTGCCTGAGCATCTGATCATCGTGTAAGGCTTTACCTCTGCCAGCGAGGCGCGAGAGCGACGTCTCGCTGGTTTTTTTCATACCCGCAGCACCTGGTGGCCAGGGCCCTGCCGCAGTCGATCAACGCATGCTGCCGCAGTCGAATACCAGCCACCCCCGAATGTAAGCGCCACGCTGTTGTGGCGCGATGAGGGCATTATGAGCAAGACCAACGAATCCTTGATGCAGCGCCGTGTCAACGCCGTCCCACGTGGCGTCGGCCAGATCCACCCGATCTTCGTCGACACCGCCGAGAACGCGACCGTGATCGACGTCGAAGGCCGCGAGTTCATCGACTTCGCCGGCGGCATCGCCGTACTGAACACCGGCCACCTGCACCCGAAAGTCGTGGCGGCCGTGCAGAAGCAGCTGACCAAGGTCAGCCACACCTGCTTCCAGGTCCTGGCCTACGAGCCGTACGTGGAGCTGTGCGAGAAGATCAACGCCAAGGTGCCAGGCGACTTCGCCAAGAAGACCCTGCTGGTCACCAGCGGCTCGGAAGCGGTCGAGAACGCCGTCAAGATCGCCCGTGCCGCCACCGGCCGTGCCGGCGTGATCGCCTTCACCGGCGGCTACCACGGCCGTACCATGATGACCCTGGGCCTGACCGGCAAGGTCGTGCCGTACTCGGCCGGCATGGGCCTGATGCCCGGCGGCGTATTCCGTGCACAGTTCCCGAACGAGCTGCACGGCGTCAGCATCGACGAGTCGATCGCCTCGATCGAGCGCATCTTCAAGAACGATGCCGAGCCGCGTGACATCGCTGCCATCATCATCGAGCCCGTGCAGGGCGAGGGCGGCTTCATCACCGCACCGAAGGCCTTCATGGAGCGCCTGCGCGCCCTGTGCGACCAGCATGGCATTCTGCTGATCGCCGACGAAGTGCAGACCGGCGCTGGCCGTACCGGTACCTTCTTCGCCATGGAACAGATGGGCGTCACGCCTGACCTGACCACCTTCGCCAAGTCCATCGCCGGTGGTTTCCCGCTGGCCGGTGTCTGCGGCAAGGCCGAGTACATGGACGCCATCGCTCCAGGCGGCCTGGGCGGCACCTATGCCGGCAGCCCGATCGCCTGCGCCGCGGCCCTGGCCGTGATCGAGGTGTTCGAGGAAGAGAACCTGCTCGAGCGCAGCAAGGCCGTGGGCGAGCACCTGATGGCTGGCCTGCGTCAGATCCAGGACAAGCACCCGATCATCGGTGACGTGCGCGGTCTGGGTTCGATGATCGCCGTCGAAGTCTTCGATGCCAAAGGCTCGCTGACCCCGAACGCTGCCGCCGTCAGCCAGGTCGTGGCCAAGGCCCGCGACAAAGGCCTGATCCTGCTGTCCTGCGGCACCTACGGCAACGTCCTGCGTATCCTGGTACCGCTGACCGCACCGGACGAGCAGCTGGACAAAGGTCTGGCGATCATCGAGGAATGCTTCGCCGAACTGGCGTGATGTAACCTCGAGACGAACGACCCGCCGTGGTGCGGGGTTGCCCTTGTGGCAGCTCCGTCGCCACGGCGGGTTTTTTTGTGCCAGCGTTCCGCGGTATGCCCACCGTTCAGGGGCCTGCGTGTCGATTTTCCTCGCCACCCCTGCCTGGCACGCTATGGTTGTCACAACCACCGTCATCCTGGCGCGCCGAGGTGCGCGTCCGACACGTCGCACAGGAGGTGCCCATGCCTGCCACCCAGACTCATCCACCGTGCGTGCTGATCGCCGAGAGCGACCCGTGGGTGCGCGACCTGCTGCGCGACATGTTGCTCAGCGTACGCTGCGATGCCCGCCTGCACGTGTGTGCCGATGGCGATCAGGCCCTGGCCGCGATGACCCGCCAACCCGACCTGATCATCGCCGCCCGTGAGCTGGCGGGCATCGACGGGCTGGACCTGCTGCGCACCGTACGGACCCGCAGTCGTACGCCTGCCTTGCCCTTCATCCTGTTGAGCAGACGCACCGACCTGGCCAGCGTGCGCGAAGCGTTGCCCTTGCACCCCACGGCCTACCTGAGCAAACCGCTGGACCTGGAGGGGCTGCGCAGGCGGCTCGAGGCACTGCTGCTGGAGGTCGGTCAACAGGTCGCCTGCCCGGTGCCGTTGCTGCAGGAAGGTCTCGATGTCCGCACCTTCCTCACGCAGCAACGCACGACGGCCGAGGGTGCACCGGTGTTTCTCGACCTGCATCAGGTGATCAAGCAGGCGCTGACGCCCCACGGCCTGGACCTCGCGGTCGTGGCGCCGCTCGTGGAGGCCGACCCCCAGACCACCGCCGTGCTGGTGGCGGCCGCCAACAGCGCCTCGCTGCACCGTGAGGCCGGCGTGCAGAGCCTGGCCGAAGCGCTGACCGTGCTGGGCGGCACGCAGAGCATGAACCTCATGCTGGGCATGAGCCTCAAGCGCGGGGTGCGGCTCAGCGACCCTTTGCTGATCCGGTATGCCGAGACCTATCGCCACGCCGCCGTGGCCCTGGCCGAGCAGGCGCGTGCCCTGGCCCGTGCCTTGGCGCTCGAGGAAGGCCCGTGCCAGTGCGCCGGGCTGCTGCATTGCCTGGGTGAGCTGGCGGTGCTGCGCAGCCTTCAGGAATGGCGATTGGGTGGAGGCCCGCTGGAAGACGCGGAGGTGGGACAGGCGCTGCGCGATCAGGGCGCGGCCTTCGGCTCGGCACTGCGGGCCCGGTGGCGCCTGCCGCTGGGCCTGCGTGAACTGATCGCCGCGACCTATCAGCTGGGGGGTGGGGTGTATTCCAGGGCGCTGCTGGTCATGCACCTGGCCCGCGAACTGATCGACGTACCCGCCGAGCACGGGCTGGAGCGGGTCGCCCAGGGGCGCACGGCACGTCTGTTGAAGCTGGAGGCTGCGGCCCTGGAGCGCTTACGTGTCCGCCTCGCGCCGACGCCTGCCTTGCAGGACGCCGCACCTGTCGCCGACGCGCAGGCCCCCTCGGTTCAGACGAAGCCACCGGCGATGACCGTGGACGATCTGCCGGACGATGATACGCCGCTACTGGGGTAGCACGGTTGGCGTCGGGTGGCGCCCAAGTGGGTGTCGTCTCAACCCGTGACGATCTGGTTCTTGCCTTGGCGCTTGGCCTGGTACATGGCCGCATCGGCGCGCGAGAACAGAATGTCCAGGGCCTCGTCGGCTTCGCCAAGACCGGTCAGGCCCTGGCTGATCGTGACGCCGAAAGACCGTTGTCCATGGGTGAAGTGCAGGCGCTGAATCTCACGCTGCAGGCGCTCGGCGATCTGCTCGGCGACCTGCGCCGTGCACCCTGGGAAGACGGCGGCGAATTCCTCGCCCCCGATGCGCCCGAACAGGTCGCCCCGGCGCAGCACCGAGCGGCCGCTGTCGGCCACCCGCTGCAATACCTGGTCGCCCTGCTGGTGACCGTAGCTGTCGTTGATCTGCTTGAAGTCATCGATGTCCAGCAGCAGGAACGCCAAGGGCGAGCCGTCCTGACGGGCCGTTTCGAAGGCCTGGCGTGCGCAATCGAAGAAGTGCCGGCGGTTACTGCTCTGGGTCAGCACGTCGGTGGTCGCCAGACGCTGCAGTTCACCCTCCAAGCGCTTCTTTTCGGTGATGTCCTCCGCAATGCCGACGATGACCGGTCGCTTGCCGCCTTCCTGCTGGCTGATGAAGCACTTGTCGCTGAGCCAGCGCATCTCGCCAGCGCCGTTGATGATGCGGTATTCGCGGTTTTCGACGGCGCCCGTCACCAGCACCTGGGCCAGACTGCTCTCGGCATAGTCCAGGTCATCGGGGTAGACACTGTTGCGCCACTCGTTGAAGTCCGCCATCACCAGGTTCGGTGGTCGCCCGAAGATGCGCCCATAGGCCGGGCTGACGTACAGCACCTGACGGGTTTCCCAGTCCATGGCCCACAGGACCGCATTGACGCTTTCGAGCAACGAACTGAACAGCCGCTCACGCTCGCTCAGGCGCGCGACCTCACCCTGTGCATGCAGCAGGGCCAGCAAAGTCTTGGCGGTTTCGGACTTTGGATCGGGCGAATAAGAAGGGGTGTCATCGACCATGTGCACGAAAAGGGCTCTCGGCGGAGGTGCGCGCGACCCGTGATCGGCCCGCCACGCGGGCTATGGCCGTTTGAGCGGAAAACCGTGACGAAGTTCCGGTTTCACCTGGCTGCGTGCCGACGAACGCGAGGGGCCAGAGACGTGACAGGCCGCACGTATCGGACAAATCCACTGTCACATGGGCAGTCAGGACGACATTCACTCTCTATAATGCCGCATCCTTTTCAGGGGTTCGTCCACCGGTTATGTCTGCTTCACATCGTGACGCCTTGCGCATGGCAGCGCTCTACCTGGCCTTGTCGGTCATCTGGCTGACAGTCTCCGACCAAGTGTTGCGCACGTTCCTGGCCGACCCCGCCAAGCTGGCCGTAGGTCACCAGATCAATGGCCTGCTCTGGGCCCTCCTCAGCGCGCTGCTGATCTTCGTCTCACGTGCCCGTCTGCTCGACTCCATCGGCCTTGGTATGCAGCTGCGCCGCGAAGACCGCGAGCGTCTGCGCATGGCCTCTGCGGTGTTCGACAGCACCCTGGAGGGTGTTCTGGTGACCGACCGACACGGCGTGATCGTGCATGTGAACCGGGCCTTCATGCGCATTACCGGTTACGCCCAGGACGAGGTGCTCGGCCACCGCCCCAGCAAGTTCAAGTCAGGCCGCCATGGCGTGCCTTTCTACCAGGCGATCTATGCGACCCTGGCCGAGAAGGGCGAGTGGAGCGGGGAGATCTGGAACCGTCGCAAGAACGGCGAGATCTATCCTCAATGGCAGACCATCCGGGCCGTGAGCGACGACGACGGCCAGCACAGCCACTACGTGGCGGTCTTCAGCGACATCAGCGCGATCAAGCACTCCGAGCGCGAACTGGCCTACCTGGCCCACCATGATCCGCTGACCGGGCTGGGCAACCGCCTGCTGTTCAGCGACCGGGCCGAGCATGCGCTGGTCGCGGCACAGGCCGAAAAGTGCGGCTGCGCCTTGCTGCTGCTCGACCTCGATCACTTCCAGAGCATCAACGATGGCCTGGGGCACACCACCGGCGACACCTTGCTCAAGCTGGTCGGTGAGCGCCTGACCGAAACGCTGGGCAGCGGTACCACCTTGGCCCGTCTGGGCGGCGACGAGTTCGCCGTGTTGCTGGAAAACTGCCAGCAGCTCGGTCAGGCAGCGACCCTGGCGCAGACCCTGGTGGAGCGCCTGAAGGCGCCTTTCGATTTCGACGAGCATCGGTTGTTCATCAGCGCCAGCATCGGCATCAGCCTCTACCCCAGCGATGCGTCGAGCGCCGAACAGCTGCTGCGCAACGCCGACTCGGCGCTGTTCAAGGCCAAGCGCAACGGGCGTGCCTGCTACGCCCTGTATACCGAGGAACTGACCACCCACGCCCAGCACCGGGTAGAGACGGCAAGCGAGCTGCGCCATGCGCTGGAAAACCATGAACTGCGGGTGTTCTACCAGCCGGTGCATGCCCTGAACGATCTGCGCCGCGTGGGTTTCGAAGCCTTGGTGCGCTGGCAGCACCCGCAGCGGGGCATGGTTTCGCCGGGTGATTTCATTCCCATTGCCGAGCGCATCGGGCTGATCGCCGAGATCGATGCCTGGGTGCTCGACCAGGCTTGTCGGCAGATGGTGCGCTGGCAGGCCGAGGGCCGCGACCTGGCGTTCGTCGCGGTCAATCTGTCCAGTCGGCTGTTCGCCGACCACACGCTCCATCGCCAGGTCGACCGCATCCTGCACCAGACCGGCCTGGCCCCGGCCATGCTCGAGCTGGAGGTGACCGAGAGCGCGATCATGGACGAGCCGGAGGTGGCGCTCGAACAGCTGCACCGCCTGCGCGAGCTGGGGGTCAGGCTGGCCATCGACGACTTCGGCACGGGCTATTCTTCGCTGTTGCGGCTCAAGCGGATGCCGGTGCACAAGCTCAAGATCGACCAGGGCTTCGTCGCCGGGCTGGGTCATGACGATGACGACCGTGCCATCGTCGAGGCCGTCATCGCGTTGGCCCGCAGCCTGGACATGCAGGTGCATGCCGAGGGCATCGAACAGGCCGAGCAGGCGCAGTTCCTGATGCAGCACCAGTGCGAGCTGGGGCAGGGCTACTGGTTCGGCCGGCCGCAGCCGGTGTCGGAGCTGCGCTGGCCTTGAGCGTCAGCGCTCACGCCTGGGTCCCCAGAAACTTGCGCAGGAATTGCCGCGTGCGCTCCTCCCGTGGCGCGGCGAACAGCGCCTTGGCCTCACCCTGCTCGACGATCCTGCCCTGGTCGAAGAACACCACCCGGTGAGCGACGTCGCGGGCGAAGCTCATCTCGTGGGTGACGATGATCAGGGTCCGTCCTTCGTGCGCCAGGTCGCGAATGGTCGCCAGGACTTCGCCGACCAGTTCAGGGTCCAGCGCGGACGTCGGCTCGTCGAACAGGATCACCTGTGGCTCCATGGCCAACGCCCGGGCGATGGCGACGCGTTGCTGCTGGCCGCCGGACAGGCGACGCGGATACGCCTCCTCCTTGCCGGCCAGGCCGACCTTGGCCAGCAGCTGGCGACCCAGCGCCAGGGCCGTGTCCTGCGCCAGCTTGCGTACCACGGTGGGCCCTTCGATGACGTTCTCCAGGGCCGTGCGGTGCGGGAACAAGTTGAAGTTCTGGAACACGAAGCCGACCCGCTGGCGTAGCTGGCGGATGATCCCTTGCTGCGCCTTGAGCGGACGTTCGGCATCGATGTGCAGGTCATCCAGACGGATGCTGCCGGCGTCCGGTGTTTCCAGCAGGTTCAGGCAGCGCAGGAAGGTGGTCTTGCCCGAGCCGCTCGGCCCGATGATGGCGACCACCTCACCGGTCTGCACCGTCAGGTCGATGCCATCGAGCACGGTATGGCCGTTGAAGCGTTTGGTGAGGCGCTCTACCGCGATCATGGCTCAAGCTCCAGGTCATGACGGTTCACCCGCCGCTCGAGGCGATGCTGGACATGGGCCAGCACGCTGGCCAGCACCCAGTAGATCAAGGCGGCCGCCAGGTACATCGTGAAGACTTCGAAGGTGCGTGCGGTGATCAGCTGCGCCTGGCGGAACAATTCGGGCACCTGGATGGTGGCGGCCAGGGCGGTGTCCTTGACCAGTGAGATGAAGCTGTTGCCCAGCGGGGGCAGCGCCGTACGTGCGGCCTGTGGCAGGATCACCCGGCGCATGGCCTGGGCGCGGGTCATGCCGATGCTGGCGGCGGCCTCCCACTGGCCGCGCTCGATCGAGCCGATCGCCGCGCGCAGGATCTCGCAGGCGTAGGCCGCCATGTTCAGCGAAAAGCCGATCAGCGCCGCCGGCAGAGGGTCCAGTTCGAGCCCGACCTGGGGCAGACCGTAATAGATCAGGAACAGCTGCACCAGCAACGGCGTGCCGCGAAAGAACGACACGTAGACCCGCGCCAGCCAGTCGATCGGCCGCACGCGCGACAGTCGCATCAACGCCAGGCCGAAGCCCAGCGCCAGGCCGAAGGTCATGCCGCCGACGCTGAGCACCACGGTGAAGCCGGCGCCCTTGAGCAGGAAGGGCGCCGACTGGACGACCAGTTGCAGGCTGTCGTCGATCATTGCGTCACGTCAGCGCCGAAATACTGCGTCGACAGTCTGGCCAGGGTGCCGTCGGCCTTGAGTGCCGCCAGGGCCTTGTCGATGGCCGCGAGCAGTTCGGGCTCGCCCTTGCGCAGCGCCACGCCGGATTCAAGCCGCGAGAAGGCCTCGCCCGCCAGCACGGTGTCCTTGGCCTTCTGCGCATACTCCAGGGCGGCCAGACGATCGACCAGGATGGCGTCGATGCGCCCGTTGCGCAGGTCGGCGAACTTGCTCGGGTCGTCCTCATAGGTGCGCACGTCGGCCTCCGGAACTTCCGCTCTGAGCCACTGCTCGTAATTGGTGCCAAGGCCCACACCGACTTTCTTGTCGGCCAGGTCCTTGGCCGACCGGATGTTCAACGCCTCGGCCTTGCGCTTCAGGACCAGCGCCTGGATGCCCGACACCGTGTAGGGCGTGGAGAAATCGTACTTCTTGCGGCGCTCTTCGGAGATCGTCACCTGGTTGATGACGACATCCAGGCGTTTGGATTCCAGGGCGGCCAGGATGCCGTCCCACTTGGTGGGCTGGAGCTTGGCTTCGACGCCCAGCTGCTTGGCGATGGCCTTGGCCAGCTCGACCTCGAAACCGGCCAGCGCGCCATTCTCGTCCACGAAGCTGAACGGCGGGTAGGTACCCTCCAGGCCGACCCGAAGTTCGCCGCGCTGCTCGACCGCTGCCAGCGCCTCGCCGGCTTGGGCCTGGCCGACGACAGCGGTGCCGATGAGCAAGGCCAGACTGGCACGGATCAACGGTTGGGTGAATCGCATCATGGTACGGCTCCAGGCATGACAGGAAGGGACGTGTAGAAGGGTAGGCGAAGATTGCCGAACCGTCGGAACGACGCGAGCGATCCCCGTGAACAGCCATTGGCAAAGGTGCGAAGCGGCGCGCCGTTTCTTGAAAACCTGACCGCTGATGAGGACATCACCGTGAGCGACAATCCAGTAACCGAGCTGTGGCACCTGCAGCAGATCGTCGGCGAATTGCGCGGCGCCCGTGCCCAGTGGCGTGCCAGCAATGGCCGTAGCAGCGCAGAGCGGGGCGGGCGTCAGCTGCCTTCGCGCGATGCCATGGCCCAGATCCTCGAGCAGTTGCGCGGGGCGCTGTTTCCCATGCGCCTGGGACCGGTCGACCTGCGCGAGGAAAGCGAGGACTACTACGTGGGCCACACGCTCGACAGCGCATTGACGGCGCTGCTGGCCCAGGCGCGGCTGGAGCTGCGCTACGCCGCACGCCAGGACAAGGCCGAACTGGCGGCGGCAGATGCCCGTGCCCTGGCGGTGGTCCAGGACTTCGCGGCGGCCTTGCCCGGCCTGCGCGTGCTGCTCGATACCGACGTGCTGGCGGCCTACCACGGCGATCCGGCGGCGCGCAGCGTGGACGAGGTGCTGCTGTGCTATCCCGGTATCCTGGCGGTCATCCACCACCGTCTGGCGCACCACCTGTACCAGGCCGGTCTGCCCCTGTTGGCGCGCATCAGCTCGGAGCTGGCGCACTCGGCCACCGGGATCGACATCCACCCGGGCGCGCAGATCGGCCCCAGCTTCTTCATCGACCATGGCACCGGCGTGGTGATCGGCGAGACGGCCGTCATCGGCCAGCATGTGCGGATCTACCAGGCGGTGACGCTGGGGGCCAAGCGCTTCCCGGCCGACGAGTCGGGGCAGTTGCAGAAAGGCCACGCGCGCCATCCCATCGTCGAGGACGAGGTGGTGATCTATGCCGGCGCGACCATTCTCGGGCGTATCACCATCGGCCAGGGTTCGACCATCGGCGGTAACGTCTGGTTGACCCGTAGCGTGCCGGCCTACAGCAACATCACCCAGGCCAACCTGCAACTCGACTGTCAGGACAAGCAGGTTTGAACGAGCCTGGCAGAAAGCCATGTCCGGCCGTCATACGCCGCCCCGAGACGCGCTCGCACGCTGTCATGGCGCGGCCCCGCCTGTCATGGCCAGTTCGCATTGGCACACGATCCATGTTTAACTTGAACGCTTGTTCAACTAAAAACGCTGGTCCGTTGCCGGTGTTCACCCGGAGGTTTCCCTTTGCTGAACCCGTTCGATCCATATTCACGTTTCCATAACGAGGTGCACCGTCCATGAGTGCACCCACTGGCCTTGCACACGACAACGTCCGCATGAACCCCCCGGTGTTCTGGTTCGCGGCAAGTTTCATCCTGCTCTTCGGTCTGATCGTCATCCTCAATCCGCAAACCGCGGGTGAATGGCTGCTGGCCGCGCAGAACTGGGCGGCCAACACGGTCGGCTGGTACTACATGCTGGCGATGACCCTGTACCTGGTCTTCGTGGTGGTCACCGCCTTGTCCGGCTACGGCAAGATCAAGCTCGGTGCCGACCACGACGAACCCGAGTTCAGTTACCTGTCCTGGGCCGGCATGCTGTTCGCCGCCGGCATCAGCATCACTTTGTTCTTCTTCTGCGTGTCGGAACCGCTGACGCACATGCTGCAACCGCCGCAAGGCGAGGGCGGCACGGTGGAGGCCGGGCGCCAGGCGATGCAGCTGCTGTTCCTGCACTGGGGCCTGCATGGCTGGGGCGTGTTCGCGTTCGTCGGCATGGCGCTGGCGTACTTCGCCTACCGGCACAACCTGCCCCTGGCACTGCGCTCGGCGCTGTACCCGCTGATCGGCAAGCGCATCAACGGGCCGATCGGCTACGCGGTGGATGGCTTCGGCATCATCGCCACGGTATTCGGCCTGGGTGCTGACCTGGGCTTTGGCGTGTTGCACCTGAACGCCGGCCTGGACTACCTGTTCGGCATCAGCCACAGCCAGTGGGTGCAGGTCGGGTTGATCGTGGTGATGGTCGGCGCGGCCGTGGCCGTGGCGGTCGCCGGGGTGGAAAAGGGCGTGCGGGTGATGTCCGACATCAACATGTTCCTGGCCTGCGCACTGTTGCTGTTCGTGCTCTTTGCCGGCCCGACCCAGCACCTGTTCAACACCCTGATCCAGAACCTGGGCGACTACCTGGGCGCCTTGCCGAGCAAGAGCTTCGACGTGTACGCCTACAGCGAGAACCGTGACTGGCTGGGTGGCTGGACCGTGTTCTACTGGGCCTGGTGGATTGCCTGGGCACCCTTCGTCGGGCTGTTCATCGCCCGTATCTCCCGTGGCCGCACCATTCGCGAGTTCGTCTTCGGCGTGTTGCTGATCCCCCTGGGCTTCACCCTGGCGTGGATGTCGATCTTCGGCAACAGCGCCATCTACCAGGTGCTCAACCATGGCCTGACCGCGCTGGGCCAGTCGGCCCTGCAGGACCCGTCCATGAGCCTGTACCTGCTGCTGGAGACGTACCCCTGGAGCAAGACGGTGATCGCTGTGACGGTGTTCATCAGCTTCGTGTTCTTCGTGACCTCGGCCGACTCCGGCACCGTGGTGCTGTCGACCTTGTCGGCCAAGGGCGGCAGCCCGGACGAAGACGGCCCCAACTGGCTGCGCATCTTCTGGGGCGCGATGACCGCGCTGATCACCAGCAGCCTGCTGTTCGCCGGCAGCATCGACTCGTTGAAGTCGGCGGTGGTGCTGACGTCGCTGCCGTTCTCGCTGATCCTGCTGTGCATGATGTGGGGGCTGCAGAAGGCGTTCTACCTGGAGTCGCAACGCCGCATCGCCCAGACCCATTCGCTGGCACCGTTCGCCGTGACTCGCCGTGGACGCGGAGGCTGGCGCCAGCGCCTGAGCCAGGCCGTGCACTTCCCGTCCCGTGACGAGGTCTACCGGTTCATGGACGACGTGGTGCGCCCGGCCATTGGCGAGGTGACCGAGGTGTTCGAGCAGAAGGGCTTGAGCCTGATCACCCAGGACGACCCAAGCCATGACAACGTCAGCCTGAAGATCGGCCATGGCGAAGAGCAGCCGTTCATCTACCAGGTGCAGATGCGCGGGTACTTCACGCCCTCGTTCGCCCTGGGCGGGATCGGCAGCCAGGAGCTCAAGAACCGTCGCTACTACCGCGCCGAGGTTCACCTGAGCGAAGGCAGCCAGGATTACGACCTAGTCGGCTACAGCAAGGAGCAGATCATCAACGACATCCTCGACCAGTACGAACGGCACATGCAGTTCCTGCACATGGTGAGGTAAAGGCCGACAGCGGGTTTCACCACCTGTGAAACCCGCTCCCACAAGCTGCTTGCGCAGCCATGCCCGGACCGAAGGCTGTAGAGGTCTGGGTGGGAGCTGGCTTGCCAGCGATAGGGCCCTGCCAGGCGCCGCCTGCGTCGACCTGTCAGATCGGTGACCCATCCTCATCCGCCAGACCGCATAGCTTCCAGCCCCACGGCCTGTGCAGCATCTTCCTCCTCACCGACGAACGGTCAGTCATTTCACATTCCTTTCATCCGACGAATGCGTCCTTCCTGCTGATTTCTAGCGACTTGTATCGCCGACTGCTATACCTTTCCCTCGCGAATGCCCCACGGTTATTCCATAAAAATATTAGTTTTTAACAAAACGGTCATTTTGGATTTATAGGATTGTCACTATCCTAGCCAGCCGCGCCTTAGACCAAAGTCGCGAAATGATTAGTAACGATTGACTTGGATGTCACTCATTGGTGCTAAATCGCCGATCGAGCAGTAAGCGGGGCAGCAGACCCCTGCGCTGACGACTGACAAGAATTAGAACGTAAAGGAGCAATACATGCACAAGTCCAGCCTGGCCTTGGCCGTGGCCCTGGGTGTCTTCGCCCAGCAAGCAAGCGCTGCCGGTTTCGTCGAGGACAGCAAACTGTCCCTCAGCTCGCGCACCATGTACTTCGACAACGACAACCGTGAAGGCGCCAATGACAACCGTGAGTCGGGTCAGGGCTTCAAGCTCGACTACCTGTCCGGTTACACCCAAGGCGTCGTCGGTTTCGGTGTAGACGTTCAGGCGCTGTGGGGCATTCACCTGGACGGTGGCCGTGGTCACCACCCGAACAACAGCACCTTCTTCCCGAGCGACAGCGACGGTTCGGCCGTGCATGACTGGGCCCGTATCGGCGGCAACGCCAAGGCCCGTTTCTCCAAGACCGAGGCGCACTTCGGTAGCGCTCTGGCCCCGAACCTGCCGATCCTGGTGTCCAACGACGGCCGTCTGCTGCCACAGACCTTCGAAGGCGGCACCATCCAGTCGAAGGAAATCGACAACCTGACGATCAACGCCGGTCAGCTGACCCACGCCATGGGCCGTGCGTCGAGCAACCGTACGGGCCTGTCGGTCGCCGGTGCCACCGAAGACAGCAACAAGTTCCGCTACGGCGGTGCTGACTGGAAGGTCACCAAAGACCTGACGCTGCAGTACTACTACTCGAACCTGGAAGACTTCTACAAGCAGCACTTCCTGGGTCTGGTCCACGTCCTGCCGATCGCCGACAACCAGTCGCTCAAGACCGACCTGCGCTACTTCGACAGCAGCAGCGATGGCCGCAACGGTGACGCGGGCTACCGCTTCAACCAGAACGGCGGCTACGGCAAGACGCCAGGCGAGGTCGACAACAAGACCTGGTCCGCGATCTTCACCTATACCCTGAGCAGCCATGCGTTCACCCTGGGTCACCAGCGCGTCAACGACGACGGCGGTTTCGTCTGGCTGAACCAGGGCAACGTGACCAACGGCAACGGCCGTGCCGAAGGCGCCGGTGGTTCCAGCTTCTACCTGTTCACCGACAGCATGATCAACCAGTTCGCCCGAGCCGGTACCAACACCACCTTCGGCCAGTACGCCTACGATTTCACCAAGATCGGTGTGCCAGGCCTGAAGGCCTCGGTCACCTACCTGCGTGGCGACGACGTGCGTAACACCAATGGCAACGGCACCTACAGCGAATGGGAACGCGACGCCCGTATCGACTACGTGGTGCAGGAAGGCGTGTTCAAAGGCCTGGGCACCAGCCTGCGTCACGGTGTGTACCGTGGCAGCGGCGGCAACTCGCTGGCCGACCAGGACCAGACCCGTCTGATCTTCAACTACACTTACAACTTCCTGTAAGCCGTAGTCGAAAAAGCCTCGTTCATGACGAGGCTTTTTTTATGGGTGATATTTCATATGCCCACAGGGAATAAATAAATCCCTATTTATTCTTTTTCTTATTCCTCAAAAGCCCGCACAGTGACGCCATCAGGTCTACAGCACAGGAGCCCCACACCATGAGCCTCAAACTGGGCGACATCGCCCCCGACTTCGAGCAGGACTCCAGCGCCGGCAGGATTCGCTTCCACGAATGGCTCGGCGACAGCTGGGGCGTGCTGTTCTCGCACCCGGCGGACTTCACCCCAGTGTGCACCACCGAGCTGGGCCTGACCGCCAAGTTGAAAGACGAGTTCGCCAAGCGCGACGTCAAGGCCATTGCCTTGTCGGTCGATCCGGTCGATTCCCACCACGGCTGGATCAAGGACATCAACGAAACGCAGAACACCGTCGTCGATTTCCCGATCCTGGCCGATGCCGATCGCAAGGTCTCCGACCTCTACGACCTGATCCACCCGAATGCCAATGACACGCTGACCGTGCGCTCGTTGTTCGTGATCGACCCGAACAAGAAGGTCCGCCTGACCATCACCTATCCGGCCAGTACCGGACGCAACTTCAACGAGATCCTTCGGGTGATCGATTCGCTGCAGCTGACCGACAGCCACAAGGTCGCCACGCCCGCCAACTGGCAGGACGGTGACGAGGTGGTGATCGTGCCATCGCTCAAGGACGAAGACGAGATTCGCCAGCGCTTTCCCAAAGGGTATCGCGCCGTCAAACCTTACTTGCGTCTGACGCCGCAACCCAACCGGTGAGGGCAGACGCTGCACACGCTTAGCCAAAGCAGGGTACTCGGGCCGTTTCGACGGCCCTTTTTTATGAGCCATCGACAGGGAAAGAATCACGTACCCCAGGACCTATAAATATGGCATAACCAAATGAAAAAATATGATTTATGGGTATATGCGCTGACCTGTTAACGTGATTCCCAGTTCGACATCACCCCAAGACCTCGATAGCGCTCGCTACCAGGCACGGCCAGGGCTCCAGCTCAGCCAGCGATCCGAACCCGCCTTTCGCTTCATCGCTGTCCCACCTCACTGGTCCGTCAACGGACGAGCAGGTGCCACCTGAACCCATTCGTACAGGAGAGTGCCATGCGCACCGTCTTCGTGCGTCGTGGTCTGGTCGCCCTGTTCGCGGCGGCCGTGTCCTTCGGCGCGATCACCCAGGCCCAGGCAGAGACCCTGCGCATCGGCTACCAGAAATACGGCACCTTGGTGCTGCTCAAGGCCAAGGGCACGCTGGAAAAGCGCCTGGCCGCCCAAGGCGTCGACGTGCAGTGGACGGAGTTCCCAGGCGGCCCGCAGCTGCTGGAAGGGCTGAACGTGGGCTCCATCGATTTCGGCGTGACGGGCGAGACGCCACCGGTGTTCGCCCAGGCCGCCGGGGCCGATCTGGTCTATGTGGCCTACGAGCCGCCCGCGCCCCACAGCGAGGCCATTCTGGTGCCCAAGGACTCGCCCATCCAGTCGGTGCAGGCGCTCAAGGGCAAGAAGGTCGCCCTGAACAAGGGCTCCAACGTGCACTACCTGCTGGTGCGTGCCCTCGAGGACGCCGGCCTGACCTACCGCGACATCCAGCCGGTCTACCTGCCACCTGCCGACGCGCGTGCGGCGTTCGAGCGCGGCAGCGTCGACGCCTGGGTCATCTGGGATCCTTACCAGGCGGCCGCCGAGCAGCAATTGCAGGCCCGCACCCTGCGTGATGGCGAGCACCTGGTCGACAACCATCAGTTCTACCTGGCGACCCGCGGGTATGCGACCCAGCACCCGGCCGTGGTCAGTGCCCTGATCGACGAAGTCCGCGCGGTGGGCGAGTGGTCCCAGGCCAACCCCCAGCAGGTGACCGACCAGGTCGCGCCGCTGCTCGGGCTGCCTGCCGACATCACGCTCACTTCGGTCAAGCGCCAGGGCTACGGCGCTGCGCCGCTCACGCCCGAGGTGGTCGCCGCGCAACAGAAGATCGCCGACACCTTCCACACTTTGAAGCTGATCCCCAAGCCCTTGAGCATCCGCGACGTGATCTGGACACCCCCTGCCAAGGTCGCCAGCGCGCCTTGACGATCTGCCGCGCCGGGGCGCCGTCCCGGCCTGCGTCACCTTGAGGAGACAACTCCAATGAGTCTTGAAATATTCTGGTTCCTGCCCACCCACGGCGATGGCAAATACCTGGGGACGTCCGACGGTGCCCGTGCCGTCGACCACGGCTACCTGCAGCAGATCGCCCAGGCCGCCGACCGTCTTGGCTTCGGCGGGGTGCTGATCCCCACGGGGCGCTCCTGCGAAGATTCCTGGCTGGTGGCCGCCTCGCTGATCCCGGTCACCCAGCGACTCAAGTTCCTGGTCGCGCTGCGTCCCGGCATCATCTCGCCCACCGTGGCCGCACGGCAGGCCGCGACCCTGGACCGTCTGTCCGGCGGTCGCGCGCTGTTCAACTTGGTCACCGGCGGCGACCCGGACGAGCTCGCCGGCGACGGGCTGTTCCTGAGTCATGAGGAGCGCTACCAGGCGTCGGTCGAATTCACCCGCATCTGGCGCAAGGTGCTCGAAGGGGAGGTGGTCGACTACGACGGCCAGCACCTGCAGGTCAAGGGCGCTAAGCTGTTGTACCCACCGGTCCAGCAGCCGCGGCCGCCGCTGTATTTCGGTGGCTCTTCCGAAGCGGCCCAGGACCTGGCGGCCGAACAGGTCGAGCTGTACCTGACCTGGGGCGAGCCGCCGGCCGCCGTGGCCGAGAAGATCGCCCAGGTCCGTGCCAAGGCCGCCGCGCAAGGCCGCAGCGTACGCTTCGGCATCCGCCTGCACGTGATCGTGCGGGAAACCAACGACGAAGCCTGGCAGGCCGCCGAGCGGCTGATCTCGCACCTGGACGACGACACGATCGCCCGTGCCCAGGCTTCGCTGGCCCGCTTCGACTCGGTCGGCCAGCAGCGCATGGCGGCCCTGCACGGTGGCAAACGCGACCAGCTGGAAGTCAGCCCGAACCTGTGGGCCGGGGTCGGCCTGGTGCGCGGCGGTGCCGGCACGGCATTGGTCGGCGATGGGCCGACCGTGGCGGCGCGGGTCAAGGAATACGCCGCCCTGGGCATCGACACCTTCATCTTCTCGGGCTACCCGCACCTGGAAGAGTCGTATCGAGTGGCCGAGCTGCTGTTCCCGCACCTGGACGTGCAACGCCCGGCCGCAGCGGCCAGTGGCGGCTACGTGAGCCCGTTCGGCGAGATGGTCGCCAACGACATCCTGCCCACTGCCGCCGCACAGCGCTGAGGGCCTGGCCATGAGTCGTTCGAGCAACACCACCTGGGGTCAGCGCCTGGCGCCATGGGCACTGCCCGTGCTGCTGCTGGCCGTCTGGCAGCTGGCGGTCAGCGCCGGCTGGCTGTCGACCCGCATCCTGCCGGCGCCCAGCGCCGTGATCAGTGCAGGCGTCGAGCTGTTTCGCAGTGGCGAGATCTGGACCCACCTGGCCATCAGCGGCTGGCGGGCGGCCCTGGGCTTTCTGATCGGCGGCAGCATCGGCCTGCTGCTGGGGTTCATCACCGGCCTGTCGAACTGGGGCGAGCGCCTGCTCGACAGCTCGGTGCAGATGATCCGCAACGTGCCGCACCTGGCGCTGATCCCGCTGGTGATCCTGTGGTTCGGCATCGACGAGTCGGCGAAGATCTTTCTGGTCGCGCTGGGCACGTTGTTCCCGATCTACCTGAACACCTACCACGGTATCCGCAACGTCGACCCGGCGCTGGTGGAGATGGCGCGCAGCTACGGCCTGTCCGGGTTCGGCCTGTTCCGGCAGGTGATCCTGCCGGGCGCGCTGCCCTCGATCCTGGTCGGGGTGCGCTTCGCCCTCGGCTTCATGTGGTTGACCCTGATCGTGGCCGAGACCATTTCCGCCAACGCGGGGATCGGCTACCTGGCGATGAATGCCCGTGAATTCCTGCAGACCGACGTCGTAGTGCTGGCGATCGTGCTGTACGCCGTGCTGGGCAAGCTGGCCGACCTGGCCGCGCGTGGCCTGGAGCGCGCCTGGTTGCGCTGGCACCCGGCCTATCAACCTGCGAAGAAGGAGGGCGCATGACCTCGCTGACGGAACGACCCCCGCACCTGTTGCGCGGTATTCCCCTGGCCTCCCGTGGCCTGCGCAAGACATTCGGCAAGCGCGAGGTGCTGCGCGGCATCGACCTGCAGATCCCGGCCGGCCAGTTCGTCGCCATCGTCGGGCGCAGCGGCTGCGGCAAGAGCACGCTGCTGCGCCTGCTGGCCGGGCTGGACCAGCCCAGCGCAGGCCAGTTGCTGGCCGGTGCCGCGCCGTTGGAGGAGGCCCGCGATGACACGCGCCTGATGTTCCAGGACGCGCGCCTGCTGCCTTGGAAGAAAGTCATCGACAACGTCGGCCTGGGCCTGTCCGGCGACTGGCGCCCCCGTGCGCTGGACGCCCTGGCCTCGGTCGGTCTGGCCGAACGGGCTCAGGAATGGCCGGCGGCCTTGTCCGGCGGCCAGAAGCAGCGTGTGGCCCTGGCCCGCGCCTTGATCCACCAACCGCGCCTGCTGCTGCTCGACGAACCCCTGGGCGCCCTGGATGCCCTGACCCGCATCGAGATGCAGCAACTGATCGAACGCCTGTGGCACACCCATGGCTTCACCGTGCTGCTGGTGACCCACGACGTCCACGAAGCCGTGGCCGTGGCCGACCGCGTCATCCTCATCGAGGACGGCGAAGTCGGTCTGGACCTGACCATCGATCTGCCACGCCCACGGGTACACGGCTCGCATCGCCTGGCGGCGCTGGAAAGCCAGGTGCTCGAGCGCGTCCTGTCGCTGCCGGGCAACCCCCCGGAACCGGATCCTGTCGCCCCCCTGCCCACGCAACTGCGCTGGGCTCACTGAACCGTCCCTCGTCAGAAAAAGGAATCACGCCATGACCATCAAAGCGATCAACGTCCGCAACCAGTTCAAAGGCACCGTGAAGGAAATCCTCGAAGGCCCGGTGCTGTCGGAAATCGATGTCCAGACCGCCTCCGGCATCGTGACCTCGGTCATCACCACCCGCTCCGTGCGCGAGCTGGAACTGGTGGTCGGGAGCGAGGTGATCGCCTTCGTCAAATCGACCGAAGTATCGATCGCCAAGCTGTAGGCCAGGGCCGTACCGCCCCACGACCGCGCCCGTCGGCTGCCGCCTTTCGCTTCTGTCTGGAAGTCGTCGGGCGGCAGGCCTGCGGGGTTAGCGCTTGGCCAGCCACGGCGGCAGGTACACCCCCACGTACGCCACGAACACACGCAACCCTTCCTCGGCCATGCGCGGGGTGATCGCGCCATGCACCTGCAGCGAACGCGCATACACCCGGTCGCTCAACGCCATCGCCAGCGCGAACACGTCCACGTCATCGGGCAGGACCGGCAACTGGAAATGCCGATCGAACAAGGCCTGCATCAATGCACCCAGCTCCACGTCATGCTGCCGATCGGCCTGGTTGATCTCGACCAGGCCATGCTGCACCAGGATGAGCTGCCGCGCTGCCGCATCGGCCTGGTAGCGCTCGAGCATGCGCTGTTCGATCACCTTGGCCAGGTCGTGCCAGGTCTGCAACGAGGCGGCTTCCACCGGCGCCTGCAGCGTCGCGCGAAAGGCCTGATGCACGTCGAGGGTCAAGGCCTCGAGCAGGGCGGGAACGCTGGCGAAGAAGTGATAGACGGAGGAGGGCGGCATCCCGGCCAGCCGGGCCACGTCGTACATCGACAACCCGGCCACGCCCGATTCGGCCAGCAAGGTGCGAGCGGCCGCCAGGATGGCATCGATCCTCGCCTGGCTGCTGGCCCGCGGCTTGCGCGGGCCGGACATCCGGCTCATCAGTTGCTGATGGCCAGGATGCTCGCCTGGTAGGCGCTGACGAACAGGTCGAAGTCACCGACTTCCTCCTGCTCCAGGCGCGATTGCTCGAGCAGCGAGTCACGGGCGGTAGATTCGTAGGCCTGCTGGGTGGCGACGTCCAGCGGCGCTTCACGGAACGTCTCGGCGTGGGCACGGCTCTGGCGCAGCGAGAAGGCCACGAAGCCTTCCTGGTGCTCGTTCATGCGCGCCAGTACCTGGGCCGAAGGCGTCAGCGACACGTCGTCGACCTTGGCCTGTTGCGCTGCCAGGGCTTGGGCATGGGCGTCACCGCCATGGGCCTGGTCCAGCAGGTCGGCCACTTTGCCGATGCCTTCGAGCAGTTCGCTCGCCCATTGCGTCAGTGTCAACGACGCCTCACCCCGGCGCAGCTCCAGACCGGGGCGCCGACCTTCCTTGACCACCGACAGGAAGTTCTGCGTGCAGGTCTGGCATTCGTCCCCTTCGAACAGCGGGCTGTCCTGCAGCGCGCAATACAGCAGGAAGGCGTCCAGGAACCGTGCCTCGGTCAGGTCGATGCCGACCGGCAGCAGGGGGTTGATGTCCAGGCAGCGCACTTCGATGTACTGCACGCCACGCGCCATCAGCGCCTGGATCGGACGCTCGCCGGGGTAGGTCACCCGCTTGGGACGGATGTTCGAGTAGTACTCGTTCTCGATCTGCAGGATGTTGGTGTTGAGCTGGACCCAGTCGCCATCCTGGTGCGTGCCGACCTCGACGTAGGGCGGGTAGGGCGTCGCCACGGCCCGGCGCAGGCTGTCGGTGTAGCTGGCCAGGTTGTTGTAGCAGGGCGTGAGCCCGGCCTGGGCGTTGCTCTGGTAGCCCAGGTCGCTCATGCGCAGGCTGGTGGCGAATGGCAGGTAGAGGGTGTTGGCGTCGAAGGTCTCGAGCGAATGCGCACGGTCGCGCAGGAAGCCGGCGTCCAGCGCTGGCGATGCACCGAACAGGTACATGAGCAGCCAGCTGTAGCGGCGGAAGTTGCGGATCAGCGCGATGTAGGCCGACGACTGGAAGTCGCGGTCGCTCTGGCCGGTGTCCTGCCCGTCGCGCAACAGCGGCCACAGGGCCTCGGGCAACGAGAAGTTGTAATGGATGCCGGCGATGCACTGCATGGTCCGGCCATAGCGCAGGGCCAGGCCCTTGCGGTAGACGTGCTTGAGCTTGCCGAGGTTGGAGCTGCCGTACTCGGCGATCGGGATGTTCTCCTCGGTCGGCAGGGTGCACGGCATCGAGGGGCTCCACAGGTATTCGTTGTACAGCTTGCTGTAGACGAAGCGGTGGATCTGGTCGAGCTTTTCGAGCACCTCGGCCGGGTCGGCCAGCGCCGGGGTGATGAACTCCAGCAGCGACTCGGAATAGTCGGTGGTGATCTGCTCGTTGGTCAGCGCCGACCCCAGGGCTTCCGGGTGGGGCGTCTGGGCCAGACGACCTTCGTCGGTGACTCGCAGGCCCTCGCGCTCGATGCCGTGCAGGCACTGCTTGAGCAGGGGAAGATGGGCGCCGAGCAGGCTCAGGCGGCGGTTGAAGAGGTCGCTCAAGATGTATTCCTTCACACGTCAGTCGCCCCAATATGGGGGTAGCCTGGACGGTCTGCAAGGTTGGAAAAAGGGAACTGGCGTCGTCGCCCGGTCAACACGCGCTCCGGCAATGCCTGTGCACTGCCGAAGGTACCGTAAAGAATGCTCGGGCAGCTAGAGCAGGGCGAAGGTTCCCTGGGCCTTGGCGACCCGTTTGTCGCCCTGGAACACGTCGGCCTCCACCACCAGGGTGCGGCGACCTGCATGCAGCACGCGCGCCGTGCACAGGACCTCGCCTTCGCCGACCGCGCGCAGGTAGTTGATCTTGCACTCCAGGGTCACGCTGCTCTGGTCGAAACCGTGGCTGGCCGAGCAGGCCAGCCCCATGGCGATGTCGACCAGGCTGAACAGCGCGCCGCCGTGCAGCTTGCCGCCCCGGTTGCGCAGCGGTGGCGTCAGTTCGAGCGCGACCTCGGCCACCCCTTCGTCCAGACGGACCAGCCGGCAGCCGAGCAGCTGGCTGAACGCGCTTTCGACCTGGTCGAGCGGCACGTCCATCACTTCTTCTTCAACGACTTGGCATTGGCGAACAGCGCCGCCATGGCATTGTTGGCAGGGGCCGGCGTCTCGCGCTGACGGGCCGGTTGCGCGGCGCGCCCGCCTGACGGGGCACCGCTGCGGCCGCCGCGCTGGCCTTCGACCTTCTCACCCGGGGTGTCGCTCATGCGCATGGAGAGCCCCACGCGCTTGCGCGGAATGTCCACTTCCATGACCTTGACCTTGACCACGTCGCCGGCCTTGACCGCCTCGCGCGGGTCCTTGACGAACTTTTCGGACAACGCCGAAATGTGCACCAGACCGTCCTGGTGAACACCCACATCGACGAAGGCGCCGAAGTTGGTCACGTTGGTCACCACGCCCTCGAGGATCATGCCGGGCTGGAGGTCCTTGAGGTCTTCCACGCCGTCCTGGAAGGTGGCGGTCTTGAACTCCGGGCGTGGGTCACGGCCTGGCTTGTCTAGTTCCTGAAGGATGTCGGTGACCGTCGGCAGGCCGAAGGTCTCGTCGGTGAAGCGCTTGGGGTCGAGACGCTTGAGGAAGCCGCTGTCGCCGATCAGCGAGCGGATGTCGCGGTCGGTGGTGGCGGCGATGCGCTGGACCAGCGGGTAGGCTTCCGGGTGCACGGCCGATGCGTCCAGCGGGTTGTCGCCGTTCATCACGCGCAGGAAGCCGGCGGCCTGCTCGAAGGTCTTCTCGCCCAGGCGGCTGACCTTCTTCAAGGCTGCACGGGTCGCGAACGGCCCGTTGGCGTCACGGTGCGCGACGATGTTGTGCGCCAGGGTCGCATTGAGGCCGGAGATGCGTGCCAGCAGGGCGACCGAGGCGGTGTTCACGTCGACGCCCACGGCGTTCACGCAGTCCTCGACCACCGCGTCCAGGCCACGGGCCAGTTTCACCTGGGACACGTCGTGCTGGTACTGGCCGACGCCGATCGACTTGGGATCGATCTTCACCAGCTCGGCGAGCGGATCCTGCAGGCGGCGGGCGATCGACACCGCGCCACGCAGCGACACGTCCAGCTCGGGGAATTCACGGGCGGCCTGCTCCGAGGCCGAATACACCGACGCGCCGGCCTCCGAGACCATGACCTTGGTCATCTTCAGGGCGGGGTACTTCTTGATCAGCTCGGCGGCCAGCTTGTCCGTCTCGCGGCTGGCGGTGCCGTTGCCGATGGCGATCAGCTCGACCGAGTGCTTGGCGCACAGGGCCGCGAGCACGACCAGGGTGCGGTCCCAGTCGTTCTTCGGCACGTGCGGGTAGACGGTGGCCGTGTCGAGCAGCTTGCCGGTGCGGTCGACCACCGCGACCTTGCAGCCGGTGCGCAGCCCCGGGTCCAGCCCGAGCGTGGCACGCGGCCCGGCAGGGGCGGCCAGCAGCAGGTCGTGCAGGTTGTGGGCGAACACGTCGATGGCTTCGCCCTCGGCGCGCTCGCGCAGCTCGCCGAACAGATCGGTCTCCAGGTGGGTGTAGAGCTTGACCTTCCAGGTCCAGCGCACCACCTCGCCCAGCCATTTGTCGGCCGGACGGCCGCGGTTGGCCACGCCGACGTGCTCGCCGATCATCACCTCGCACGGGTGCAGGGTGCCAGGCAGTTCCTCGCCGACCTTGAGCGCGGCGCTCAACATGCCTTCGTTGCGCCCGCGGAAGATCGCCAGGGCACGGTGCGACGGTACGCTGCGCAGCAGCTCGTCATGGGCGAAATAGTCGCGGAACTTGGCGCCTTCTTCTTCCTTGCCGGCGACCAGGCGGGCGCTGAGCACCGCCTCCTGCTTGAGGAAGGTGCGCAGCTTCTCGAGCAGCCCGGCATCCTCGGCGAAGCGCTCCATGAGGATGTACTTGGCGCCTTCGAGGGCGGCCTTGACGTCGGCCACGCCCTTGTCGGCGTCGACGAAGCGCGCCGCTTCGGCCTCCGGGGTCAGCTGCGGATCGGCGAACAGGCCGTCGGCCAGCTCGCCGAGGCCCGCCTCGAGGGCGATCTGGCCCTTGGTGCGGCGCTTCTGCTTGTACGGCAGGTAGAGGTCTTCGAGACGGGTCTTGGTGTCGGCCAGGTTGATCTCGCGGGTCAGCTCGGGCGTCAGCTTGCCCTGCTCCTGGATGCTGGCCAGGATGCTGGCGCGGCGCTCGTCGAGTTCGCGCAGGTAGCGCAGGCGCTCTTCCAGGTGACGCAGCTGGGTGTCGTCCAGGCTGCCCGTCACCTCTTTGCGGTAGCGCGCGATGAAGGGCACGGTCGAACCTTCGTCCAACAGGGTGACGGCCGCCTCGACCTGCTGCGGGCGTACGCCCAGTTCCTCGGCGATACGGCTGTTGATGCTGTCCATGGAATCCACCTGAAAGTCTGTCGATGCCGGCGCCATGACCGGCGGCACTGGGAAAAGCCGCGCATTATACGCGCCGTATCCCGCTTGCGGTGATGGCCCGGCGCCAGGGCCGCGAAGCGGGTGCGGCGTTTCCTGGTGTGCATCGAGACCGTCCCGGCCTGGGCGAACCCGCGCCGCGCCGCGGATCCCGTGTCCTGGGAGGAAAAATCTGCTAACAATGCACCCGGCACGGCGACCCAGGGCTACGCCATAATGCGCGCCGAGATCAGAGGAGTTATCCATGAGCAGCACCGCAACCAACGCTGAAGGCGAAAAGATTCTCATCGTCGACGATGACCCGGGGCTGAGCAGCCTGCTGGAGCGCTTCTTCACCAGCAAGGGCTACCGTGCGCGCGCCGTCCCCAACGTGGAGCAGATGGACCGTCTGCTGGCCCGCGAAGTCTTCAATCTGATCGTGCTCGACCTCATGCTGCCGGGCGAGGATGGCCTCTCCGCCTGCCGTCGCCTGCGCGCGGGCAACAACCAGATCCCGATCATCATGCTCACCGCCAAGGGCGACGAGCTCAGCCGGATCAAGGGCCTGGAACTGGGGGCCGATGACTACCTGGCCAAACCGTTCAACCCCGACGAGCTGGTTGCCCGGGTCAAGGCCGTGCTGCGCCGTCAGGCCACCAGCGTCCCCGGTGCACCGGGCAGCGAGGACGAGACGGTCACCTTCGGCGACTACGAGCTGTCGCTGGCCACCCGCGAGCTGAAGAAGGGCGACGAAGTGCACATGCTCACCACCGGTGAGTTCGCCGTGCTCAAGGCCCTGGTCATGCACGCCCGTGAGCCGCTGACCCGCGACAAGCTGATGAACCTCGCCCGGGGTCGCGAGTGGGACGCGCTGGAGCGTTCTATCGACGTGCAGATCTCGCGCCTGCGGCGCATGATCGAGCCGGACCCGTCCAAGCCACGCTACATCCAGACGGTCTGGGGTGTCGGCTACGTCTTCGTGCCGGACGGAAACGCCGGCAAATGACGGTCAGCCCACTGGCTGGCTGTGCCGCGACAGGGCGGGCCCACGGGCTCGCCCTGTTTTCGTCTGTGGTGTCCGAGCCGGGCTCCCTGGTCCATTCGTCCCTGTACCCTGGTAGCCGTCCCCGATGAAAACCCCCGTGTGGTTCCCGCAAAGCTTCTTCGCCCGCACCCTCTGGCTGGTGCTGATCGTGGTGCTGTTCTCCAAGGCCCTGACTCTGGTCTACCTGCTGATGAACGAAGACGTGCTCGTCGATCGGCAGTACAGCCATGGCGTGGCCCTGACCCTGCGTGCCTACTGGGCGGCCGACGAGGAAAACCGCGACCAGATCGCCGAGGCCGCGGGCCTGATCCGGGTCACTGGCGCGGGCGTGCCCGAGGGCGAGCAGCACTGGCCCTACAGCGAGATCTACCAGCGCCAGATGCAGGCCGAGCTGGGCGAGGACACCGAGGTGCGCCTGCGCATCCACGCACCGCCCGCGCTCTGGGTCAATGCGCCCAGCCTGGGGCCTGGCTGGCTGAAGGTGCCGCTGTATCCGCACCCGCTCCGTGGGCAGAAGATCTGGAACGTGCTGGGCTGGTTCCTGGCCATCGGCCTGCTCTCCACCGCGTCGGCCTGGATCTTCGTGCGTCAGCTCAACCAGCCGCTCAAGCGCCTGGTGTTCGCCGCACGCCAGCTGGGGCAGGGGCGCAGTGTCCGTCTGCCGATCAGCGACACGCCCAGTGAAATGACCGAGGTGTACCGCTCGTTCAACCAGATGGCCGAGGATGTCGAGCAGGCCGCACGGGAGCGTGAGCTGATGCTGGCAGGCGTGTCGCACGACCTGCGCACGCCGCTGACACGGTTGCGCCTGTCCCTCTCCCTGTTGCCCAGCGAGAGCGAGCTGACCGACGGCATGGTGCGCGACATCGAAGACATGGACGCCATCCTCGACCAGTTCCTGGCCTTCATCCGTGATGGACGCGACGAGCCGGTCGAGGAGGTCGATCTGGTGAGCCTGGTGCACGAGGTGGTGGCGCCGTTCAATCAGCCGGAGGAGCGCGTACGGCTGTGCCTGGAACCCATCCCACCCTTCCCGCTGCGCCGGGTCTCGGTCAAGCGCATGCTGACCAACCTGGTAGGCAATGCCCTGTATCACGCGGGCGAGGCCGTGGAGGTCGCCGCGTCCGTGTCCGGGGACCAGGGCGCCCCTTACGTGGTGCTGAGCGTGCTCGACCGAGGCGCGGGCATCGACCCGTCGGAGCTGGAGACCATCTTCAACCCGTTCATCCGCGGCGATCGGGCCCGCAGTGGCAAGGGCACCGGGCTGGGCCTGGCCATCGTCAAGCGCATCGCCGCGCAGCATGGCGGCAACGTCGAGCTGCGCAACCGCTCGGGCGGGGGGATCGAAGCCCGTGTCCGTCTGCCGTTGGGGCTGTTGCTGCCGCGCGATGCGGTCTGAGCTGCCGCCCTGGGTCCGACCCTGCCAGGCGAGGTGACTGGCAGGGCCCGGAGTCAGCCCTTGCCCTTGGTGCGGGTCTGGTTCGGCCCGCCGTGTTTTTCCAGGTGCTCGATGATCATGCCGGCGACGTCCTTGCTGGTGGTGACTTCGATGCCCTCCAGCCCGGGCGACGAGTTGACCTCCATGACCAACGGCCCGTGATTGGAGCGCAGGATGTCCACACCGGCGACGCTCAGGCCCATGACCTTGGCGGCACGGATGGCGGTCATGCGCTCTTCGGGGGTGATCTTGATCAGGCTGGCGACACCACCGCGGTGCAGGTTGGAGCGGAACTCGCCAGGCTTGGCCTGACGCTTCATGGAGGCGATGACCTTGTCGCCCACCACGAAGCAGCGGATGTCGGCGCCGCCGGCTTCCTTGATGTATTCCTGGACCATGATGTTCTGCTTGAGGCCCATGAAGGCCTCGATCACCGATTCGGCGGCCTTGGTGGTCTCGCACAGCACCACACCGATGCCCTGTGTCCCTTCCAGCACCTTGATCACCAAGGGCGCGCCGTTGACCATCTGGATGAGGTCCGGAATGTCGTCGGGCGAATGGGCGAAGCCGGTGACCGGCAGGCCGATGCCCCGTCGCGACAGCAGCTGCAGCGAGCGCAGCTTGTCCCGCGAGCGGGCGATGGCGACCGATTCGTTGAGCGGGAACACGCCCATCATCTCGAACTGCCGCAGCACCGCGCAGCCGTAGAAGGTCACCGAGGCGCCGATGCGCGGGATCACCGCATCGAAGCCTTCCAGGGGCTTGCCCCGGTAGTGGATCTGCGGCTTGTGGCTGGCGATGTTCATGTAGGCGCGCAGGGTATCGATCACCACCATTTCATGGCCGCGTTGAGTACCGGCTTCGACCAGGCGGCGGGTTGAATACAGACGCGGGTTACGCGAAAGCACAGCGATCTTCATGCAGCACCTGTGGCTGGAATGGTTGAAACCGGAAAGGCCGGTTTATCCTGGACGTACTTCAGACCCGGGTTGACCACCAGCTGGCCCTGGACCAACGCCTTGGAGCCCAGCAGCAGGCGATAGCGCATGGTCTTGCGACAGGTCAGCGTGAACTCGACGTCCCAGACCCGATCGCCCAATGCCAGGGGCGTGCGGATCACGTAGCGATGCTGGGCGTGGCCGTTCGAGCTCTTGATGGTCTTCATGGTCACCAGGGGCGCTTCGCAGCGGCGATGCCGCAGCTGCACGATCGAACCGAGGTGGGCAGTGAATCTGACCCACGGCTGGCCGTCTCGTTCGAACGGCTCGATGTCCGTCGCATGCAGGGCGGAAGTGCTGGCCCCGGTGTCGACCTTGGCGCGCAGACCGGCCAGGCCGAGCAGCGGCAGGGCCACCCACTCGCGCAGGCCGATCACACTCAGGTGGTCAAATGTTTTCACGAATGCATAACCCTGTGAATGCAGGTGGGCACTGTAAAGCACGGCAGAGCGTTTTTGCATTCGCCACCGACAGTAGTACAGTTCTGTGACAGACAGCATTCGAGGAAGCGAGATGGCGCAAAAGCCGGAAGAAGACGACAAGGTCCGTCTGGATAAATGGCTATGGGCGGCGCGATTCTACAAGACCCGTGCCCTGGCCAAGGCGGCGATCGAAAGCGGCAAGGTGCACTGTCGGGGCGAGCGCTGCAAGCCGGGCAAGGAACCGCGCATCGGCGACCACTTCGTGCTGCGCACCGGCTTCGATGAGCGCACGGTGGTGGTCAAGGCGCTCTCCGTGGTACGCCGCGGCGCGCCGGAGGCCCAGACGCTGTACGAGGAAACCGAGGACAGCATCAAGCGCCGTCAGCAGGCGGCGGACCTGCGCAAGGCCGGGGCGCTCGGTGTGACCACCGAGGGGCGCCCGACCAAGAAACAGCGGCGTCAGATTCATCAACTGCACGGCAGTCACGACTGACGCGAAGGGGCGTCCAGGCGCCCCTGGGTCATCCACGTGGCGTCTTGACCACGCTCAGGCACTTGACCAGTGGCAGCCGCGCCAGCAGCGCGAACAACCCGGACGTCCAGCGCAGCAGGGCCGCGCTGGCCTTGGCCGCCAGGGGGGTGTAGCAGCTCCAGCCCAAGGCCAGGATCGCCATCAGCAGACCACCGATGTAGTCGTCCTGCCCCCAGTGGGCGCCGGCGACCAGGCGCGGCAGCATGAACAGCACGGCCAGGCCCCAGATCACCAGGTACTGCCCGACACGGCGGCTGAACAGGCTCATGAACAGGGCCCAGATCAGCAGCACCGAGGCATGGTCACCCGGGAAACTCTGGCCGGAACGGTCCTTGAGTTCCCAGCGCGATTCCAGGTGCGGATAGAAATCGCTCAGGCGCACGGCGTCGGGCAGCACCATCGAAGGGCTCTCGTGTTGCCAGCCCATCGCGTCGGTCCACTTGGAAAACAGCGCGCGAATCACCACTAACAGGATCAGCGTGACCAGAAAGCCAAAGAAGGCTTCGCGAACCTGGCAGGCCTTGAACACCCAGTTGCCCTTGATCAGCAGCCCCAGCAGGATCAGCCCCACGACGATGTCGAACGGGCGCAGGCTGCCCACCGTCCAGATGGAGCGCCAGACGACATGGTCGGTCAGCGGCGCGTTGAGGCTGTGGAACAGCCATTCGTCGAATGCGGTGCACAACATCTGGCCAAGTGGCCATAACCAGAAACACAGTAGAGCGATGGGCAGCAGGGTACAGGCTGCCAACGGCCCCCAAGACCACTTGGCTTGGAACAGTGGCCGATTGTCCATAAGATACCTTCCATTACACGCAGGGATTCGAGACGCCACGAGGGCGCCAAAACGGGCTCGTCATCGAGCTGCAAACATTTTGTCATCATTTTCAGATACCCAGAACTCATGCACGATATTCCCGAGACCGATTTCACCCAACGTTTCATCTTCGATGACCGCGATGTGCGCGGCGAGTGGGTGGAGCTGGACCGCAGCTACGCCGAAGTCCTGGCGCGCCATCCCTACCCGCGCCCGGTCGCGCTGCTGCTCGGCGAGCTCATGGCCGCTGCTGCGCTGCTGGTCGGCACGCTGAAGTTCGACGGCATCATGACCTTGCAGGCGCGCTCGTCGGGACCGATTCCCTTGCTGATGGTCGAGTGCTCCAGCGAGCGCGACATCCGTGGCATGGCCCGTTACGAGGCCGAGCAGATCGCCGACGATGCCACCCTGCACCAGATGATGCCGGCCGGTGACCTGACCTTGACCATCGATCCGGTCAAGGGCCAGCGTTACCAGGGCATCGTCGACCTGGACGGCGACGACCTGTCCCAATGCTTCACCAACTACTTCGTGCAGTCGCAGCAAGTGAATACGCGCTTCTGGCTCGATGCCGATGGCGAGCATGCCCGTGGCCTGTTGCTGCAACAGCTGCCGGTCGACCGTGAGCGCGACGAGGACGACCGTGCCGCCAGCTGGCAGCACGTCACGACCCTGGCCACGACCCTGTCGCACGAAGAGCTGCTGACGCTCGACAACCAGACCCTGTTGCATCGCCTGTACCACGACGAAGCCGTCCGCCTCTTCGAGACCCACCCGCTGCGCTTCCGTTGCAGCTGCTCCCGCGAGCGTTCCGGCAATGCCCTGATCAGCCTGGGCGAAGCCGATGCACTGGCCCTCGTCCATGAACTGAACAACCGCGTCGAAGTCGATTGCCAGTTCTGCAACGAGCGCTATGTATTCGATGAAGCCGATATTCGCCAACTGTTTGCAGGGGGCGGGACAGAAGCGCCGTCAGAAACTCGTCACTGAAACGTTTAATCTCAGGGGATTCTCCTGTCATGCAGCGCTAAGCGGCTGTTCTGACAGGAGGGGTCTACTTTTTTTGGGCGTTTCTGGCATAATCCGGCCACTTTTTTTCGCTGTAGTAGTTTGGAACAGACGACTACAAAACGTTTGGAACACTCGGCCGCAGGCCTGATAGGGTATTCTCATGACGCAAGCCAACAACACCGTGTACACCGACCTGAATGTCGATGATCTGGTAAAAGAAGCGCTGTCTCGCGGTGAAGGGGAGTTGGCTGACACGGGTGCGCTGGTCGTGCAAACCGGCCACCGTACCGGGCGTTCGCCAGCCGATCGTTTCATCGTCGACGAGCCGAGCACCACCGAGGCCATCGCCTGGGGCCCGATCAACCGCAAGTTCCCGGCCGACAAGTTCGATGCCCTGTGGGACCGCGTCGAGGCGTTCAACGCTGCTCAGGACCACTTCGTTTCCTACGTTCACGTAGGGGCGGCAGCCGAGCACTACCTGCCGGTCAAGATGACCACCCAGACTGCTTGGCAGAACCTGTTCGGCCGTTGCCTGTTCATCAATCCTGCCCAGTACAACCCGGCAGGCCGTGATGAGTGGCAGATCCTCAACGTGGCCAACTTCGAGTGCGTGCCCGAGCGTGATGGCACCAACTCCGATGGCTGCGTGATCATCAACTTCGCTCAGAAGAAAGTGCTCATCGCGGGCATGCGCTATGCCGGCGAAATGAAGAAAGCCATGTTCTCGGTGCAGAACTTCCTGCTGCCAGCGGCCGACGTGCTGCCGATGCACTGCGCTGCCAACATTGGCGAAGACGGCGACGTCACTTTGTTCTTCGGCCTGTCCGGCACCGGTAAGACCACCCTGTCGGCCGACGAAAGCCGTTACCTGATCGGTGACGACGAGCACGGCTGGGGCGAAGGCGTGGTGTTCAACATGGAAGGCGGTTGCTATGCCAAGTGCATCGACCTGTCCGAGAAGAACGAGCCGGTCATCTGGAAAGCCATCAAGCACGGTGCGGTGCTGGAAAACGTCATCATCAATGACGCCAAGCACGCCGACTACACCGACGTCAGCCTGACCCAGAACAGCCGTGCCGCCTACCCGCTCGAGCACGTTGCCAAGCGCTCCGACGCCAACCTGGGCGGCGAGCCGAACGCGGTCATCTTCCTGACCTGCGACCTGACCGGCGTACTGCCTCCGGTGTCGATCCTGAACAACGAGCAGGCGGCCTACCACTTCCTGTCCGGCTACACCGCTCTGGTCGGTTCCACCGAGATGGGGTCGGGCAGCGGCATCAAGTCGACCTTCTCCACCTGCTTCGGCGCACCGTTCTTCCCGCGTCCGGCCGGTGAATACGCCGAACTGCTGATCAAGCGGATCAATGGTTTCGGTTCGAAGGTCTACCTGGTCAACACCGGCTGGACCGGTGGTGGCTATGGCGTCGGCAAGCGCTTCAACATCCCGACCACCCGTGCGGTGATCGCGGCCATCCAGAGCGGCGCGCTGGTCGGTGCCGAGACCGAGCACCTGGGCATCATCAACCTGGACGTGCCGAAAGCCGTGCCGGGCGTCGAGACCAACCTGCTCAACCCACGCAACACCTGGGCTGACCCGGCTGCCTACGACGAAGCTGCCAAGGGCCTGGCCAAGCTGTTCATCGAGAACTTCAAGAAGTTCGAAGTCTCCGACGCCATCACGGCTGCGGGCCCACAGCTGTAAGACACTGCTGAATTGCCCGACGGCTCAGTCACTGAGGCCGTCGGGTTGAAGCACCCAGGGCCGCCCGGCGGCCCATCGCTGGCAAGCCAGCTCCCACAAGGCACGCACAGGTGCCACGTGCCTTGTGGGAGCTGGCTTGCCAGCGATTTGGCTGCGCAGCAGCCACCCGGACACCCTCTGACCCATAGGGCGCCCTCCATGATCGATGCTCCCTCCCGTACCGATTGCGGTTACTTCCATACCCTCACCAGCCGTTACCAGGACAACGACGCCAATGGCTTCCTGTCGGGCGCAGCCGTGCACGCCTGCTTCGAGTCCGCCGTGCAGGCGTTCTTGCTGCAACGGGCCGGGCTCGACCTGCGTGAAGGGGCGTTGGCGGCCTTCGTGATCCACACCTCGGCGGACTTCCTGGCACTGCCCGGCTTCCCGGACGAACTCGAGGTGGGACTGGGTATCTTGGGCGCCAGCGGCAGTACCGTGGAATATCGACTGGTGCTGTTTCGTCAGGGCGAGGACCAGGCCTGCGCTACGGGCAGGTGGGTGCAGGTGTTCGTCGATCGCGCCAGCGGCGAGCCGGCGCGGTTACCAGAAGGGCTGAAAGAGGCGCTGCGGGCCTTGTAGGGCGTTGACCGGCTGCAAGCCTGCGCCGGTCGGGCGCTGCCCTCAGCGATGGCGCCAGTGGCGCTTGTGCTTGCGATGGCCGTAGTGATGACCGCGATCATGGCGACGGTTGTCATAGCCACGGCGATCGCGACGATCGTCCTGGTCGGCCTTGTTACCCATGTAGTTGCCCAGGGCACCGCCAGCGCCACCGCCTGCCGCTGCACCGATCAGGCTGCCGGTGTTGCCGCCTACGCTGCGCCCGACCACGTTACCACCGGCTGCACCCAGGGCACCGCCAATGGCGGCTTCACCGCGCTGGCGTTTGTCGGCACCGACGGCACTGCCGGCTGCGCCACCCAGGCCGGCCCCGATGGCCGAACCGGTGCTGCCACCGATCGACTGGCCCACGACGGAGCCGAGTACCCCACCCAATGCGCCACCGACACCGGCTTCGGTGTTGCCACCCGCCATGACGGCACCACTGAACAGGCCAAAGGACAACAAAAGAATCGAGGAGTACTTCTTCATTGAGAAAGCCTCATGTAATTGACGAGGCGAATGTGAAGTGCGACGTTGAAACTGGCAACCAAAAACCGACGAATAACCCGTTGCACTAACAGTTTGTCAGGTTATTGTTTTTGCACTGAAACTTTATTCGAAAGCCCCGGTCTTAACGGGTTGCCTTACTTAAAAACCCCCTCTTTCACGAGGGGGTTCTTGTTTGCGCTTTACATAAGTTTTACACAATACGCCCGGTGTCGCGAGGGGCTTCCAGGCGAATGGCCACGAACTTCGACGTGGGGGTATGACTGCCATCGCCAATACTATCCAACGGCACCAATGGATTGACTTCAGGGTAATAAGCCGCTGCTTGACCACCCGGAATGTCGAACGCCAACAGCGTGAAACCATTGACCCGTCGTTCGACCTGGTCGCCCCACAACGACACGATGTCCACCTTCTGCCCCGGCACGAAGCCCAGGCGCATGATGTCCGCCTCGTTGACGAAGATCACATCACGTTGGCCGCGTACGCCACGGTAGCGGTCGTCCAGGCCGTAGATGGTGGTGTTGTACTGGTCGTGGGAGCGCATCGACTGCATGACCAGATCCGGCACCTGGCCGCTGGCAAGCACGCGTGCGTCGATCAAGGTGTCCGGCAGCAGGTTGGCCTTGAAGTTGGCCTTGCCCGTGGGGGTCTTCCAGACCCGTGAACCGGCCGTGTTGCCCAGGTAGAAACCGCCTGGCTCGAGCAGGCGCTCGTTGAACCCGGCGAAGCCTGGGATGGTGTCGGCGATCAGCTCGCGGATGCGGTCGTAGTCGGCCACGGCCCAGTGCCAGTCGATAGGGTAGTTGCCCAGGGTCGCGGCGGCGATGCCCGCTACCACGGCAGGTTCCGAGCGCATCGCCTTGGACAGCGGCTGCAGCTGGCCATTGGAGGCGTGCACCATGCTGAAGGAGTCTTCCACGGTGACGGCCTGTGGCCCTTCGACCTGACGGTCGATGTCGGTCCGCCCCAGGCACGGCAGGATCAGCGCCTGCTTGCCGTGCACCAGGTGGCTGCGGTTGAGCTTGGTGCTGATCTGCACGGTCAGGTCGCAGTTGCGCAGGGCCTGGTGGGTACGCGCGGTATCCGGGGTCGCTTGGGCGAAGTTGCCGCCCAGGCCGATGAAGACCTTGGCGCGGCCTTCGAGCATGGCGTGGATTGCCTCGACGGTGTTGTGGCCATTCTCACGCGGCACGGTGAAGCCGAAGCGGCGTTCGATGTTGTCCAGCAGCACCACCGGCGGGCGCTCGTTGATGCCCATGGTGCGGTCGCCCTGCACGTTGCTGTGGCCACGTACCGGGCACAGGCCTGCGCCAGGCACGCCCAGGTTGCCGCGCAGCAGCATGACGTTGACGATTTCCTGGATGGTCGGCACCGAGTGACGGTGCTGGGTGATGCCCATCGCCCAGCACATGATCACCCGCTTGCCCTTGCAGTACATCCGTGCGGCCTGCTCGACCTCGGCCAGGGTCAGGCCGGACTGCGCCTCGATGTGCTCCCACGGCGTGGCATCGACCGCGTCGAGGTAGGCCTCGATCCCATGGCCGTGCTCGGCGATGAAGGCGTGGTCGAAGATCGCCGGCTCACCCTTGGCCTGGGCCTCGCGTTCCCATTGCAGGAGGAACTTGGCCATGCCGCGCAACAATGCCATGTCACCGCCCAGGGCTGGACGGAAGTAGGCGGTGTTGGTCGGCCGGTCGCTGTTGGTGAGCATCTCCAGCGGGTTCTGCGGGTGCTGGAAGCGCTCCAGGCCACGCTCCTTGAGCGGGTTGACCGAGACCACCTGGGCACCACGCTTGACCGCGTCACGCAGCGGATCGAGCATGCGCGGGTGGTTGGTGCCCGGGTTCTGACCCCAGACGAAGATCGCATCGGCATGCTCGAAGTCGTGGAAGGTCACCGTGCCCTTGCCCACGCCGACACTCTGGCCGAGCGCCACGCCACTGGCTTCGTGGCACATGTTCGAGCAGTCGGGGAAGTTGTTGGTGCCATAGGCGCGCACGAACAGCTGGTAGAGGAACGCGGCCTCGTTGCTGGCCCGGCCCGAGGTGTAGAACTCGGCCTGGTCAGGGCTTTCCAGCCCCTTGAGGTGCTGGGCGATCAGGGCAAAGGCACCGTCCCAGTCGATCGGCTGGTAGCGGTCGGTCTGAGGGTCGTAGACCATGGGGTCAGTCAGACGGCCCTGGTATTCCAGCCAATAGTCGCTCTGCTCGAGCAGCGCGCTCACGCTGTGCTTGGCGAAGAAGGCTGCGTCGACCCGGCGCTTGGTGGCCTCCCAGTTGACGGCCTTGGCGCCGTTCTCGCAGAACTTGACCATGCCGCTTTCGGGCGAGTCGCCCCAGGCGCAGCCCGGGCAATCGAAGCCACCGTTCTGGTTGGTCTTGAGCAGGGCGCGGATGTTCTTCAGCGCGTTGTCGCTGCCGACCCAGGCCTTGGCCACGCTGCGCAGCGCGCCCCAGCCGCCGGCCGGGCCAGCGTAGGGCTTGTAGCGGGGGTTGGAGCGGGTCTGGGGAAGTTGCTGATGAGTGGTCATGGCGATCACGGCTCCCTCACGGGGCTGAATACCCGCGGTGCACTGTGTTTGGGCAAATGAATGAGGTTGAGGTTGTGGCGGCGCGCCCACTGTGTGGCCAGGCCGGTCGGCGCGGACAGGCTGACCAGGGTCTGGATACCGGCGCGCAGGACCTTCTGGATCAGTTCCAGGCTGCAGCGGCTGGTCACGATCGCCAGGCCGCCGGCCGTCTCGACACCCTGACGCAGCAGGGCACCGATCACCTTGTCCAGGGCGTTGTGTCGACCGATGTCTTCACGGCCCAGCAGCAGTTCGCCCTGGGCATCCATGAACAGGGCCGCATGCACGGCGCCGCAGTCCTGACCCAGCACCTGGAACGGTTCGATCCGTTGGCGCAGGCCTTGCAGCCAGGCCGCCGGAGGCAGCGAGGCGCCGGGCAGCGCGCTCAGCTCAGGCAGGGCCTGCTCCAGGGCCTCGACCCCGCACAGGCCACAGCCGCTGGTGCCCGCCAGTTGGCGGCGCTGATCTTTCAGCGCCCAGAAGGCGCGGCTGGAGATCTGCACGTCGGCATAGAGCGCTGAGCCACTGCCCGAGAGCGTAAGGTCGTACAGGTCGGACAGGTCGGCGACGATGCCACTGCCGACGCTGAAGCCGACCACGAAATCCTCGAGGTCGGTGGGGCTGACCAGCATGACGGCCTGGTTGAGCCCGTTGTAGGCGATGGCCAGGGCCACTTCCTCGGCGAGCGGTGTCGCCTCGGCAGCCTGTGCGTCGAGGGGATGATAGTCGTAGGTGCTGCGAGCGGCAGGCAGGGCGAAGGACGTGGATGCCGCGCAGACCGGAAGTGTGCTGTTCATGACAACGGATCACCGGCGGCGTTTATCACTCGATCAAGCGTATGCCTCAATGGACAACCCGTCTAATCGCTTGACTCGATACCGTGATAGACGCCGTCGATGGACGGTGGTCGCGTGGCCTGCCGACGCGGCTACAGCCCCTCGAGCACCGCCCGGTAATTTTCCACGGCCGCGAACTCCTCGGTGTCGCGCGGCCCGCGCCGGCTGTCCGGCTCGCGCACGGCCAGCAGGTGGCCCACGCCGAAGCGCTGGGCACTGCGCAGGACCGCCAAGGTGTCGTCGATGAACAGGCTGCGCGCGGGGATGAAGCCGATGTCCGCCTGCAGGGCGTCCCAGAACTGTGGGCTTTCCTTGGGGAAGCCATAGTCATGGGAGCTGATCAGGCGCTCGAAGTAGGGCGCCAGCTCCACCCGCTCCAGCTTCAGCGACAGCGAATCACGGTGGGCATTGGTGATCATCACCACGCGCTTGCCTGCGTCGCGCACGGCCGCCAGGAACACGTCGGCGTCCGGGCGCAAGGCGATCAGGTCGGCGATCTCGCGCTTGAGCTCGCGGATCGGCAGGTTCAGCTCGCGGCTCCAGAAATCCAGGCAGTACCAGTTGAGGGTGCCTGCATTGCGCTCGAACAGCGGTTGCAGTTCCAGTTCGGCCATGGCCCGACTCACACCGTGCACCTGGGCATAGCGGGCCGGCAGGTGCTCCAGCCAGAACTGGTTGTCGTAGTGCAGGTCGAGCAGGGTGCCGTCCATGTCCAGCAGCACGGTATCGATGGACGTCCAGTTCAGAAGAGGCATGTGAAGTTCTCGATCGGTCGGCAAGCCACGGTATAGTAACCCGTTCATGCCAAGGAGCCGTTCCCATGCGCCAGAAACCCACCGTGCTCGGTCGCGAGATCGTCGCCAGCAGTCGCCTGTTCCGAGTCGAAGCCGTGCAACTGCGTTTCACCAACGGGACCGAGCGGACCTACGAGCGGCTGGTCGGCAGCGGCACGGGCCATGGCGCGGTGATGATCGTGGCCATGCTCGATGAAGCGCATGCCGTGCTGATCGAGGAATACTGTGGCGGCACCGACAGCTACGAGCTGTCCCTGCCCAAGGGCCTGATCGAGCCGGGCGAGGACGTGCTGGCGGCCGCCAACCGTGAACTCAAGGAGGAAGCCGGCTTCGGTGCACGCCAGCTGGAGCACCTGACCGAGCTGTCGCTGTCGCCCGGTTACATGAGCCAGAAGATCCAGGTGGTGCTGGCCACCGACCTCTATGAAGAGCGCCTGGAAGGCGACGAACCGGAGCCGATGCGGGTGGACAAGGTCGACCTGCGCGAGCTGTCGTCGCTGGCCACGCACCCGCAGTTCTCCGAGGGCAGGGCGTTGGCCGCGCTGTACCTGGTCCGTGACCTGCTGACGCAACGGGGGCTGTTCGCATGAGTGACGATCGCGACCTGATGCAGGCCGTCGTCACCCTGGCACGTCGTGCCGGTGAGGCGATCATGCCGTTCTGGCGCGCCGGCGTGGCGGTGACCGCCAAGGCCGACGACTCCCCGGTGACGGCCGCCGATCTGGCGGCCCATGCGGTCATCGAGGCCGGTCTGAACGCGCTGGCGCCGGACATTCCCGTGCTGTCGGAGGAAGACTGCGACATCCCGCTCGCCCAGCGCGAAGGCTGGACACGCTGGTGGCTGGTGGACCCACTCGACGGCACCAAGGAGTTCATCGCCGGCAGCGAAGAGTTCACCGTCAACATCGCCCTGGTCGAGCGCGGCGAGGTGGTGTTCGGGGTGGTGGTGATGCCGGTCAATGGCCGCAGCTACCACGGTGGACGTGGCCTGGGCGCCTGGCGGGCCGACGCGGGCGATGTCGAGCGGCCCATTCGCGTCCGGCGCCAGCCACCGGCGGGCGAGCGGTTCACGGTGGTCGCCAGCCGCCGTCACTCCAGCCCTCGGCAGGAAGCCTTGCTGGCCGGACTGGGCGATGCGCTGGGGGAGTTGACGCTGGCCAACATCGGCAGTTCGTTGAAGTTCTGTCTGCTGGCCGAGGGAGCTGCCGACTGCTACCCGCGCCTGGCGCCGACCTCGCAGTGGGACACCGCCGCAGCCCAGGGCGTGCTCGAAGGCGCCGGTGGCGAAGTGCTCGACCTCGAAGGCCGGCGCTTCGCCTATCCGCCCCGGGAGTCGTTGCTCAACGCGCACTTCCTGGCGCTGCCCGCTGCGGCCCCGTGGCGCCAGACCCTGCTGACACTGGCCTCAACGGTGTAGCACGTAGTGCCCGCTGAAGGTCACGGCAGGCCTCGGGTCACCGGCATTGAGCACGACGGTGTCGAGGGCGAGCCGCGCACGCCCACGCCGCTGGTACAGCTTGACGAACCGGTCCCAGGCCTCGTCAGGCGGCGCCTCGCACACGGCGACCGCCGCACCGGTGACCGGTAGCGGGTAGCTGATCTGGCCCTCCTGGATGACGATGTGCCCATCGTCGATCCCGGCCTCGCGCAGGCGAAGATGCAACCAGCCCCAGCCGGCCAGCACGGCGACGCAGTACAGGCTGCCGCCGAACATGGTGTGCGCGTGGTTGACGTTGGCGGCCAGCGGCAGCCCCAGGCGCAGCGCACGGGCGTCCCAGCCCAGCACCTCCAGCCCCATGTGTTTCGTCAGCGGAATGTCGTCGTGCAGCAAGGCCTGCAAGTCGAGGCATGTCTGGCGGTTCACCGGGGTTCCTCCTGATCGTCCTGGGCGTGGCCGTCGGTGAAGCTCAGGCCATGTTTGCGCAGCTTGTCGTGCAAGGTCTTGCGCGGCATGCCCAAGGCTTCGGCCAGGCTGCGCAGGGAGGTGTGCGAGCGCGCCATTTCAGCGACGATCAACGTCCGCTCGAACTGCTCTACCTGCTCGCTCAGGCGCCCGTCGGACTGGGTGGCGGTACTGACGGGCGCCTCATCGAGCGGCGCCTGCCCATCGAGGGCCAGCTCCAGGCCGAGGGCGAAGCGCTCGGCGGCATTCTGCAATTCACGCACGTTGCCCGGCCAGGCATGGCGCAGCAGCAGGGCGCGCTGGGCAGGCTGCACGTCATGGGGCGGCAGACCATGGCGTTGGCTGGCCGCATCGGCAAAGTGCTGGAACAGCATCAGGATGTCGTCACCGCGCTCGCGCAAGGCAGGGATGCGCAACGAGGCGACGTTCAGTCGGTAGTACAGGTCGGCGCGGAAGCGGCCCTGGTCGGCGGCCTGGCGCAGGTCTTCCTTGGTCGCGGCGATCACGCGGATGTCCAGCGGGATCAACTGGTTGCCGCCCAGGCGCTCGACCACGCGCTCCTGCAGCAGACGCAGCAGCTTGACCTGCACATCCAGGCTCATGCTCTCGATCTCGTCGAGGAACAGGGTGCCTCCGTTGGCGAACTCGAACTTGCCGATGCGACGCTTCTGCGCACCCGTGAACGCTCCCGGCTCATGTCCGAACAGCTCGCTCTCGACCACCGATTCGGCCAGCGCGCCGGCGTTGATCGCCACGAAAGGCCCACTGCGCCGGGCCGACAGGTCGTGCAGAGCACGGGCCACGACCTCCTTGCCGGCGCCGGTCTCGCCCAGGATCAGCACGTCGGCGCGGGTGCCGGCCAAGGCGCCGATCTGCTCGCGCAGGCGCAGCATCGACGGCGACTGGCCCACCAGGCGGGTCGCCAGTTGCTGCCGGTCGCTGAGTGCCAGGCGCAGGCTGCGGTTCTCCAGCACCAGCCGGCGCACATCGAGTGCCCGCCGTACGCTGTCGAGCAGCGCGTCGCTGGCGAAGGGCTTTTCCAGGAAGTCGTAGGCGCCGGCCCGCATGGCCTGCACCGCCAGGGGCACATCGCCATGGCCAGTGATGAGCAGCACCGGCAGCTCGCGGTCACGGGCGTGCACCCGTTCGAGCAGCTGCAGGCCGTCGATGCCGGGCATGCGGATGTCACTGACCAGCACGCCGGGCCAGTCGGTCTCGATCCGCTCGACCAGGCCTTGGGCGCTGTCCAGGGTGACCACCTTGAGGCCGGCCAGGTCGAGGGTCTGGCTCAAGGCACGGCGCAGGTGCGGGTCATCGTCCACCAGGATCACCTGGACGTGACTGTCGATCATGTCTCCGGGTGTCATGCCGAAGGGTCCTCCGAAGATGGCAGGCTGGCGCCGGGCTTGGCGACCCGCAGTTGCAGGGTCAGCAGGGCGCCGCCTTCCGGGTGGTTGGCCAGCAGCAGTTCCCCACCCAGCGCGCGCATCAGGCTGTCGCAGATGGCCAGCCCCAGGCCCAGGCCCTGGGTGCGTGTCTTGGTGGTGAAGAACGGCTCCTTGGCCTGTTCCAGGGCCTGGCGAGTGAAGCCAGGGCCGTTGTCGCGAATGTACAGGTAGACGTGCTCGTCGCGCCGTTCGGCACTGATCCACAGGCGCCGTGGGTTGGCCTTCTCGGTCAGGGCATCCAGGGCATTGGCCAGGAGGTTGCCGAGCACCTGGCGCAGCCGGGTCTCGCCGGCCTGCACCCAGAGCGGCGCGTCCGGCAGGTCGCGGATCAGTTCCACCGCCATGGCCCGCCGACGCTTGGCCAGCAGCGCCAGGGCATCGTCCAGGGCCGGCTGCAGCGCCACGCTTTCCGGTGCATGCCGGTCGCGTCGGGCGAAGGCCCGCAGGTGCGCGATGATCGAGGCCATGCGCCCGGTCAGCTCGCCGATCAGCTTGAGGTTGCCGCGCGCGTCGTCCAGGCGTTGATGGTCGAGCAGGATCTCGGCGTTTTCCGCATAGCTGCGGATGGCCGCCAGCGGCTGGTTGAGTTCGTGGCTGATGCTCGCCGACATGGTGCCCAGCACCGACAGCTTGCCGGCCTGGACCAATTCGTCCTGGGCGCGCACCAGGTCCTGCTGGGCCTGCTCGCGTTCCAGCACTTCTTCCTTGAGGCGGGCGTTGAGCCCTTCGAGGTCGGCGGTGCGCGCCACCACGCGCTTTTCCAGCTCCTGGCGGCCATGGGCCTCCAGGTCAATGCGGTCGATGTAGTGGCGCCGCCGCTGCATGGCCAGGCCCAGCAGCAGCATCAGCACCAGCAACGTCCCTGCGCCGATGGCCATGACCGTCTGCACCGAGCGATCGACCAGCGTGCGCGGCGCCAGGATGCTCACCTGCCAGCCGGTTTCGGCGATCCCTTCGCTCTGTACCAGCCAGGCGTCGGGCTTGAGCTCCAGCGGTTGCGGCGACTTGGTGGGGTAGGGCTGGATCGCCGCGACCGCTTCACGCTCGGCGTCGGTCAGCGGGCGCGTGGCGCGGAATCGCCACTCCGGGCGCGAGGTCAGCACCACCACGCCGTTATGGTCGGTCAGCAGCAGCTGTTCCGGGGTGTGGCCCCACAGGGTCTCGGTATGGTCCAGGTCGACCTTGACCACCAGCACGCCGATGACCTGCTCGCCATTGCGCACTGCGGCGGCGAAGAAATAGCCGCGCTTGGCCGACGTCGTGCCCTGACCGAAGAACCGCCCCAGGCGACCTTGCATGGCCTCCATGAAGTAGGGCCGGAAGGCGAAGTTGCGTCCCGCGAAACTGTCGGGCTTGTCCCAGTTGGAGGCCGCCAGGGTGTTGCCGTTGACGTCCATCAGGTACATCACCTCGGCGCCGGTCTGGCGGGCGATGTCCTTGAGCAGGCGGTTGGCGTTGGTCAGCCCCTCGAGCTTGAGCGGGTCGGCGAGCGCGGTGCGCAGGGCCGGCAGCTCGCCCAGGATCTGCGGCAGCGTCTCGTAGCGGTGCAGGGTGCCGAGCAGGTTGGCGACGTACAGGTCGAGGGTCTGGCGGTTCTGCGAGGCCAGTTCGCTCTGGTAGTAGCGCTCGGCCAGGTGATGCAGCGGCCACAGCAGGGGCGCCAGGCACACGGCCAGCAGGGCAAGGCTGCGCCACCGAGGGCGGCGCGGGGGTATCGAAATGGAGATCATCGCCAGCTTGCGTCAGAAGGGTCTGACGCAATTATGCGCTAGTTGAAGGCATCCACCAGTGCCTGCCGCCAATCCGGCTGCGTCACCTGCCACTGCTCGCGCAGTCGGTCGCAGTTCAGTCGTGAGTTGAGCGGACGTCGGGCGGGTGTGGGGTACTCGCTGGAAGGAATCGGTATCAGCCGAGCGCACGACGTGCCTTGGGCGGTGAGCCGTTCGGCGATGGCCTGGGTGAAGCCGAACCAGGACGTTTCGCCTTGGGCCGTCAGGTGATAGACGCCCCAGGCACCTGCCTGGCCATTCTGCCAGCGCTCGATCAGGGAGGCCGTGCTGGCAGCGATGGTGGCTGCGGACGTTGGCGCGCCGATCTGATCATCGACCACGCGCAGCTCGGGCTTTTCCTGCAGCAGTCGCTGCATGGTGAGGAAGAAGTTGCGACCGTGCTTGGAGTAGACCCAGCTGGTGCGCAGGATCAGGTGCTGACCGCCGGCGGCCATGACCGCTTGCTCACCGGCCCACTTGCTCTCGCCATACACGCCCAAAGGATTGGGGGTGTCGTCTTCGTCATAGGGCGCCGACTTGAGCCCGTCGAACACATAGTCAGTCGAGTAGTGAATGAACGGCACGCCCAGCTCGGCGGCGACCTGAGCCAGCAGCCCTGGCGCTTCACCGTTGAGGGCGAACGCCTGGGCCTGGTCGTTTTCCGCCTGGTCCACGGCGGTGTAGGCCGCTGCGTTGATGATCAGGTCCGGGCGCAATTGGCGGATGCGATCGCCGACCTGTGTTGCCTGGGTAAGGTCGATATCGGCGCGGCCCCAGGCGTGCAGGCGATGCTGCGCCAGGCGCTCGCGCAAGGCACGGGCAACCTGGCCGTCGTGGCCGATGATGAGGATGTCGAGCGTAGCGGTAGGGTTCATGAAAACTCCTGGATCAGTCGGTCAGGGCGGCTGCCTTGACCCCGTCGGGCGAACGTCCGTGATCAGGCGATCAGGTCTTTCGGCTCGCTGTTGCCCAGGCGTTCGCGCTGGTAGCTGCCGTCCTGCACATGACGGCACCACTCCAGGTTGTCCAGATACCACTGCACGGTCTTGCGCAGGCCGCTCTCGAATGTTTCACGTGGAACCCACCCCAATTCGCGCTCGATCTTGCTGGCGTCGATGGCGTAGCGCTGGTCGTGACCAGGGCGATCCTTGACGAAGGTGATGAGGTCGGCGTAGTGGGACAGCCCTGCGGGACGCTGCGGGGCCAGCTCTTCGAGCAGGGCGCAGATGCCGCGTACCACGTCGATGTTCTTCTGCTCGTTGTGGCCTCCGATGTTGTAGGTCTCGCCGACCTGGCCTTCGCTCACCACCTTGAACAAGGCCCGGGCATGGTCTTCGACGAACAGCCAGTCACGCACCTGCAGGCCATCGCCATACACGGGCAGGGGCTTGCCTTCCAGCGCATTGAGGATAACCAGCGGGATGAGCTTTTCCGGGAAGTGGTAGGGGCCATAGTTGTTCGAGCAGTTGGTCAGCAGCACGGGCAGGCCGTAGGTGCGGTGCCATGCGCGTACCAGGTGATCCGAGGCTGCCTTGCTGGCCGAATAGGGCGAGCTGGGGGCGTAAGGCGTGGTCTCGGTGAACAGGTCGTTCACCCCATGCAGGTCGCCGTACACTTCATCGGTGGAGATGTGGTGGAAACGGAAGGCAGCGCGTTCGGCGTCCGGCAGTGCCGACCAGTAGCCACGCACGGCTTCGAGCAGGCTGTAGGTGCCGACGATGTTGGTCTGGATGAACGCCGAGGGGCCATCAATGGAGCGATCGACGTGGGACTCGGCCGCCAGGTGCATGACGGCGTGGGGCTGAAAACGCTCGAGGATCTGGCTGACCGCCGCCTGGTCGACGATGTCGGCCTGCACGAACTCGTAGCGCGTGTCGGTGGCGATGCTGCTCAACGACTCCAGGTTGCCGGCGTAGGTCAGCTTGTCGAGGTTCAGCACTTCATGGGAAGTGTCGTTGATCAGGTGACGGACCAGGGCCGATCCGATGAAACCTGCGCCGCCGGTGATGAGAATTCGCATAGGAGTGCTGCCTTGCCTGACTGTCAGTTCTTGATAGGCATGAGGGTCGTCGTTCGGCACGCATTATTCAAGGCTGGCCGTATTCAGACGACGCTTCACGGTGAGACAGCCTTTGATGCCTAGGGTGTGAAGACGTTCTTGTTGTCGATTTTAATCGGTAATAGATAAAGGTTTTACAGAGATTTCGGGGTCTTGTTGCTTCCAGGCTCGATAAATATCGACTATAAAGGGGCGTCCGAAACGATACGCCCGGTCACGTATTCGCGTAGTCTTGGCCTTTCATTTCATCCATTCGGCCTGGCCGCTGGCCGCCCTTGAAGAGGTTACCCATGAAGACCCTCACCACCACCCCCCGTGCCGACGGCTTCCACATGCCAGCCGAATGGGCACCGCAGAGCCAGGTGTGGATGATCTGGCCCGAGCGCCCCGACAACTGGCGCCTGGGTGGCAAGGCGGCACAGGCCGCGCACATCACCCTGGCCAAGGCCATCGCCCGCTTCGAGCCAGTCACGGTCGGGGTGTCCGCCGGTCAGTACGAAAACGCCCGCAGCCGCCTCGACCTGCCCAACATCCGCGTGGTCGAAATGAGCAGCGATGACGCCTGGGTGCGCGATACCGGCCCGACCTTCGTCATCGACGGCCACGGTGAAGTGCGCGGCGTGCACTGGGACTTCAACGCCTGGGGCGGCTTCGAGGGCGGCCTGTACGCGCCCTGGAACCGGGACCAGGCCGTGGGCGTCAAGGTGCTGGAGATGGAGCGCTGCCAGCGCTACCACACCGAGGGCTTCGTGCTCGAAGGCGGCTCGATCCATGTGGACGGCGAGGGCACGTTGATCACCACTGAAGAGTGCCTGCTCAACCACAACCGCAACCCCCACCTGGACCGTGCGCAGATCGAGGCGATTCTGCGTGATCACCTGGCGGTGGACACTATCGTCTGGCTGCCGGAAGGGCTGTACAACGACGAGACCGACGGGCACGTCGACAACTTCTGCTGCTACGTGCGCCCGGGCGAAGTGCTGCTGGCCTGGACCGACGACCCGCAGGACCCGAACTACAGCCGCTGCCGCGCCGCCCTCGAGGTGTTGAACGCCAGCCGCGACGCCAAGGGCCGTGAGTTCCTGGTGCACAAGATGCCCATCCCCGCGCCGCTGTACGCGACGCAAGAGGAGTGCGACGGCGTCGACCAGATCGCCGGCAGCCAGGAGCGCAACCCCTCGGTGCGCCTGGCCGGTTCCTACGTCAACTTCCTCATCGTCAACGGCGGCATCATCGCTCCGAGCTTCGACGACCCCATGGATGCCGAAGCGCGCACCCTGCTGACCACGCTTTTCCCCGACCACGAAGTGGTCATGATCCCGGGTCGCGAACTGCTGCTGGGCGGCGGCAACATCCATTGCCTGACCCAACAGCAACCGGCGCCGTACAAGGGGTGAGTCATTAGCGGCAAGTTGCAAACTGCGAGCTGATCGTGTGGGGGGCAGCCATCGGTGCCCCCCTCAGCCCTATCGTTTATCTATCCTCGCTCCAATCGGCCACGCTCTTAGCTTGCAGCTCTTAGCTTGCAGCTTGCACTCTCAGACCCTTCCTACACCCCTCTCAGAAAAAACAGATTGCACCGATCCCGTCGGCATCTGCGCGTAATTTCTCTGCTAAGCCCCCAACCTTTGGTTATAACGCTCTGCTTTTCACGTTTTTTTGACATCTTCGCTTCAGCGCGGCTAGGATGCCGCGTCCGCCTGTTGACCCTTACCGGTTTGTGACCGTGGGCGCCCCTGCCGTCTTCGGCGAGCGCCGCCCGTCCAGACCTGTAAAACGTCGAACCTGCGAAGGGGCGTCAGGCCCGGCGTTTCGTTCAACAGCGCGTTTTTGATTCGCTACAAGGAAAACAACATGTTCAAAACCAGGATCAGTCTCGTCGCCGTGGCGCTGATGGCCGCGACCCAGGCTCAGGCCAATGACCAGGCCGCCAGCAACGGCTTCATCGAAGACAGCAGCGCCAGCGTGCTGCTGCGCAACGCCTACATCCACCGCGACAAGAAGCACGGCGCCTCGAACCAGGCCGAATGGGGCCAGGGCTTCATCGGCACCTTCGCGTCGGGCTTCACCCAGGGCACCGTGGGCGTGGGCGTCGATGCCTTCGGCCTGTACGCCCTGCGCCTGGACGGCGGCAAGGGCCGCAACGGCGGGGCGGGTGTCGACTTCTTCAAGCCGAGCGACGGCGAGCCGACCAACTCCCCGCACAACCTGGCGCGTGCTGGCGCGGCGATCAAGTTCCGCGTGTCCAACACCGTGCTCAAGTACGGCGACATGATGCCGTCGCTGCCGGTCCTGCAATACGACGACTCGCGCCTGCTGCCAGAAAGCTTCGCGGGCACCATGATCACCTCCAAGGAGATCGACGGCCTGGAGCTGAACGCCGGCCGCTTCACCCAGGAAGCGCGCAAGAGCATGGAAAGCCGCGACAGCGGCGGCCTGAAGTCGATCAACGTGTTGGGCGGCAGCTACAAGTTCACCGACAACCTGTCGGCCTCGCTGTACACCTCGGACATCGAGGACGTGCTGAAGAAGCACTACCTGGGCGTCAACTACGTCCATGCGATCGCCGACGATCAGGCACTGACCCTGGACTTCAACGGCTACAAGACCAGCATCGACAGCAAGTACGAGCGTGAAGCCGGCCTGACCGGTGACTCCAACACCATCTGGAGCCTGGCCGCGACCTACGCGTACGGCCCGCACTCGTTCACCCTGGCGCACCAGCGCAGCACCGGCAGCACCGGCTACAACTACGGCTGGTACCAGAACCGTGGCGGCGTCGGCGACGGCGGCTCGACCATCTACCTGGCCAACTCCTACTGGTCCGACTTCAACGCCGAGGACGAGCGCTCCTGGCAGGTCGCCTACGGCCTGGACTTCAGCGCCTACGGCGTGCCGGGCCTGAGCTACAAGGTCGCCTACGTGCGGGGTGACAACATCAACACCCACGGCTTCGGCGAAGGCAAGGAGCGCGAGTTGTTCAACCAGGTGCGCTACGTCGTTCAGGAAGGCCCGGCCAAGGACCTCTCGGTCAAGCTGCGCAGCTCGATCCTGCGGACTTCCAACAGCGTGCGCCAGAACGGCTACAACGACGACGGCAACGAAGTGCGCGTGTTCGTCGAATACCCGATCAGCATTCTCTGATCCTCTGGACGGGGTGGCGTGAAGTTTTGCAGCACGCTATCCCCGACCGCACCGATGTCCCTGTGAGCGAGCACGTGTTTCGCGTGTCGCGACGTCATCGAAGGGACATCGTGTTTCGGGCATTCCGGTCTGTTCAGGCCCTCTTCATGCCTTCCCTCGATCACCTCTCACGCCTCTGGCTCGACCGGTAAGCTCACCGTCGCCTGCAACCCGCCGCCTTCCCGATTCGCCAGCCTCAACTGCCCGCCATGACTCGCCGCGATCCGCTGGGCGATGCTCAACCCCAGGCCATAGCCGCCATGGGCCCGATTGCGTGAGCCCTCACCCCGCACGAACGGCTCGACGATGCTCGCCAGCTGGGCCGGATCGATGCCTGGCCCGCGATCTTCCACGTGCACGCACACCCAGCCCGCTTCGCGCTCCAGGCGGACACCGACCTCGCGGCCATAGCGCAGGGCATTGGTGATCAGGTTCTGCAGGCAGCGCTGCATCATCAGCGCGTCCACTTCTACAGCACCTACGCTGCCTTGCACCGGCAAGGGCTCGTCGGCACTGGCCAGGTCGGCGCAGACCCGACTCACCAGACGTTCCAGAGTCACGACCTGCAGGTTCTGCTGCTCGCCGGCCTGCAGGTAATCGAGCACCTGGCCGATCATGCCGTCCATCTGCGCGACGTTCTGGCGCAGGCGGTCCTTGTCCACGCCCTCGGGCAGGCGCTCGAGGCGCAGGCGCATGCGGGTCAGGGGTGTGCGCAGGTCGTGGGAGACCGCCGCCAGGAAGTAGGCCTTGTCATGGATCATGCCCACCAGCCGCTGCTGCATGGCGTTGAACGCCTGCGCCGCCTGACGCACCTCGTGCGGCCCGTCCAGCCGTAGCGGCGGCTGCGCCAGGTTCTGGCCCAGCCCGCGCGCCGCTTCGCTCAGCCGTTGCAGCGGCCGCAGGCACAAGCGCACCGCGACCAGGCAGACCACCAGCACCGCGATGATGCGCAACACATAGACACGCAGCAGGTAGTCGCCGATCAGCACCCAGGCCGACTCGCCGCTCCAGCCCTGCAGTTCACGACCCTCGACGATCAGCCAGTGACCGTCCGGCAGCCCCACCGCGAAGCGCAGGTGTGCCTGGGCCGTGCGCAGACCGAACAGGCTGTGCCAGACCACCGGACGCCCCTGTTCATCGATCAGTTCACCGAGCAGCAAGCGGACGGCCCGTGGCTGACCCAACTCGTGGGTGAGTGCCTGGTTGAGGAGCAGCTCGATCCGATGCCGACCGGGCCGATCGTCATGGCGCGTGGCAGGCAGCCGGTCGGCGCAGCGCACTCGGTAGCGCGGCGGCACTTGGGCGCTGGGCACATGGCAATCGGCCTGGGCGATGAGCGGAGCGGCCCGCGCCGCCATCAGGCGCACCGGCGCCTCCAGCACCTGGGCGAAGCGCACGTCGAACCAGATGCTGCTGGACATTAGCTGCACCACCAGGGTGCCGCTGACCATGATCAGCAACAGTTGACCGAACAGCGTCCGCGGCCACAGGCGGCGGAGCAGGGCAGGGACGGCCACCTCAGCTGGCCGCGACGGCGCGCGCGATGCTCAGCAGGTAGCCTTCGTTGCGGATGGTGAGGATCTGCACGCCGCTGTCCGGGAGGCGTTGCAGGTGCTGGCGCAGGCGGCTGACGCACATGTCTACCGAGCGGTCCTCGGGCAGGTGGTCACGACCGAAGGCACTGCGCGTCAGTAGATCCCGCGAGACCACGCGCTCGCTGGCTTCGAGCAGCTCGCGCAGGACCCGATGGTCGGAGCGCGGCAAGGTCAAGGTCGTGCCATCGGGGAAGGTCAGCAGGCGCTTGACCGAGTCCAGCCGATGCCCGGCGAAGGCCTGCACCGTCTCGTCCTGGGTGTCGGCGCATTCGAGCCGCTGGGGGCGGCGCAGCACGGCCTTGATGCGGGCGATCAGCTCACGCGGCTCGAAGGGTTTGGCCAGGTAATCGTCGGCGCCGACTTCCAACCCGACGATGCGGTCGAGGGTGCTGCCCTTGGCCGACAGCATGATCACCGCCAGCCCCGGGTGCGCCTGCAAGTGCCGGCACAGGCTCAGGCCATCCTCGCCCGGCAGCATCAGGTCCAGCACCACCAGATCGACCTTGTGCCGCGCCAACTGGGCGCGCATCTGCACACCGTCGGCCGCCGCGATCACGGTATGGCCGGCCTCGCTGAGGTAGTCGCAGAGCAGTTCGCGGATCTCGTCGTCATCGTCGACGACCAGCAGGGTGGCATTCATGGGTCACGGCCTCGTTGGAAGATGCTGGCGCTCATTACGTTCGATTACATCCCCGTACAAGCTCGTCATGGAGCCCGAGAGCCGCATTCGTAGAATCCTACCAAAAAATCATCTGCGAATACGACGCTTTCCCAATGACATCATCGAACCGCATTACCGTCTCACCCTTCATCAACCGGGGCGGCAGCCGCCTGACCCCATTGGCCGCCTGCATCGCCTTGAGCCTCAGCCACGGCGCGTTCGCCGCCGATGTCCAGCCCCTGCAACTGGATGCCACCCAGATCGAAGACAGCGCCCTGATCGCCGATGACGCCGGCCAGATCGGCTATACCGTCGAGTCCACGCGCAGCTCCACGGGCCTGGACCTCACGCCTCGGCAGACCCCGCAGTCGGTCACCACCATCACCCGCCAGCAGATGGACGACCGGCAGATCCAGACCATCGAGCAGGCGCTGGAAACCACGCCCGGCGTCACCGCCAGCAAGGCCGAGGTAGGCGGGCGTACTGACTACCGCGCGCGCGGGTACTCCATCAGCAACTGGAAGGTCGACGGCCTGCAGTTTCAGGGCGGTTCGGACTTCAACGGCGGCGGCAACGCCCTGAACATGGACCTCTACGAGCGCATCGACATCGTGCGCGGCGCCAACGGCCTGCTGGGCGGCACGGGCGACCCGTCGGCCACGGTCGACCTGATCCGCAAGACCCCGACCCGCACCTTCGGCGGCAGCGCCTACGCCACCTACGGCAGCTGGGACAAGCGTCGCCTGGGCGCCGACCTGAACCTGCCGCTGTCCGAGGACGGTCGCTTGCGCTCGCGCTTCGTGATGACCCAGCAGGAGGCCGACTCCTTCCGCGATCACCAGTCCGACCGCAGCCGCGCCGCCCTGGCCACCTTCGCCTTCGACCTGGACGACGCCACCACCGTCGGTGCCGGCTTCCAGTACGAGTACAACAAGGTCGTCGGCGGCGGCTGGGGCGCGAACATCCCGATCTGGTACGCCAACGGCCGCAAGACCGGCCTGCCACGCAGCACCAACGTGGTGCCCAGCTGGAGCTTCGGCGAATATACCACCCGTACCACCTTCGGCTCGTTGCAGCACCGCTTCGACAATGACTGGAACCTGGACCTGCGCGTGGCCCAGAGCAGCAGCGATGCGCTCAACCACCGCGGCCTGGCCAAGGTCAACTCGGCTGGCCGTGGCCGCTTCGGCGGGTACTGGAACGAGGACGGCAGTGGCGCGATCCTCAACGGCCTGCACAGCTCGACCGACACCACCCAGCAGTCCGCGCAGATCGACCTGGACGGCCCGTTCCAGCTGTTCGGCCGCACCCACCAGGCCATGGTCGGCTACAACGACAGCCGCACCGTCGCCTGGTCGCCCCAGTACAGCTGCACCCTGGTCGGCGCCGACCGCATCAGCGCGCCCTCGGTGGGCTGCCAGTTCCGCGCCAACAACGGCTTCCCGGTCAGCAACTGGTACGACGACGTGGACGATGACTTCGACATGCTCACGTCCAGGACCGGCCTGCACAGCAAGACCACCACCCGCCTGCAAGGCCTGTACGCCGCCACCCGCCTGAGCGTTACTGACCCACTGTCGGTCATCCTCGGCGTGCGCAGCAGCGACTACAGCGCCATCACCCGCAGCACCGCCGGCGTGCGCAGCAGCCAGCAAGAGCACGGCATCGTCACCCCGTACATGGGCGTGGTGTACGACCTCAACGACACCTACTCGCTGTACGCCAGCTACACCGACATCTTCACCCCCCAGAGCGCCGAGACCAGCACCGGCGGCAAGGTCGAGCCGATCCGCGGACAAAGCTACGAAACCGGCCTCAAGGGCGAATGGTTCGACGGCCGCCTGAACGCCTCGGCGGCGTACTTCCGCACCAAGCAGGAAAACAAGGCCGTGACCGACGGCGACCTGCTGACCCCGACCGGCGACACCGCCTATACGACCGGCACTGGCCAGGAAACCGACGGCATCGACCTGGAACTGGCCGGCGCCCTGACCCCGAACTGGAACGTCTACGCCGGCTACACCTACCTGCACTTCCGCCGCGTGGACAGCGATGGGCGCAGTGATCCGTCGCACCTGTTCAAGGCCTCCACCACCTACCGCCTGTCCGGCCCGCTCGAGCGTTTGACGCTGGGGGCTGGGGTGACTGCGCAGAGCAACATCCGCGCATTGTCCTCGCCGGCGGGGCAGCCGGTGAATGGGGTGAGCAGCGGGTCGACCGATGTGAACTGGTCGGGGTATGCGATCTGGAATGCCATGGCCAAGTATCAGGTGACGGATGAGACGGCGGTGAGCCTTAACGTCAATAACCTGTTCGACAAGCATTACTACACGCGGTATGGGTTCTATGCCGGGGCGATTTATGGGGATCCGCGGAGTATGGCGGTGACGGTGAGTACGGCGTTTTGAGGTGAGGTGAAGTTGAGGGAGCTGTGTGGAGCATGCTCAGGGGCTAGGCTGTGTACTCGCTAAAACACCTTCAGCCTTGCCTGCGCTATCTCCATCCTTGGGTCGGCGTGAAACCGCCGACCTGTGGGAGCCAGCTTGCTGGCGATGAGGGCTGTGAAGGCTGTAAAGATGCAGACTGCTGCAATGGCAGCCAAGCATCCTGTGAAGCGCTGCTCAGAAAGCATGCGCTCAGATCTTGAAGAGCAATGACCATTTCTTGAGGACGTTTCCATGGCATGGATAAGTGTTCGCGTCGATGACGAGTTGAAAATGCGTGCTGACAAGGAGCTGGAGAAGCTTGGTGTCACGCCGGCGGAGCTGATGCGTCAAGCACTTCGGTACGTAGCCAAAGGTGGAAATTTGCCTTTCGAGACAATCCCTGTAATGGATGAGGATGAGGCTCTATCGGTCAAGGTGGGAGAGCGGTTGGCACGTCCACAGCGGGTTAAGGTTTCGTTGGATGGCCTGTAGTTCTGAGTTCGACCGACATGCCCGTAAGAATGGCGAACGCTTGGGACTGCGGCAAGACAGCAGTCGTAAAGAAGTATCCGCCACACGTGACGTTCAATCTGTCGATTCAAGCTGGGGCAACTGACAAAGGTGATGCTCGACGATAAAGCAAGCACCAATACTAAGATTTCAATCGAGGGCTTCGCAGCCTGTTCTAAGCCAGCAATCTTTCGCTGCTTGTTGCATCCACCGCCGCATCCAGCTCAGCCCCAGCCAAATACTGCGCATAGTGCTCTTTCAGTTCCGACTCCCAAGAAGCGACCTGATCCAATATGCCTACCGCCTCATCTTCCGTCAGTGCAAAATGCTTATGTTGGCTAAGCAAATTATTTCGACTTATAAGGGTACCGTTCATACCAACACTCATCGACAGCCCTTGTGCAGGCCCCTCTCCCAGTACGGGAAGAACGTCATACATAGGCGAGAGGCGCCAAGCCTTTCCCTGCCAGATCACAGCGTGGTTGCGAGGATGATCGTCACTGTTCCCTACGAGAGCGTTGTAGGCCATTCGCCTATAGAGTTCTTGCCTATCAGAGTCTGGTGCGCCTCTGCGATACAGCTCATCGGCGAGCGCCGCATAGATCCACCCGTCGTTGCGCTGCGCGTGCCATTCGGCATCGAGAAGCGTTAAGCCACTCATCATTGGGATGCGCCGAAACCTTGCATCAGTCTCTGACCATTTTCGGTCAAATCGCTCCACAAGTAACGTGTTGCCTTTTTCACCTTGATGGAGCGCAGTTCGGGCGACATTCATCCCCTTAGTAGCCGCAAAGGTCATGCAGGCATACTCAAATTTCGGCAGGTCGTAGTGATCAAATTTATCGCGAGGCTTAGCAAGAATCAGCTTGTGATCAAAGCGGTATGTGCGCTTGGGCCTGGCACCGCCAACAGCTGAGCGCTGATCCCGTATTTTTAAAGCTTCCAACTGCTCAGCGCTCAGTTGGCTGTCATAGATCGCAGCGCAAACATCTATGAAGTGATTGAGCCCTTTGGCCTCAAGCATTTTCATAGGTCTTTCGCCTGTACCCGGCCTCGGTGTGCGAGCTTCGCCTGCCATGATATTTCCGGCGCGATCTTCGTTAGGAGATAACAACAGGAGCTGGATAGGAGTGAGTTCTCCCTTTTGGGTGCGGCGCAGCAATCGTTCTCCCCAGCCATCTGGCATCGCATCATCAATGAACCCGGGAACGCCGCCATTCTTTTGTACCTGAATGGGTCGAGTGGAGAGCGGATACCGTATCGGATCAGGCACCCAACCCTTGGCATCCACGATCTCCGGCGCGTAGACGAAGGTTCCCGTGCGGCCAGAAAGGGTCAGCCTACCCAGCGTCACAGTCTCACCCGTTTCCGGACACTCCATGTAAATATAAGCGCGAGACATCAGAAGTCCTCCGCGTTGCTGCGCGGCAGTTTTACGCGCTTTGTGGTGTTGGTTTCTAGAGAGTTGAGATCAAGTGCAGGATCATCGAGCAGTGCTTGGAAAACTCGGTCAGAGATCCCCACGGTAAATAGCGCGAGCATGAAATCGCGCAATGAAACACCTTCAGCCTTCCCTCCCTCGAGGTGACGAACAGCTCGGAGAGAAATTCCAGCTAGTTCTGCAAGGTCAGTCTGCCGTATCCCCATGCGCAAACGCGCTTCCTTCATCAGAAGGCCTATACGGTAAAGCACAGAGGTGCTCTGAACAGGGAAAAAATTTTTCATAAGGTAGCACCTAGCGAAATCCTATGGATGTATAAGATACCATTGATCGCACATTAGAAATCTTTTACAGATTTTAAAGTGTAATAAAATGGTACCTTATGTACGATAAGGTCTTATAAGAAGATATCTTAAAAGGGCTAGAACCAGCGCGGGCAAGTCAAATATCGCTTGCGGTAGATTTTTCCCCTTTTAGCACTACCCTTGCCAGGTCAGCCTTCGGCTGTGCCCGCTGCAGGACCCGAACGACGGCGGTTCGGAATCAGCAGCGCATTGCAGAGGCTTTCACTAACGGGTGCCGCTGGCCAGCTACATCTGCGGCACATCGCCCATGTTCCTCAACCGCTCGAATTCTTTAGAGACGACCGGCAGCAGAAGGTCGTCCAGAGATTTTTCAGCTTCACCGCTTGGCCCTCGGTCAGTCGCTTGACTGCCCTAGTCCGAGCGCTAGCACAGCAGACTCGCGCAAGCTGAATCTCCAGTGCATCGAGAGTGCCGTGGATATAGCCGTCCATGTACTCACGGCGCTTGAACAGGATCGAATTCTCCGGCGCTTCCTGGTAGTCCCGGTGGACCTCCCAACTGGTGCTTTTCTGGATCAACTCGATGACAGGACAGGAAGCCGCAGGGGTAGTCCAGAGCTGGGGCAAATGACCCGCATTCAGCGTCTTTGTCAGAGCTGATCGTAGACACGACCAAGGCTTTATATCCCTCAATCTTGGCCTCGGCAGGATCAAGCTTGTGTGCCATCGCGCTGCGCAAGGTGGTGAGCTTCGCTATCAGCGTCCATGGTTTGGTGAGGCTCAAAAGGGCTGATGGAGATAGGGATCTGGCAAGGAGACTGACTTGGGTGAAGCTGAAGCGTGCACCCTCAAGGTGACTCGGCTGCGGCATGGATTCCACGTAGCGATGGCTTTGAGTACAGCTGTCAGCTCATCCAGCCCTTCCGGGAAGTGCCGCTTGTAGCGGTTGAGATTTTCTTGGGAAAAGCTGAGATCAAGTGGGGCCCATCCGCTGTCATCGTGCCTATCCTTAGACCCTTCATCTGTAGTCGATGCGCTTGTTACGCCAGATGTTACGTAAGCGGAAAAAACGAAAGGCCCACCTTTCGGTGAGCCTTTTGAGTACTGCGTATGGTGCCGGCACCAGGAGTCGAACCCGGGACCTACTGATTACAAGTCAGTTGCTCTACCAGCTGAGCTATACCGGCCTAGGGGCGCATTATAACGATCGATTCGCCGGTGTAAACCACTTCCGTGCGTTTAATCGCGCAATCGCTAAGTCACCGCCCACAAACGGGATTTTCCTACCTGCCTCAGCGTGTCGAGGCTGGGTTGAAGAACAGCTTGTGGTTGTCGCATTCGCCCTGGCGGCAGCGGTCGGTGCGGGCTTCCAGCGGCAGGCCGCGGTCGCCGCCGAGCTGCATGGTCGGCATGTCCCAATCGGTGGAGGCATGGGGGTGGGGCGGGCTGGCACAGGCGGTGAGCAGGGCGAGGGCGGCGAGGGCAAAGAGCGGTTTCAACTCAGTCACGGGCTTAGCTTCTGGGATCAGGGAGTCTGGAGGGCGGCCATGATACTGCCGTCGGTGACGAAGCTGAATGCTCCAAATGTATGAAAGGGATACAGCGCCGTGTGGATACCTGCTCGTTAGGGTCGACTGAGCAGGTTTTCGCGGCAGGGGGAACAGGCTGGGGAATAACCGCCAAAATGCTTATTCACAATCCGTGTGCCAAGTCGAGCAGGTTTTCAGATCGTTTGGAAATTGCCCCTGCTCAATCTGCAAGTCCCCATTTCGCGGGTTATAAGGACGCTTGCTGGGGCTTCAGGAATGCCTGAAACGCTAGTGAAAACCTCGATTACGCACCCTTTATCACAGGCTTGTACACAGACTTATCCACAGGTTGTTCTGCGAGGATGAGCAGGTTCCGCGGCGTCAACGCGTAGTCACAAAATACCCCGACCCGCACGTCGTACGCCTGCTCGCGCAGGTACAGCGCCCGGTCCAGCACCAGCCACAGCTCCAGCGGCCGCCGGAACAGGTTCCGTACCCGCTCCAGATTGCGCACCTGGGCCAGTCGCTGCCAGCCATGGGCTTCCAAGGCCGCCCACGCCACGGGACCTTGCACGGGCACGCCCTTGAGCTGCGCCAGGTCCCGGCAGTAGGCCTCGAACGGTTTCTCCAGCCAGGCGACTGGCAACGACGGCGTGGGCAGGTAGTCATCGACGCCGCGCTGCTGGCGTTGCAACAGGTCGAAGCCCAGCCGGCGTGCCATGGAGAGGTCGCGCTGGCGCCGCGTGCGGGCGCCGGCGGTGACGGCTTCGCTCAGGGGCAGGCCGAGATCGTCGAGGGACAGGTGCAGCGACGAGGCGCGTGCTGTCTGGGACACGGGTGTGTACTGCTCGCCGGCGATGCGGTTGTAGCAGCAGGGCGCCACGGCGATCTGGGGGCAGCCGCGCTGGCTGGCCAGGTGCAGTAGGCGTACGTGCAGGTCGCCACAGGCGTGCAGCGCCACGGGGCTGGGCTGGTCTTCGAGCCGATCGATGCAGTCGGCGGCCATGACGTCCTGCCGCAGGTGCCGGGCGGGGAGGTGGTGGTGATCGCTGAGGACCTGGCCGGCGTTCACCAGCGTGGCGTCGTACTCCAGGCAGGTCAGGCGCTGGCCGGGTTGCAGCAGACGACGGCCCAGATGACCCTTGCCAGCGCACCAGTCCAGCCAGTGCTCGGGTGTGCGTGCATAAGTCAGGCAACGACCGAAGGCTTCGATCTGTGCCCACTTGCGGCCGGGCACTCCGGTGGACTGGCGAGGGCCTGCGGCAGCGAGTTCGACCTGGGGCAGGGGCCCTGCATCGGCAAGGCGCAGCGCCTGTTCGGCCAGTGCTGGAAACGGCATCGGCAGCGTCGTCGGGTCGAGCGCCTGTTCGGCGTCTTCCAGGGAGCACCGGCGCAAAGATGCCGCCAGGGCCGGGTGCTCGTCTTCCCAGGCCAGCGTCGGCTCGGTGAAGGGGCGCGGCCTCCACAAGGCCTGGTGCGCGATCAAGAAGCGATCGAGCGCCTGGAAGCGCTCGTCGAGCAGGTCGCCGTGCAGGTAGGAGGTCGGGGTCATGACGGTCGCAGGACACGGGGCCGTTGCCAGCCCCGCGCTCGCTGGCTCAGCGGCCCTGGCTGGCGTCGACGCGCAGCCAGCGCTCGAGCAGCTTGAAGCACTGCACCAGCAGGAAGGAGATCAGCAGGTAGAACACGCCGGCGGCGAAGAAGATCTCCACCGGCAGGTAGGTGCGGGCGATGATGGTACGCGCCATGCCGGTCAGCTCGAGCAGGGTCACGGTGCTGGCCAGGGCGCTGGCCTTGAGCATCAGGATCACTTCGTTGCTGTAGGCCGGCAGGCCGATGCGCGCGGCGCGCGGCAGCATGATGTAGAACAGCGCCTTGCCGCGGGACATGCCCAGGGCGCGGGCCGCTTCGATCTCGCCCCGGGGGATGGCCTGCAGGGCGCCGCGCAGGATCTCGGCTATGTAGGCAGCGGTGTGCAGGGTCATGGTCAGCACCGTGCACCAGAACGGATCGCGCAGGTAAGGCCACAGCGAGCTGCTGCGCACCGCATCGAACTGCGCCAGGCCGTAGTAGACCAGGAACAGCTGCACCAGCAGCGGGGTGCCGCGGAAGAAGAAGATGTAGCCGAAGGGCAGGGCGCGCACGTACCAGCTGCGCGAGGAACGGGCGATGCCCAGCGGGATGGCCAGGATCAGCCCGGCGATGACCGCGATGGCCACCAGCTCCAGGGTCAGGGTCGCGCCCTGGGCCAGGCGCGGCAGCCACTTGATGATGACGTCCCAGTTCATGCGTTGTCCCTCGCGAAGCCGCGAGCGGCGCGTTTTTCCAGCAGGTGCATGCCGGTCATGGCGATGACGGTCAGGCCCAGGTAGATGAAGGCGGCGACCATGTAGAAGGTGAAGGGCTCCTTGCTCACGGTCACGGCGATCTGCGCGTGGCGCATGATTTCTTCCAGGCCGATGACCGAGACCAGGGCGGTGTCCTTCATCAGGATCATGAACAGGTTGCCCAGGCCCGGCAGCGCCACGCGCCACATCTGCGGCAGGACGATGCGCGACAGGATGCGGCCACGGGACAGGCCCAGCGCCAGGCCGGCTTCACGGTGCCCCTTGGGGATGGCCAGGATCGCGCCGCGGAACACCTCGGTGGCATAGGCGCCGAAGCACAGGCCCAGGGCGATCACTCCGGCGGCGAAGGCGTCGAGTTCGAGCCCAGGCAGGTTCAGGGCTTCGCCCAGGCGGTTCATCAGGCTCACGGTGCCGAAATAGATCAGCAGGACCCAGAGCAGTTCGGGGATGCCGCGAACCAGGGTGGAATAAGTGCCGCCCAGCCATTGCAGCGGCTTGAACGGGGAGGTCTTGGCCAGCGCGCCGAGCAGCCCGAGGACCAGCCCCAGCAGCAGGGCGCACAGCGCCAGTTTTACGGTCATCAGTGCGCCGGCCGCCAGGGCCGGACCGAATCCGTGCAGGTCGATAGTCATGGGTAGGTGCATTCAAGGGACGGGCGCCGCGCAGGGCGGCGCCGGTCGGGGTGCCTCAGTAGATGTTGAACGGGAAGTACTTGTCGTTGATCTTCTTGTACGTGCCGTCGGCGATGATTTCTTTCAGGGCGGTGTTCAGCTGGGTGCGCAACGCGTCGTCACCCTTGCGCACGGCGATGCCGATCTTGTCGCTCTCGACCACCGGCTCGCCCTTGAACTCGTAGTTCTGGCCGTCCTTGCTCTTGAGCCACTCGTAGTTGACGTACTTGTCGGCCAGGATGCCGTCGATGCGACCGGCTACCAGGTCCAGGTAGGCGTTCTCCTGGGTGTCGTACAGCTTGATGTCGATGTCGCTGCCGTAGTTGTCTTCCAGCCAGGTGCCAGCCAGGGTCGCGCGCTGGGTGCCGATGGACTTGCCCTTCAGGTAGTCCTTGTCGGTCTTGAAGTCGACGCCCTTGGGTGCGATGAACTGCAGCTTGTTGGAGTAGTAGGGGTCGGTGAAGTCGACCGCCTGCTTGCGCTCGTCGGTGATCGACAGCGACGACACCAGGAAGTCGAACTTCTTGGCGTTCAGGGCCGGGATGATGCCGTCCCAGTCGGAGGTGACCACGCTGCACTCGACCTTCATCTTGGCGCACAGGGCGTCGCCGATGTCCCGGTCGAAACCGACCACGTTGCCGCTGGCGTCCTTGTTGTTGAAGGGCGGGTAGGCGGCTTCGATACCCATGCGCAGCTTTTCGGCGGCCATCGCGTTGGCAGAGAACACCAGCGTGGCGGCAGCGGCCAGGAGGAATTTCTTGTAGGTCTGCATGTGTTGCTCCGTTAGCTGTGACTGGACATGAACTGCTTGCAACGCGCCGAGGCCGGGTTTTCGAAGACCTGCTGCGGCGTTCCTTGCTCTTCGACCAGGCCCTGGTGCAGGAAGACCACTTCGCTCGACACCTGACGGGCAAAGCCCATCTCGTGGGTGACCAGCAACATGGTACGGCCTTCCTCGGCCAGGGCACGGATGACGCTAAGCACTTCCTGGACCATTTCCGGGTCGAGGGCCGAGGTCGGCTCGTCGAACAGGATGACCTTGGGCTTCATGGCCAGTGTACGGGCAATCGCCGCGCGCTGCTGCTGGCCACCGGAGAGCTGTGCCGGATAGGCATGACGCTTGTCGTGAATGCCGACCTTGGCCAGCAGCGCTTCGGCATGCTCGATGGCCTCGGCCTTGCTCTGGCCCAGCACGCGGCGCGGTGCCTCGATCAGGTTGTCGAGGATCGACATGTGCGGCCAGAGGTTGAAGTTCTGGAAGACGAAGCCGATCTCGCTGCGCAGTCGGTTGATCTGGCGATTGTCGGCGGCGACCAGCTCGCCGTTCTTGACTGGCTTTAGCTTGAGTTCTTCGCCGGCGACGAGGATCTGCCCGGCGTGGGGGTTTTCCAGCAGGTTGATGCAGCGCAGGAGCGTGGATTTGCCTGAGCCGGACGAACCGAGGATCGAGATCACGTCACCATCGCGTGCGGTGAGCGAAATGCCCTTGAGAATCTCCTGCTCGCCATAGCGTTTGTGCAGGTTGCGGATTTCAAGCGCGGGCGTGGCCTGGGCCATGTGCGGTCCTCATGTCTTCGAGTGCGTTCCCAGCTTATTGGCGGCCTTCCTGGCGAGCGCCAAGCTAGCATAGCGGCATCGTGACAGCCACCGGGTCGCGGTTTGCTTCAAGGGATGCCAGGGCAGGTTGTCGCATCGTCACAGAAGACTGTCGCGCGGATGTCTGCCTGGCTGCTCGTCCGTGATGAAGCCTTTGATGAAAAAAAGGCGCGATGGTGCCAGTTTTGGCGCGGGGAGGGAAGTCGCGGCCGACGGGGTAGTACCTGGGGCGCCTGTGACGGCGTGCCGGTTGTACCTGGGTTGCGCCTTTATTGCGCCCTTGCGGTGCAGGAGTGTTACCTAGGCCCACCTTTGGTGCAGTTGTAAGTGAGTATTTCAGTAAAACCCCATTCGAGGGGGGATTTGGCGGGCTTTCGGTCACTTTGTGGCCAAAGGGCCTGTAAGCCTTGTTTTACGCGGTTGTGCGAAATATCCGACACTCTGTCTGCTGTCATGGCGCGCTTATTGCCAGTGGATGAACATGGTGCGCAATGCGGCACTGGTCCACGGATCGACCGGCACCTTGCATTCGCAGACGTCCACCCTTCGCAAAAGGTGCTTTCATGAGCGGCAGCAACAATTCCAACGACCTCGCTCAGGGGCTCAAACAACGGCATGTCACCATGCTGTCCATCGCTGGCGTCATCGGTGCCGGCCTGTTCGTCGGCTCGGGCCACGCCATCGCCGAAGCCGGTCCTGCCGTGCTGCTGGCCTATGCCGCTGCCGGTACCCTGGTGGTGCTGGTCATGCGCATGCTGGCCGAAATGGCCATCGCCTCGCCCGACACGGGCTCGTTTTCCACCTATGCCGACCGCGCCATCGGGCACTGGGCCGGTTTCACCATCGGCTGGCTGTATTGGTGGTTCTGGGTGCTGGTGATCCCGCTGGAAGCCAACGCCGCGGCGGCGATCTTGCATGCCTGGTTCCCGGCCGTGGACCTGTGGGCCTTCTCGCTGATCATCACCTTGGCCCTGACCGTCACCAACCTGTTCAGCGTCAAGAACTACGGCGAGTTCGAGTTCTGGTTCGCCCTGCTCAAGGTACTGGCCATCGTCGCCTTCATCGTAGTGGGCTGTGTGGCCATGTTTGGCCTGGTACCGGGCAGCCAGGTCAGCGGCGTCAGCCACCTGTTCGACACCCAGGGCTTCATGCCCAATGGCCTGGGCGCTGTGCTGGCGGCCATGCTGACCACCATGTTCTCGTTCATGGGTACCGAGATCGTCACCATCGCGGCGGCCGAGTCGAAAGACCCGGGCAAGCAGATCACCAAGGCGACCAACTCGGTGATCTGGCGGATCTGCCTGTTCTACCTGGTGTCGATCTTCCTGGTCGTGGCCCTGGTGCCATGGAACAGCCCGGAACTGGCCAACACCGGCTCCTACCAGACCGTGCTGAACCTGATCGGTGTGCCGAACGCCAAGCTGATCGTCGACATCGTCGTGCTGATCGCCGTCACCAGCTGCCTGAACTCGGCGCTGTACACCTCCTCGCGCATGCTGTTCTCCCTGGCCAAGCGTGGCGACGCGCCGGCCGTGGCCCAGCGCACCAGCAAGGCGGGCACACCGCACTGGGCCGTGCTGATGTCGACCGCGGCGGCCTTCCTGACCGTGTTCGCCAACTTCCTCGCCCCGGCGGCCGTGTTCGAGTTCCTGCTGGCCAGTTCGGGTGCGATCGCGCTGCTGGTGTACCTGGTGATTGCCATCTCGCAGCTGCGCATGCGTCGTCAGCGTGAAGCCAACGGTGAAGCCATCGCCTTCAAGATGTGGCTGTTCCCGGGGCTGACCTGGGCGACCATCGTCTTCATCGTCGGCGTGCTGGGGGTGATGGCGGTCCGTCCGGACCACCGTGCCGAGATCGTCGCGACCGCGCTGCTGAGCATCGGCGTGGTGGCGGCAGGGCTGCTGGTGCAGCGTCGTCGCAAGGCGCAGGGCCTGGGCAACGGCCGCGTGGCGCTGGATCACTGAGTAAGAGGTGGGGGCGGGCCCAATCGCGGCCTAAGGCCCCCTTCGATCTGGACGGCATGCTGCCCTGATAGATCGGCGCAGGACCCTTGTGGGAGCAACTGTCTTTTCTGCTCGGCACATGCCCGACCGCATGCGGCGCCTGGCAGGGCCCTATCGCTGGCAAGCCAGCTCCCACACAGACCTTTGCAGCCATCAACGTAGTCATGGCTGCGAAAGCAGCTTGTGGAAGCAACTGTCTTTTCTGCTCGGCAGATGCCCGACCGCATGCGGCGCCTGCAAAGCCTATCGCTGGCAAGCCAGCTCCCACACAGACCTCTGCAGCCATCAGCGCAGTCATGGCTGCGCAAGCAGCTTGTGGGAGCGACTGTCTTTTCTGCTCGGTACATGCCCGACCGCCTGCGGCGACTGGCAGGGCCCTATCGCTGGCAAGCCAGCTCCCACACAGACCTCTGCAGCATCAGCATAGGTATCACTGCACAAGCAGCTTGTGGGAGCGGGCTCGCCCGCGATGGCGTCCGATCCGTCGCCGCCTGCCTTGCAGGCAAGCCCCACAGCTCCGTGTCCTGATTCCTGGACGGTGTGTCTGCCAGCTTGTTGACCTGAACGAAAAAGGCCTCGCCCCCTGAATGGGAGCGAGGCCTTTTTCATGGCCGGGGCATGCTGCCCTCAGCCGAACTGCTTCTGCTGTTGCTGCTGCTTGGCGACCGCTTCGGAGGCCGCGATGTAGGCTTCCTGGAACTCGTCGCTTTCCAGCCAGGCCATGGTGGTGTCTTCGTCGGCGCCGTCGAACCAGTCGCGGTAGGCGGTGAAGACCAGCACGATGTAGTCGGTGGCGTGTTCTTCCTTGTGGCCCTTGAGCACCAGTGCCAACAGCGGATCGACCAGGAACACCGAGATCATCGGCACCAGGCCGCCTTCCTGGGCCTGCTTCATGCGGGCGAACAGGTCGTCGTAGCTGCCCGAGTCCTTGGCCTTGTTGAAGACCTGCTCGACGCTGGTGCTTTCGCCGCTGCTCGCCTTGACCGACTGGCCGCTGCGAACCATGCGGTTCTGCTTGGCCTTGCTGGCGGCGCGCTTGGCGCGTTTCTGTTGTTTGGTGTTGGAGGCCATGGGCGCGGTCCTGGATTGGGTTTTAGAGGCTTGGGGGCTGCTGCGCGGCCCATCGCGGCACAGGGCCGCGCCTGCATGGGTAGGGCGGACCGTGCGCAACGAACAGCGGGGCGGCCTTCAGGGCGGTGTCGCCGATACGCTCATTCTTTCCCGCCGCCCAACAAAAAACCCCTGAACCTTTCGATTCAGGGGTTTCGGATTTTGGTGCCCAGAGACGGAGTCGAACCGCCGACACGAGGATTTTCAATCCTCTGCTCTACCGACTGAGCTATCTGGGCAACGGGGCGCATTAAAAAGCTTTTTCAGGTTTCGGTCAAGCGTCTTTTCAAATTTTTTTAAATTAATTCCGTCGCTTACGGTTTTCCGGCTCATTCGCTGGGCGGAACGTACCCTTCGGCCTTGGCGTAGTCCTCGCCCGAGAAGAACTTGTCCATCTCGCCCTGGAGGAACTTGCGGTCCTCGGCGTTCATCATGTTCAGGCGCTTCTCGTTGATCAGCATGGTCTGTTCCTTCTGCCAATCGGCCCAGGCCTTCTGCGAGATGTGGTCGAAGATGTCCTGGCCCTTGGCCCCTGGGTAGGGCGGACGCTCCAGGCCTGGCAGTTCCTCGTTGTACTTGCGGCACAGCACGGTGCGGGTCATGGCGACTCTCCTGCGTTCAATTCATCGGCCGCGCGGTGCAAGAGCTTCTTGACCGGGGCGGCAAGGCCCAGGCGCGGCGGGGTGGCGAGGTTATACCAGAGCCAGTCGGCCTCCACCACGGGCGCGGCGCGGGTGTCGACCCGCACCTGCCAGGGCGCGATGGCCAGCTGGAAATGGCTGAAGGTGTGGGTCAGGCCAGGCAGCGCGCGCTGGGTGAGCACGTGCAGGCCATGCTGGGCGGCGAGGTCCTCGATCTGCTCGACCTGCTCAAGCTCCGGCAGGCTCCACAGGCCGCCCCACAGACCGCTCGAGGGGCGCCGGTAGAGCAGGATCTCGCCGGCCTCGTTGGTCAGTAGCGGCATCACCGCCTGGCGTTGCGGCAGGGTCTTGCGCGGCTTGGGCTCGGGGAAGCGGGTTTCCAGGCCCAGCAGGTGCGCTTCGCAGCCGGCCTGCAACGGGCAAATCAGGCAGGTCGGCTTGCTGCGGGTGCACACCGTTGCACCCAGGTCCATCATCGCCTGGGTGTAGTGGTTGACCCGGGTGAGCGGGGTGTACAGCTCGGCGGCGTTCCACAGCGCATTGGCCACCTTCGGCTCGCCGGGATAGCCCTGCTGTGCGATGAAACGGGCCAGCACGCGCTTGACGTTGCCGTCCAGGATCGGCGCGCGCAGGCCCATGCTGATGCTGGCGATGGCGCCCGCGGTCGAGCGGCCGATACCCGGCAGCTCGGTCAGCTCGGCCACGCTGCGGGGGAATTCGCCGCCGTACTGCTCGACGACGATCTTCGCGGCCTTCTGCAGGTTGCGGGCGCGGGTGTAGTAACCCAGCCCCGTCCACAGGTGCAGCACCTCGTCTTCCGGTGCGTCGGCCAGGTCACGCACGGTCGGCAGCGCCGTCATGAAGCGGTCGAAGTAGTTGAGCACGGTGCTGACCTGGGTCTGCTGCAACATGATTTCCGACACCCACACCCGGTACGGGTTGATGTCCTGCTGCCAGGGCAGGTTGTGGCGGCCGTGCCGGTCGAACCAGGTCAGCACGGCACTGGAGAACTGCTGGGAATTCATCGTTTGAACAGGCCCTTGAGCGCGTCTTTGAGCTCGGGACTGACCTTGTCACCCAGCTTTTCGTCGATCTTCTCGTTGAGTTTGTCGTTGAGGCGGTTGCCCGCCAGTTTGGCGGCCACCTGGCCCAGGCCGTCCTTGTCCAGGCGGCAGGCCTTGGCGCCCAGTTCCAGCGGGCCTCGGCAGCGCAGAGGCAGCTCGACGCCCACGTAGCGTTCGTTGACCTGGCAGGCCGGGTCCGGCATGGCGCGCTGGTCGCCCTCGACGATGACGCCGATGCGGTAGTCCATGCCCAGCACGCGCAGGTCCAGGTCGCCGTGACCGTTCACGGTCAGGCCCGGAATCCGTGCCTTGAGGTCGGGGTTGCTGGCCACGCCGTTGCGGATCGCCAGGCTGCCGCGCAGCTCCTGGAACGGCGTGTCCTTGCCGCGTGGCTCGCCGGTGAGCGACTTGCGGTTGAGGGTGGCGATGGCCTGGCACAGCTGCTGCTCGAGGTTGGCCTCGACCAGCACGCCATTGGCGATGCTGAAGTTGGCCTTGCCGTTGAGCGTGTCGATCAGCGCCTTCTGGCTGTTGCCACTGGCGGTCAGGTCGCTGGCCAGGGTCAGCTGGCCTTTGACCGGTGGCGCCTTCTGCGGATCGTCGGTCTTGATGAAGTGCTCCACCGGCACGTTGTCGATGCGGGTGTTGACGCCGATCTGCGGTACGGCCGGGCGCGCGTCGAGGGTGCCGGTGACGGCGAAGCTGCCGTTGTACAGGTTGCCGCGCAGGCCTTGCAGCGTGATCAGACCACCCTGGCCGCCGGCCGTGAGGTGAGCGTTGTCGATCGGCAGCTTGTCCAAGGTCAGTTTCCCGAAGGCCAGGTCGGCTTGCAGGTCCAGGGTGCGCAGGCGCTCCACGGGCAGCAGCGTGTCGGTGCTCCAGGCCTGCTGGGTGGGCTTGTCAGGCAAGTCCGAGGTGCCGGCACCCGCCACGGCAGTGGCTTCCTGCTGGTTGACCTCGGCCTGGCGGGCAGCCTTGGCGCCCTTGGCTGCTTCGCTCTTGGCCGGCAGGTAGCGATCGGCGTCGAGCGCATCGGCGTTCAGCTGCACACGCAGGGCCTGACGGGCGAAGTCCTCGACCGCCAGGCGACCGGTGAAGGTGCTGTCGTCGAGCTTCAGGTTGAGGCCTTCGAGGGCCAGGCTATTCTGGCTGGCATCCAGGCGCCCGACGAGTTCGAGCTTGCCGAACGCGGCAGGGTCGCCCGTGGCCGGCAGCGGGTGGCCGATGCCGTCGAGGAAGGTGCGCAGGTTGAATTGGGCGATGGACAGCGTGCCGTTGACCCGTGGCGCCGTGTCCAGGCCACTGACGTCCAGTTCGCCCAGGGCGCGCAGCTGGTTGGCCGACACCTTCAGGCTGCTCCAGGCCGCCGTGTGGGCGGCCATGTCGACCAACAGCTGACCCTGGGCGGCGAACGTCACGGTCTTGCCGGCCAGCGGCTCACCGGACGTCTCGCCGGACAGGCGCATGTCTTCGAGGGTGTAGCGCTTGTTGGTGCGGTCGAAGCGCGCCTGCCCGGTCAGCTCGGCACGCACCTTGAGGTTCGGCTGGCCGACGCTGAGAAAGCCCGAGGCCTTGAGCGGGATATTGATGCCTTCGTGCACGGCATCGGTGCTGACCTGGATGCTTTCGGCCTCGAAGGTCTGGCCCGTGGTGGCGTCGCTGTAGTGCACGCGGGCGTTGTTGACGGTCAGGCTGTCGATGTCGAGCTTGAGCGCGCGTTCGTTGCCCTCGCGCGCGGCCGGTGCGTCCTTGCCGTCAGCCGAAGGGCTGGCGTCGGGCGAGGCAGGTGCCGTGGCGTCCGCCACCGGCTTGCCGATGTCTTCCCAGTTGCCGTGACCCTGGGCGTCACGCGCCAGCGTCAGGTTCAGGCCTTCGATGCGCACGTCGCTCATCTGCACTTCACGGCGCAGCAGCGGCAGCACGCGGACCGACAGGCCGAGCATCTGCAGGTCGGCGAAGGGGGTCTTGGGGTTCTGCAGGGTGGCGACGCTGGCCTGGTGCAATTCCAGGCCCAGCCAGGGGAACAGGCTCCAGCCGATGTCACCGTCGAGGGTCAGTTCGACGTGGGCCTTTTCGCGAGCCAGCTGGCGAATCTCGTCTTTGTAGTCGTTGGGATCGAAGAGGTGGGTCAGGGCGAATCCCAGAGCCACGATGATCAGCAGCAACCCGAGCAGCACCAGCCCCAGGATTTTGCCAAAGGCTTTCATGGGCGAGTCCTTGTAGTCCGATTTCTGAATATGGCGACCGCCGAGTATAACGCCGCCGCTCGCGGGCCTGAGTATCCGACAAGACATATGGGGCATTTCGCGCACTTTTTGTCGGCTTTGGCGACAGTCAGGGCCTACCGTCGTCCTTTCATGCAGGAGCGCGCGGCCGAAGTGTCGCAAAGCGGCGCATGCGTCAATGATGGCATTTCGTCTCTAAAGGCGCGCGCGACCGTCTCGTCGCTGGTACTCTTGCGCGCCTGCAAAACGCCTGCGACCGGTTGTCGCGGCGTTATCAGCACCGGCTGGCCATCGCCTGCGTGCAGTCAGGACGGCACCGCGCATCGATCCGCCTCGCGAATCCGACACTTGAGGAACAACAATGAACAAGAGTATCGAGACCGGAGCCAGGGCCCGCGCCCCAGGTTTCCTGTCCAAGGAGCGCATCATCGCTCGCCCTGGCTTCAACCGCTGGCTGGTCCCGCCGGCGGCGCTGGCCATCCACCTGTGCATCGGCATGGCCTACGGCTTCTCGGTGTTCTGGCTGCCGCTGTCGCAAGCCATCGGTATCAGCGCTCCCGTCGCCTGCTCGCCGGACATGGGCTTCATCGCTCGCCTGTTCAGCGCCGAATGCGACTGGCCGATCTCGATGCTGAGCTGGATCTATACCTTGTTCTTCGTGTTCCTGGGCTGCTCGGCCGCGGTCCTCGGTGGCTGGCTCGAACACGCCGGCCCACGCAAGGCCGGCCTGGTCTCGGCCTTGTGCTGGTGCGGCGGCCTGCTGATCTCGGCCATTGGCGTGAAGACCCACCAGCTGTGGCTGATGTGGCTGGGCTCGGGGGTGATCGGGGGGATCGGCCTGGGTCTGGGCTACATCTCGCCGGTCTCGACACTGATCAAGTGGTTCCCGGACAAGCGCGGCATGGCCACCGGCATGGCGATCATGGGCTTCGGCGGCGGCGCGATGGTCGGCGCTCCCCTGGCCACCACGCTGATGGGGCATTTCGCTACCGGCCAGGACGTCGGTGTCTGGCAGAGCTTCATGGTCATGGCGGCGATCTACTTCGTGTTCATGACCGCTGGCGCGCTCGCCTACCGCGTACCGCCGACCGGCTGGAAACCCGCCGGTTGGACCCCGGTCCAGAAGAAGGCCGGCAGCGGCATGATCACCGACCGTCACGTGCACGTCAGCGTGGCCTGGAAGACGCCTCAGTTCGTGCTGATCTGGCTGGTGCTGTGCCTGAACGTCTCGGCCGGTATCGGCATCCTCGGCATGGCCTCGCCGCTGCTGCAGGAAGTGTTCGGTGGCAAGCTGCTGGGCAATGAGCTGAGCTTCAGCGAACTCAATGCCGGCCAGCTGGCACAGATCGCCGCCATCGCCGCCGGCTTTACCGGTCTGCTGAGCCTGTTCAACATCGGCGGGCGGTTCTTCTGGGCCTCGTTCTCCGACTACATCGGGCGCAAGAACACCTACTTCGCCTTCTTCGCCCTGGGCGTGGCGCTGTACGCGCTGATCCCGAACATGGGCCACATCGGCAACGTCGCGCTGTTCGTGGCGGCCTTTTGCATCATCCTGTCGATGTACGGCGGTGGCTTCTCCACCGTGCCGGCCTACCTGGCCGACCTGTTCGGCACCCAGATGGTCGGGGCGATCCACGGTCGTCTGCTGACCGCCTGGGCCGCCGCCGGCGTGCTCGGCCCAGTGCTGATCACCTACCTGCGCGAGTACCAGCTGGCGCTGGGCGTCGAGCGTTCGGCCGCCTACGACATCACCCTGTACATCCTGGCCGGCCTGCTGGTGCTGGGCTTCATCTGCAACGCCCTGGTGCGTCCGGTGGCCGACAAATACTTCATGACCGAGTCCGAGCTGGCCGCCGAGCGCGCGCTGAGCCATGACAAGGGTGCCGATGGCAGCCAGGTCCTGGAGTGGAGCGCAGCCCCGGCCAGCAAGCCGCTGGTGGTAGTGGCCTGGCTGGTGGTGGGCATTCCGCTGGCGTGGGGGATCTGGATCACCCTGCAGAAGACCGCTGTGCTGTTCAACTGACCTTGCAGCGAGCCGGGGCGGCGCAGTGCGTCGAACCCCGGCACGAAGACGGCCCGTGCAACGCGGGCCCTCGTCGACGGGCACATGCCTGCGACCGGCAAATTTCCCCGATCACACGTCATCCGCGTTTCAAGCCGGGCATTTCTGCGCCTATAATGTGGCCCTTTTCGCCCAACGATTCTTGCGGAGCTGGTGATGGTCGAACGTAAGGCTTCCGTCGAGCGCAATACCCTGGAAACCCAGGTGAAGGCCTCGATCAACCTCGATGGCAGTGGCAAAGCACGCTTCGCCATCGGTGTGCCCTTCCTTGAACACATGCTCGACCAGATCGCCCGGCACGGGCTGATCGACCTGGACATCGAGTGCCAGGGCGACCTGCACATCGACGACCACCATACGGTCGAAGACGTCGGCATCACCCTCGGCCAGGCCTTCGCTCAGGCCATTGGCGACAAGAAGGGCATCCGTCGCTACGGCCATGCCTACGTGCCGCTGGACGAAGCCCTGTCGCGGGTGGTGATCGACTTCTCCGGTCGCCCCGGCCTGCAGATGCACGTGCCCTACACCCGCGCGTCGGTCGGTGGCTTCGATGTCGACCTGTTCCAGGAATTCTTCCAGGGCTTCGTCAACCACGCCCTGGTGACCCTGCACATCGACAACCTGCGTGGGCACAACACCCATCACCAGATCGAGACCGTGTTCAAGGCCTTCGGCCGCGCACTGCGCATGGCCGTGGAACTGGACGACCGCATGGCCGGGCAGATGCCCTCCACCAAGGGTTGCCTCTGATGCAGACAGTAGCCGTGATCGACTATGGCATGGGCAACCTGCATTCGGTGGCCAAGGCCCTGGAGCACGTAGGTGCCGGCAAGGTGCTGGTCACCAGTGACGCGGCCGTGATCCGCGAGGCGGACCGGGTGGTCTTCCCAGGCGTCGGCGCGATCCGCGACTGCATGGCCGAGATCCGTCGCCTGGGCTTCGACAGCCTGGTGCGCGAGGTCAGCCAGGACCGCCCGTTCCTCGGCATCTGTGTCGGCATGCAGGCGCTGCTCGAGCACAGCGAGGAAAACGACGGCGTCGACTGCATCGGTCTGTTCCCGGGCAAGGTCCGGTTCTTCGGCAAGGACCTGCATGAAGACGGCCAGCACCTGAAGGTGCCGCACATGGGCTGGAACGAAGTGACCCAGGGTGTCGACCACCCGCTGTGGCACGACATCCCCGACCGGGCGCGCTTCTATTTCGTGCACAGCTACTACATCGAGGCCGGCAAGCCGAACCAGGTGGTCGGTCGCGGTCACTACGGTGTCGACTTCGCCGCCGCGCTGGCCGAAGGCTCGCGCTTCGCCGTGCAGTTCCACCCGGAAAAGAGCCATACCCACGGCCTGCAACTGTTGCAGAACTTCATCAGCTGGGACGGCCGCTGGTAATGACCCGTGCGCGCCCCACGCCACCGCGCATGACCCTGGCGCCCGAGCAGGAGCGCCAGGCGCTGGAGACCCTCAAGCGGTTTCTCGAAGACCGCTTCGAGCTGCAGCTGGGGTCGTTCGAGGTGGCCGAGGTGCTCGAGGTGTTCAGCCGGGACATCGCACCCCACTACTACAACCGGGCCATCGCCGATGTGCAGGTGCACCTCAAGGACCGCTTCGAGAGCATCGAAAGCGACCTGTGGGCGCTCGAGAAAGGCGACTGACCCGACGATCACCGCACGCACGGCACGATCGCCAGACGAACCATTGACGCGCATGCGTGCGGCCATCGACGCGCAGCATGCCGCCTGAACCGACGAAGGACACAGCATGCTGATTATCCCCGCTATCGATCTGAAGGACGGCGCCTGCGTGCGTCTGCGCCAGGGCCGCATGGAAGACTCCACGGTGTTTTCCGATGACCCGGTGAGCATGGCCGCCAAGTGGGTGGAGGGCGGTTGCCGCCGGCTGCACCTGGTCGACCTGAACGGCGCCTTCGAAGGCCAGCCGGTCAACGGTGAGGTGGTGACCGCGATCGCCAAGCGCTACCCGCACCTGCCGATCCAGATCGGCGGCGGCATCCGTTCGCTGGAGACCATCGAGCACTACGTCAAGGCCGGCGTCAGCTACGTGATCATCGGCACCAAGGCGGTCAAGCAGCCTGAGTTCGTCGCCGAAGCCTGCAAGGCCTTCCCCGGCAAGGTGATCGTCGGTCTGGACGCCAAGGACGGCTTCGTCGCCACCGACGGTTGGGCCGAAGTCAGCTCGGTGCAGGTCATCGACCTGGCCCGTCGCTTCGAGGCCGACGGCGTCTCGGCGATCGTCTACACCGACATCGCCAAGGACGGCATGATGCAGGGCTGCAACGTGCCCTTCACCAAGGCCCTGGCCGAAGCCACCTCGATCCCGGTGATCGCCTCCGGCGGCATCCACAACCTGGGCGACATCCAGGCCCTGCTGGATGCCAGGACGCCAGGCATCATCGGCGCCATCACCGGTCGTGCCATCTACGAAGGCACCCTCGACGTCGCCGAAGCCCAGGCGCTCTGCGACCGTTGAATGGGTGAGCTGCAAGCGTGCAGCTTAAAGGAGAAAGTTCATGGCTTTAGCGAAACGCATCATCCCCTGCCTGGACGTGGACAACGGTCGGGTGGTCAAGGGCGTCAAGTTCGAGAACATCCGCGACGCTGGCGACCCGGTGGAAATCGCCCGGCGCTATGACGAGCAGGGTGCCGACGAGATCACCTTCCTGGACATCACCGCCAGCGTCGATGGCCGCGACACGACGTTGCACACCGTCGAGCGCATGGCCAGCCAGGTGTTCATCCCGCTGACCGTGGGCGGCGGCGTGCGTACCGTGCAGGACATCCGCAACCTGCTCAACGCCGGTGCCGACAAGGTCTCGATCAACACGGCTGCCGTGTTCACCCCCGAGTTCGTGGGCGAGGCGGCCGACCGCTTCGGTTCCCAGTGCATCGTCGTGGCCATCGATGCCAAGCAGGTCTCCGCGCCTGGCGAGCCACCGCGCTGGGAGATCTTCACCCATGGCGGTCGCAAGCCGACCGGCCTGGATGCCGTGGCCTGGGCGCGCAAGATGGAAGGGCTGGGGGCGGGGGAGATCCTGCTGACCAGCATGGACCAGGACGGCATGAAGAATGGCTTCGACCTGGGCGTGACCCGGGCCATCAGCGACGCGGTCGGTATCCCGGTGATCGCCTCGGGCGGCGTCGGCAACCTGCAGCACCTGGCCGACGGTATCCTGGAAGGGCACGCCAGCGCGGTACTGGCGGCGAGCATCTTCCACTTCGGCGAGTACACCGTACCGGAAGCCAAGGCTTACCTGGCACAGCGCGGGATCGTGGTGCGCTGAGGGTTGTGCGACGTGGTTGCGGGTTGCCTGTATCGCTGGCAAGCCCGCTCCCACAGGTGGCGTCGCCATCGTGCCGATACCTGCTTGAAATGCGTGCCTGTGGGAGCTGGCTTGCCAGCGATAGGGCCTGTGCATTCACCTCAGAGTTGGCAGGCCAATGTTCAAGCTGTCGGTCACGTGTCGGGTTTGCCACCGCTATCGCGGGCAAGCCCGCTCCCACAGGTGGCGTCGCCATCGTGCTGCTGCCTGCTTGAAATGGGTACATGTGGGAGTCCACCCGCCGCCTTGGCGCCGCGCTGTCGCGCAGAGAATATGATGATAGCTGGCAGGATCCGAAGCTTCATTGCTAAGCGATTTTAGGGCCGCCTTGCGGCCCATCGCGGCACAGGGGCCGCTCCTACACCCGTAGTCCCACCGCGGGATTGCAGGGTATCGCGGTCACCTGTAGGAGCGGCCCCAGTGCCGCGATTGGGCCCGCAGGGCCCACGAAATCATCGACACGGTAATGCAGGGATCAAACCGCAGGTACCCCACGGGATACCTGCACCTCCCACGCCTACCTACCCATGACTACGCCCCAACAGCGCATGGTACAGCTCGCTGTCCCCCAGGATCCCCACCACCGAATTGCCTTCCTGCAGCACCAGCTTGTTGCCAGTCTGGTAACGGATCTGCAAGGCTTCGCGCATGCCGATGTCGGCATGCACCAGCGTCGGCGTGCGGGCCAGGTCGTCCACCGATTGTCCCGGCGCCCAGTTCTGCAGGGCCATGCCATTGACGCCCTGGCGTGCGCCCTTGATGGTGTTGCCCTCGGCCAGGTCGAGCCAAGAGTCGTTGCTCGGGTCCAAGCACACCGACCCGTTGAGGCGTTTGCAGTTGTCCAGCGTGCGCATCAGGCTGCGGCCGCACAGTACGTTGAGCGGGTTGGTGTGGGCGACGAAGGTGCGCACGTAGTCGTCGGCCGGATTGAGGACGATTTCTTCAGGACGGCTGTATTGAATGATGCGGCCATCTTTCATGATGGCGATGCGGCTGCCCAGCTTGAGCGCTTCGTCCAGGTCGTGGCTGACGAACACGATGGTCTTGCTCAGCTTGCGTTGCAGTTCCAGCAGCTCGTCCTGCAGCCCCTGCCGGATCAACGGGTCGAGCGCCGAGAACGGCTCGTCCATCAGCAGGATGTCGGCGTCCATGGCCAAGGCCCGTGCCAGCCCGACGCGCTGCTGCATGCCACCAGACAGCTCGTCGGGCTTCTTGTTGCGCCACTGCGTCAGGCCGACCAGTTCGAGCTTCTCGTCCACCAGCTTGCGCCGCTCCTTCTCGGGGCGACCCTGCATTTCCAGGCCGAAGCTGATGTTCTCGCGCACGGTAAGCCAGGGCATCAGGGCGAACTTCTGGAACACCATGGCGATGCGCTGGGTGCGCATCATCTTCAGCTCGGCCGGCGTGCAATGGGCGATGTCGATCTGGCTCCCTTCGTGCTCGACGAACAGCTTGCCGCGGCTGACGGTGTTCAACCCGTTGATGCAGCGCAGCAGGCTCGACTTGCCCGAGCCGGACAGCCCCATCAGCACGCAGATCTCGCCTTTCTGGATGTCCAGGTTGGCTTTCTCCACCCCCAGGACCAGCCCGGTGCGCTTGAGGATCTGTTCGCGGTTCAAGCCTTGATCAAGCAGGGCCAGGGCTTCGCGTGGCTTGTTGGAGAACACCACGTCGACGTCTTCGAATCGAATGATACTCATGCTTCGCTCCTGGCTGGCAGCTCGGGTTGCTTGCAGATACGGTCGAGCATGATCGCCAGCAGCACGATGGCCAGACCCGCTTCGAAGCCCAGTGAAATGTCAGCGGTGTTCAAGGCGTTGACCACCGGTTTGCCCAGCCCGTCGGCACCGACCAGGGCCGCGATCACCACCATCGACAGCGACAGCATGATGCATTGCGTGACGCCGGCGGCGATGCTCGGCATGGCGTGGGGCAGCTCGATGCGCGTGAGCAGCTGACGGCGCGAACAGCCGAATGCCTTGCCGGCGTCGAGCAGTTCCTGGGGGACGTCGCAGATGCCCAGGTAGGTCAGGCGGATGGGCGCTGCGATGGCGAACACCACCGTCGAGATCAGCCCAGGCACCACGCCGAGGCCGAACAGCGTCAGCGTGGGGATCAGGTAGACGAAGGTCGGTACGGTCTGCATCAGATCCAGTACCGGGCGCAGGCCGGTGTAGAACATGGGCTTGTGCGCCGCGACGATGCCCAGCGGCACACCGATGGCCACGCACACCACCGTGGCGAAGGTGACCTGGGCCAGGGTCTCCATGGTTTCCTGCCAGTAGCCCAGGTTGAGGATCAACAGAAAGGAGAGGGCGCAGAACAGGGTCAGCGACCACTTGCGCTGGATCAGGTGCGCCAGCCCGGCGAGGAGGGCAATCAGGACGAGGGGGTTGAACCAGGTCAAGGCACTGGTGACACCATGGATCATCAGTTCCAGGCCTTGGGCGATAGCGTCGAAGTAGTTGGCGCCATGCTGGGTCAACCATTCGACAAATGAGGCCATGTACTGCCCTAGCGGTAATTTCTGATCGATAAGCATGATAGCGAACGTCCACCTGCGAGGATTGAGGTCAACCTGCGCCGTCACGGCGGCGACGCAGGGGCATGCGTGCGGTTACTGCGCCAGCTTGGCTTTCGCGGCTTCCAGCCCCGGTTGGCCATCCACGGTCGTCACCCCGGCCAGCCAGGTGTCGAGCACCTGGGGGTTGGCCTTCAGCCAGGCCTTGGCGGCGGCCTCGGGTTTGACCTTGTCGTCCAGAATGGCGCCCATCAGCGTGCTTTCCATGTCCAGGGTGAACGACAGGTTCTGCAACAGGCGTCCGACGTTGCTGCACTGCTCGACATAGCCCTTGCGGGTATTCGTGAAGACGGTCGCCTTGCCATAGTCGGGGCCGAAGAAATCATCGCCGCCGGAGAGGTACTTGAGCGCGAAGCGCTTGTTCATCGGGTGGGGTTCCCAGCCGAGGAACACGATGTCCTCGCCGCGCTGCTGGGCGCGTGCGACCTGGGACAGCATGCCCGCCTCGCTGGACTGCACCAGCTTGAAGCCGGCGTCCTTCAGGCCAAAGGCGTTCTTGTCGATCATGCTCTGGATCGTGCGGTTGCCGTCGTTGCCCGGCTCGATGCCGTAGAGCTTGCCGCCCAGCTGCTCCTTGAAGCGGACGATGTCGGCGAAGTCCTTCAGGCCCTTGTCGTACAGCGCCTGGGGGACGGCCAGGGTGTACTTGGCGTTTTCCAGGTTGGCGCGCACGGTGTCCACCGTGCCGGCGTCGCGGTAGGGCTTGATGTCGTTTTCCATGGTCGGCATCCAGTTGCCGAGAAAGACGTCCAGGTCCTTGCCGGCCGCCAGGGACTTGTAGGTCACCGGTACCGAGATCATGGTGGTTTTCGTCGTGTAGCCCAGTGCCTGGAGCACCGTGCTGGTCACCGCGGTGGTGGCGGTGATGTCGGTCCAGCCGACATCGGAGAAACGAACGGTCTGGCATTGTTCCGGCTCGGCGGCCGAAGCCATCAAGGCGGTTCCGAGCAATGCGACCGGCAACAGCGAAAGCGGGCCTCTCATGGGGTGGACTCCTGTGTTCTTTTCTTCGGGTGTCCCGGGTCGCCGTGCTTCTGTGGCAGCGGTCGGCCAATGGCTGCCGGGCGGCAGCGGTCGGGGCCGTGCAGTGATGAGTCGCATTCGATCATCCACCAGCCTCGGGCGATCGACTACTGCCAGGGTCGTAACCAGTACAGGGTGGGTCGTATCCAGAGAGGAGGGTGTCGCATATGGAGATTTCCCCGGGGATGGGGGCGGGTTTGCGTCATTAGCCACCCTGAAAGCGCCCTGTGACGCCTTTCGGGGCGGGGCGTAGGCGGACAACATTACGTCGGTTGCAGACCGCGTGCGACCCGGCAAAAGCCCGATGATGCGTGCCTGTGCGGCGGTCCCCTGCCTGAGCCTGTCAGGCCCGCCACCCGCGTCATGTCGCGGGAAGACAAGCCCATCAAGAGGTGATTCGACAATGGCCATCAGCGTGTTCGACCTGTTCAAGATAGGCGTCGGGCCTTCCAGTTCCCATACCGTCGGCCCGATGCGCGCCGCAGCCCTGTTCGTTCAGGGCCTGCGTGAACGTGGCGAGCTGGATCGGGTCGAGCGAGTCGAGGTCCGCCTCTACGGTTCGCTGTCGGCCACCGGCGTCGGCCACGGCACGGACAACGCCACGATCATGGGGCTGATGGGGGAGTGGCCCGACGCCATCGACCCGACCCAGATCGTCCCGCGCATTGCCGACCTGCGCGAAACCAATACCCTGCTGCTGGATAACCGCCGCCCCATCGAGTTCGTCTGGGCGCGCGACATGCAGCTGCTCGACGAGAACCTGCCCTACCACCCCAACGCCATGACGCTGATCGCCGAAGGCCCGGGTGGCAGCACCCTGCACAGCGACACCTACTACTCGGTGGGCGGTGGCTTCGTGGTCGATGCCGCGCAGGCGGCCAGCGGGGTGCTGGACGCCGATACCACCGTGCTGCCCTACGATTTCGACAGCGCCGCGCAACTGCTGCGGCTGTGCGAGGAAAACGACCTGAGCGTGGCGCAATTGATGATGGCCAACGAACGGGTCTGGCGCAGCGAGGCGGAGATCCGTGCAGGCCTGCTCAAGCTCTGGGACGCCATGCAGGAGTGCGTGAACAACGGCCTGAAGTACGAAGGCATCCTGCCCGGTGGGCTCAACGTCCGTCGTCGGGCCGCCAAGCTGCACCGCAGCCTGCAGGAACTGGGCAAGCCGAACGTCATCGGCTCGACCTTGAGTGCCATGGAGTGGGTCAACCTGTTCGCCCTGGCGGTGAACGAGGAAAACGCCGCCGGCGGGCGGATGGTCACGGCGCCGACCAATGGCGCGGCAGGAATCATTCCGGCGGTGCTGCACTACTTCATGCGCTTCAGCAGCGTGGTGGGCGAAGCCGATGTGGTGGACTTCTTCCTGGGCGCGGCCGCCGTGGGCATCCTGTGCAAGAAGAACGCTTCGATCTCGGGCGCCGAAGTGGGCTGCCAGGGCGAAGTGGGTTCGGCCTGCGCCATGGCCGCCGCCGGGCTGGCCCAGGTGCTGGGCGCCACGCCCCGGCAGCTGGAAAACGCTGCCGAAATTGCCCTGGAGCACAACCTGGGGCTGACCTGCGACCCGGTGGGCGGCCTGGTCCAGGTGCCCTGCATCGAGCGCAATGCGATCGCGGCGGTGAAAGCGATCAATGCCGTGCAGATGGCATTGCGCGGGGACGGCGAGCACTTCATCTCGCTCGATCAGGTCATCCGCACCATGCGCGACACCGGGGCCGACATGCACGACAAGTACAAGGAAACCTCGCGCGGCGGCCTGGCCGTCAGCGTCATCGAGTGCTGAGCCGCCTGCACTCTTCTGCACCATGAACCCTTCGGCGTGCCGCGTTGCGGTGCGCCGAAGTGCCCTCTGTCCCCCCTTGTCTGAAGACGACACGATCACCAACGGTGACAGGTAGATTCTGTCGCGTGCAGGTATGTTTCCTGCCAGTGCTACTTAAATGCTCACTGGGGACAAGGAAACGCACTGGCACAAGGGTCGGTGAAGGATTACAGACTCTGTAGAAACCGCCTACAAACTGACTGCATGGTCGTTTTCAGGATTTTTTGGACGACCGTTCAATCTCAGGCACGACATTTGCGTCGTGTTTGGCAAAGCCCCGCAGACGAATCGGGGCCATGACAAGAAACAGTGCCCGCCTGAGGCACACCCTGCATTTGTGTGGAGAACTCGCGATGACGTCGTACACCTCCGGAAGCCAGAACCAGAACCGCACGGCCCCTCAGTCCATCGGCTTCCTGCTGCTGGACAATTTCACGCTCATCTCCCTGGCTTCGGCCGTCGAGCCGCTGCGCATGGCCAACCAACTGTCCGGGCGCGAGCTGTATCGCTGGCACACCCTGACCCTGGATGGCGGACAGGTCTGGGCCAGCGACGGTCTGCAGATCACCCCGGACGCCTCCATGCACAGCGCACCGCCCATGGACACGATCATCGTGTGCGGGGGCGTCGGCATCCAGCGCGCCGTGACCCGCGAGCATGTGAGCTGGCTGCAGACCCAGGCCCGACAGTCGCGTCGGCTGGGCGCGGTCTGTACCGGCAGCTGGGCACTGGCCTGTGCGGGTCTGCTCGATGGGTTTGATTGCAGCGTGCACTGGGAATGTCTGGCCGCGATGCAGGAAGCCTTCCCTCGGGTCAACATGAGCACTCGCCTGTTCACCCTCGACCGCAACCGCTTCACCAGTTCCGGCGGCACCGCGCCCCTGGACATGATGCTGCACCTGATCAGCCGCGACCATGGTCGCGAACTGTCGGCGGCGATCTCCGAGATGTTCGTCTACGAGCGTATTCGTAACGAACAGGATCACCAGCGGGTACCCCTCAAGCACATGCTGGGCACCAACCAGCCGAAGCTGCAGGAGATCGTCGCGCTGATGGAGGCCAACCTGGAAGAGCCGATCGACCTGGACGAGCTGGCGGTGTACGTATCGGTCTCACGCCGACAGCTGGAGCGCCTGTTCCAGAAGTACCTGCACTGCTCGCCGTCGCGCTACTACCTCAAGCTGCGCCTGATCCGCGCGCGGCAGTTGCTCAAGCAGACGCCCATGTCGATCATCGAGGTGGCTTCGGTCTGCGGTTTCGTGTCCACGCCGCACTTCTCCAAGTGCTACCGCGAATACTTCGGCATTCCGCCGCGTGACGAGCGTGTCGGTTCGAACACCACCCAGCAGGTGGCGATGATGCCGATTCCCCAGGCGATGGTGCTGTCGCCGCACAGCGGCCCGATGGCGGCGCTGAGCCAGGCGCGCAACGAGTCGACCTTTGCCAGCGTGAGGCTCTGAGAGGGCGGCGTCTGCATCGCAGGCAAGCCCGCTCCCACAGGCCCGTTACAGCCCGCAGGCACTGCGACGGCTTGTCTACCTCGGCGTGACGACGGGGTGTGGGAGCGGGCTTGCCCGCGATGAGGCCGGTGCAGGCGATGCATCGGCCTCAGAAGGTTGGGAAAGGGGCGAACGCCGCCTGAAAGCCCACGCCTTGGCAGAACATCCACCAAGGCCCGGTCTTGGTATCAGCCGCGGGTCTTGAACTGTGCCAAGGCTGGCAACAGTTGCTTGTCGATCGCCTGGCGTACCGCCGGCAGAATCGTCGCGCTGCCGGTGTACATGGCCTCGACCACATCCTTGAGCGCTCGGGCGTTGGCGTCCGTCAGCCCGCGCACCACCGTCTCGCAGGCCTGTTCGGCACTGGCGCCGGCCGGAATGTCGAACCCGCGCGAACGCAGGTGGCCTGCCAAATCGTCCTGGTCAATCAAATCCGCATGCATCATGGCTGTGTTCCTCTTCGATCGCTGAGCGTGTGCTGCTGTTGTTTGCGACCGATTCTGTGGTCACAGCGACAGCCTCGCAACCTTGGCGTACGCACATGGCCGCTTTGGCTAAGAACAGGTCGTTTCCGGCTAAACCAGGCGCTCGGCAAGTGGCCACACTGCATGCATCGACCGCACCGAAGGGCTTGGTCACCCTCGTTCGTGCATCGTGGACAGTGCTCGCGCTTGGCCCCGGACGCTCACGGCTGTCCGGGGCCATTTTTTATGCGGTGTGTCGTTTGCCCGAAGGGGCGAGTGCGAGAAGCGGACTGGTCTGGCAGCTAGGGCTGCAGAATCGATTGCAGGTATTCGGAGCGGTCGTCGCTGTGCTGGGCCATGCAGTTGTTCCAGGCGGCCTGATAGGCCTGACTGTCCGCTTGCAGAGTGCCTGTTTCGGCCTCGCAATCGGCCTTGCGCACCTGGTACCACAGGGTATTGGCCGCGTTCAGACGAGTCGTCAGCGTTTCGGCCTGGGCCTGCGGGTATTGTTCGGTGACACGCTGCAAAAGCTCCTCGAACGCTGCCTTGAGTTCACGCTCTGCAGTCTGCTGATTGAACGCCGCGCACGCATAGGCCTGTTGGTCGTTCTCGACCGTATCGCAGGGCGTGCTCTCGTCCTGCGCGGCATGGGCGTTCAGTAAACAGCACATCAGGGCCAGGCCCGCCATACGTCTCATTCGTTACGCTCCAGGTCACCGGGGAAAGGGCGCGATTTTCGCGCAACACCCCGAGGGTTGAACAGCAGGGGGCGGCGGTTTTCATCGAAACGCTTGCCGCCTTGTCGGCCTGCACACGGCAAGCGTGTCGTTACATCATGCCCTGTCGGTCTTGGGCGTGGGGTGCTGGGCCGGCTCCAGCAGGTCCTGTGGCTCGGGAACGTCCGGCAGGTCCGGCAGGTCCTGGCCATGCTCGATCGGGCTGATGTACTGGCTCACCTTGTCGCCGAGCGCCTTGCTCACCTTGCCTCGGATGGCATCGTAACCTGGCCCCAGCTCGAACTGCCCACAGCGCAGTTTGAACACCGAGCCTTCGGGCAAGGGGTCGAACACGTCAGCCGACGCCTTGAATACCTTGCCCAAGGCCGGGGTTTCGACGGTCAGTGCGAAGGTCTGGATACTGGAGGCGTCCGTCACCTGAACCAGTTCGAACCAAAGGTCTTTCGGCGGCCGAATGCCACGGGGCTTGTAGATCGACGTGTGGAAAATGGACAGGGCTGGCGCGTTGACCGGACGGCGCAAGCTGCGCAGCAGGTACAGCAGCGACTCCTTCGTATGGGTCGACATGGCAGCGGCGTCGACCAGCTCGGAAAGCGTGGTGCTTTGCTCTTCGAGCTTCAGCGTATGGATCGTGTAGCCCTTGCGTACCCACTGAGTGCGCGCCAAGGCCGACGTGTAGTGATGATGCCAATCGCTCAAGGTGGTGAAAGAGGCCTTGTCGGCCATCAGCTGCGCCAGCAGGCTGGATTGCAGGATATCGACTTTCAACGTATCGGCGACGGAGTCTGGGAACGCGACGATCTGCGCGGCATTGACATAGCATTGAGCAAAATCCGACATGGGATGTGTCCTCCGGTAGGGTGCGCCGCGCGGCGGCGCACCTGTGATCTCACAGTTCGATGCCGGCAAAGAAATCTTCGGCGCCCTTGTTGAGCTTGTCTTCGATCTGGTTGCGAATCTTGCTGTAGTGGTGGATGTTCAGCTCGATTTGCGTGGCCGCGCGGTAGATCGTCACGTCGCTCTTGTTGAAGCGGAAGAACAGCACCTTGCGTTGCCTGACGTGCTTCTTGAAGTCGATGCAGGTCATGACCATGGCCGGCACGCCCGAGCGGGTTTCCGTGCAGGGCAGCGTCTGGAACGTGGCGTAGGTTTCGGAGGCGCTATTGTTTTCCAGGATGTTCAAGGCTTTTTCGTTGCCTTCCAGGGCGCCGAACGCCCGGCGCGCCATGTCAACGAAGGCCAATTGCCCCTGGCTGGCCGCCTGGATGATCTCCAGCGCGATATCGTCCATGGAGAAGGTGCGTGCTTTCGGGGAGTACAGCTGGCGTGCGTAGTTTCGGGTGTTCCAGCCGGCGTACCTGAGCACTTCGAAATAGGCGTCGAACCATTTGCCGAGGTGGGTCTCCTTGTTGGCCTTCTTGTTGGCCACCTGTTGGGCGAGCGACACGCAGTTCATGACGTCCTTGGCATTCTGCTCGGACAGGCGATCAGTCAGGCCGAGCACGGCATCGCCGACCACCGCGCCATTGTCCTGGCCAGGGACGATCAGGTCGCCGGGTTTGGAGGTGAGCGCCGACGTCTGGGACGTCAGGGCCATGCGGCGCGGCATGGGCGCCAGCTCGATTTGCGAGAAGAATTCGATGGCTTCGGATTGCAACATGTCAGGTCTCCTGATGAATGGGCCGCATCGGTGCGGCGTGATCCAGCATGCAGGGGGCGCGTTCGACGTCGCAGAGGGAGGGGTTTCAGCGCGAGCCAGACGTTCGGCGATGCCCCGAATCGGCGATTGACGCTTTCGGCAAACCCCCTGTCGTTTTTGCATCCTGTTCGTCGGTCGCGCAGGCATATGCTGGCCTCCAAAGCGCCCATGCACTCGCGGCGCGACCAAGATCGATAAGAAGGGGACAGCCTGATGAGCCCAGCCGAATTGCACGCCGACAGCATCGTCATCGACGGTCTGATCATCGCCAAGTGGAACCGTGAACTGTTCGAAGACATGCGCAAGGGCGGCCTGACCGCCGCCAACTGCACGGTGTCGGTGTGGGAAGGGTTCAAGGCGACCGTGGACAACATCGCCGCCAGCCAGAAGCTGATCCGCGAGAACAGTGACCTGGTGATGCCCGTGCGCACCACCGCCGACATCCGCAAGGCCAAGGAACAGGGCAAGACCGGCATCCTCTTCGGTTTCCAGAACGCCCATGCCTTCGAAGACCAGATCGCCTACGTGGAGATCTTCAAGCAGCTGGGCGTGGGCATCGTGCAGATGTGCTACAACACCCAGAACCTGGTTGGCACCGGCTGCTACGAGCGTGACGGCGGCCTATCGGGCTTCGGTCGCGAGATCGTCGCCGAGATGAACCGCGTCGGCATCATGTGCGACCTGTCCCACGTCGGTTCCAAGACCTCCGAGGAAGTCATCCTCGAGTCGAAGAAGCCGGTCTGCTATTCCCACTGCCTGCCCCTGGGCCTGAAGGATCACCCGCGCAACAAGTCCGACGAAGAGCTGAAGTTCATCGCCGATCATGGCGGTTTCGTCGGCGTGACCATGTTCGCGCCGTTCCTGGCCAAGGGCATCGATTCGACCATCGACGATTACGCCGAAGCCATCGAGTACGTGATGAACATCGTGGGTGAAGACGCCATCGGCATCGGCACCGACTTCACCCAGGGCCATGGCAAGGACTTCTTCGAATACCTGACCCACGACAAGGGCTACGCCCGCCGCCTGACCAACTTCGGCAAGATCATCAACCCGCTGGGTATCCGTACCGTCGGCGAGTTCCCCAACCTTACCGAGACCCTGCTCAAACGCGGTCACTCGGAGCGGGTGGTGCGCAAGATCATGGGCGAGAACTGGGTCAACGTGCTGCGCGACGTCTGGGGCGAGTAAGCCCTCACCTACACGTTTCAGCCTTGGCCACCGCGCCAGGGCGCTCTCATCCAACAATAATTCTGGAGTTAGGTTTCCATGGCCAAGATCGCCCCGCAATTGCCCATCGAAGTCGACAGCGAGACTGGCGTCTGGACCTCCGATGCCTTGCCGATGCTGTACGTGCCGCGTCATTTCTTCGTCAACAACCACATGGGTATCGAAGAAGTCCTGGGCGCCGACAAGTACGCCGAGATCCTCTACAAGGCCGGCTACAAGTCCGCCTGGCACTGGTGTGAGAAAGAAGCCGAGTGCCATGGCCTGGAAGGCGTGGCGGTGTTCGAGCACTACATGAAGCGCCTGTCCCAGCGTGGCTGGGGCCTGTTCGAGATCCAGGACATCGACCTGGACAAGGGCACCTGCAGCGTCAAGCTCAAGCACTCGGCGTTCGTGTACGTGTACGGCAAGGTCGGCCGCAAGGTCGACTACATGTTCACCGGCTGGTTCGCCGGTGCCATGGACCAGATCCTCGCTGCCCGTGGCAGCTCGATTCGCACCGTGGCCGAGCAGGTCTACGGTGGCTCTGAAGAAGGTCACGAAGATGGCCTGTTCGTAACGAAGCCGTTGTAAAGCCGGAGAACGCGTCATGGCCTTCGAAGCAATGTTCCAGCCGATCCAGATCGGCAAACTGACCATCCGTAACCGTGTGCTCAGTACCGCCCACGCCGAGGTGTACGCCACCGACGGCGGGATGACCACCGATCGTTACGTCAAGTACTACGAAGAGAAGGCCAAGGGCGGCATTGGCATGGCGATCTGCGGTGGATCGTCCGTGGTGGCCATCGACAGTCCCCAGGAATGGTGGGCGTCGGTGAACCTGTCGACCGACCGGATCATCCCGCATTTCCAGAATCTGGCCGACGCCATGCACAAGCATGGCGCCAAGATCATGATCCAGATCACCCACATGGGGCGGCGTTCGCGCTGGGACGGCTTCAACTGGCCGACCCTGATGTCGCCGTCCGGCATCCGTGAACCCGTTCACCGGGCCACCTGCAAGACCATCGAGCCCGAGGAAATCTGGCGGGTGATCGGCAACTACGCCCAGGCCGCGCGCCGGGCCAAGGAAGGCGGCCTGGACGGCGTCGAACTGTCGGCCGTGCACCAGCACATGATCGATCAGTTCTGGAGCCCGCGCGTCAACAAGCGCACCGACGAATGGGGCGGCAGCTTCGAAGGTCGCATGAAGTTCGGCCTGGAAGTGCTCAAGGCCGTGCGTGCCGAGGTCGGCGACGACTTCTGCGTCGGCATGCGCATCTGTGGCGACGAGTTCCACCCGGACGGTCTCAGCCACGAAGACATGAAGGAAATCGCCAAGTACTACGATGCCACCGGCATGGTTGATTTCTTCGGGGTGATCGGCTCGGGGTGCGACACGCACAACACCCTGGCCAACGTCATTCCCAACATGAGCTACCCGCCGGAGCCGTTCCTGCACCTGGCGGCCGGCATCAAGGAAGTGGTCAAGGTCCCGGTCCTGCACGCGCAGAACATCAAGGACCCGAACCAGGCCCAGCGTATCCTCGAGGGCGGTTACGTCGACATGGTCGGCATGACCCGCGCCCACATGGCCGACCCGCACCTGATCGCCAAGATCAAGATGGGCCAGGTCGACCAGATCAAGCAGTGCGTCGGTGCCAACTACTGCATCGACCGTCAGTACCAAGGCCTGGACGTGCTGTGCATCCAGAACGCCGCGACCTCCCGTGAATACATGGGCGTGCCGCACATCATCGAGAAATCCACCGGGCCCAAACGCAAGGTGGTGGTGGTTGGTGCCGGCCCTGCCGGGATGGAAGCTGCACGGGTCGCCGCCGAGCGTGGCCACGACGTGACCGTGTTCGAGAAGAAGGAGCAGATCGGCGGGCAGATCACCATCGCCGCCAAGGCGCCGCAACGCGATCAGATCGCCGGCATCACCCGCTGGTACCAGCTGGAGTTCGCCCGTCTGAAGATCGACCTGCGCCTGGGCACTGCCGCGGACGTCGACACGATCAAGGACCTGCGTCCGGACATCATCGTGCTGGCCGTCGGCGGCCACCCGTTCGTCGAGCAGAATCCGCACTGGGGCGCCGACGAAGGGTTGGTGGTGAGCAGCTGGGACGTGCTCGACGGCAAGGTCGCGCCGGGCAAGAACGTGCTGGTCTACGACACCATCTGCGAATTCACCGGCATGTCCACCGCCGACTTCATTGCCGACAAGGGCAGCCAGGTCGAGATCGTCACCGACGACATCAAGCCGGGCGTGGCCATGGGCGGCACGACCTTCCCGACCTACTACCGCAGCATGTACCCCAAGGAAGTGATCATGACCGGCGACATGATGCTGGAAAAGGTCTATCGCGAGGGTGACAAGCTGGTGGCGGTGCTCGAGAACGAATACACCGGGGGCCGTGAAGAGCGTGTGGTCGACCAGGTGGTGATCGAGAACGGCGTGCGCCCCGACGAAGCGTTGTACTACGCCCTCAAGGACGGTTCGCGCAACAAGGGCCAGATCGACGTCGAGGCGCTGTTCGCCATCCAGCCTCAGCCGATCCTGTCGCAGCCGGGCGAAGGCTACCTGCTGTATCGCATCGGTGACTGCGTGGCCCAGCGTAACGTGCATGCGGCGATCTACGATGGCCTGCGGTTGTGCAAGGACTTCTGATCGCCCCCGTATCGACCCCGTCCTGATGGGCGGGATTGGTTCCCTTGGAGGAGCGGGCTTGCCCGCGATGCGCCAGTACACGCAACGGTGTTGTCTGATCTGACGCAGTCGCGGGCAAGCCCCGCTCCCACAGGGGTCGGCGTCGCCCGCAAGCGCGGCGCGCAATCGCAGTTGTTGTGGGAGCCTCCCATGTTGAACACCCTGATACCCATTCTCCTGTTCGCCGCGTTGGGCCTGGCCGTGCTGGGTGCCGTGCGCCGCGTGCGCATGTGGCGCCGTGGGCGGCCGTCCAAGGTGAACGTGCTCGGCGGCCTGCTGGCCGTGCCGCGTCGCTACCTGGTCGACCTGCACCATGTGGTCGGGCGCGACAAGTACATCTCCAATACCCACGTGGCGACTGCGGGCGGCTTCGTGCTGTCGGCACTGCTGGCCATCCTGGTCTACGGCTTCGGCCTGCAGAGCCAGATCCTCGGCTACGCGCTGCTGGTGGCCACGGCGATCATGTTCACGGGTGCCATCTTCGTCTACAAGCGTCGCGTGAACCCGCCAGCGCGCCTGTCCAAAGGCCCCTGGATGCGTCTGCCCAAGAGCCTGCTGGTGTTCGCCGCGACCTTCTTCATCGCCACCTTGCCAGTGGCGGGCATCCTGCCGGCCGGGACCGGTGGCTGGATCCTGGTCGGTCTGCTGTGCCTGGGCGTGTTCTGGGGCGTGTCCGAGATGTTCTTCGGCATGACCTGGGGCGGGCCGATGAAGCACGCCTTCGCCGGTGCCCTGCACCTGGCCTGGCACCGTCGCCCCGAGCGCTTCGGCGGTGGCCGTTCCAGCGGGCTCAAGCCGATCGACCTGGAAGACCCGAATGCATTGCTGGGCGTGGAAAAGCCGGCCGACTTCACCTGGAACCAGCTGCTGGGCTTCGACGCCTGCGTCCAGTGCGGTCGCTGCGAAGCAATGTGCCCGGCGTTCGCCGCCGGCCAGCCGCTCAACCCGAAGAAACTGATTCAGGACATGGTCGTCGGCCTGGCCGGCGGCACCGATGCCACCTTCGCCGGCAGCCCTTACCCGGGCAAGCCGATCGGCGAGCACGGCGGTGGTCCTCACCAGCCGATCGTCAACGGCCTGGTCGATGCCGAAACGCTGTGGTCGTGCACCACCTGCCGCGCCTGCGTCGAGGAATGCCCGATGATGATCGAGCACGTCGATGCCATCGTCGACATGCGCCGTCACCTGACGCTGGAAAAAGGCGCCACGCCGAACAAGGGCGCCGAAGTGCTGGAAAACCTGATCGCCACCGATAACCCGGGCGGCTTCAACCCAGGCGGGCGGATGAACTGGGCGGCGGACCTGAACATGCAGCTGCTCAGCGAGGTCAAGCGTACCGAGGTGCTGTTCTGGGTCGGTGACGGCGCCTTCGACATGCGCAACCAGCGTACCCTGCGCGCCTTCGTCAAGGTGCTCAAGGCGTCCGGTGTGGACTTCGCCGTACTCGGTCTGGAAGAACGCGACAGCGGCGACGTGGCGCGCCGACTGGGCGACGAGGCGACCTTCCAGCAACTGGCCAAGCGCAACATCCAGACCTTGAGCAAGTACAGCTTCCAGCGCATCGTGACCTGCGACCCGCACAGCTTCCACGTGCTCAAGAACGAATACGGCGCGCTGGGCGGCGAGTACCAGGTGCAGCACCACAGCACCTACATCGCCGAACTGATCGCGGCCGGCAAGCTCAACCTGGGGCAGCACAAGGGCGGTAGCGTGACCTACCACGACCCGTGCTACCTGGGCCGCTACAACGGCGAATACGAAGCTCCGCGCGAAGTGCTGCGCGCGCTCGGGATCGAAGTGCGCGAGATGGAGCGCTCGGGCTTCCGCTCACGTTGCTGCGGCGGTGGCGGCGGTGCGCCGATCACCGACATCCCGGGCAAGCAGCGGATCCCGGACATGCGCATGGACGACATCCGCGAAACCGAGGCCGAGGTGGTCGCGGTGGGCTGCCCGCAATGCACGGCCATGCTCGAAGGCGTGGTCGAGCCACGGCCACAGATCAAGGACCTGGCCGAGCTGGTGGCCGACGTGCTGATCGAGGACGAGACGCCTGCTGCCACGCGAAAGGCAGCGCCTGCCAAACCTGAACTCGCGGAGGTGCACTGATGAGCGAGATCATTCGTCGCGACCCACGGGTCGAATGGATTGCCCGCAACCGCCTGCACCCGCTGCATGCGGCGATGCAGACGCAACAGACCCAGTGGATGGGCCCCCACGGGGTGATGCGCAAGAACGTCCACGCGATGGCGGCCGGCTTCATCGGCCCCAGCGGCCTCAAGCGCATCGACCGCAGTGGCGCCCAGCAGGGCACCGCGACGGGCACGCGCCGTGGCGCCGCAGCCGAAGTCCAACTGCCGCTGCATCAGGTCCTGAACCCGGCCTTCTACGTCGCGGTGGTACCCGACATGATCGGTGGCCGCCTGGGCGCCTACGACCGCGACGTGCTCGGCCTGGCGCGCAGCCTGGCAGGCAGCGACGGCGCGGTCCTGGCGATCGTGTTCGGTGAGCACAAGGAAGACCACTTCGACACCGCGGGCGTCGATCGTCTGCTTGTGATCGAAGGCGATCAGTACAAAGGATACGCACCAGAGCAACTGGTCCAGGGCCTGCGCGCGGTGGACAGCCAGTTCGCGCCGCAGCACTGGCTGCTGCCGGACAGCCGTGGCAGTGGCGGTGAGCTGGGGCGTCGGCTCTCGGCGGCACTGGGCGAGCGGCCGGCCACGCGTGTCTGGCAGGTCAAGGACGGCCAGTGCATCGGCCGTGCCGGGGCTGGACAACAGGACCTGCAACGCAGCCTGCCACGGGTGATCCTGGCAGCGCCCGAATGCGCCGAACCCGTCAGCGAGACGCGTCACGAGGCACTGCCGGTGGAGCTTTCGGTACAGGTGGCGCGCAGTCTGTCGCGCATCGAGGACCTGGGCTCGGTTGCGGTCGATCCTGCCTCGATCGCCATGGCCGAATCGGAATTCATCGTCTCCGGGGGCAACGGTATCAAGGACTGGGACCTGTTCCACCGGGCTACTGCCGCGCTGGGCGCGACCGAGGGCGCTTCGCGGGTGGCGGTCGACGATGGCTTCATGCCGCGCCACCGTCAGGTCGGTGCGACCGGTACCTGGGTTACCGCACGGGTGTACGTGGCCGTGGGCATTTCCGGGGCCGTTCAGCACCTGCAGGGCATCGGTGCCTGCGAGAAGGTGGTGGCGATCAACATGGACCCGGGTTGCGACATGATCAAGCGCGCGGACCTTTCGATCATCGGCGACAGCACGGCGGTGCTGCAGGCACTGATCGAGGCCGTCGAACAGCTACGCGGTGGCGAACAGCGCGACGCGGCCTGAGGAGGCAAGCATGAAGACCAAAGTCATCAGTCTGGTGTCGATCGGCTCGCACCCGGGGTCGGGCCGTGCGCGGCGCGCCGAGCAGGACGCGCGTGCCGTGGAACTGGGCTTGCAGTTGGCCGGCGACGCGTTGCAGGTCGTGCATGCCGGGGATCCTCGGGAAGAGGCCCTGCGTGGCTACCTGGGCATGGGCCTGGATCACCTGGACGTGCTCGAGCAACCGGTCGGGGCAGACGTGCTCAACGTCCTCACCGACTACCTGCGAGAGGCTGGCGCGCAATTGGTGCTGACCGGCAGCCAGGCCGAAACCGGCGAGGGGTCGGGCATGCTGCCGTTCCTGCTGGCCGAGCGTCTCGGCTGGCCGCTGGTGGTCGGCCTGGCCGAGGTGGAATCGATCGAGAACGGCACCGCGCATGTGCTGCAAGCCTTGCCACGAGGTCAGCGACGTCGTCTCAAGGTTCGTTTGCCCGTGCTCGCCACCGTCGACACCGCCGCGCCCAAGCCTCGCCAGAGTGCGTTCGGCCCGGCACGCCGGGGTGTACTGGCCGCCCGTAGCGCGGCCATCGTGGAAGACGATCTGCTGGCCGAGGCCGAGCTGCAGCCGGCCAAGCCACGCCCCAAGCGCCTCAAGGTGATCAAGGCCAAGAGCGGCGCCGACCGGATGAAGGCGGCGACGGCCAAGGCCAGTGGGGGAGGCGGCAAGGTGCTCAAGGATGCTTCACCCACTGAAGCGGCCGATGCAATCATGAAGCTTCTGATCGAGGAAGGCGTGTTTCGTTAAGCCTGTCTTGCCGCGTGCGACTGACAAATTTGCCAGTTGCACGCATTTCTCAGCGTTGCAAAATGGTCAGCACCATGGAGCGACGCAATGATGACCACTTTCTTGCTGGCGACTAATATGCAGGGTTCTGTGCTGGGGGGCAGCGGCTTTCCTCATAGAAGCTACCCTCCCTACGGGGCATTACTCACCACTTCCGGGCCTCGCTTGGCCTTCACAGGCCAGCCGAGAGATCCTCTGACCGGTTGCTATCATCTTGGCAATGGGCGACGTCAGTTCAACCCCCGCACGCGGCGTTTCAACAGCCCTGATTGTTCGAGCCCTTTTGCCAGGGGCGGATTGAATGCCTACAGCTATTGCGCAGGGGATCCCCTCAACCGTGTTGACCCCACGGGTGCGTACTTCCAGTTTGTCATCAACGCTGCGAGAATTCTTGCCCCCGCGTCCACGTTGTTTGGTGCGGTGCTGCGTACGGCAAGAAATGTCATCGGGCGCATGCAGCCCGGCGCCGCCACCTTCCCAGATCCGCATGTCTCCACGCGTGTCGGCAACGCCCAGTACATGGTGTCAGGTGCTACAGGCATAGCAGCGCAGACGCTCAATGTCGTTAGTATGGGCCTTGGAGCGGCTGACCTGTCGTCGCCCGTGACGTGGCTCAATTTTGCCAACAATGTGGGAACGATCAGTGCCTCGGTTTCAGCTAACTTCTTGGCTGGACGCGACGTCTACCGCTACTTGCGCAGTCACCCTGGGCAACTGGGGAGAGTGGCGGGAGAAACGTTATTGGAATTGACGTTCGTTGACGAGACATTGTCTGCCGTAGCCAGAGGCGTGACCGCAGCGGGGCGGCGAGTCTTTGATGCAGGACGCAGGATTCAGCAGTTTGGACATGACATGCTGCAGCGCACTTTGCGTGCCGAGGGTGAACAACCACCCTCGATTTCGCTGAGTAACCTGTCCATTCGAACTGGCTAGGCCCTGTATCCAGAAACAGCTCTTCAGCGGTACCCGGGTACAGGGCCAAGGTTTTACTGCGTCTTAACTTCCTTGAGATAGGGCGCAGGCTCAGCCCCCAGGTTGTTCAACACTCGCTCGCTGTACCAGTCGATGAAGTTCACCACGCCGAACTCGTAGGTCTTGGAGTATGGGCCCGGCTGGTACGCCGTGGAGTTGATGCCGCGCTGGTTCTCTTCGGCCAAACGACGGTCCTGGTCATTGGTGGCATCCCAGACCTTGCGCATGTTCGCCGGATCGTAGTCGACGCCTTCGACGGCGTCCTTGTGCACCAGCCACTTGGTGGTGACCATCGATTCCTGGGCGCTGATCGGCCACACGGTGAAGACGATCATGTGGTCGCCCATGCAGTGGTTCCAGGCATGGGGCAGGTGCAGGATACGCATCGAGCCCAGGTCCGGGTTCTGGATGCGGCCCATCAGCTTCTTGCATGCCGGCTTGCCGTCCATGGTCATCGACACGGTGCCCTTGAGCAGCGGCATGCGCACGATACGGTTACGCAGGCCATGGCTCTTGTGCAGGTACGGAATCTTCTCGGCTTCCCAGGCGGCGGAGCAGGCCGCGACCTGGTCCTTGAATTCCTGGCTGGCGCGCGGATCGTTGGTGTCGTCGAACTCCAGCAGGGTCTGCAGCAGCTCGGGGTGCGAACCGTTGCAGTGGTAGCACTCGCGGTTGTTTTCCAGCACCAGCTTCCAGTTGGCCTTTTCGAACAGCTGGGTCTGCACCGCGACCTTGGTGTTCTCCATGTCGTACGGTTCCATGTAGTGGTCCAGAGTGGCCAGGAACTCGTCGATGGCCGGCGGGTTTTCCGCCAGGCTGATGAAGATGTAGCCGCCAGCAACCTTCACGTTGACCGGCTTGAGACCGTACTGCTTCATGTCGAAGTCGGTGCCCATCTCGGTACCGGCGAACAGCAGGCGACCGTCGAGCTCGTAGGTCCACTGGTGGTACGGGCAGACCAGCTTGGCCACCTTGCCCTTGTCGCTGACGCACAGGCGCGAGCCACGGTGACGGCAGACGTTGTGGAAGGCGTGCACCTTGCCCTCGGTACCGCGTACCACCAGGATCGGGTTCTTGCCGATCTGCAGGGTGATGTAGTTGCCCTTGGCCGGGATCTCGCACGTCATGCCCGCGATCAGCCACTCTTTATGGAAGATTTCCTCCATGTCGATCTGGAACAGACGCTCGTCGGTATAGAACGGCTGGGGCAGCGAGTAGGTGCGCTCGCGGGTCTGCAGCATCTCGGCGGTGGCCTTGCGTGCAGGTTCCAGTGGATCGCCCAGGCTCAGGGTTGCGGTGACGTCCATCGTATCGGTCCTCTTGGCCGCCAGCGGCCAACGAAAAAGTGGCTAATCGTTCTTGTTGTGCCGCAGGGCTGCTTGCATGAAACAGCGTGTTCATTTGCGGTGGAGTGTGCGTTCGCCGCAGTCCCGATCCGTATCCATGGGCGACATGGCCGAATCCGTTCCCGACGCGCCAGCCCTTGCCACGCAAGGCTGGTCGCGATAAGCACGCCGACGTCGCAGATAGGCAAGTGCGACGTATCGGGCTTGCGCATCATCGGGCCATAAAAAATGCCGTTGTCGGCTGTTGGAGACGAACATGTCCAATCCTTTCCTCAATCCGGTCACCACCCAGACCTGGGCCAATGGCCGCCATGTCGTGCGCTGCGTCAAGGTCATCCAGGAAACCTGGGACGTGCGTACGTTCTGTTTCATGGCCGACCAGCCGATCATGTTCTTCTTCAAGCCCGGGCAGTTCGTGACCCTCGAGCTGGAGATCGAAGGCCAGCAGGTGATGCGCTCCTACACCATCTCCAGCTCGCCCTCGGTGCCCTACAGTTTCTCGGTGACCATCAAGCGCGTACCGGGGGGCAAGGTCTCGAACTGGCTGCACGACACCCTGCACGAGGGTCAGGAGCTGGCCGTGCACGGACCGGTGGGGCTGTTCAACGCCATCGACTTCCCATCGCCCAAGGTGCTGTACCTCAGCGGTGGCGTCGGCATCACGCCGGTGATGTCGATGGCCCGCTGGTTCTACGACACCAACGCCAACGTCGACATGGTCTTCGTGCACAGCGCCCGCTCGCCCAAGGACATCATCTACCACCGCGAACTGGAGCAGATGGCGTCGCGCGTGCCCAACTTCGGCCTGCACATCATCTGCGAGAAGCATGGGCTGGGTGAGCCCTGGGCCGGCTACCGGGGCTACCTGAACCAGCGCCTGCTGGAGCTGATGGCGCCGGACTTCCTCGACCGCGAGATCTTCTGCTGCGGCCCGACGCCCTACATGACCGCCGTCAAGCGCCTGCTCGAGGAAGCAGGCTTCGACATGAAGCGCTACCACGAGGAATCCTTCGGTGCGACCCCGGCGGAAGCCAAAGCCGACGCCGTGGAGCACGCCGAGCAGGCAGCCGACGCACCGGACGTGCCGACGGCGGACCTGAACCTGGTGGAGTTCGTCGACAGCGGCAAGAGCATCCGCATCGCCCCGGGCGAAACCGTGCATGCTGCTGCTGCCAAGGTCGGCCTGATGATTCCGAAAGCCTGCGGCATGGGCATCTGCGGCACCTGCAAGGTGCTCAAGCTCGGCGGCGAGGTGGACATGGAACACAACGGTGGTATCACCGAGGAAGACGAAGCCGAGGGCTACATCCTGTCGTGCTGCAGCGTGCCGAAGGGCGACGTGCGCATCGAATACTGACGCCAGTTGCACCGCGCCGGCCGCTGCTGCCGGTGCTTTCTTCTCGCTGGGTTCTGGACGAGCGGACAGCCGTTTCCGGAACCCAGTGCGCTCGCTCGAGTCCATGTGCCCAGCTGGTAACGGATGTTACCGATATTTAATGGCAGGCCTGGGCGCTTTTCTTTATCGTGTGCGCCCCCGCAACAACCGAGATAGCGCAATGTTGGAAGCATCCCTGAACACCCTCGAACAACTGGTTGGCGACCTGGTGCAGCAGAACGCCCGTCTGACCGAGCAGAACGCCCAGCTCAGCCAGGAGCTGACCCAGTCCAAGGAAGAGAACGACACGCTGCAGCTGGCGTTGATGGAGCACGAGGAGAAGCACGGTGCCACCGCCGCGCGTATCCAGGCCCTGGTCGAGCGCGCCAGCGCCGGTACCGTCGGCGCATGAGTTCGGTCAACGTCGTGTCGATCCTCGGCAGCGACTACTCGATCAAGGCGCCCGAGGGGCAGGAGCAGACGCTGGCCCAGGCCGTGCAGATGCTGCAGCGCTCGCTGAGCGAGACCAAGCGCCAATACCCGACCCTGATCGGCGACAAGCTGCTGGTGCTGGCCGCGCTCAACCTGTGCTCGCGCCAGATCGACCTGCAGCGTGAGCATCAGCAGACGCTCGACCGTTGCCAGGAGCAGGTCAGCGCCACGGTCCAGACCCTCAGCCGCACCTTGGGTGAAGGCTGAGGCCGATCAGTTCGCCGGTCGTGGCCTCGGTGTCGGCACGGGCGCCATCGCGGGCAAGCCCGCTCCCACGGGCCTCCATTTCAGGCACACAGTACGGCCACTTCGGCGCGGCCTGTGTGGGAGCGGGCTTGCCCGCGATAGCGGCAGTCCCGCTACAGTGCCCTTGCCAGGCCAGCTCGATCCTGTCAGCCCCTGGAGCTCTCAACCCGCCATGACCTGTCGGATATCCGCCGCCAGTTCCTGCACCCGCGCCACCTGAATGTCCCATGAGCACATGAACCGCGCACCGCCGCTGCCGATGAAGGTGTAGAAGCGCCACCCCTTGTCACGCAAAGCCTGCAACGCCGCCTCCGGCATCTGCAGGAACACCCCGTTGGCCTCGACCGGGAACATCAGGCTCACCCCAGGAATGTCACTCACCAGGCTGCCCAACAGCTGCGCGCACTGGTTGGCATGCTGGGCATGACGCAGCCAGGCGCCGTCCTCCAGCAACCCGACCCAGGGCGCCGACAGGAAGCGCATCTTCGAAGCCAGTTGCCCAGCCTGCTTGCAGCGATAGTCGAAGTCGGCCGCCAGGTCATGGTTGAAGAACAGGATCGCCTCGCCCACGGCCATGCCGTTCTTGGTCCCGCCGAAGCACAGCACATCGACCCCCGACTTCCAAGTCAGCTCGGCCGGCGAGCACCCCAGGAACGCGCATGCGTTGCTGAACCGCGCCCCGTCCATGTGCAGGTTCAGGCCCAGTGCCTTGCAGGTCGCGCTGATGGCCTTGAGTTCGTCGGGGCGGTAGACGGTCCCCACCTCGGTGGCCTGAGTCAGCGTCACCACACGCGGCTTGGGGTAATGGATGTCCTGGCGTTTGCTGGCCACGTCACGAATCGACTCGGGCGTGAGCTTGCCGCCGACGCTGCCTGCCGTGAGCAGCTTGGAACCATTGGAGAAGAACTCGGGCGCGCCGCATTCGTCGGTCTCGACGTGGGCGGTCTCCGAACAGATGACGCTGTGGTAGCTCTGGCACAACGAGGCCAGGGCCAGGGAGTTGGCGGCCGTCCCGTTGAAGGCGAAGAACACTTCGCAGTCGGTTTCGAACAGCTGGCGGAAGTGATCGGCCGCGCGCTGTGTCCATTGGTCGTCGCCATAGGCACGTTCGTGGCCCAGGTTGGCCTGCTCCATCGCCGCCCAGGCTTCGGGGCAGATGCCGGAATAGTTGTCGCTGGCGAATTGCTGATTGTTGTTGTTCATGAGGCAGTCCCGAAAGGGTGAAAACGCACTCTAAACCATTGCCAGGCCTACTGCCTACGCACGCTGCCCAGGCTGCCGGACACCACTGCGTGGCCTGTGCGCAGGCTCTCTGGCAAGGGCATTTCCGGCATCTTCACCGTACAGCGTCACACCATCACAGGCCCTTGCCCGAAGCGGCCCGACAGACAGCCCATCGTCAGGTTCCGTCGTCTCGACCGAGCAATGTCGTAAACGCGCCATTGCAAGGCGTGCGCAGGCATCTGCCACCCCCCGTCGCGGCCCTACCATCGCCGCAAAGGGTCGAAGTGCCCTCAATGACAAGAATGATCGCTGCCGGGAGAATCAAGATGTTCAGCAAGCAAGACCAGATCCAGGGTTACGACGATGCACTGCTGGCGGCGATCAATGCCGAAGAGCAGCGTCAGGAAGACCACATCGAGCTGATCGCCTCGGAAAACTACACCAGCAAGCGCGTGATGCAGGCTCAAGGCAGCGGCCTGACCAACAAGTACGCCGAAGGATACCCGGCCAAGCGTTACTACGGCGGTTGCGAGCACGTCGACAAGGTCGAGCAGCTGGCCATCGACCGCGCCAAGGAACTGTTCGGTGCCGACTACGCCAACGTCCAGCCGCACTCCGGCTCGTCGGCCAACAGCGCGGTCTACCTGGCGCTGCTGCAGCCGGGCGATACCTTGCTGGGCATGAGCCTGGCCCATGGCGGTCACCTGACCCACGGCGCCAAGGTCTCGTCCTCCGGCAAGCTGTACAACGCCGTGCAGTACGGCATCGACACCGCCACCGGCCTGATCGACTACGACGAAGTCGAGCGCCTGGCCGTCGAGCACAAGCCGAAGATGATCGTCGCCGGCTTCTCGGCCTACTCCAAGACCCTGGACTTCGCCCGTTTCCGCGAGATCGCCGACAAGGTCGGTGCGCTGTTGTTCGTCGACATGGCCCACGTCGCGGGCCTGGTCGCCGCCGGTCTGTACCCGAACCCGATTCCGTTCGCCGACGTGGTCACCACCACCACCCACAAGACCCTGCGCGGTCCACGTGGCGGCCTGATCCTGGCCAAGTCCAACCCGGACATCGAGAAGAAGCTCAACGCCGCAGTCTTCCCGGGCGCTCAGGGTGGCCCGCTGATGCACGTCATCGCCGCCAAGGCCGTGTGCTTCAAGGAAGCGCTGGAGCCTGAATTCAAGACCTACCAGAAGCAGGTCATCGAGAACGCCCAGGCCATGGCCCAGGTCTTCGTCGACCGTGGCTACGATGTGGTCTCCGGCGGCACCGACAACCACCTGTTCCTGGTCAGCCTGATCCGTCAGGGCCTGACCGGCAAGGACGCCGATGCGGCCCTGGGTCGCGCTCACGTCACCGTCAACAAGAACGCCGTTCCCAACGATCCGCAGTCGCCGTTCGTCACCTCCGGCCTGCGCATCGGCACCCCAGCCGTCACCACCCGTGGCTTCAAGGTCGCCCAATGCGTGGCACTGGCTGGCTGGATCTGCGACATCCTCGACAACCTCGGCGATGCCGATGTCGAGGCCGATGTCGCCCGGAACGTCGCCGCCTTGTGCGCGGACTTCCCCGTTTACCGCTGAGTGGGAGCTTTGATCATGAAACGCTTTTCAGGCTTCGGCCTTCTCAAACATTCCCTCAGCCACCACGAGAACTGGCAGCGCATGTGGCGCACGCCGACGCCGAAGAAAGTCTACGACGTGGTCATCGTCGGCGGTGGCGGTCACGGGCTGGCCACGGCCTACTACCTGGCCAAGGAACACGGCATCACCAACGTGGCCGTGATCGAGAAAGGCTGGCTGGGCGGCGGCAACACCGCCCGTAACACCACCATCGTGCGCTCCAACTACCTGTGGGACGAATCGGCCCGCCTGTACGAACATGCCATGAAACTGTGGGAGGGCCTGTCCCAGGACCTGAACTACAACGTCATGTTCTCCCAGCGCGGCGTCTACAACCTGTGCCACACCCTGCAGGACATCCGTGACTCCGAGCGCCGCGTGAGTGCCAACCGCCTCAACGGCATCGACGGCGAACTGCTGAACACCGAACAGGTGGCGGCCGAGATCCCGTACCTGGACTGCTCGAAGAACACCCGTTACCCGATTCTCGGCGCCACCGTGCAGCGTCGCGGCGGCGTGGCTCGTCACGATGCCGTGGCCTGGGGCTTCGCCCGTGCCGCCGACGCCCTGGGCGTGGACCTGATCCAGCAGACCGAGGTCACGGGCTTCCGCAAGGAGAACGGCGCGGTCATCGGCGTCGAGACCAACAAGGGCTTCATCGGCGCCAAGCGCGTCGGCGTGGTCACCGCGGGCAACTCCGGGCACATGGCGCGCCTGGCCGGCTTCCGCCTGCCGCTGGAATCGCATCCGTTGCAGGCTCTGGTATCCGAGCCGATCAAGCCGATCATCGACAGCGTGATCATGTCCAACGCCGTGCACGGCTACATCAGCCAGTCCGACAAGGGTGACCTGGTCATCGGCGCCGGTATCGACGGCTACGTAGGCTACGGCCAGCGCGGTTCGTACCCGGTCATCGAGCACACCGTCCAGGCCATCGTCGAGATGTTCCCGATCCTCTCGCGCGTGCGCATGAACCGCCAGTGGGGCGGCATCGTCGACACCTGCCCGGATGCGTGCCCGATCATCACCAAGACGCCGGTCAAGAACCTCTTCTTCAACTGCGGCTGGGGTACCGGTGGCTTCAAGGCCACCCCGGGCTCGGGCAACATCTTCGCGGCCAGCCTGGCCAAGGGCGAGATGCACCCGATCGCCAAACCCTTCTCGATGGATCGCTTCTACACCGGCGCATTGATCGACGAGCACGGCGCCGCCGCCGTCGCCCACTAATCGGAGACAACGTCCATGTTGCATATTTTCTGTCCCCACTGCGGCGAGCTGCGCTCCGAAGAAGAATTCCACCCTTCCGGACAGGCGCACATCGCCCGCCCCCTGGACCCGGCGGCCTGCTCCGACGCGGAGTGGGGCGAGTACGTGTTCTTCCGTGACAACCCCCGTGGCATCCACCACGAGCTGTGGGATCACGTCGCCGGCTGCCGCCAGTATTTCAACGTCACGCGCAACACCGAGACCTACGAGATCCTGGAATCCTACAAGATTGGCGAGAAGCCGAAGATGGCCGCTCGTGAACACACACCCGCTCAGTCGGCGGCCGTCAACGCACGGGGAGAAAACGTATGAGCCAGACCTATCGCCTCTCCAGCGGTGGCCGCGTCGACCGTAGCAAGGTGCTGAACTTCACCTTCAACGGCAAGAGCTACCAGGGCTATGCCGGTGACACGCTGGCCGCCGCGCTGCTGGCCAACGGTGTCGACATCGTCGGTCGCAGCTTCAAGTACTCGCGTCCGCGCGGGATCATCGCCGCCGGTTCCGAAGAGCCGAACGCGATCCTGCAGCTGGGCTCCAGCGAAGCCACCCAGATCCCCAACGTGCGTGCCACCCAGCAGGCGCTGTACTCGGGCCTGGTTGCCACCAGCACCAACGGCTGGCCGAACGTCAACACCGACGTGATGGGCATCATCGGCAAGGTCGGCGGCAACATGATGCCGCCCGGGTTCTACTACAAGACCTTCATGTACCCCAAGTCCTTCTGGATGACGTACGAGAAGTACATCCGCAAGGCCGCCGGCCTGGGCCGTTCGCCGTTGCAGAACGACCCGGACAGCTACGACTACATGAACCAGCACTGCGACGTGCTGATCGTCGGCGGTGGCCCTGCGGGTCTGGCCGCCGCCCTGGCCGCCGGACGCAGTGGCGCCCGGGTGATCCTGGCCGACGAACAGGAAGAGTTCGGCGGCTGCCTGCTCGACAGCCGTGAAACCCTCGATGGCAAACCGGCCGCCGACTGGGTCGCCGCTGTCGTGGCCGAGCTGGAATCGCTGCCGGAAGTGACCTTGCTGCCGCGTGCCACGGTCAACGGCTACCATGACCACAACTTCCTGACCATCCACGAACGACTGACCGACCACCTGGGCGATCGCGCACCGATCGGCCAAGTCCGTCAGCGCGTCCACCGCGTGCGCGCCAAGCGTGTGGTGCTGGCGGCAGGGGCCCAGGAGCGTCCGCTGGTCTACGGCAACAACGACCTGCCCGGCAACATGGTGGCGGGTTCGATTTCCACCTATGTGCGCCGCTACGGCGTGGCACCGGGCCGCAAGCTGGTCCTGTCGACCAACAACGACCATGCCTACCGTGTGGCCCTGGACTGGCACGACGCAGGCCTGCAGGTCGTGGCCGTGGCCGACGCCCGCCACAACCCGCGCGGCTCGCTGGTCGAGGCAGCACGTGCCAAAGGCATCCGCATCCTCACCTCCAGCGCCGTGATCGAGACCCGGGGCGGCAAGCATGTGACCGCTGCCCGCGTGGCGGCCATCGACGTGCCGGGCCACCAGGTCACCAGCCCGGGCGAATGGCTCGAGTGCGACCTGGTCGGCACCTCCGGCGGCTACAGCCCGGTGGTCCACCTGGCCTCGCACCTGGGCGGTCGTCCGGTATGGCGTGAAGAAATCCTCGGCTTCGTGCCGGGCGATGCGCCGCAGAAGCGCGTCTGCGTAGGCGGCGTGAACGGCATCTACGCCCTGGGCGATGTCCTGGCCGATGGCTTCGAAGGTGGCGTGCGCGCGGCCAATGAAGCAGGCTTCAAGGCGGTCGTCGGCACCTTGCCGAAAACCGTCGCGATCAAGGAAGAAGCCACCGTCGCGCTGTTCCAGGTTCCGCACGACAAGGGCACCGCCCGTGCACCGAAGCAGTTCGTCGATCAGCAGAACGACGTCACGGCCGCGGCCATCGAGCTGGCCGTTCGTGAAGGCTTCGAGTCGGTCGAGCACGTCAAGCGCTACACCGCGCTGGGCTTCGGTACCGACCAGGGCAAGCTGGGCAACATCAACGGCCTGGCCATCGCCGCGCGTTCGATGGGCATCACCATCCCGCAGATGGGCACCACCATGTTCCGCCCGAACTACACGCCGGTGACCTTCGGCGCGGTAGCCGGTCGTCACTGTGGGCACATCTTCGAGCCGGTGCGCTTCACCGCGCTGCACGCCTGGCACCTGAAGAACGGCGCCGAGTTCGAGGACGTCGGCCAGTGGAAGCGTCCGTGGTACTTCCCCAAGGCGGGCGAAGACATCCATACCGCCGTGGCCCGCGAGTGCAAGGCCGTGCGTGACAGCGTCGGCCTGCTCGACGCCTCGACCCTGGGCAAGATCGACATCCAGGGCCCGGATGCACGCGAGTTCCTCAACCGGGTGTACACCAACGCCTGGACCAAGCTCGACGTGGGCAAGGCGCGGTATGGCCTGATGTGCAAGGAAGACGGCATGGTCTTCGACGACGGCGTCACCGCCTGTCTGGCCGACAACCACTTCCTGATGACCACCACCACCGGCGGCGCCGCCCGCGTCCTGCAGTGGCTGGAGCTGTACCACCAGACCGAATGGCCGGAGCTGAAGGTGTACTTCACCTCGGTCACCGACCACTGGGCCACTCTGACCCTGTCCGGCCCCAACAGCCGCAAGCTGCTGGCCGAGGTCACCGACATCGACCTGGACAAGGACGCCTTCCCATTCATGACCTGGAAGGAAGGGCTGGTCGGCGGTGTGCCGGCGCGGGTCTTCCGGATTTCGTTCACCGGCGAGCTGTCGTACGAGGTCAACATCCAGGCCAACTACGCCATGGGCGTGCTGGAGAAGATCGTCGAGGCCGGCAAGCAGTACAACCTGACGCCGTACGGCACCGAGACCATGCACGTGCTGCGCGCCGAGAAGGGCTTCATCATCGTCGGTCAGGACACCGACGGCTCGATGAACCCGGACGACCTGAATATGAGCTGGTGCGTCGGTCGCAACAAGCCGTTCTCCTGGATCGGCCTGCGCGGCATGAACCGCGAAGACTGCCTGCGCGAAGACCGCAAGCAACTGGTCGGCATCAAGCCGCTGGACCCGACCAAGTGGCTGGCCGAGGGCGCGCAGATCATCCTCGATCCTCAGCAGCCGATGCCGCAGGAGATGGTGGGTCACATCACCTCCAGCTATGCCCACAACTCGCTGGGGTATTCCTTCGCGATGGGCGTGGTCAAGGGCGGCCTCAAGCGCATGGGCGAACGCATCTGGGTCTCGCAATCGGACGGTAGTGTGAGCGAAGCGGAGATCGTGTCTTCGGTCTTCTTCGACCCGAAAGGTGAACGTCAGAACGTCTGAGCCCCCGGCACCCACCGGTGCCTGGCGCACCATAGAAGCTTCTTGTGGGAGCGGGCTTGCCCGCGAAGGCGGTGTTCATATCACCGCCTTCTTTCGCGGGTCCGCCTGCGCCCACGCAAGCACCGACGCTCCAGGCATCGCGGTCGAATCCAGAATTCAAGGCAGGTAAAAAATGAGTGCGATCAACGTCTACCAGCAAAACCCCAGCGCCGACGTCAAGGCCCAGACCCCGCTGCACCATGCCGACCTGGCCAGCCTGGTCGGCAAGGGCCGCCAGAACGCCGGCGTCACCTTGCGGGAAAAGAAATTCCTCGGGCACCTGACCCTGCGCGGCGATGGCCATAACCCGGCGTTCGCCGCGGGCGTGCAGAAGGCCCTGGGCCTGGAGCTGCCGGTCGCCCTGACCGTGGTGGCCGACGGCGAGACCTCGCTGCAATGGGTCGGCCCGGATGAGTGGCTGCTGATCGTCCCTGGCGGTCAGGAGGTCGAGGCCGAGCAGAAGCTGCGCGCGGCCCTCGAAGGCCAGCACATCCAGGTGGTCAACGTCAGTGGCGGGCAGACCCTGCTGGAGCTGCGTGGCCCGAACGTACGCGACGTGCTGATGAAGTCCACCAGCTACGACGTGCACCCGAACAACTTCCCGGTCGGCAAGGCCGTCGGCACCGTGTTCGCCAAGTCGCAGCTGGTGATCCGCCGCACCGCCGAGGACACCTGGGAGCTGATGATCCGTCGCAGCTTCGCCGATTACTGGTGGCTGTGGCTGCAGGACGCGTCGGCTGAATACGGCCTGACCATCGAGGCCTGAGGAGAACACCGATGAGCCGAGCACCGGATACCTGGATCCTGACTGCCGACTGCCCAAGCACGCTCGGCACCGTCGACGTGGTGACGCGTTTTCTGCACGAGCAGCAGTGCTATGTCACGGAGCACCATTCGTTCGACGACCGGCTGTCCGGCCGCTTCTTCATCCGCGTGGAATTCCGCCAGCCTGCCGGTTTCGACGAGGCCGCGTTCCGCGCGGGCCTCGGCGAGCGCAGTGCGGGCTTTGGCATGGGCTTCGAACTGACCGCCCCGGATCACCGCCCCAAGGTGGTGATCATGGTGTCCAAGGCCGACCACTGCCTGAACGACCTGCTGTACCGGCAACGCATCGGCCAGCTGGGCATGGACGTGGTCGCGGTGATCTCCAATCACCCCGACCTCGAACCCCTGGCCCAGTGGCACAAGATTCCCTATCACCACTTTCCGCTCGACCCCAAGGACAAGCCCGGGCAAGAGCGCAGGGTGCTCAAGGTCATCGAAGAGACCGGCGCCGAACTCGTGATCCTCGCCCGCTACATGCAGGTGCTGTCACCCGAGCTGTGCCGTCGGCTTGACGGCTGGGCGATCAACATCCATCACTCGCTGTTGCCAGGCTTCAAGGGCGCCAAGCCCTACCATCAGGCCTACAACAAGGGCGTGAAGATGGTCGGCGCCACGGCCCACTACATCAACAACGACCTGGACGAAGGCCCGATCATCGCCCAGGGCGTCGAGACCGTGGACCACAGCGACTACCCCGAGGACCTGATCGCCAAGGGCCGCGACATCGAATGCCTGACGCTGGCGCGAGCGGTGGGGTATCACATCGAGAAGCGCGTGTTCCTCAATGCCAATCGGACGGTGGTTCTGTAGGCGGTAGCGTCCAGGTCTGTATTGACGGGGCGGGGCGATGTGTCGCTTGCGGGACATGGATCCGTGCAGGCTTGCCATGGAGGCTGTGCCGACGCCATCGCGGGCAAGCCCGCTCCCACAGGGGCCGGTCCGACGTCCCGGCAGTATCGCTTCTGCATGCGCTGTAAACGCCTGTACCACACGGGTGGGGCTGCGGGTGTGGGAGCGGGCTTGCCCGCGATGGCAGTCGTGCCGACAGCCGTGCGGTGACAGGCCGCCCCTCCCTCTGAAGGCTGACACTCTCACAGCTGCCGGTCCCGCGCTCCGGCAAGTCAGCCTGCCCATGCGCTGCGATGGCCTGTACCACCCCGGTGGGTCTACGGGTGTGGGAGCGGGCTTGCCCGCGATGGCGATCATGCCGACAACCGTGCAGTGGCAGGCCGACGTGTCCCATTGAAGGCTGACGCTCCAAAGCAAGTCACTGTCGTTCCCAGTCACCGTCCCCCCCTTCCGACAAGACCACAATGGACCGCACCAATGCGCGGCCCTGTACGCCTTTGCGCCGTGGCAGACGTCCCTCCACGGCATCCGCAACATCTGTCGCCCATGAAGGGCGGCGCTTCAACCACCGCTGCATAACTAGAATTCAAGCGAGGTAAGAGCATGTCAGGCAATCGTGGAGTGGTGTATCTCGGCGCCGGCAAGGTCGAGGTGCAGAAGATCGACTACCCGAAAATGCAGGACCCACGTGGCAAGAAAATCGAGCACGGGGTGATCCTCAAGGTGGTCTCCACCAACATCTGCGGCTCCGACCAGCACATGGTCCGCGGCCGCACCACTGCCCAGGTCGGCCTGGTCCTGGGTCACGAAATCACCGGTGAAATCGTCGAGAAGGGCAGCGACGTCGAGCGCATGCAGATCGGCGACCTGGTCTCGGTGCCGTTCAACGTTGCCTGCGGCCGTTGTCGCTCCTGCAAGGAAATGCACACCGGTGTCTGCCTCACCGTCAACCCGGCCCGCGCCGGGGGCGCCTACGGCTATGTGGACATGGGTGACTGGACCGGCGGCCAGGCCGAATACGTGCTGGTGCCGTACGCCGACTTCAACCTGCTGAAACTGCCCGAGCGCGACAAGGCCATGGAAAAGATCCGTGACCTGACCTGCTTGTCCGACATCCTGCCGACCGGCTACCACGGCGCCGTGACCGCGGGCGTCGGCCCAGGCAGCACCGTCTACGTCGCCGGTGCCGGTCCGGTCGGCCTGGCCGCTGCCGCCTCGGCTCGCCTCCTGGGCGCCGCCTGCGTGATCGTCGGCGACCTCAACCCGGCTCGTCTGGCCCACGCCAAGTCGCAAGGCTTTGAAGTGGTCGACCTGTCCAAGGACACCCCGCTGCACGAGCAGATCGTCGACATCCTCGGCGAGCCGGAAGTGGACTGCGCGGTCGATGCCGTCGGCTTCGAGGCCCGTGGCCATGGCCATGAAGGCGCCAAGCACGAAGCCCCGGCCACGGTGCTGAACTCGCTGATGCAAGTGACCCGCGTGGCCGGCAGCATCGGTATCCCGGGCCTGTACGTGACCGAGGACCCGGGCGCATCGGATGCCGCCGCCAAGATCGGCGCCCTGAGCATCCGCTTCGGCCTGGGCTGGGCCAAGTCGCACAGCTTCCACACCGGCCAGACCCCTACCATGAAATACAACCGTCAGCTGATGCAGGCGATCATGTGGGACCGGATCAACATCGCCGAGGTGGTGGGCGTGCAGGTGATCAACCTCGACCAGGCACCGCAAGGCTATGGCGAGTTCGATGCCGGGGTGCCGAAGAAATTCGTGATCGACCCGCACAAGATGTGGGGCGCGGCGTGATGCCGTGAGGTGACGTCACGAAGAGCCCCTCGCATCGAGGGGCTTTTTCATGGCTGCTCGTCTGGGTGTTGCACGACGAGGACCGAGCCTTTGTCGTCGGTGGCCAGCAGGCCGTTGGTTCGGGGGGCGTTGGCGCTCACTTCAGCCAACGGCTGTTCTGCAGTGCGGAAGATAGTGCGATGCTGACCGCCCTGACTCACGGTGATCAGCTTGCCGGCTTGATAGAAGAAAAGCGAGCAGTTCGAGGCTTTGCTCATGATTCAAATTCCCATTGGGCTAGGTGAAGGGAGACTGCATGGAGTCTATTCTGAGCGCCCGTAGGGATTTTGATACTGGCAGAAATGACAGTTCATGGGCTGCTGTGATCTCTGTGGGGTTTCGTACAGCTTTGCCAAGAATTTCAGCCAACCTTGTCGGCGATTATAGTTACAGCAGTTTTCGAACTAAGTCTACGGTCACGTTGAAGACATGATTTTTCGTCTTAATTATAAAGCAGGCCTCGGATGCGGTCGCGATGTTGCCGAATGTTCTCTAGGTTTCGAGTTAAATAGTCAGGAACAGAAATTCCAGTTCTGCGCATTGCTCTGATGTTTCTTCTGATTCTTTCGGCCCTAGCCGATTCCTCTTGGAGCTCAGTCCGATATCTTTCAACCCGTTCGGGAGGGAGCGAAGTTTTTATGTGAGGGCGAGCAGGAAGTCTTTCATACTTTGGTGGGGGCGGTGGTTCTATACGTGCACCGGAAGGAGTCAACGTTGGAACTACTGCGCGCGTATGGCCTTTGGGTAACCGCCTGGAATAGGGGGGGAGGTGACCTGGATTATAATTGGGTGGCGAAACAGGAGATGAAAAGGCGTGAGGACTCGACGAGAAGTAGGGGGGCGCGTCCATTGAAGAAGGCGTGATGACATGAGCTGGGCTATCGAGGTTCATCAGGAGTTGTGAACGTGTTTGCATTTTTGGTTTCAAACGTCTCAAGACTCGAACGCTAGCTTTGAAATGGCCTGTAGGGTCAGTGTAATTAGTGGGATCGCCGTTGTTGTAACTGTAGGTGTTAAGACCTCCTGCGCCAAAAGGAGCTAGGATGTCTGGTGCGGTATAACGCATTAAGGCCGCGCTGTACGGTCTATACCCTGCACCTAATATATATAGCCCTGTAAGAAGATCAAGGGGTTCGCCATTAAATGACAGCAGGCTTGATTTGTCGAAGCAAAGAGGCGTGTAGCCATAGGTTGTATAATTATGTGTGAGATTATTTGTCATTGGAAAGTACCGTTAAGTCCCAAGGGTTACGGGCTTAGTCTCCAGTGTTTGGGAAAAATAGTGATGGCGCTACTGGCAGAAATGTCAGGAGGCGTTATCACGGCTACGCGTTTCGGTGGCCCCGTCATGACCGGTCTGAAGAAAAACCTTGAAGGTTTAAGGGGGCACTCATCTCCGGGGGCATGTTGGCCGACAGGAGGCCACAAAACCAATTTCAGGTACTTATAGCCCAGGCCAGCCTAATCAATGCCCTAGTGTGGTGTTTCAGAAGTATCACTAAACATTTGGTCTATGCTCTCTAGACGTTCACTATCCAGGGTATCGACCGTGGAAAAGACCTTCAAGCTTTCTACTGATCCGTTGTTTGTCGACAAGGTGCACGACAGCGTTGGGCTTTACTTGAACCCACCCGAACGAGCCTTGGTGCTGTGCGTCGATGAGAAGAGTCAGATCCAAGCATTAAACCGCACGCAGCCCGGCTTACCGCTTTCCCCCGGTAACCCTGCAACCCGCACATATAACCACAAACGACACGGTTGGAGTTATTTCGCGGGTTGAGCTCAGCATGGCACATCTGGCTTCGTGTAGTTCAAATGTGGAAGCCTTGAGCACGTATTTATTGTGGAGATCATTCAAATCCTTCAGAAACTCTGCTTCGAAGGATCTAGCCATCAAGCGTGTGGGTGGCGTCGGTAACGTGAGCTCGGGCCCCTGTTTGGGTAACCGGAGCACAGGCGGTTTCTTCAAAGGGTACAGGAAAAATGTCCCGTAGGATCGGTGCGATTTACAGGGTCTCCTGAACAGTAGGCGTAGGTATTTATGCCGTCATCACCAGAAAGACTCAGGCTGTCAGGTGAAATGAAGTGCATTGATTGAGTGTCGTAAGCTCTAAAGCTCAGTATAGAGAGCGTCGTCACGGGGCGTGGGTGTTCTCCGTTGAATCCAATCAGGTGTTCTGTTGATTGGATTGTTGTGGGGAAGCCATAAGTTAAGTAAGCATGCGTGCCATAGGTATTCATGCGACTTTGCTCGCTGTCAGAGAAACCGTTGTTTTCTCTCTGTCACCACGCCCGTGTCTCGCTATGTTTATTACTTGCGCATGGCGGAACTGGCAGAAATGAAAGGTGGCAGGCCAACTCTATACTCGTGCGGTACGCCGACATTCAACCTGCCAAACTGCGGAAAGGCCAGGGAGGCGATCCGTGATCTGCCCGTTCGATATCCCTCCGGCCAGCTACCACGGTGCTGTCGCCGCGAACGTAGGCCTGGGCGGCACCGTCTATGTCGCCGCTGAGGCCCGCCTGCTCGGCGCTGCCGTGGTGATCGTCGGCGACCTAAAGCTGGCGCACCCGGCGCAGCGGTAATCAGGGTCCCTTCCGGATTCCCTCAAGTGCTTGATTCAACATATCAACGCGTTGCATTGCTTTTTTTACCTGCCCGGTTAATTGCGAAAAACTGTTTGCTTCAGCTGTGCGCCCGAGGTTTAGATCTTTCCGACGTTTCAGCTGGGAATAGGCATACTCAAGTTGTTCTTTAAGGAGGCTAAGCTCTTTTTGAGCTTCTCTTCTGTGGGACAATAAGGTTTTTTCTATACTTTCCGTCTGCAGGTTGCGGCCACTGGTTGCTTGACGACTGCCTTCTGAGAGCCGTTGACCTGAGGACCGTTCTGGAAGCGGTCTTGTGCGTGTAGTGACAGGTGATTGCTCTTGGGAAGTGAACTTCTTTAAAACAGGCGGTGGGGTTTTGCCTTTAGGTGTTCTTAGGCGTAAACGGTTAGCCGCGCCCTTGAAAAAGCTCCGAATGAATTGCGGAACGTTTCCAGAGGGATCCATTTTATTGATGGGGTCATTATTGCAGTAAGCATATGCATTAAGCCCGCCTTGGTCAAATGGACTAAGTAGGTCAGGGCTGGAGAAACGAAAAAGTGTCGGATGGTAGGTCCGATTTCCGTTGCCCAATGCGTAGGTTCTTGTCAGAGGGTCAAGGCGTTGCCCGTTAAATGCGAGTATCGCTGTTGACTGTCCTGCTTCAAAAAAACCATAGGCTGCGTAAGTCGTCTTGTCAGGCACTTTGTTGAGAACAGAGTTGGCTTGGTCAACGTGCAGTATGTGAGCGGCCTTACCTGGATCGAGTTGCGCTATGACAGTGGTGTGTGATCGCACTATGTGGCGAATACCTTTATCAGAAAGCTCAGTTGCCAAGTGGCCAGCTTGGTAAAAGAGCATAGTATCTCCTTCCGGCGGCGTTCCCGATGTGGTGGCCAGGGCGCTCAGGCGTGGGGGGTGTTTTTCATTATGGGTCGTCATGACGTCGAGGCTCATGAAGCGAGAGAAGGCTTTCAATCTGCACGACCGCGCACGTGGCCACAACTGACACATTTGCCAGGTAATGGTTACTGAAACGTCTCGTCATCCAAGCCCTTCCGACTCGACAGGTTCGCCCGGTGAACGCATTGACGTTAATGGCTAAGCGGGTATCTGGACAGCCGCACGACAGGCATGGGGTATCGGAAAGGCGTTGGACACGGGATGGAGGCCGCAGCGATTTGGGCAAGACGTTCAAAGTGCTTGAGGCGGGTGTCGGAACGGTCAAATTTGCGCCATTGATCCTGCACGATCTGGAGCAGCAAGGGATTACCAACCCGCTGTTGCAGACCCTAGAGAGTGTTCAAACGACCCCGTTCTGATGGGGTTACCTCGGCCTTAGGCAGGGTGGGCGAGCCTTTGGACAAGACAGCCACAACACTTGACTCTGACCAATGCCCTGGGCAATGTCGAAAACCGCGCCGACCTGGACACGGCGTTCTAGGCGCTGGGATGCATATTGAAATGATCGGTCAGTTCGCGCCCTTGATCCTTCAGTCTTTAAGACAGCAGGGCATTGGCGGACCGCTGCTGCAAAGCCTGGGTTCCTTGTGGACGACACCGGCTGCCGTGCCGTCCGTGTAATCCTCGGCCAACGCCAGTGTCAGTGGGCCAGACGCATCTCTGAACGCAACGCCTCAATGCGTTCGTCCTTTTCCAGCCACAGCCGATTGACCCACGCCTGCACCCTCTGTCGAAACACCGGATCCTCTTCATAATCCCCTGCCCACAACGCAGAATCCAGCTCACGTACCTGGATATCTACGATCACCCGCGAAATGCTGCCGTCGAGCAACGCCCAAAACCCCGGCGCCTTGTCGCCGGGATAGACGACCGTCACGTCCAGCAACGCATCGAGCTGCTCTCCCATGGCCGCCAGCACGAACGCCACGCCGCCTGCCTTGGGTTTAAGCAGATGACGGTAGGGCGACTGCTGCTCCCGGTGCTTGGCCTGGGTGAAACGGGTACCTTCAAGGTAATTGACCACGGTCACCGGCTGACGCTTGAACAGCTCGCAGGCGGCCTTGGTGATCTCAAGATCCTTGCCCTTGAGTTCCGGATGCTTTTCCAGGAAGGCCTTGCTGTAGCGCTTCATGAACGGATAGTCCAGACCCCACCAGGCCAGCCCCAGCAGAGGTACCCAGATCAGCTCCTTCTTCAGGAAGAACTTGAAGAACGGCGTGCGGCGGTTGAGGCTTTCCATCAGCGCCGGGATGTCCACCCAACTCTGATGGTTGCTAACGCACAGGTAGGAAGTATCCGTTCGCAGGTTGTCGATGCCGCGGATGTCCCAGCGGGTCGGGATGCACGCGGCGAAGATCCGCTTGTCGATCTCGGCCCAGGTTTCGGCCACCCACATGACCGCGCGCGAGGCCCAGTCGCGGCCACGGGCCGGCAGCACCAGCTTGAGCACGGCGAAGAACAGCAAGGGGCAAATCAATACCAGTGTGTTGAGCAACAGCAGGGTGGCCACGAGGATGCCGGTGAACAGGCGACGCATAGGGAAACTCTTGTGGTCTGAGCAGGGGGCCATGATAAGCATGCCATTGCGCCCCGCCAAATGTGTCGGGCCGGGCGGCGCGAACAAATGTTTCACATTGTGTTGGCTAGAGTCGCAGGCCGTTGCCAGGAGCCGTTGAAACATCGACGTGCGATTGGCGTCCAACCGGTACTGTCGAATCAGGAGCCTTGCCCGTGAAACCCATGCTTGCCTTGCTGTGCACCTTGTCTCTGCCCGTCATGGCGGCGGACCCCATGCTCTATGGGCGCTACGAACACGTCGGCCTGCCGGAACTCGGCGAAACCCTCAAGGCCAAGATGGACACCGGTGCCTGGACCGCCTCGCTGTCGGCCAAGGACATCGAGCGCTTCAGCCGCAATGGCGACGACTGGGTACGCTTCCGCCTGGCGACCCCGGACGCCGACGGCAAGGTCTACGAGCACAAGCTGGCGCGCATCAGCAAGATCAAGAGCCGCGCCGACGAGGACGACGAAGGCGAGGCGGCCGGTTTCGCCAAGCGGCCGGTGATCGACCTGGACCTGTGCCTGGGCAACGTCAAGCGCACCGTCGAGGTGAACCTCACCGACCGCAGCAGCTTCGACTACCCGCTGCTGATCGGCGCCAAGGCCCTGCGCGAGTTCAAGGCGGCCATCGACCCGGCGCAGCGTTACACCGCGGACAAGCCGGACTGCTGAGAGAAGGGCTGCAAGTCGTACGCTGCAAGCTAGAAGCTAGAAGCCGTAACCAGTAGGATTCCAGCGCACATCCATACGCCTGCTTCCAGCTTGCAGTTCGCCGCCCGAGATCCTCATGCCCCACATCCTCATCGTCGAAGACGAAGCCGCCATCGCCGACACGTTGGTCTACGCCTTGCAGGCCGATGGCCACAGCACCGACTGGGTCACCCTGGGCGGCGCGGCGCTCGAGCGGCTGCGCCTACAGCCGGCGGACCTGGTGATTCTCGACATCGGCCTGCCTGACATCAGCGGGTTCGAGACGTGTCGGCAGTTGCGTCGGTTTTCCGAGGTGCCGGTGATGTTCCTCAGCGCACGCGATGGCGAAATCGATCGGGTGGTGGGGCTGGAGATCGGGGCCGACGATTATGTCGTCAAGCCGTTTAGCCCGCGCGAAGTGACGGCGCGGGTACGGGCGATTCTCAAGCGCATGGCGCCACGGGTCGAGCCGGTGGAGGCCGCAGCGGCATTTCAGGTGGACATCCTGCGCATGCAGATCCACTACCGGGGGCAGCCGTTGTCGCTGACGCGCCATGAGTTTCGCCTGCTGCACTGCCTGTTGGCGCAACCGCAGCGGGTGTTCAGTCGCGAGCAACTGCTCGACGCGCTCGGGGTGGCCTCCGATGTCGGCTACGAGCGAACCATCGACAGCCACATCAAGAGCCTGCGTGCCAAGCTGCGCCAGGTCGCCGCGCACGCCGAGCCGATCCAGACCCACCGCGGCCTGGGCTACAGCTACAGCCCGGACCAGGCCTGATGCGCCTGGGGATACGGATTTTCCTGGTGTACTTCCTGTTCGTCGGCCTGGCCGGCTACTTTCTGCTCAATACCGTGCGTGAGCAGATCCGCCCGGTGGTCCGCCAGTCCTCCGAAGAAACCTTGGTGGACACCGCCAACCTGCTGGCGGAAATCCTGCACGATGACGTCAAGGCCGGCACCTTGGGCCAGAGTCGCCTACCCGAAGTGCTCAAGGCCTATGGCCTGCGCAGCCCTGGCGCGCAGATCTGGGGGTTGACCAAGCATCAGGTCAGCCACCGCATCTACGTCACCGACGCCCACGGCATCGTGCTGCTCGACTCCAGTGGTCAGGCGCTCGGCCAGGACTACTCGCGCTGGAACGACGTCTACCTGACCTTGCGGGGCCAGTATGGCGCGCGCTCCACGCGCAGTGTCGAGGCAGACGAGAGCACCTCGGTCATGCATGTGGCCGCACCCATCCTGGATGAAGGCCGCATCATTGGCGTGGTCACCGTGGCCAAGCCCAACAGCTCTTTGCAGCCCTACATCGACCGTTCCGAACGACGTCTGCTGACCCTCGGGCTGGGCGTGATCGTCATGGGCCTGCTGGTCGGGGCAGCCTTGTCCTGGTGGCTGGCGCGTGCCCTGCGCAAACTGGCCCGTTACGCCCAGGCGGTCAGCGAGGGCGAACGTGCCGCGCTGCCGTTCTACAAGGGGGGCGAGCTGGCGCACCTGGCCGGTGCCGTCGAGCGCATGCGCACGCAGCTCGAGGGCAAGGCGTACGTCGAGCGTTACGTCCACACCCTGACCCATGAGCTGAAAAGCCCGCTGGCCGCGATCCGTGGCGCCGCGGAGCTGCTGCAGGGAGAGATGCCGGCCGAGCAGCGGGCGAAGTTCGCCGCCAACGTGGAGCGCGAGAGCGAACGCGTGCAGCAGATGATCGAACGCCTGCTCGACCTGGCCAAGGTCGAGCAGATGCAGGCGTTGGACGACGAACAGCATGTGGACATCGCGGCACTGGTCGATGAGCTGTTGATGGCCCAGGCGAGTCGCCTGGCGGCTGCGGATATCCAGGTGCGCCAGGGGCTGCCGATGCGCCGCGTGCTGTGCGACCCCTTCCTGATGCGTCAGGCCCTGGCCAATCTGCTGGACAATGCCCTGGACTTCACGCCTCCGGGCGGCGCTCTGACGTTCGACCTGACACACGAGGGCGAACGGGTGGCGCTGAGCGTGTTCAACCAGGGGGAGGCGATTCCGGACTACGCCATCGGCCGGGTTGCCGAGCGGTTCTACTCACTGCCTCGTCCCGGCAGCGGGCGCAAGAGCACCGGCCTGGGGCTCAACTTCGTGGCCGAGGTGATGCACCTGCATGGCGGCGCCCTGGCCGTGGACAATGTCGAGGGCGGAGTGCGCGTGCAGCTGTGGCTGCCGGCGCGACGCTTCGGCTAAGCCTGCACGGGTCGAGCTTCCTGCAACTTCACACACACACCACACAGGCTCCTCGAAGCCTCCACACAGCCTGCGCACACTGCCTCCATTGCCACAGGAGGCCCCATGAACAAGACCCTTGCTTTCAAGCTTGGCACCATTGCCCTGCTGACGTTGCTGCTGCTGATTCCGCTGCTCATGATCGGTGGCCTGATCGGCGAACGCCAACGTCTGCGCGACAGCGTGGTGCAGAACATTGCCCAGAGCGCCAGCTTCGACCAACGCATCAGCGGCCCGCTGCTGGTGGTGCCATACCGCAAGCTGCAACGCCGCTGGATCGACAAGGACGGCCAGCGTGTGCAGGACGTCAGCACGGTCGCCGGGCAGCTCTACATCCTGCCCGAGACCTTCGCCGCCGACCTGAACGTGGACACGGAACAGCGGGCGCGTGGCATCTACCAGGCACGGCTGTTCCACGCCAAGGGGCACCTGGGCGGCAGCTTCCGGTTGCCGGCGCGCTGGGGCATCGACAAGGATTTCGAAGACTACCGCTTCGACACGCCACGTCTGGTGGTCGGCATCAGCGACATTCGTGGGATCGAGAATGCCCTGCAACTGACCGTCGACGGCAAGGCCCAGACCTTCGAGGCCGGCACCGGACTGGACTGGCTACGCGACGGGGTGCAGGTGGCCTTGCCCCAGCTCGAGGATCCGGTCGCCCGTGAGTTCGAGTACGGTTTTGACCTGGCGTTGCAGGGCACGGGGCAGTTGCAGCTCCTGCCGGTCGGACGCACCAGCCGTGTCGACCTGCGCGCCAGCTGGCCGCACCCGAGCTTCATCGGCAGCTACCTGCCCAACCGCCATGCGATCGACGACAACGGCTTCACCGCGCACTGGCAGACGTCCTTCTTCGCCACCAACCTCGAAGACGCCTTGCAACAATGCGCCATGAACGGGCAGTGCGAGGCCTTCGGCGAGCGCACCTTCGGCGTGAGTTTCGTCGACCCGGTCGACCAGTACCTGAAAAGCGAACGCGCCATCAAGTACGCCCTGCTGTTCATCGCGCTGACCTTCGCCGGTTTCTTCCTGTTCGAGGTGCTCAGGAACCTCAGTGTCCACCCGGTGCAGTACATCCTGGTCGGCACGGCCCTGGCCTTCTTCTACCTGCTGTTGCTGTCGTTGTCCGAGCATCTGGGCTTCGGGCTGGCGTATGGCCTGTCGGCGACGGCCTGCGTGGCGCTGATCGGGTTCTACCTGAGCCATGTGTTGCACAGCGCGGCCCGCGGTGTCGGCTTCGCGGCGGGGTTGGCGGCGCTGTACGCCTTGCTTTACGGGCTGCTCAGTGCCGAGGATTACGCCCTGCTGATGGGGTCGCTGCTGTGCTTCGGTTTGCTGGGCGTGTTCATGGTTCTCACGCGCCGGCTCGACTGGGCGCGGGTGGGGCGGCCGACATGAGGGAGGATAAAGCGATCGGGCGTTGGCTGGCGCAGCGGGTTGGGCAGTTGTTCGGTACGACGCCGCAGCTACACGCTACAAGCAGAGCGACGTAGAGACTTGCGCGGTAGGCATCCGGTCCGGCGGCGCCGACATCGCGGGCAAGCCCGCTCCCACAGAGGGCTGTGCCAGCCCGACGAATTGGCGCTGCGAGCGACCGATCCATCGAGCTGATACATGCCCGAAGCAGGACCTTGTGGGAGCGGGCTTGCCCGCGATGCAGACGCCGAGGAGGGAGCAGTGCTCTCAGGCCGTCGGCACCGTGGCACGCATGGACGGCCGTTGGGCGACCTCGGCATACCAGGCCGCCAGCCCCGGTTGTCGCTCACGCCAGCCGAACCCAGGCTGGCGCAGATCCAGGTAGCCCAGGGCACAGGCCACGCCGATGGCGGCGATGTCGAATGCCGAAGCCAGCTCGGCCAGGTGTGCCTGCTCGAAGTCGGCCAGGGCGCGCTGGATCTTCTGCGTCTGCGCCTCTGTCCAGCCGTCCCAGCGCTTGTCCTCGGGACGCAGAAAGGTCTCGTAGCGGGTCGAGACCGCCGCATCCAGTACGCCGTCGGCCTGGGACGCCAGGGTCAGCCGCCGCCAACGGGCGGCGCCTTCGCGTGGAATCAGAGGGTGGCCGACATGCTGCTGGTCCAGGTACTCGCAGATCACCCGGCTGTCATGCAGCACGGTGCCATCGGCCAGGCGCAGGGCCGGGATCTTGCCGAGCGGGTTGTCCTGGTTGAGCGTTTCGTCACCGTTGACCGGGCTGATGTTCACACCCTGCAGGGTGACCCGGTCCTGCTGCCCGGTCTCGTGCAGCAAGACCATGACCTTGCGCACGAACGGCGACAAGGGCGAGTGGAACAGTGTCATGCCGCTCATCGCCGGCTCCTCAGTTGCCCTGCAGGCTCGGTGGCAAGCAGACACCGGTGCCGCCGATGCCGCAGTAGCCGTTGGGGTTCTTGGCCAGGTACTGCTGGTGGTAGGCCTCGGCGAAGTACACGGTCGGCGCCTGGTCGATCTCGGTGGTGATCGCGCCGAAACCAGCCTTGTCCAGTTCGGCCTGGTACTCGGCCTGGCTCGCCTTGGCCTGTTCCAGCTGCTCAGGGCTGGTGCAGTAGATCACCGAGCGGTACTGGGTGCCGACGTCGTTGCCCTGACGCATGCCCTGGGTCGGGTTGTGCAGTTCCCAGAACATCGCCAGCAGTTCGCGGTAGCTGACCTTGGCCTTGTCGAACACCACCAGCACCACTTCGGTGTGGCCGGTCAGGCCCGAGCAGACTTCCTCGTAGGTCGGGTTCGGGGTGAAGCCGCCCGCGTAGCCCACCACGGTGCTGACCACGCCGTCGCGCTGCCAGAAGCGGCGCTCGGCGCCCCAGAAGCAGCCCAGGCCGAAGATGGCGAAGTCGACATCCTCGAAGAACGGGCCGAGCAGGGGGGTGTCCTTGAACACGTAGTGGAACTCGGGCAGGGCCATCGGCGTTTCACGGCCAGGGAGCGCCTGCTCCGCGGTAGGCAGGACGTTTTTGTTCACCAGGATTTCAGAACGCAGGACCATGGCCATACCTCTTGAGTCGGTCGAAAGGGAAGATCCCTAGTGTGCCCGAGAGTCGCGCGGCTGTCAGGTCGCCGGGCCACGGGGATAGCGTGTGAGGCGCTCGACCAGTTCGCGGCCTGGAATCGGCTTGTCGAACAGATAGCCTTGGCCGACATCGCAGCGATGACGCCGCAGGAACGCCAGTTGCGCCGCCGTCTCGATGCCTTCGGCCACGACCTTGAGCTTGAGGTTATGGGCCATGGCGATCACCGCCGAGGTGATTTCCATGTCGTCCTGGTTGTCGGGAATCTCGCTGATGAAGCTGCGATCGATCTTGAGGATGTCGATCGGGAATTTCTTCAGGTAGCTCAGGGATGAGTACCCGGTACCGAAATCGTCCATCGCCAGGTTCAGCCCCAGCTCCTTGAGCTGTTCGAGCTGGCGCCGGGTGTCGTCGGTGGCTTCCAGCAGCAGGCCCTCGGTCAGTTCCAGCTCCAGCAGATGAGCCGGCAGGGCCTGCTCCTGGAGGATGCCCGCGATCGAGCTGACCAGCTCAGGGTCGGAGAACTGCTTCGGCGAAAGGTTGATGGCCACATGCAAGTCGCCCATGCCCGCCGCGCTCAGGCGCTTGCTCATGGCGCACGACTCGCGCACCACCCACTTGCCGATGGGGATGATCAGGCCGGTTTCCTCGGCCACGCTGATGAACTGGTCCGGACGGATCATGCCGCGCTCGGGGTGGTTCCAGCGCAGCAAGGCCTCCAGGCCCAGCAACCGACCGCTGCGCAGGCACAGCTTGGGTTGGTAGAAGACTTCCAGCTCGTCCTGGGTCAGGGCGCGGCGCAGGTTGTTCTCGACGAACAGCTTGTAGCTGGCCTCTGCGTTGAGCACTTCGGTGAACACCTGCACCTGGTGCTTGCCGTTGGCCTTTGCCTTGTGCAGCGCCAGGCCGGCGTTCTTCATCAAGGTCTGCGGGTCACGGCCGTGCAGCGGCGCGCAGGCCAGCCCGACCGAGGCGGTGACGTTGATCAGCTGGTTGTCGACGAACATCGGCTTGTCGAGGGTATGCAGCAGGCGTTGGGCGATGTGCTGGCCGTCTTCCAGGGCCGTGTCGTCGAGCAGCACGGCGAACTCGTTGCTGGCAAAGCGCGCCAGGCACCCACTGTCGTCCAGGCTGTTGCGCAGGCGCCGGGCCAGGCTGACCAGCAGCTTGTCCCCGGCATGATGGCCGAGGCTGTCGTTGATGCGCTTGAAGTTGTCGATGTCCACGAACAGCAGGCAGATCAGGCTGTCGCCATCGCGCGCGAAGCGCTCGTCGAGGCAGCGGATGAACGCCGGCCGGTTGCCCAGGCTGGTGAGGTTGTCGGTGTAGGCCAGACGCTCGATGCGCTGCTGGGCCAGCTTGCTCTGGGTGATGTCTTCGTAGATGCCGATGTAGTGGGTCAGCTCGCGGTTGTCGCCATAGACCTTGGAGATCGACAACTGGCCCCAGTAAGGCTCCAGGCTCTTGCGGCGGCTCTTGAACTCGCCCTGCCAGCTGTTGCCGATGGCCAGGGTGGAAGGGGAATCGAACAGCAGCTCGCTGAGGTTTGCCAGCGCCGGCAGCTCAGCCAGGTGATGGCCCTGCACTTCCTCGGTGCTGTACTGCGTGATGGCCGTGAAGCTCGGGTTCACATACTCGACCACGCCCTCGCGGTTGACCAGCAGGAAGGCGCTGGCGCTCTGTTCCACCGCCCGCTGGAACAGGTGCAAGGCACTGGTCGCGGTGCGCCGATTCTGGCTGGTGATGACCTGGGCGACCTGATCGGCCAGCTCGCCGGCGAAGGCAATCTCGTCGGCCTGCCAGGTGCGTGGACCGCTGGTCTGCTCCAGGCACAGCACGCCTACCACCTGGCCGTCGATGCGAATGCCTGCGTCCAGCAGGGCATTGTTGCCGGTCGGGTACAGGCCATCGACCAGGTCCCGCGTGCGCGGATCGTGGCTGGCGTTGTGCGCATCGATGGCCCGGCTGGCGTGCAGGGCATCGAGGTAGTCGGGAAAATGGGCAATGTCGAGCGGCTCGGGCAGCACGTGCTGCTGCTCGTCCTGGTACCAGGCGGAAATCGGCTCCAGCCGCTGGTCGACCAGGTGCCACAGGCTGGCGCGGTCGACCCGGTAGATCTCGCAGGCACTGCGGGTGATCAGTTCGGCCGCTTCGCGCAAGGGATTCACGGCGCTGTAGCGCTGGCGCGCCAGGCGCAGGATCAGGTTCTGCTGGGCCTGCACGCGCTCGAGGTGCTCGAGCTGTGCCTGCTGCACGCTCTGGTTGGCCAGCAAGGCGCGCTCCAGGTGCGTGTTGCGGCTTTCCAGGTCGAGGGCATCAAGGTCCGGATCGGCAATCGACGTGTCGTCGAGCACGGTCAGGTAACCGCGCAACATCTGCCGGGTCGCCTGACGGAATGCCTCGCCCGCTTCCAGCACGCGCAGGATCCGGTCGTCCAGGTGCAGGGTATAGCGCACCTGGTAGTGGGGCCGGTGCGCCAGTTGCAGCTGGATGTCGTCATGCAGCCGGTAACGGGCTTCGGGCTCCATCAGGCTGGCGAACGGCGAGCCGACCAGGGCGCACAGTTCGGCAGCGGGCTGGCCCAGGGCACGCTCGCACGCGGGGTCGAGGTAGAGGAGCGCCCAACTGGCTTCGTTGAGCCGCTCGAAACGCAGCATGCCGAGCCGGGAGGGCACGGGCAACTGCGTGACGACCTCGGCCACCACGCGGCTGATGGCATCGGGTTGGCTTTTCATCGAAGACTCGCTCGGACAAGGCAATGGGCGCGGAATACGGTTCATCGACGGCGCGTTCAGCAAGGTTGCATCATGCCCCATGGACTGGCAAGCGGCCATAGAGGCCTGCAGGCAGTTTATCGGTCGAAGACGGGAAGTCTGAAGGGTTCAGACGAGGCGTTAGGAGGGAAATGGCCCCAGACGCAGAGGTGACGGTGTCCGAGACGGACCGGGTCGCACCTGCAGGCCCCGTGCGTGGCGGGGCCCCGGTGTGAGACACCAGCGCCGCTCTCCTGGCGAGGACAGCGGCGAAGGGGGTTACAGCAGCAGCGTGCGGATGTCCGCCAGCAGGTCACCCAGGCGCTTGGTGAAGCGCGCGGCAGCGGCGCCGTTGATCACACGGTGATCGTAGGACAGCGACAGCGGCAGCATCAGCTTGGGCTGGAAGGCCTTGCCGTCCCAGACCGGCTGCATGGTGGCCTTGGACACCCCGAGGATCGCCACTTCCGGCGCGTTGACGATCGGCGTGAAGCCGGTGCCGCCAATGTGCCCGAGGCTGGAGATCGTGAAGCAGGCGCCCTGCATGTCGTCGGCGGCCAGCTTCTTGGTACGGGCTTTTTCGGCCAGTGCCGCCGCTTCGCCGGCCAGTTGCAGCAGGCTCTTCTGGTCGACGTTCTTGATCACCGGGACCAGCAGACCATCCGGGGTGTCCACGGCGAAGCCGATGTTGACGTACTTCTTGCGGATGATCGCCTTGCCGCTCGGGGCCAGCGAACTGTTGAAGTCCGGCAGTTCCTTGAGCAGGTGGGCACAGGCCTTGAGCAGCAGCGGCAGCACGGTGAGCTTGACGCCGGCCTTCTCGGCCACGGCCTTCTGCGCCACGCGGAAAGCTTCGAGCTCGGTGATGTCGGCCGAGTCGAACTGGGTCACGTGCGGCACGTTCAGCCAGCTGCGGTGCAGGTTGGCGGCACCGACCTGCATCAGGCGGGTCAGGGCGACTTCCTCGACTTCGCCGAAACGGCTGAAATCGACGGCCGGGATCGGCGGAATGCCCGCACTACCGGTCGCGCCTGCAGCAGCCGGCGCTTCCTTGGCCTTCTGCATCATGGACTTGACGTACGCCTGTACGTCTTCCTTGAGGATGCGACCGTGTGGACCGGAGGCGCTGACGGCGCCCAGCTCGACGCCGAACTCACGGGCCAGCTGGCGTACCGCCGGGCCTGCATGGACCTTGGCGTTGTTGCCAGCGGCGGGTGCAGCAGGCGCAGCAGCCGGTTTCTCGGCAGCCGGCGCAGGGGCGGCGGCCTTTTCAGGCGCGGCGGCTGGCGCAGGTGCCTCGGCCTTGGCCGGGGCCGGCTTCTCGGCCGCCTGCGCTGGCGCGGCGCCAGCGATCTTGAGCTTGAGGATCAGATCGCCCGTGCCGACTTCGTCGTCGAGCTTGGCGATCACTTCCTCGACCACACCGGCGGCCGGAGACGGGATCTCCATGGAGGCCTTGTCAGACTCCAGGGTGATCAGCGACTGGTCGGCTTCGACGGTGTCACCGGCCTTGACCAGCATCTCGATGATCTTGGCCTTGCCCGACGAACCGATGTCCGGCACGTGGATGTCCTGCACGCTGGAGCCCGCGGCAGGCGCAGGTTCAGCGGCAGCCGGCTGAGCCGGGGCGGCTGGTTTTTCCTCGGCAGCGGGCGCGGCGGCCGGCTTGTCCTCGGCAGCAGGCGCCTCGGACGCCGCGTCGGCGCCCTCGGCTTCCAGTTCCAGCAGTTCGTCGCCTTCCTTGAGGGTGTCGCCCAGCTTCACCTTCAGGGACTTGATCACACCGGCCTTGGGGGCCGGAATTTCCATGGAAGCCTTGTCGGATTCCAGGGTCAGCAGGCTCTGGTCAGCCTCGATGCGATCGCCGACCTTGACGAACAGCTCGATGACTTCACCTTCACCGCTGCCGATGTCAGGTACGCGAATGAGTTCGCTCACAAAAAATCTCCTCAGCAGTCCAGTGGGTTGCGCTTGTCCGGGTCGATGCCGAACTTGGTGATGGCCTCGGCCACCACGCTCGGTTCGATCTCGCCGCGATCGGCCAAGGCTTCCAGAGCGGCCAGCACCACGAAGTGACGGTCGACTTCGAAGAAGTGACGCAGCTTCTTGCGGCTGTCGCTGCGACCGAAGCCATCGGTGCCCAGCACCTTGAACTCCTGGCTCGGTACCCACTGGCGAATCTGTTCGGCGAACAGCTTCATGTAGTCGGTAGAGGCGATGACCGGGCCCTTGCGGCCGCCCAGGCACTGCTCGACGTAGGTCTTCTGCGGGGTCTGGCCCGGCTTGAGACGGTTGGCGCGTTCCACGGCCAGGCCGTCACGACGCAGTTCGTTGAAGCTGGTGACGCTCCAGACGTCGGCACCGACGTTGTACTCCTCGCGCAGGATCTTGGCCGCTTCGCGGACTTCGCGCAGGATGGTGCCCGAACCCAGCAGCTGCACATGGTGCGCGGCTTCGCGGGTGTCTTCCTCGAGCAGGTACATGCCCTTGACGATGCCTTCCTCGGCGCCGGCCGGGATGGCAGGCTGCTGGTAGGACTCGTTCATCACGGTGATGTAGTAGAAGACGTCCTGTTGCTCTTCGGTCATCTTCTTCATGCCGTCCTGGATGATCACCGCCAGCTCGTAGCCGTAGGTCGGATCATAGGTGCGGCAGTTCGGGATGGTCGCGGCCAGCATGTGGCTGTGACCGTCTTCGTGCTGCAGGCCTTCACCGTTGAGGGTGGTACGGCCGGCGGTGCCGCCGATCAGGAAGCCACGGGTACGGCTGTCGCCAGCGGCCCAGGCCAGGTCACCGATACGCTGGAAGCCGAACATCGAGTAGAAGATGTAGAACGGCAGCATCGGCTGGTTGTGGCTGCTGTACGAAGTACCGGCGGCGATGAACGACGACATGGCGCCAGCTTCGTTGATGCCTTCCTCGAGGATCTGGCCCTTCTTGTCCTCGCGGTAGAACATGACCTGGTCCTTGTCGACCGGATCGTACAGCTGGCCGACGGAGGAGTAGATGCCCAGCTGACGGAACATGCCTTCCATGCCGAAGGTACGCGCTTCGTCAGGGATGATCGGCACGATGCGCTGACCGATTTCCTTGTCCTTGACCAGCTGCGCGAGGATTCGCACGAAGGCCATGGTGGTGGAGATTTCGCGGTCGCCCGAGCCGTCGAGGATGGCCTTGAGGGTGTCCAGCGGCGGCGTCGGGATGCTGAAGCTCTTGGCGCGACGCTGGGGCACGAAGCCACCCAGGGCTTCGCGACGCTTGGCCAGGTACTTGGCCTCGGCGCTGTCGGCTTCCGGACGGAAGAACGGCAGGTTCTCGAGGTCGGCATCCTTCACCGGAATGTCGAAGCGGTCGCGGAATTTGCGCAGGCTGTCGACATCGACCTTCTTGGTGTTGTGCGCGGTGTTCTTGGCTTCGCCTGCACCGGTGCCGTAACCCTTGATGGTCTTGGCCAGGATGACGGTGGGCTGTTCCTTGTGGTTGACCGCCTGGTGGTAGGCCGCATAGACCTTGTACGGGTCGTGGCCACCACGGTTGAGCTTCCACACTTCCTCGTCGGACAGGTCTTCGACCATGGCCTTGAGTTCGGGCGTGTTGAAGAAGTGCTCACGGACGAACGCACCGTCCTTGGCCTTGTAGTTCTGGTACTCGCCGTCGATGACTTCGTCCATGCGGCGCTGCAGGGCACCGTTGGTGTCCTTGGCCAGCAGTGGGTCCCAGAAGCGGCCCCAGACGACCTTGTTGACGTTCCAGCCACCGCCACGGAACACGCCTTCGAGTTCCTGGATGATCTTGCCGTTGCCGCGCACCGGGCCGTCCAGACGCTGCAGGTTGCAGTTGATCACGAAGATCAGGTTGTCCAGCTTCTCGCGGCCGGCCAGGGAGATGGCGCCCAGGGATTCCGGCTCGTCGCACTCGCCGTCGCCCATGAAGCACCAGACCTTCTGCTTGCCGGCCGGGATGAAACCGCGCGCTTCCAGGTACTTCATGAAGCGTGCCTGGTAGATCGCCTGGATCGGGCCCAGGCCCATGGACACGGTCGGGAACTGCCAGAAGTCCGGCATCAGCCACGGGTGCGGGTACGACGACAGGCCGTTGCCGTCCACTTCCTGGCGGAAGTTGTTCATCTGGTCTTCGCTGATGCGGCCTTCGAGGAAGGCACGGGCGTAGATGCCCGGCGAGGCGTGACCTTGATAGAAGATCAGGTCGCCGCCATGTTCTTCGGTCGGGGCCTGGAAGAAGTAGTTGAAGCCGATGTCGTACAGCGTCGCGCTGGAGGCGAAGCTCGAAATGTGACCACCCAGGTCCGAATCTTTCAGGTTGGTGCGCATGACCATGGCCAGGGCGTTCCAACGTACCATCGAGCGGATGCGGCGTTCCATGAACAGGTCGCCAGGCATGCGCGCTTCGTGGGTGACAGGGATGGTGTTGCGGTATGGCGTGGTGATGGCATACGGCAGCTGCGAACCACTACGGGTGGCCAGCTCGCCCATGCGGGTCATCAGGTAGTGAGCGCGGTCTTCGCCTTCTTTGTCGATGACCGACTCCAAGGCATCCAGCCATTCCTGGGTTTCGACGGGATCGAGGTCTTGCATGGCTTGCTCCAGGGCGGAAAGGCAACCAGAATCGATTGCCTGAGTTTGCGACTGGCCTTTTGGGCAGACGTCGTGAATTCTTGGGGCGCCGTGCAGTGCGCCGGCGTCGTGTAGTTTTACTACAAACGGCCATGTATTTCATGCTTTTGCGCCGAAGGGGGGACAGCGGCGCGACGCACGCGTGGCTTCTGGCCACTTCACACGTTGTGAACTAAAACGATACCGCTAAGAAAAAATAGCGAGATACCGAAGAATGCTTCGCTCTTATTGCCCTAAAAGCCAAGACGAAGCTATTTAACGCTTTTGTACGACAGTCCGATCATCGGTCGGACGGCCGCATCTGCCGCCACGCGTTTTCACACGCCGATCAAGGATAGCCCATGCGTCTGCCTTTGCCGCCCCAACTTCCCGCCATTCTCCAGCCCCTGGTCACTCGCAACCGACAGGCCCTGGACGACGCCTTGGCCGCCCATCTCGAGGCGGCGGGGCATGCCTTCAGCGAGGCGCGGCGTCGCCAGTTCGACCAGGTCGCGGCCGCCAGCGAGTTTGTGCTCGACCAGAGTCTGCGCGAGCCGGGCATGGTCTGCGAGCTGCTGGCCAGCGGTGAACTGGAGCGCGCCTTGGCGCCGGGCGAGTTGCGTGAGCGCATCGCCACTGCGGCAGCGGCGGCAGACAGCGAAGACGCCCTGGCGCGCCAGTTGCGCCGCGAGCGCAACCGCCAGCAGGTGCGCATCATCTGGCGCGACATCACCCGCCAGGCCGATCTGGCGCAGACCTGCCGTGACCTGTCCGACCTGGCCGATGCGTCGATCGACCTGGCCTACCACTGGCTGTATCCGCGCCACTGCCAGCAGTTCGGCACCCCGATCGGCCGCAGCGGCGCGCCGCAGCACATGGTGGTGCTGGGCATGGGCAAGCTGGGCGCCGTGGAACTGAACCTGTCTTCGGACATCGACCTGATCTTCGCCTTCCCCGAAGGTGGGGAGACCGAAGGCGTCAAGCGCCCGCTGGACAATCAGGAGTTCTTCACCCGTTTGGGACAGCGCCTGATCAAGGCGCTCGACCCGGTCACCGTCGACGGCTTCGTGTTCCGCGTCGACATGCGCCTGCGGCCCTATGGCTCGGCGGGCGCCCTGGTGCTGAGCTTCAATGCCCTGGAGCACTACTATCAGGACCAGGGTCGCGACTGGGAACGCTACGCCATGATCAAGGCGCGTGTGGTGGCGGGTGACCAGGACAGCGGCGCGCAGCTGCAGGCGATGCTGCGGCCTTTCGTCTATCGCCGCTACCTGGACTTCTCGGCCATCGAGGCGCTGCGCACCATGAAGCAGCTGATCCAGCAGGAGGTGCGGCGCAAGGGCATGGCCGACAACATCAAGCTCGGCTCCGGCGGCATCCGCGAGGTCGAGTTCATCGCTCAGGCCTTCCAGCTGATCCATGGCGGACGCGACCTGAGCCTGCAGCAGCGGCCGTTGCTCAAGGTGCTGGCCACGCTCGAAGGGCAGGGCTATCTGCCCCCGGCGGTCGTGACCGAGCTGCGCGACGGGTACCAGTTCCTGCGTTATACCGAGCATGCCATCCAGGCTATCGCCGACCGTCAGACCCAGATGCTGCCAGAGGACGAGACCGGCCGCGCCCGGGTCGCCTACATGCTCGGTTTCGACGACTGGGAGACCTTCCACGCGCAGCTCATGCACTGGCGCGGCCGCATCGACTGGCACTTCCGTCAGGTGATCGCCGACCCCGACGAGGACGAGGCCGAAGGGGAGCTGGTGGTCGGCGGCGAATGGTCGCCACTGTGGGAGCAGGTCCAGGACGAAGAGGCGGCCAGCCGCCAGCTGCACGAAGCCGGCTTCGGCCGTCCCGACGAGGCCCTGCGGCGCCTGGCCGGTTTGCGCGCCAGCCCTTCGTTGCGCTCGATGCAGCGCATCGGTCGCGAACGCCTCGACGCCTTTATCCCGCGCCTGCTGGCCCAGGCCGTGGAGCACGCCGACCCGGACCTGGTGCTCGAGCGTGTACTGCCGTTGGTGGAGGCCGTGGCGCGGCGCTCGGCCTATCTGGTGCTGCTGACGGAAAACCCTGGGGCCCTGCGCCGCCTGCTGACCCTGTGCGCGGCCAGCCCGTGGATCGCCGAGCAGATCGCCCGCTACCCGCTGTTGCTCGACGAGCTGCTCAACGAAGGACGGCTGTTCAGCCCGCCCCTGGCGCCCGAACTGGCCTCGGAGCTGCGCGAGCGGTTGACGCGCATTCCCGAGGACGACCTGGAGCAACAGATGGAGGCCCTGCGGCATTTCAAGCTGGCCCACAACCTGCGCGTGGCCGCCTCGGAGATCACCGGCCACCTGCCGCTGATGAAAGTCAGCGACTACCTGACCTGGCTGGCCGAAGCGATCCTCGACCAGGTGCTGGCCCTGGCCTGGCGCCAGACCGTGGCTCGCCACGGGCAGCCCAAGCGTCTCGACGGCAGCCTGTGCGACCCAGGATTCATCATCGTGGGCTACGGCAAGGTCGGCGGAATCGAACTGGGGCACGGCTCGGACCTGGACCTGGTGTTCATCCACGACGGCGACCCGCAGGCCGAAACCGATGGAGCCAAACCGATCGATGGGGCGCAGTTCTTCACCCGCCTGGGGCAACGCATCATCCACCTGCTGACCACCCATACCGCGTCCGGCCAGCTCTACGACGTCGACATGCGCCTGCGGCCGTCGGGGGCTGCCGGCCTGCTGGTCAGTTCGCTCGGGGCATTCGAGCGTTACCAGCAGAAAGAGGCCTGGACCTGGGAGCACCAGGCACTGGTCCGGGCACGCGTGCTGGTCGGCTGTGGCCAGGTCGGCCAGGCGTTCGAGGCGGTGCGGGCCCAGGTACTGGGACAGCCACGGACCCTGGAGACGTTGCGTGGGCAAGTCAGCGAGATGCGCGCCAAGATGCGCGACAACCTCGGTAGCCGCGCCACCGCTGCCGGTACGGCAGCCAACGCGTTCGACGCCGGTCAGCCGTTCGACATCAAGCAGGACGCCGGTGGCATCGTCGACATCGAGTTCATGGTGCAGTACGCCACGCTTGCCTGGTCCCATACGCACCCGGCGCTGCTGCGCTGGACCGACAACGTGCGCCTGCTCGAAGAACTCGAGCAGGCCGGGCTGCTGCCAGCCAGCGATGCCGGGCTGCTGCGCGAAGTCTACAAGGCCTACCGTTCGGCCTCCCACCGGCAGGCCCTGCAGAAGCACCCAGGCGTGATCGATGCAGCGCAGTTCGCCGACGAGCGCCGTCAGGTACGGCGCATCTGGGCGGCGCTGGGGTTGTCGTGACCGGGAGCGGGCGCACGGTGGTACACTGATCGGCATTTAGCCTGAAGAGCACGTGGTGCCTCGGGTGGTCGGCAGCATAGGGCAGGAAGGGGCAACAAGACCGCATGGCGGTCCATCGCGGCACTGGGGCCGCTCCTACAGAGGCCGCAAGGCGCCTCGATTCGGGAGCGGCCCCAGCGTCTTTGAACGCCCTGCCACCATTCGCCGCCCCTCAGCCCGATCGAGGCCCCAGGCTTCCCGGAGCGATACTGGAAGACGCATGAACATTCTGATCATTGGGCCCAGCTGGGTCGGCGACATGGTGATGGCGCAGACCTTGTTCCAGTGCCTGAAACTGCAGCACCCCGAGTGCGCGATCGACGTGCTGGCCCCCGAGTGGAGCCGGCCGATCCTCGAACGCATGCCCGAAGTCCGCCAGGCCTTGAGCTTTCCGCTCGGCCACGGCGCGCTTGAGCTCGGCATCCGGCGGCGCATCGGCAAGTCCCTGGCCGGTCAGTACGACCAGGCGATCGTGCTGCCCAACTCGCTGAAATCGGCGCTGGTGCCCTTCTTCGCCGGGATCCCCAAGCGCACCGGCTGGCGGGGCGAACTGCGCTTCGGCCTGCTCAACGATGTGCGCACGCTGGACAAGGCCCGGTACCCGCTGATGATCGAGCGCTTCATGGCGCTGGCCTATGCGCCCGGTACCGAACTGACCCAGCCTTACCCGCGGCCGGCGCTGCGCATCGAGCCTGCCAGTCGCGACGCGGCCCTGGCCAAGTTCGGCCTGGAGCTGGACCGGCCGGTCCTGGCGCTGTGCCCCGGGGCCGAGTTCGGCGAATCCAAGCGCTGGCCGGCCGAGCATTACGCCGAGGTGGCCGAGGCCCTGATTCGCCTGGGCTGGCAGGTCTGGCTGTTCGGCTCGAAGAAGGACCACCCGGTGGGTGAGTCGATTCGCGAGCGGTTGATCCCAGGCTTCAGGGAAGAGTCGGTGAACCTCTCAGGGGAAACCTCGCTGGCCGAGGCCATCGACCTGCTGTCCTGCGCCAAGGCGGTGGTATCCAACGATTCAGGACTGATGCACGTGGCCGCCGCGCTGGCCCGGCCCCTGGTGGCCGTGTACGGCTCGACCTCGCCGGGGTTCACGCCGCCGCTGGCCGAGCAGGTCGAGGTGGTGCGCCTGGGGATCGAGTGCAGCCCCTGCTTCGAGCGCACCTGCCGGTTCGGGCACTACAACTGCCTGCGCCTGCTCGAGCCGCCCGCGGTCATTGCCGCCCTGCGCCAGCTCCCCGGTGCGGCGCTGATCGATGTCGTGGCCGAGGTCGACTGACGTGCGTGTGCTGATCGTCAAGACCTCGTCCCTAGGCGACGTGATCCATACGCTGCCGGCGCTGACCGATGCGGCCCGCGCCATCCCCGGCATCCGCTTCGACTGGGTGGTGGAGGAGGGCTTCGCCGAAATTCCCGGCTGGCACCCGGCCGTGGACCAGGTCATCCCGGTGAACATCCGCAGGTGGCGCAAGCAGCTCTGGCAGACGTTCAAGAACGGCGAGTGGCGCCAGTTCAAGGCGCGCGTGCGCGAGCGTTCCTACGACCTGGTCATCGATGCCCAGGGCCTGCTCAAGTCGGCGTGGCTGACGCGCTACGTCAAGGCGCCGGTCGCCGGGCTGGACCGTTATTCGGCACGCGAAGGCTGGTCGAGCCGCTTCTACGACCGACGCCTGTCGGTCGCCCTCTGCCAGCATGCCGTGGAGCGCGTGCGCCAACTGTTCGCCCTGGCGCTGGCCTACGACCTGCCCGAGGGGCTGGGCGACTACGGCCTGGACCTGTCCCGTCTGGACCTGCCGCCGACTGCGCCGTACGTGGTGTTCCTGCATGGCACCACCTGGGACACCAAGCACTGGCCGGAAGCCTACTGGCGTACCTTGGCCGAGCGCATGGATCAGCACCGCCTGAAGGTCTGCCTGCCCTGGGGCAACCCGGTCGAGAAGGCCCGGGCCGAGCGCATCGCCCAAGGCCTGGCGCATTGCCAGGTATTGCCCAAGCTGAACCTGGCTGGCGTCGCCCGTATCCTGGCCGCTGCCAGGGCCTGCGTGGCAGTGGACACCGGCCTCGGGCACCTGGCCGCGGCACTGGACGTGCCGACCGTGTCGCTGTTCGGCCCCACCGACCCTGGCCTGACCGGCGCTTACGGGCGTGCCCAGGTGCATCTGGGCAGCGACTGGCCCTGCGCGCCTTGCCTGCAGAAGACCTGCACCTACAAACCGAGCGCCGAGGACCTGCGCCGGTTCGACATCCAACGCGAGTGGCCGCTGTGCTTCACTCGCCTGAATCCCGAGCACGTGGCGAGCCGCCTGAGCACGCTGCTGCTGACCGAGGCTGTTCGTTGATGCAACTGGCTTTCGTACTCTACAAATACTTCCCCTTCGGCGGACTGCAGCGTGACTTCATGCGCATCGCCCTGGAGTGCCAGGCACGGGGTCACCAGATCCGCGTGTACACCCTGATCTGGGAAGGCGACGTGCCGCCCGGCTTCGAGGTGAACGTGGCCCCGGTCAAGGCGCTGTTCAACCACCGGCGCAACGAGAAGCTCAGCGCGTGGATGGCGGCGGACCTGGCACGGCGCCCGGTCGATCGCCTGATCGGCTTCAACAAGATGCCGGGCCTGGACGTCTACTACGCTGCCGACGGCTGTTTCGAGGACAAGGCGCAGACCCTGCGCGGCGGGCTGTACCGCCGTTGGGGCCGCTACCGGCACTTCGCCGACTACGAGCGCGCGGTGTTCGGGCGCGAGGCGAGCACCGAGATCCTGATGATCTCCGAGGTGCAGCAGCCGTTGTTCGTCAAGCATTACGGCACACCGGCCGAGCGCTTTCACCTGTTGCCCCCCGGCATCTCCCCGGACCGTCGCCGCCCGGCCGATGCCGCGTCCATCCGCGCGCAGTTCCGCCGTGAATTCAAGCTGGCCGACGATGACCTGCTGCTGGTGCAGATCGGCTCGGGCTTCAAGACCAAGGGCGTCGACCGCAGCCTCAAGGCGCTCGCCGCGTTGCCGCCAGCCTTGCGCAAACGCACCCGGCTGATGGTGATCGGCCAGGACGACCCCAAGGTCTTCCAGTTGCAGAGCACCGCGCTGGGGCTGGGCGAACACGTGCAGTTCCTCAAGGGGCGCAGCGACATCCCGCGCTTCCTGCTGGGCGCCGACCTGCTGATCCACCCGGCCTACAACGAGAACACCGGCACGGTCCTGCTCGAAGCCGTGGTCGCCGGCCTGCCGGTGCTGGTCTCGAAGGTCTGCGGCTACGCCCATTACATCGCCGAGGCCGACAGTGGCCAGGTGCTGGACGAGCCGTTCGAGCAAGCGCAGCTCGACGACTGCCTGCGCCGCATGCTCGAAGACGATGCCGCCCGTGCCCAGTGGTCGCGCAATGGTGTGGCCTTCGCCGACAGCGCCGACCTCTACAGCATGCCGCAGCGCGCCGCCGACGTGATCCTCGGGCAGGAGACTCCATGAAACTGATACTGGCCGAACCCTTCGCGCGGCTGTGGGCCGGACGCGACCCCTTCGAGGCGGTCGAGGGCCTGCAGGGCGTGGTCTACCGGGAACTGGAGGCGCGCCGTACGCTGCGCACCGAAGTCGACGGCAAGGGCTACTTCGTCAAGATCCATCGCGGCATCGGCTGGGGCGAGATCGCCAAGAACCTGCTCACCGCCAAGCTGCCGGTACTCGGCGCCGGTCAGGAGTGGCGCGCGCTCGAACGCCTGCACCAGGCCGGCGTACCGACCATGACCGCCGTGGCCTACGGCGAGCGCGGCGACAACCCGGCCACTCAGCACTCGTTCATCGTCACCGAAGAGCTGGCACCGACCATCAGCCTCGAGGACTACAGCCTCGACTGGGTACGCCAGCCGCCTGCCCCTCGGCTCAAGCGCGCGCTGATCGCCGAGGTCGCGAACATGACCGGCACCATGCACCGGGCCGGGGTCAACCACCGCGACTGCTACATCTGCCATTTCCTGTTGCACACCGACCGGCCGGTGACCGCCGACGACCTGAAGCTGTCGCTCATCGACCTGCACCGGGCCCAGACGCGTGCCGCCACGCCCCGGCGCTGGCGCGACAAGGACCTGGCCGGCCTGTACTTCTCGGCCCTGGACATCGGCCTGACCCGCCGTGACCTGCTGCGCTTTCTCAAAGGTTATTTCCGCGCGCCGCTGCGCACGATCCTGGCCGAAGAGGCCGCATTGCTCGCGGCCTTGCGTGGCAAGGCCAACAAGCTCTATGCCCGCAAGCAACGCTACGGGGACGCGCTCTGATGGCCGGCTGGACACTGGCACCGGACTACCAGCACTTGGCAGACGACTTCGGCAGCCTCGACGCGGTATTCGCCTTGCAGGGCGAGCGCCTGACCCGCGACCCCCTGAGCGAAGTGGTCCGCGTCCAGCGCGATGGGGTCAACTACTACGTCAAGCGCTACACCGGCGCGGGCAAGGGCCTGCGCCGCTACCTGGGGCGCCCGCGGATCAAGGCCGAGTGGCAGAACCTCAAGCAGTTCGCCAAGTGGCACATCCCGACCGCCGAGGTGGTCGCCTGGGGGCTGGAGCGCAACGGCCTGGCCTTCGGTCGCGGGGCAATGATCACCCGCGAGCTGCCGCGCACCGAAGACCTCTCGGTGCTGGCCGAGCGCAACGACCCACGCCTGGCCGACCGCGCCTGGGTGGCGCATATCAGCGATCAGCTGGCGCAGCACACCCGGGTCATGCACCAGCACCACTTCACCCACAACGATTTGAAGTGGCGCAACCTCCTGGTCGACGACCAGGCCACGGTGTACTTCATCGATTGCCCGACCGGCGACTTCTGGCGCGGCTTCATGCTGCGTCACCGGCTCATCAAGGACCTGGCGTGCCTGGACAAGGTCGCCAAATACCATCTTTCAGCCACGCAGCGACTGCGGTTCTACCTGCGCTATCGCGGGCATGCCCGCCTCACCACGGCGGACAAGCGCCGGGTGCGCCAGGTCGTGGCTTTCTTCGAGGGGCGGGAATGACCGACTACCTGGCCGATGCCGAGCGCGCCCTGTTGCAGCGCCATGGCCTGGACGATTTCGACGCGCTCTGGTCGCTGCAGCTCGAGGCCGTCGACGAGCCCAACACCGGGCGCGGCGGCTGGAGCAGCGTCTATCGCCTGGAGCTGGAGGGCAAGGGCTACTACCTCAAGCGCCAGAGCAATTACCTGACGCACACCCTGCACCGCCCGTTGGGCGAGCCGACCTTCGCCCGCGAGTTTCGCAACATCGCGCGTTACCAGAAACTCGGCATCCCGGCCCTGCAGGCGGTGTTCTACGGTCAGCGTAAGGTGGGCGGCGAATGCTGCGCCCTGTTGATGACCCGCGCGCTGGATGAGTGGACCGATCTGGATCACCTGCTGGAGCAATGGCCGCATCTGGACACTGCGCAGCGCCAGGGTATCCTCCAGGCCTGCGGACGGCTGGCGCGCACGCTGCACGCGGCAGGCCAGGTGCATGGTTGCTTCTATCCCAAGCATATTTTCCTGCGCGCGCGCAGCGAGGGCTGGCAGGCGCAATTGATCGACCTGGAGAAGACCCGGCCGCTGTTGTTCGGCCTGCGTGATCGGCTCAAGGACCTGGAGCCGCTGCTGCGTCGAGCCCCGATCTGGACGGAACAGGACCGGCGCGTCCTGCTGTCGAGCTACCTCGAACAGGCGCCCGACAGCGCGCTGGTCGAGACTTGGCAGGCCCGACTGACCCAGCGGCGACGCCACAAGGAGACGCGTTGATGCGCTTGTCTGAACTGAAACAGGCTGGCCGCACCCCCGAGGTGCCGCTGTCCATCACATTGGCCGATGCGGCAGGCAGCGCCGAGCTGCAGCTGCTGAGTCTGCTGCGGGTGTTGCCCGGGCAGCGCTATGTCGGGGCCGGTATCTGGCGCGGCCGTACGGTGCTGGCCAAGCTGCTGGTCGGCCCGAGCGCGGCACGGCATTTCCAGCGCGAGCTGGAGGGTGTACGGCTGCTGGCGGCCCAAGGCTTGAGCACGCCACAGTTACTGGCCGACGGGCTGAGCGAAGGCGAGGGCGGCTGGCTGCTCTTCGACTACCTGGAGCAGGCCCACAGCCTGGGCGATGCCTGGGCCGCGGTCGAAGCGCGGGCGCCCCTGGACGATGCGCAGCAGGAGGTCCTGGGGCAGGCCCTGGAAGCGGTGGCCAAGTTGCATGCCAAAGGGCTCTGGCAGGAAGACCTGCACCTGGACAACCTGTTGCGCCAGGGCGATACGCTGTACCTCATCGACGGGGCCGGCATCAAGGCCGAAACCCCTGGTCAGCCCCTGTCGCGCCAGCGCGTGCTGGAAAACCTCGGCGTGTTCTTCGCCCAGCTGCCGAAACGCCTGGAGCCCTATACCGAGGAGTTGCTGGTGCACTACCTGCTGGCCAACGCCGAGCACGCGTTGCCGCTGGAGGCCTTGCAGAAGCAGGTGAACAAGGTCCGGGCCTGGCGCCTGAGCGATTACCTCGACAAGGCGGGGCGCGAATGCACGCTGTTCAGCGTCGAGCGCAGCCTGTCCGGTCTGCGTGCGGTGCAGCGTGATCAGCTACCGACGCTGCTACCGGTTCTGGAGCAGGCCGACGCGTTGATCGAGCGGGGGCATCTCTACAAGACCGGCGGCGCCGCCACGGTGGCGCGGATCGAGAGCGGCGGTCGCCAGCTGGTACTCAAGCGCTACAACATCAAGGACGTGGCGCACTGGTTCAAGCGCTTCTGGCGTCCGAGCCGTGCCTGGCATTCCTGGATCGAAGGCCAGCGCCTGACCTTCCTCGACATCGCTACGCCGCGCCCCTTGGCCGTGCTCGAGCACCGGGTCCTGGGCCTGCGCCAGCGCGCCTACCTGGTGACCGAGTACGTCGATGGCCCTGACCTGATCGCGTGCTTCGCGCCGTTCGTCGACAGCGGTGATGCGCCCGAGGCGCAGGTCCAGGCGCTGGTCGAGCTGATGCAGCGGCTGATCCAGGAACGGATCAGCCACGGCGATCTGAAAGGTCACAACCTGTTCTGGCAGGACGATCGCTGGTCGTTGATCGACCTGGACGCCATGTGTCAGCACAGTTCGCAGATGAGCTTCGCTTCGGCCCAGGCCCGCGACCGTGCGCGCCTGCTGCGCAACTGGCCGACCGACAGCGCGCTGTATCGGCGCCTGGATCAGCTGTTGCCGCGCGCGGGCTCGTAAGGGGCTGGCAGGGCCAGCCAGCCGCTGCTGCGCCCGGCTTGATGGGCACGGATGCGCCATTGCGCGTCCTCCCAGCGCAGCACGGCCCAGGCCTCTACTCCGCCCACGAGGGCAGGGGGGATCAACAGGTGGTAGTGATCGGGCAGCAGGTGCTGGCGCAAGGGCAGGGTCAAGGGCCCGGCCTGCAGGTACAGTGCATCCGCAGCCTGGTAAAGGCCGACGCCGCCGGCCAGCGGTCCGGCCTGTGGCGGTCGCGCCACCGCGCACTGTTCGAACAGCTGGGTCAGGTCTGGCAGGCCGTCGTGCCAGAGCAGCGGTGAATCGATGACCCAGGCGCCATTGGCCAGACGCTTGACCGGCAGCTTGGTATAGGCCTCCGGCAGCTGGGGATCGACCGCACGCCAGCGGCGCCCGTCGAAGACCACCTGATAGAACCGTCCTTCGTCGTCCTGGACGTAATATTCGGTCACGCCAGCGATCGACGAAGTCTTTTCATAGACCCCCTCGCCATAGATGCCGCCCAGTCGGTAGCGCAACCGGTCGACATTGGGCGCGACCTGGTAATGGTTCGGCAAGGTGAGCGTCGGGTTGCTGGGTATGTGCCGCAGCGCACGCCGCATGATCGACGAGCCGGCAGCACTGCTCACTCCGTCGGCCAGGTGGGACAAGGTCTCGAACAGCTGGAGGAAGGCACCGTGGCGGTCACCTTCCTGAAGGTCGTCCAGGCCCTCGAGCGCCGAGACCACTGCGCGACCGAAGGCCACGGGCATCATGATGCGGTGCGGGAGCACCAGGCTGATCAGGTCGAGCAGGAGCCAGAGCGTGTGCAACGCTGTCTCGCCGACCAGCTCCAGGCGCGTGTTGCTGCTGGCGTCGACCTTTTCCAGCAGGGCATGCACTTCGGCGCGGTAGCAGGCATCGAACAGATGGCCCTGAATGACGGGACGCGCCAGGTGCGGTCCCAGTCGCCCCTTGACCAGAAGGGCCTCCACCTCACGGGCACGCAACAGGGGCAGGCGCTCCTTGACATAGTCCCGCAGCGAAGGATTGTCGCGCAGGTCACGTAACAGGTGACGCGCGTTGCGGTAATGTCGCCAGGGGCGGCGGTCGGGCGCATCGGGGGCATACACCAGAAAACCGCTCATGCGACCCTGTTCGGCAGCCACCAGCAGGACGCCCCTCACCGTGTGCTGCATGATCATCAATTGATGCACGTTGATCGCGGCATGCGTGAAGCAGGGCCGGTGCGCACTGTCCGGATAATCCAGCACACAGGTGGCCCAGGCATAGCCTCGACCTGGCCAGGTCGTCAGGTAGTGGCCGGCGTACAGCGCCTTGACCGCCTCCGCGCGCATGCGCGCCCGATTGATGCGGCCGTGCGCGCGCTGGCGCCACTGGCCCGCGGTGGACGTGAGCAGGTGCGTGCGCAGGAAGGAGGCGTAATTGGCACCTGCATCGAGTTCGCGGACCAGTCGTCGAATCAGCGCCGCGTCCAGACCTTCCGGGGCGGCACTGCCGTCGACCCGGTGCAGGCGCGCGGTCAGCCAGTAGTCGATGTCGAACCAGCTGACGTTCAGCAAGGCCAGTTCGTCGAGCGTGTAGGTGATCGAGACCAGCTCGACGGTTTCGCCCACCTGGGGCCGACTGGCAACGGGAATGTAGCTGCTGGGCAACAGGGGATTGAACAGAGGGCCGATCTGGCGAGCCATGGTGACGGTCAGGCGCAGGTCGTCCAAGGTCACATCGAGCCCGGTGGCCCGGTGCAGGCGTTCGCTCAGGCGCGCACGTGTCCAGGCCTTGAGGGTATGGCGCGTGGTGAACTGCTCCAGGGTAGGCAGACCGGGAGCGCCCGCCTGTTCGACCGCGGTCGCCAGCTCCTGGAGGGTCTGCATGATGTGCGTCAGAGACTGCTGGGACGCCTGGCGTAACCAGGCCGGCATGTATTTCTCCAACAGCAGGGCGTAACGGGTGGCCAGCGCCCCCCGGCTGTCGAGGTACGCGGCCATGCGCAGCTTGCCCTTGAGCTGGGTGTCGAAGGCGCGCACATCCCGTTGCAGCCCGCTGCGCCAAGTGTCCTGCCAGGCCCGTATGGCGCGATGATGCTGGGCGTCGCGCACGGCCTGCACCTGCGCCTCGACCATGTCGCCGGTATGCCAGTCATAGCGAAGGCGGCTGGCCTGGCGAGCGCGCTGTCGGTCCTGGGGCGTTGCCAGTAGCGCCAGCAACGGCGCGCTCTGGATGGGGTCCTCCAGCCGCTCGCACAACTCCTGGTGCAAGGCGGCCAGGCTCGCGAAGGCCTCGATGCCATGGGACAGACTGCACAGCAGCGCCACGCCCACGGCCTCGTGGTGCTTGAGCATCCGACCCTCGGGGCCCTGCTGGACCAGGACCAACGTGCCGGGCAGCGATTGCCGCCAGTTGGGGTCGACGCCTTCGAGCAACAGCTTGTAGAGCTGCGGGCGCGCCTCGAGGGGGAGCTGCTGGCGTTGCCAGGCGTGGGGAAATTCCAGGCAGGTTCGAAGCAGCCGTTCATGGACGGCATCGAGGGTTTCGTCGGCCCGGCGCAGGCGCAGTTCGGTGTCCAGGTATTCTCGACGCAGCGACACCAGCCGTGCCTGGCACGTCAGGCCGCGGGCGTCACGGGCTGTCCAGAGCTGGGTGTGGCGTGTGTGCCAGGCCTGGCGTACCTGCTGACAGAACGTTTCGACCCGGTCGGCGAAATCCGCCGGCAAGGGGATCTCGCTGTCGCCGGCCTGGCCGGTCGGTGGCGCGGTGAAGCGTGTGCCTTCCAGCAGCCGCTTGCCGACACGGTCGAGCAACGTCCTGCCATCGTCCAGGAGCAGGTGATGGGCGCGAATGTCGGGGCTGTTCAGCCACAGGGCGAGCTGCTGGTTCAAGCTGCGCTCGATACCGGCGGGTAACGCCAGCAGCTGTTTCACCTGCCGGTCCAGCGCTTCGAATTGTTGCAAAGGGGTCATGGTCGGGCTCCTGCGAAGGGGCCGGCCATGGTGGCCGAGTGCACGGGCGGCTCGGCAACAGGCATGTACCGCCGCCGCTCGTCGCGATGCGTCCATCCCGACGGGGTGGGGGTGGGCCTACAGAAGCGTGCTGGCGGTCTGGCGGCGGCGCCATTGCCGCACGCGCTGCTCGAGCAGCAGCGGGCTGTCGAGCTGCTGACGGCGTGCCTGGCTGAACAGGATCAAGGCCAGCTCGGCGGTCACCTGGGCGTCGGCGCTGGCATGGTGGCGCGCCTGGACCTGCAGGCCGAAGCGTGCTGTCCAGTCGTCCAGGCCCGCTTCGCGCAAGACCGTTTCGGGGTTGAGCATCGGCGCCAGTTCCGCCACGTCCAGGAACGGGTGCTGCAAGCGATGGCCCAGGCTGTCCTTCAGCGCACGCGCGAGCATCCGCTGATCGAACGGAGCATGGAAGGCCAGCACCGGGCTGTCGCCGATGAACTCGAGCAGCTCGAGCAGGGCTTCGCCGGGGTCGCTGCCGGCCGCCAGGGCACTGGGGCCGAGCCCGTGAATGAGCACGCTGGAGGTGGTCTTCTGGCTCGGTCGGCACAAGGTGCGCTCGAACTGCTGGCCCAAGGCGATGGCGCCATCCTCGATGACCACCGCACCGATCGACAGCACCTGGTCGCGCTGCGTGTCCAGGCCGCTGGTTTCCAGGTCGAGCACCACCCAGCGCTGGGCGCGCAGGCTGTGCGAACCCAGTGGCTCAGGCGGCGGCAACGCCGCGAGACGCTGATGCACGTCTGGTGCGAGCGTGGGGAGGCTCGGGCGCAGCCAGCGCAGCAGATCGAAGCTCACAGCTGATACCGCAGGGCCAGGCTGGCCTGGAGGCGCTGGGCCTGGCGCAGGGATTCGCGCAGGATACGCCGGTCGAGGTGGTTCAGGCTGTCGGGATCGAGGCGGTTGGAATAAGGCCGGCCTTCGCGACTCTGGCGCTGGTGCTGCTGCATGCGCGTCTGCTGGATGAAGTGATAGGCCTCTTCGAAGGCGGCCCCATCGAGCGTATCGACCACGCCCTTGTCGACCAGTTGACGCAGACGCTCCAGGGTATTGTTGGCGCCGATGCCGTGGGCCAGCGCCAGCAATCGGGCCCCGTCGACGAAGGGCGTCAGGCCTTGCACCTTGAGGTCGAGGGTAGCGGCGCGCTCGCCGTCCTGGCGCGTCAGCACGAAATCGCGGAAGCGGCCGACCGGAGGGCGCTGGCGCAAGGCATGCTCGGCCATCATGCGCTGGAACAACCGGTTGTCGGCCACCTGCCCGAGGATGCCGTGGCGCAGCGCCTCGCCAGCCGAGTGCTCGCCCCAGACCACCCGCAGGTCGAAGTAGATGCTCGACCCCAGCAGGTTGTCGGGCGATGCCTCGCGGATGAACTCGGCGAAGCGCCGCGCCCATTCCGTGCGTGACAGGCACAGCGCCGGGTTGCCTGCCATGACGTTGCCGGTACACAGGCTGAAGCCGCACTGGGCCAGGCACTGGTTGATGTGTCGTGCCAGCGGCAGCAAGCGTTCCCGGATCGCGTGCGCGTCAGCGGCATCGTCTGCCTCGAAGACGATGCCGTTGTCCTGGTCGGTGTACAAGGTCTGTTCGCGACGGCCCTCGCTGCCGAAGCACAGCCAGCTGAAAGCGACGCCAGGATCACCGCGTTCGGCAAGGGCCAGTTCGATGACCCGGCAGACGGTATGGTCGTTGAGCAAGGTGATGATCTGCGTGATCTGCGTCGAGGAGGCGCCATGGGCCAACATGCGCTCGACCAGCATGCCGATCTCCTGGCGTAGCGCCACCAGATGCTCCAGCCGCGAGGCATGGCGAATGGTCCGGGCCAGGTGGACCAGGTCGACACGCTGCAGGGAGAACAGGTCGCGCTCCGATACCACGCCACACAGACGCCCGTCCTCGACCAGGCAGACATGGGCGATGTGGCGTTCCGTCATCGCCATGGCCGCATCAAAGGCACTGGCCTTGGGGTCCAGGGAGAAGGGGGCGGCTGTCATGTGCTGGTGAATGGGCGCCTCCAGCTCGGCGCTGGCGTGGGCCACCGCCTGACGCAGGTCGCGCAAGGTGAAGATGCCGACCGGAACACGGTGCGGATCGACGACCACGATGCTGCCGACCTGTTGCTCGTGCATCATGCGGACGGCTTCACGCATCGGTGTGTCCGGTGCGCAGGCCACCGGATGACGCATGGCCAGCTCACCCAGCGGTGTGTTCAATGAGTATTGCGTACCCAGCGTTTCCACTGCCTGGCGCCGTACCTGCTGGTTGACCTGGTCGAGCAGGCTGCTCACCCCGCGCAGGACGAAATCGCGAAAGGGTTCGGACAGGGAGAACACGCGGATGAACGCGGCCTTGTTCAGTTGCAGGCAGAAGGTGTCTTCGCCGGCTAGATGCTCGGTGCGTGTGGCGCGCTCGCCCAGTAGCGCGGCCAGCGGGAAGCATTCGCCCGTGGTGATTTCGAACGTGGTCTCCATGCCAGGGCGGGTCGCCTGTTGCCGTTCACCGACCACGCGTCCCTGTTTGACGATGTGGAAGTGCTCGACAGCGCCATCGCTGGGCCTGAGGATGCTTTCGCCGGCGGCATAGAAGCGCAACTGGCACTGCTCGACCAGGTACGCCAGGTGGGCCTGCTCCATCTGGTTGAACGGTGGGAAGCGCTGCAGGAACTGCACGGTGCCCTGGATGTTCTGCAACACGGCGGTCTTGCCAGCCTTGTCGAAGGCGTCCTGTCTGCTCATCGCCCTACCGCATCGTCATGCCGGCGCCGAGTGCGCGCGGTCTGTTGTTGTACGGGCATGGTCGAACGAAGGCCATGACCTGCCCATTGGACGTAAGTCTAGAGCCGACCGTCAGCGGCCCTCTGTCGGAACCCCGACGAAAGGTCGCTTGCGCGCCACAGGTTTGCGGTCTGAACTGGATGAACGGGACTTACGCGAGTAGACCATGGGTGAGCACGATGACATCTTGAGCGACGCCGAGCGTGAGCTGCTGGCTCACCTGGGCACGCCCGTTGCGTCGCCCCAGTGTGTGCTGGTGGTGGATGACAATGACGTCAATCGCCAGGCGTTGTGCATCTACTTGAGCACCAAGGACCTCACGTGCCTGGAGGCGGCCAACGCCGCTCAGGCCTTGGAGATCCTGGCGTGCGAGCCAAACATCGGCGTGATGATCACCGACCTGCGCATGGCCACGGCCGATCCCAGTGAACCCCAGGATGGCCTCGAGCTGATTCGACTGATTCGCCACTCGAGGTGGGCGGCGCTGTCGATCATCGTGGTCTCTGGCGATACCGATGTGGCCGAGGCGGTGGACGTCATGCACCTGGGGGTCGTGGATTTTCTGCTCAAGCCGGTCGACCTCGACAAGCTGCTGTGTCTGGTCAGGCAGGAGCTGGGTGTCTGACCGGGTCTGGCCTGACGAGGGAAGAAGCGCCAGGGCGAACAGATTGCTTGCTGAACCATGGGGCAGGTGTACGGGCTCTATCGCTGGCAAGCCAGGTTCTATAGAGCAAAAACTAGCTTACTGATTTCAAAGGAAATAATTTCAGAACTTTGTGGGCCCTGCGGGCCCAATCGCGGCACAGGGGCCGCTCCCACAGGTGACCGCGATAGCCTGTAATCCCGCGGTGGGGCTACGGGTGTAGGAGCGGCCCCTGTGCCGCGATGGGCCGCAAAGCGGCCCTAAAATCGATTAGCAATGAAGCTTCGGATCCTGCCAGCTATCGCCATGTTCTCTGTGCGACAGCGCGGCGCCAAGGCGGCGGGCGGACTCCCACAGGTAGCCCTTTCAAGCAGGTAGCCACACAATGACGAAGCCACTTGTGGGAGATTTTATGGTTTCCGCCAAGTGCTAATGTGGGCCCTGGCGGGCCCAATCGCGGCCGGTCCGGCGTCCCGGCAGGGGCCGCTCTACACCCGTAGCCCCACTGCGGCGTTGCAGGCCATCGCGGTTCTGTGGGAGCTGGCTTGCCAGCGATAGCGGTGGCGACGTCACGGTGTCGCCAGCCGGCTATCGCCTGGCGTTTCACACGTCCCGGCATTCCTGCGCACGCGCCTTGAACGCCTGCCGTTGACGATGCAGCACCGGCTCGGTGTAGCCGTTGGGTTGCCGAGCACCCTCGACGATCAACTCCCGGGCCGCCTGGAAGGCGATGCTGTCGGCGACGTGCGGCGTCATCGGGCGATAGTGCGGATCATCGGCATTCTGCCGATCCACCACGGCTGCCATGCGGGTCAGGCTTTCCATCACCTGCGCTTCATCGATCACCCCATGACGCAGCCAGTTGGCCAGCAGCTGACTGGAAATGCGCAGGGTGGCGCGGTCTTCCATCAAGCCGACGTCATGGATGTCCGGCACCTTGGAGCAGCCAATGCCCTGGTCAATCCAGCGCACCACGTACCCCAGGATGCTCTGGGCATTGTTGTCCACTTCGAGGCGAATCTCTTCGACGGTTCCCGGTGCGCCCTCGACCAGGGGCAGCGTGAGCAGGTCGTCCAGGGCGGCCGGTGCACGGGCGGCCAGCTCGGCCTGACGGGCGCGAACATCGACGCGATGATAGTGCAGGGCGTGCAGCACGGCGGCGGTCGGTGACGGCACCCAGGCCGTACTGGCACCGGCCAGGGGGTGCGCGACCTTCTGCTCCAGCATCGCCGCCATCAGGTCGGGCATGGCCCACATGCCTTTGCCGATCTGCGCCCGGCCCGGCAAGCCGGCCGCCAGGCCCACGTCGACGTTGTTGTTCTCGTAGGCGCCGATCCAGGCCTGCTGCTTCATGATGCCCTTGCGCACCATGACACCGGCCTCCATGGACGTATGGATCTCGTCGCCGGTGCGGTCGAGGAACCCGGTGTTGATGAACACCACGCGCTCGGCCGCCGCCCCGATGCAGGCCTTGAGGTTGACCGTGGTGCGCCGCTCCTCGTCCATGATGCCGATCTTCAACGTGTGGCGCGCCAGGCCCAGTACTGTTTCCACGCCACTGAACAGCTCGACGGCGAAAGCCACCTCCTCAGGACCATGCATCTTCGGCTTGACGATGTACACACTCCCGCTGCGGCTGTTGCGCCAGTGACCGGCACCGTTGAGGTCGTGCAGCGCGGCCAGGCCGGTGACCAGGGCATCGAGCATGCCTTCCGGCACCTCGTTGCCGTGGCCGTCGAGCACGGCAGGCGTCGTCATCAGGTGGCCGACGTTGCGCACGAACAGCAGTGAGCGGCCTGGCAGGATGAGTTGGCCACCGTCGGCGCGGGTGTACTCGCGATCCGACGCCAAGGTACGGGTGAAGGTCGTGCCGGACTTGGTGACGCGCTCGCAGAGATCGCCCTTCATCAGGCCCAGCCAGTTGCGGTAGACGAGCGTCTTGTCCTCGGCATCCACGGCGGCGACCGAATCCTCGCAGTCCATGATGGTGGTCAAGGCCGCTTCCATGAGCAGGTCCTTGATCCCTGCGCTGTCCGTGCGTCCGATGGGCGTCTCGGCGTCGATCTGGAGTTCCACGTGCAGGCCATGGTGGCGCAGCAGAATGGCCGTCGGCGCCTCGGGCTGGCCACGGTAGCCGACCAGTTGGGACGGGTCGCGCAGGCCACTGGACTGCCCATCGGCCAGGGTGACCTGCAGGGCGCCGTGTTCCACGTGGTAGCGCGTGCTGCCTGTGTGCGAGCCCGTGGCCAGCGGCGCGGCCTGGTCGAGGAACGCGCGGGCGAAGGCGATGACCCGTGCACCCCGTACCGGGTTGTAGCCCGCGCCTCGCTGCGCGCCGCCGTCTTCGGCGATGGCGTCGGTGCCATAGAGCGCATCGTACAGCGAGCCCCACCGGGCATTGGCCGCGTTCAAGGCAAACCGTGCATTGGTCACGGGCACCACCAGTTGCGGCCCAGCCAACTGAGCGATTTCCTCGTCGACGTTCTCGGTGGTGATCTGGACGTCGTCGACCGATGGCAGCAGGTAGCCGATCTCCTGCAGAAACGCCTTGTAGGCCGCGGCATCGTGTGGCTCGCCCCGATGGGCGCGGTGCCAGTCATCGATCTGCGCCTGTAGCGCGTCCCGTTGCGCGAGCAAGGCCCGGTTGCGCGGTGCGAGCGCCTCGATCAGCGCCGTGGCATGCGACCAGAACCGGTCGGCGTCGATACCTGTGCCTGGCAAGGCTTCGTCGACGATGAAATCGTGCAAGACCTTGGCGACCTGAAAGCCGCCGACATTGATCCGTTCAGTCATGGTGTGCCTCACTCTGCTCAGCTGTCTTGTTCGTAGGGGTGACGCGTGGTGCCGGTCAGACCGCTCGTTGCAGGGGGGGTGTCGTGCAATCTTGTAGTCCGTCTTGGCGGATACTACATGAAGCGAGGCTGGCGTGAACATGCGGCGCGAGTCGTGCGCATGGCTGGCACGATGACGGCATCTGAGGCAGGGTCGAACCGGTCGTTGGTTATCCAAGCTTTTCGTGCGCCTGCTTGTGGATAACCTGGGGGTGTACGGCTGGAGGGCCCACGGTGCAAGGGTTGTGGGAGTTTGTACAAAAAAGGTACAAATCTGTAGCGCTTGTGCACACCGTGCGTGGGTAGGCTTGTGGATAACCTTTGGGAAGAATGCTACAGCCCACGAGATTCGCGGGCTGCGGCAGGTTGTTCATTTAATGATCAGCTGCGTTTGCGTAACTGGGTGAGGATGTCCACCGTGTAGACGGCCAGGCCTGCCCAGATGAACATGAAGGCCACCAGGGTGGACGACGACAGGTGTTCGTCGAACAGGAGCACGGCTTGCAGCAGGACCAACGTGGGCGCCAGGTACTGCAAAAAGCCCAAGGTGGTGTAGGGCAGGTGTCTGGCGGCTGCGTTGAAACAGACCAGGGGCACCAGCGTGACCGGGCCGGCGGCGATCAGCCAGAGCGCCTCGCTGCTGGTGTAGAACGCCGGTTGCGCGGTGCTGGCGGTCGGGTTCAGCAGTAGCCAGCCCACTGCCAGCGGCACCAGCATCCACGTTTCCACCACCAGGCCTGGCAGTGCAGCCACGGGGGCCTTCTTGCGGATCAGCCCATAGAAGCCGAAGGTCAGCGCCAGGGTCAGCGAGACCCAGGGCAGGCTGCCGACCTGCCACACCTGCTGGGCCACGCCGAGCGCGGCCAGCAGCACGGCGACCCATTGCAGGCGCCGCAGCCGCTCGCCGAGCAGCAGCATGCCCAGCAGCACGTTCACCAGCGGGTTGATGTAGTAGCCCAGGCTGGCCTCGAGCATCCGCCCGTTGTTCACGGCCCAGACGTAGGTCAGCCAGTTGCCGGCGATCAACGTGCCGCTCAGGGCCAGGATCGCCAGACGGCGTGGATGATCGCGCAAGGCCTGCCACCAGCCGGGATGCTTCCAGACCATCAGCAGCAGCGCGCCGATCACCGCTGACCAGAGCACCCGGTGGACGATGATTTCGGCGGCCGGAACGCTCTGGATGGCCTTGAAGTAAAGGGGGAACAAGCCCCAGATGATGTAGGCCGCCAGGCCCAGGAGATACCCGCGACGCGGGTTTGCAGCGTGCATTGCCGTTTTTCCTTGCAGGAATGAGGGGGCAGGGGTGCCCCGTCGTGATGAAAGAGGTCTTTCAGAACAGCTTCAGCGGCGCCTCGTCCAGGGCGGCGCGCTGTTCGCGCAGGGCCAGGATCTGATCGCCCCAGTAGCGCGGCTGACCGAACCACGGGAAGCTGCGCGGGAAGGCCGGGTCGTCCCAGCGACGCGCCAGCCAGGCGCTGTAGTGCAACTGACGCAGGGCCCGCAGTGGCTCGATCAAGGCCAGCTCGCGAGGGTCGAAGTCGTGGAATTCGTTGTAGCCATCGATCAGCTCGGCCAACTGCCCGAGGCGTTCCTCGCGGGTGCCTGCGAGCATCATCCACAGGTCCTGGACCGCAGGCCCGGTACGGCAGTCGTCGAGGTCGACGACGTTGAAGCGCTCGTCACGGTACATCAGGTTGCCGGGGTGGCAGTCGCCGTGCAGGCGGATCACCTGGTGGGGGGTGGCAGCGTAGATGGCCTCGACCCGCTTGAGCAGATCGCGGGCCACCGACTCGAAGGCGGGCAGCAGCTCCTTGGGCACGACACCGTTGCGCAGCAGGGTGTCCAGCGAAGCGTGGCCGAAATTGGCCACGGTCAGGGCCTCACGGTGCTCGAACGGGCGTGTCGCCCCCACGCCATGGAGTCGGCCCAGCAGCTGGCCCAACCGGTAGAGCTGGTCCAGGTTGCCGGGTTCGGGCGCATGGCCACCCCGGCGTGGGAAGAGGGCAAAGCGAAAATCGCGGTGCTCGAACAGGGTCTTGCCGTCATGGGTGAGCGGCGCGACCAGAGGTACCTCGCAGGCCGCCAACTCGGCGCTGAATGCATGCTCTTCCAGAATGGCGGCATCGCTCCAGCGACCGGGCCGATAGAACTTGGCGATCACCGGCGCATCGTCCTCCAGCCCGACTTGGTAGACGCGGTTCTCGTAACTGTTCAAGGCCAGCACGCGGGCGTCGCTGAGAAAGCCCAGGCTCTCCACCGCGTCCAGGACGAGATCGGGGGTGAGGGTATCGAAAGGATGGGACATGCTGACTCCGAAGGGGCTACGTAAGGCCATGGTAGCGCATTGGAGGCGATCGACTGGGACGGGTAGGAGGTAGCCGTACCGAAGCCGCGTCAGGCGGGCACGCCCAGCAATACCTGGGAAGCCTCGAAGCGGGCCCAGAGCAGGTCGCCGATGCGCACCGAATGGGCCTCGAGCCACGCGGCTTCGGCGAAGGCGCAGAGGGTCTGGCCATTGTCCAGTTGCAGGCTCAGTTCACTGGGGCCGCCCGGGTCGGGCACCAGGCTGTCGACGCGGGCGCGCAGAGCGTTGCAGGCGGGATCGATCGCGCCGGGTTCGCGGCTCAAGGCAACGGCGCCGGCCTTGAGCAGGGCGATGACTGGGGCACCGACGTCCAGGGCCAGCCGCTGAGTGCTGCCACGGGTGATGGACGCGACGATCACCAGCCCGCCGGCCAGGGTCAACTGAAGCCGGTCATGGTGCCCGGCAGGGGTGATGGCGCTGACCTGCCCCTGCCATTGATTGCGGGCGCTGGTGCGCAGCGTCAATCGCCCCAGCAGGTCCAGGTCGTCCACGTGCTCGGCGGCTTCCAGCACCTGCGCTTGCAGGCGCTGCAGACGCAGGTACAGGCGCAGCACGCGTTCGCCTTCGTCGGACAGTCGCGCACCACCACCGCCACGGCCCCCAGTGCTGCGTTCGACCAGAGGGTGCGTGGCCAGGTTGTTGAGTTCATCGATGGCATCCCAGGCAGCCTTGTAGCTCATGCCCGCCGCCTTGGCCGCTCGCGTGATCGAGCCTTGTTCGGCGATGTGTTGCAGCAACGCGACCCGGTGGGGGCGGCGGGCGATGTGCTGGGTGAGCAGGGCAGGCAAGGACATGGCGATCGTCGATGGCATGGAGTGGAATACGGACGGTGCCGCGGGGCAGGGGGTAAGTCAATCCACCTAGTCGAGGCCATGGCGCTTTCAGCGGTCGAGACCGCTTCGGCAGGACGTCGGTCTTTCACTGCAAAAGCGGCAGCGGCCCCATCGCGGGCAAGCCCGCTCCCACAAGCTGCTTGCGCAGCGATGCCTGCATTGCTGGCTGCAGAGGTCTGGGTGGGAGCTGGTTTGCCAGCGATAGGGCCCTGCCAGGCGCCGCCTGCGTCGCGGGTAAGCCCACACATCAGTCCATGCGAACGGGCATGTACCAAGTAGAAAAAATTGCTCCCACAAGCTGCTTGCGCAGTCATGCCTACATCGATGGCTGCAGAGGTCTGGGTGGGAGCTGGCTTGCCAGTGATAGGGCCCTGCCAGGCGCCGCATGCGGTCGGGCATGTACCGAGTAGAAAAGACAGTTGCTCCCACAGGTTTAGCGTCCAGCCTGACAGGGCGGTGTCGTGAGCCTGCAAGGGCTGGCAAGACCGCGAGGGCTTGGAAGACAAAGCCTCTGAACCCGCCGCCACAGCCTGCCAGCGAAGCGCTGCAGGCCTTGTGGGAGCTGGCTTGCCAGCGATTCAGACACCGCGGACTATCAGGCTGTAAGACGCAGGGTTCAGAGCCAGACCGCATCCCAATGCGGATAGTCGCCCACCCGTCGGACCAGCCCAGCCCTTACAGGATTCATGACGATATAACGCGCAACGACCTTGAGGTCTTCTTCACGGCGCAGGGCGCGGTCATGAAAACCCGTTTGCCAGACCGCGCCGGTTCGCCCCAGGCACCTGTTGAGCTGCAAGGCACTGCGAGACTTGACCTGTCGCATCAGCGTCGCAAGCGAGACCGGACCCAACTGCACCAGCCAATGAAAATGGTCGGGCATGACCACCCACGCCAACGAGCACGCTCGACCTTCGGCCTGGACCTGGCGAAATTGCGCGACCACCGTACGGGCCGCAGACCAGTCAGCCAGCAGTGGCTGCCTGTCGAGGGTGGTCGTGGTCAGCAGGTAGATGCCGTTTCTTTGCGAGAAGCGACCTGCCCTCAAGCGTTCACTCCGTGGACGTTCCATGTCCGTGGCTCCTGACAAAAGGTGTGTTTCAGCAGAAGGGATAGCTGGGCATCCACGAGTTGCTCGCTTACCGTTACGCGTCATCGACGACACCCTTCCAGCCGTCCAGCCGTCCAGCCGTCCAGCCGTCCAGCAAGCGCAGCGCCGCAGGCCCTGTGGGAGCTGGCTTGCCAGCGATTGCAGGCGCCGCCGCTACCTGCGCAAGCTCCGATACTCACGCATGCCCCGGCTTGGCCGTGCGCGCCAGGCAGTACACGTCCACCCGACGCGCGCCGGCCTGGCGCAGCAGGCTGGCCAGGGCCTGGGCCGTGGCGCCGGTGGTGAGCACGTCGTCGACGAGAGCCAGGTGCAGACCTTCTACGGCACCGGGATCGAGCACCTGAAAGGCCTGGTACAAGTTGCGCCGACGCGCCGCCGCCTGCAGGCGCTGCTGGGCCGGGGTGTCACGGGTGCGCGCGACGCACTGCAGGTCGCAATCGATCCCCAGGGCCTTCGACAACCACTGCGCCAGCAGTGCCGCCTGGTTGAACCCGCGCTGGCGCAGGCGTCGCCGTGCCAGGGGCACGGGTACCAGTCGATCCGGTCGCGGCAACCCTTCGGCGAAGCGGTGCTGCAGCGCCATGCCCAGCACGTCCGCCATCACCCGCCCCAAGGGCCAGCGCGCCTGGTGCTTGAACCGTGTGATCAGGCTGTCGACGGGAAAACCGTAGTACCAGAGCGCCTGGACCTGCTGGAAAGCCGGGCGCCGTCGATGACAGGCCCCGCAGGTCAGGCCATCGAGGGGCAAGGGCAGTGCACACACGCGACATCTGCTGTCCAGCCAGGGCAGTTCAGCTTCGCACTCGGCACACAACGGATAGGGTTGCTGCGCAGGCTCGCTGCACAATGTACAGAAATGTTCATTGTTTAACCACTTGTAAACCATGCTCATGTATCTGGGTTGACAGTGCATAGGGCTTCCCCGACTATTCGCCTCATCCGTGATGCGCTGGGGTTCCGGCGCGTGTCAGAGCCTACCTAGGGAAACGCCGATGAGCGCCAGCACAATTGCAACCACCCGTCACGACTGGACCTTGGCCGAGGTCCGCGCACTGTTCCAGCAACCGTTCAACGACCTGCTGTTCCAGGCGCAAAGCGTGCACCGCGCGCATTTCGACGCCAACCGCGTGCAGGTCTCGACCTTGCTGTCGATCAAGACCGGCGCCTGCCCCGAAGACTGCAAGTACTGCCCGCAGTCCGGTCATTACAACACCGGGCTGGAAAAGCAGAAGCTGATGGAAGTGCAGAAGGTGCTGGAAGAGGCCGCTCGCGCCAAGGCCATCGGCTCGACCCGTTTCTGCATGGGCGCGGCCTGGAAGCATCCGTCGGCCAAGGACATGCCCTATGTCCTGCAGATGGTCCAAGGGGTCAAGGCCATGGGCCTGGAAACCTGCATGACCCTCGGCCGGCTCGACCGTGAACAGACCGCCGCCCTGGCCGAGGCCGGTCTGGACTACTACAACCACAACCTCGACACCTCGCCGGAGTTCTACGGCAGCATCATCACCACCCGCACCTACGCCGAGCGTCTGCAGACCCTGGCATACGTGCGCGATGCCGGCATGAAGATCTGCTCCGGGGGCATCCTGGGCATGGGCGAGTCGCTCGACGACCGCGCCAATCTGCTGATCCAGCTGGCCAACCTGCCCGAGCACCCCGAGTCGGTGCCGATCAACATGCTGGTCAAGGTGGCCGGTACCCCACTGGCCAATGAAGAAGATGTCGATCCGTTCGATTTCATCCGCATGCTGGCCGTGGCGCGGATCCTCATGCCGCAGTCCCATGTCCGACTCTCCGCTGGCCGTGAACAGATGAACGAGCAGATGCAGGCCCTGGCCTTCCTGGCCGGCGCCAACTCGATCTTCTACGGCGAGAAGCTGCTGACCACCGGCAACCCGCAGGCCGATCGGGACATGCAGCTGTTCGCACGCCTGGGCATCCAGCCCGAGGCCGGCGAAGGGCATGCCGACGAAGTGCACCAGGCCGCGATCGAGCAGGCCGTGATCGAGCAGCGCAACGGCGAGCTGTTCTACGACGCCGTCTCGGCGTGAGCATGGCGTTCGATCTGGAGGCGCGCCTGGCACAGCGTCGCGCTGCGGACCTGTACCGCCAGCGCCCGACGCTGCAGAGCCCGCAAGGCCCCGAGGTGGTTGTCGACGGCCAACGGCTGACGGCCTTTTGCAGCAACGACTACCTGGGCCTGGCCAACCACCCCGAGGTCGTCGAGGCCTGGTGCGCCGGTGCCCGGACCTGGGGCGTGGGCGGTGGCGCCTCGCACCTGGTGGTCGGCCATTCGGCGCCGCACCATGCGGTCGAAGAGGCCCTGGCCGAGTTGACCGGTCGTCCCCGCGCGCTGTTGTTCTCCACCGGCTACATGGCCAACATGGGGGCGATCACCGCGCTGGTCGGGCAGGGCGACACGGTGCTGCAGGATCGCCTCAACCATGCCTCGCTGCTCGACGGGGGACTGCTCAGCAAGGCCCGTTTCAACCGTTACCTGCACAACGATGCCGCCAGCCTGGCCAGCCGTCTGGCACGCGCCACCGGCAATACCCTGGTGGTCACCGACGGGGTGTTCAGCATGGACGGCGACCTGGCCGACCTGCCTGCCCTGGCCAAGGCGGCGCGTGCGCGCGACGCCTGGCTGATGGTCGACGACGCACATGGCTTCGGCACGCTCGGTGAGCAGGGGGGCGGTATCGTCGAGCACTTCGGCCTGGGCATCGACGACGTGCCCGTACTGGTCGGCACCCTCGGCAAGGCCTGTGGCACGGCCGGTGCCTTCGTGGCCGGCAGCGAGGCGCTGATCGAATCGCTGATCCAGTTCGCCCGGCCCTACATCTACACCACCAGCCAGCCGCCCGGCCTGGCCTGCGCCACGCTCAAGAGCCTGGAACTGCTGCGCCGCGAACGCTGGCGACGTGAGCATCTCGATGAGCGGATCGCGCAGTTCCGCGAAGGCGCCCGGCGCATCGGCCTGCGCCTGATGGACAGCCCGACGGCGATCCAGCCGATCCTGGTGGGCGACAGTGCACAGGCCCTGCAACTGTCGCAGCGCCTGCGCGAGCGCGGCCTGTTGGTGACGGCCATCCGGCCCCCTACCGTGGCAGCGGGCAGCGCACGGTTGCGGGTGACCCTGAGCGCGGCGCACAGCGCAGCCCAGGTCCAGCTATTGTTGAATGCATTGGATGAATGTCATGCCTGACGAGGGTGCGCCAATGCGAAATCGACTGATACTGCTGGCAGGCTGGGGGCTCGGTACCGCGCCTCTGCAACCCTTGGCGGCCAGCTTGCGCGCCCAGGACCCCAGGCTTCAGGTGGACCTGGTGACGCTGCCGGAACTGGCGGACGCCGACCCTCAGGCCTGGATCGAACGGCTCGACCGCACCTTGCCCACCGACACCTGGCTGGGTGGCTGGTCGTTGGGCGGCGCGCTGGCCAGCCAATTGGCCAGCCGCCGTGGCGATCATTGCTGCGGCCTGGTCACGCTGGCCAGCAACCCGAGCTTCGTCCGGCGGGCCGACTGGGCCCACGGCATGGCGCCCGACACCTTCGACACCTTCCTCGACGGTTGCCGCAGCCACACCCAGGTCACGCTCAAGCGCTTTCGCGGGCTGTGCGGCAAAGGGGCGAGCGACCTGCGCCGGATCTCCCGGCAGCTGGACGTCGGGCTGCCCGACACCGATCCGCTGTACCTGGCCAACGGCCTGGAGGTCTTGCGTCAACTGGATACCCGGGCTGCGCTCGATGCCTACAACGGGCCGCAGCTGCACCTGTTCGCCGGTGCCGATGCCCTGGTGCCGGCCGAGGCGGCCAAGGCGCTGAGCGACATCCTGCCGGACGTCGAGGTCGGGTTGATGGAGGACTGCGGCCACGCTTTCGTCCTCGAATGGCCGGACGACCTGGCGACCAGCATTACGCATTTCCTGCACGAGAGTGGCGATGACTGACCTTTCACAGCCGCCGCTGGCGCCCTGTCTTCCCGACAAGCGCCAAGTGGCCGCTTCGTTTTCCCGTGCCGCGCCGACCTACGACAGTGTCGCGGCCTTCCAACGCGATGTCGGTGAGCGCCTGCTCGCCGCGCTGCCTACCTCATTGACGCCCTCGAGGTGGCTCGACCTGGGCTGCGGGACCGGGCATTTCAGCCGTACGCTGCGTGCGCGCTTCGACGGCGCGCACGGCCTGGCCTTGGACCTGGCCGAGGGCATGCTGCGTCACGCCCGGGTCCGCGACAGCGCCGCTGGTTACGTGGCTGGCGATGCAGAATCCCTGCCGCTGCGCGACGCCAGCGTGGACCTGATGTTCTCCAGTCTGGCCATCCAGTGGTGTGCCCGCCTGGATCGCGTCCTGGCCGAAGCTTCACGGGTCCTGCGGCCCGGTGGCGTGCTGGCCTTCAGCAGCCTGTGCGTCGGTACCCTGGCCGAGCTGCGGGCCAGCTGGCAGGCCGTGGATGGGCATGTGCACGTGAACCGGTTCCGGGACTTTCAAGATTATGAGCGACAGAGCCTGGCCAGTGGCCTGGAGGTCGTCCAGGTGCAGCGCCGCGCCCATGGGCTGCATTATCCGGACCTGCGCAGCCTGACCCATGAACTCAAGGCCCTGGGCGCCCACAACCTCAACCCCGGACGGCCGTCGGGACTGACCGGACGGGCGCGTGTCGCCGCGTTGATGCAGGCCTATGAGCGCCTGCGCGAGCCCCAGGGCCTGCCGGTGACCTATCAGGTGGTCTACGGCGTGCTGCGCAAGCCATCGGACACAGGAGCATGACATGACCCACGCCTACTTCATCGCCGGTACGGACACCGACGTCGGCAAGACCACCGTCGCCGCCGGGCTGCTGTGCGCGGCGCGGGCGGCCGGGCTGAGCACCCTGGGCGCCAAGCCGGTCGCCTCCGGCTGTGCCGTCACCCCGAAAGGCTTGCGCAACGCCGATGCCCTGGCGCTGATCGCCCAGAGCAGCCTCGTGCTGCCCTACGAGCAGGTCAACCCTTACGCCTTCGAGCCTGCCATCGCCCCGCACATCGCGGCGCGCGAGGCGGGTGTGGCGCTGCACGTGCCCTCGCTGCGGGCAGCCATGCAGCACGTGTTGCAGCAACGTGCGGACTTCACCCTGATCGAAGGCGCGGGCGGCTGGCGCGTACCGCTGTCCGACCAGGCTGCACTGTCGGACCTGGCGATCGCCCTCCGGCTGCCGGTGATCCTGGTGGTCGGGGTGCGCTTGGGCTGCATCAATCATGCGCTGCTCAGCGCCGAAGCCATCGCCCGCGATGACCTGCAGCTGGCAGGCTGGGTCGCCAATGTGATCGAGCCCCGCACGGCGCGGTTGGAGGAGAACCTGGCCAGCCTCGCCGAACGCATGCCGGCACCCTGCCTGGGACGCGTACCCCGGTTGGGTGACGCCAGCGCCAAAGCCGTGGCCGAGCACCTGAACCTGGCGCTGCTCGGTGATTGACCGATGGTCGGATGGCACGGGGCCATCTCTGTTTGGGCATGGATCTTCAGGCGGCAAGGCTGCTCTAATGGCATGACCCGTCATCGCTCTGACAGGAGTTTTCCATGAACATCAGCGGCACCTCCGCCTACCAGCCGGGCCTGAGCGCTATCCAGGCCGGGCAGCGGCGCATCGACGAAACGGCCGGGCAAATTGCAAGCACGGCCGTCGAGCGTACGGCCACCAGCCAGTCGAGCGACTACCAGGCCGAGCGCCTGCGCTCGGTGGACCGCAGCCAACAGCTGGACCTGGCCACCCAGACCGTGCAATTGGACCTGGGTCTCTATCAGGTCCAGGGTGGCCTCAAGGTCGAAAAGGCCTCCGACGAGCTGCTGGGTCGGCTCATCGATATCCAGGCCTGACCTGGGCACGTCCACCTCGCCTGTCCTCGAAACGGCGCTCTTCGGAGCGCCGTTTTTCGTAGAGCGTTCTACTGCGCATGTGCCCTGCATAGAGGAATGCGCTGTGGCATGACGCTCCTGCTTTCCACGCCTACCCAGTCAGTGAGGACATGAGCGCTGTTCACTGACTTACCGGTCACGCTCAATGGCACGATCGTCACTTTTAGCGGCAGAAAAGACCTGCCTGACCCTCCTTGACAACCTACGGCCCTAAACGTAAGTTTCAAACACCTGTTTGACCAAAAAATCGTCACTGCCTTGTGATGCACACCCTGGTCATCCTCCTTCGGATTCATCAGTTGAGGTTCCTCGCCATGCCTGATTACAAAGCCCCCTTGCGCGATATCCGCTTCGTCCGCGACGAACTGCTCGGCTATCAAGCGCACTATCAGAGCTTGCCAGGCTGCGAGGACGCCACCCCGGACATGGTCGACGCGATCCTCGAAGAGGGCGCCAAGTTCTGCGAGCAGGTCCTGGCCCCGCTGAACCGGGTCGGCGATCTGGAAGGCTGCACCTGGAGCGAGACGGGCGTGAAGACGCCGACCGGTTTCAAGCAGGCTTACCAGCAGTTCGTCGAGGGCGGCTGGCCGAGCCTGGCCCATGACGTGGCGCACGGCGGGCAGGGGCTGCCCGAGTCGCTGGGCCTGGCGATCAGCGAAATGGTCGGCGAGGCGAACTGGTCCTGGGGCATGTACCCTGGCCTGTCCCATGGCGCCATGAACACCCTGTCGGCCCACGGCACCGCCGAGCAGCAGCACGCCTACCTGAGCAAGCTGGTGACCGGCGAGTGGACCGGCACCATGTGCCTGACCGAACCGCACTGTGGCACCGACCTGGGCATGCTGCGCACCCGCGCCGAGCCACAGGCCGATGGCTCGTACAAAGTGTCCGGCACCAAGATCTTCATTTCCGCCGGCGAGCACGACATGGCCGAGAACATCGTCCACATCGTGCTGGCCCGTCTGCCGGACGCACCTGCAGGCACCAAGGGCATCTCGCTGTTCATCGTGCCCAAGTTCCTGCCGAGCGCAGACGGCGGGGTGGGCGAGCGCAATGCCGTGACCTGTGGCTCGATCGAGCACAAGATGGGCATCCACGGCAACGCCACCTGCGTGATGAACTTCGACGCCGCCACCGGTTACCTGATCGGCCAGGCCAACAAGGGCCTGAACTGCATGTTCACCTTCATGAACACCGCGCGCCTGGGGACGGCACTGCAAGGGCTGGCCCACGCCGAAGTGGCGTTCCAGGGCGCGCTGAAGTACGCCCGCGAGCGCGTGCAGATGCGTTCGTTGAGCGGCCCCAAGGCGCCGGACAAGGCCGCCGATCCGATCATCGTCCACCCGGACGTGCGCCGCATGCTGCTGACCATGAAGGCGTTCGCCGAAGGCAACCGCGCCATGGTCTACTTCACCGCCCAGCAGGTGGACATCCTCAAGTACAGCCAGGATGAAGAGGCCCGCGCCAAGGCCGATGCCCTGTTGGCCTTCATGACCCCGATTGCCAAGGCCTTCATGACCGAGGTCGGCTTCGAGGCCGCCAACCACGGCGTGCAGGTGTTCGGTGGGCATGGCTTCATCGCCGAGTGGGGCATGGAGCAGAACGTGCGCGACAGCCGCATCGCCATGCTCTACGAGGGCACCACCGGCATCCAGGCTCTCGACCTGCTCGGCCGCAAGGTGCTGATGACCCAGGGCGAAGCGCTCAAGGGCTTCACCAAGATCGTGCACAAGTTCTGCCAGGCCCAGGCCGGCAACGAAGCGGTCAAGGAATTCGTCGAGCCGCTGGCCCAGCTGAACAAGGAATGGGGCGAGCTGACCATGAAGATCGGCATGGCCGCGATGAAGGATCGCGAGGAAGTCGGGGCCGCGTCGGTGGACTACCTCATGTACTCCGGCTACGCCTGCCTGGCCTACTTCTGGGCCGACATCGCCCGGGTCGCCGCCGAGAAGCTGGCCGAGGGCACCTCCGAGGAAGCCTTCTACACGGCCAAGCTGCAGACCGCGCGCTTCTACTACCAGCGCCTGCTGCCACGCACCCGCGCCCATGTGGCGGCGATTCTCTCCGGTGCAGGCAACCTGATGGACATGAACGAAGAGCACTTCGGCCTGGCCATCTGATCCTCCCCCCACGGGCCGCCTCGAACAGGCGGCCCGTCGCCTTCTGTGCAGCGGCCCGCGGGCCGCTTCGATCGTTCAACGAGAGGTAGCCATGGCTGACTACAAAGCGCCCCTGCGCGACATGCGGTTCGTTCTTGAAGAAGTCTTCGACGTCGCCACGCTGTGGGCGCAGATGCCGGCCCTGCGCGAGCTGATCGACGCCGAGACGGCGATGGCCGTGCTTGAGGAAGCGGGCAAGGTGACGGCCGAACGCATCGCGCCGTTGAGCCGCTCCGGTGACGAGGAAGGCTGCCGGTGGGAGGCGGGTGCCGTCAGCACGCCCGCGGGCTTCATCGAGGCCTACCGGACCTATGCCGAAGGCGGCTGGGTCGGCGTCGGCGGTGACCCTACCTACGGCGGGATGGGCATGCCCAAGGCGATTTCGGCGCAGGTCGAGGAAATGGTCAACGCGGCCAGCCTGTCGTTCGGCCTGTACCCGATGCTGACCGCCGGGGCCTGCCTGTCGATCCACGCCCATGCCAGCGAAGCGCTCAAGCAGCGCTACCTGCCGAATCTCTACGCCGGCACCTGGGCCGGCTCGATGTGCCTGACCGAACCCCATGCGGGCACCGACCTGGGCCTCATCCGCACCCGGGCCCAGCCACAGGCCGATGACAGCTACCGCGTGACCGGGACTAAGATCTTCATCACCGGCGGCGAGCATGACCTGACCGAGAACATCATCCACCTGGTACTGGCCAAGCTGCCCGATGCACCGCCCGGGGCCAAAGGCATCTCGCTGTTCCTGGTGCCAAAATTCAGCGTCGACGAGCAGGGCAGGCTGGGCGAGCGCAACGCGGTCCATTGCGGGTCCATCGAGCACAAGATGGGCATTCAGGCCTCGGCCACCTGCGTGATGAACTTCGACGACGCGATCGGTTACCTGGTCGGCGAGCCGAACAAGGGCCTGGCGGCCATGTTCACCATGATGAACTACGAGCGACTGGGCGTCGGCATCCAGGGCCTGGCCTCGGCCGAGCGCTCCTACCAGAACGCCATCGACTATGCCCGCGAGCGCGTGCAAGGGCGTGCCGTGGGCGGCGCGCAGGCACCGGACAAGGCCGCCGACCCGATCATCGTGCACCCCGACGTGCGGCGCATGCTGCTGACCATGAAGGCGCTGAACGAAGGCGGGCGGGCGTTCTCCACCTACGTGGCCCTGCACCTGGACAACGCCAAGTTCAGTGATGACCCGGCCACGCGCCAGCGCAGCGCGGACCTGGTGGCGCTGCTGACCCCGGTGGCCAAGGCCTTTTTGACCGACCTGGGGCTGGAGTGCACCGTGCATGGCCAGCAGGTGTTCGGCGGCCATGGCTACATTCGGGAGTGGGGCCAGGAGCAGCTGGTGCGAGACGTGCGCATCACGCAGATCTACGAAGGCACCAACGGCATCCAGGCCCTGGACCTGATGGGGCGCAAGGTGGCGGGTAGCGGCGGGGCGTTCTATCGCGTGTTCAGCGATGAGGTGCGTGCCTTCGCCGATCAGGCCGGCGCTGGGCTGAGCGAGTTCACCGAGCCGTTGATGGCTGCACTGGGCCAGCTGGACGCGCTGACCGACTGGGTGCTCGAACGCGCGCAGCACGATGCCGAGGAAATCGGAGCGGCATCGGTCGAGTACCTGCACACCTTCGGTTATGTCGCCTACGCCTACTTGTGGGCACGCATGGCCCAGGCGGCGATGGACGGCGCGAGCGAGGATGATTTCTATGGGAGCAAGCTGGGCACGGCCCGGTTCTACTACGCACGCTTGCTGCCACGGGTGCATTCGCTGATCGCCAGCGTCAAGGCTGGCAGTGCGAGCCTGAACTTTTTACGGCCTGAACAGTTCTGAAACAGCGCGTATCTGGAAACGAGACAGATTTGTAAGCATTTTCCTACACGGCGTGGTGACTTTTCTCCACTTCCCGGCGATTGGATCCACTGTTAATCTTTCTCACATGGACGACGCGCTGGGAGCGCAGAGGACAGCACAAGGATCTGCTCAGGATGACCTGCCAAGATGGCGGGAACGATACGGAAATCGATGAAACGGATGTCAGAGACACAGTCTGGAATACCCCGCCTCGGCGGGGTTTCCTTTTTTGTGCGTCCGTCAGGCTGACGGGTCGAGACGCCCCCGTCCGCCCACGCCTGTGACGGTCTCTTCCTCGAGCAGCGTTCGCAGCAGTTCCACCGCGGCCTGCTGGCGTTGCGCATCGCGAAACACCAGGCCCACCTGAAGCGGCACACGCGGTTCGCTCAAAGGCTTCCACAACAGGCCCTGATCGTCTTCGGCGGCCTCCTTGGCGCGTCCTGGCAGAATCGTCGCCAGCGAGGTGTACGCCAGGCTGTCCAGAATGCCGCCCATGTTGTTCATTTCCGCCTGAACCTGCGGGCGCCTGCCCAGGTTGGCCAGTTCGGCCTGCCAGATCTGCCGGATCTGGAACTCCTCGCCCAGCATCAGCATCGGCAGCTCCGCCGCCTGGCTGAGCGAGACCTTCTTGAAGTCTTTCAGCGCATGGTCGTTCGGGATCACCAGTTGCAGTTCATCCTCGTACAACGGCAGCCCGTGCAGCCCTGGTTGACGCGGCGCCAGGTAGCTGATGCCGATGTCCAGGCTGCCATTGAGCAGACGCCGCTCGATGTCCAGGCCGGACAGCTCGTAGATCTGCACGATCAGGTGCGGCTGGGCCTTGCGGACGCGCTCCAGCAGGCGCGGTACCAGGCTGGGTCGTACCGTCTGCAGGACACCGATGGCCAACGTGCGCAGGGCCTGGCCCTTGAAGCTGCGCAGGGCATCGCGGGCCTGGCGCAGACCGTCGAGCAGGGGCAGAGCATGGTTGTACAGCGTGTGGGCGGCCAGCGTCGGCAGCAGGCGTCTGTTGCTGCGCTCGAACAGGCTGACCTCAAGGATCTGCTCGAGCTGACGGATCTGTTGCGACAAGGCCGGCTGGGACAACGACAGGCGTTCGGCGGCGCGACCGACGTGGCCCTCTTCATAGACCGCGACGAAATATCGCAGTTGGCGGAAATCCATAAGCGCTACTTATCGGAAAAGCTCGAAAAACCAAATGGCCGGTGGCCGGTAAGGCGCCTAGTCTACGCCGCGTCATGGCGGTTGGCAGATGTTTTACGCACCTGCGCGCCATGGATGCGAATGACGTTTGGATAGGCCAGGCAAAACACCTTTTTCGACGGTGTACCGTTCGGCGCATGACCGAGCCCTGGCAGCCTTGACCGTGATCGGCTGGAGCCTCGATGAACCTGTTCAACTTGCGCCGGATGGCGCCGACTGCCGACGTGCCGCTGTCTTCACCCCGTTTCGAACCCCTGACGCCCGATGCGTCGCGCCGTTTCCTGATGCCCGCTGCTCGACAGGCCGACCAGGTGTTCGTGCGCGGCCAGGGGTCCTGGCTATGGGACGATCAGGGGCATGCCTACCTGGATTTCCACCAGGGCGGTGCGGTGAACAGCCTGGGACATAGTCCGGACGTGCTGGCCAAGGCGCTGGCCGACCAGGCACGGTCGCTGATCAATCCCGGCGCCGGCTTTCAAGGGCAAGGGCTGCTCACACTGGCCCAGCGATTGTGCCAGAGCACCGGCAGCGATCAGGCCTATCTGCTCAACAGCGGCAGCGAAGCCTGCGAGGCGGCCGTCAGGCTGGCGCGTCGCTGGGGTCAGCAGCATCGCCATGGGGCCGACCGTATCATCGTTGCACGCCAAGGCTGCCACGGGCGAAGCCTGGGGACGCTGCCGGCCTGCAAAACCGAAGCCGCCTCCGGGTTCAGCCACGTCCCCTTCAACGACTTGGCGGCCCTGCATGCCGCCGTGGATTCCAACACCGTGGCCATCTTGCTCGAGCCGATCCAGGGGCAGGCCGGCGTGATCCCCGCGTCACGTGAGTACCTCAAGGGCGCCGAGGCCCTGTGCCGTGCGCTGGGCATCCTGCTGATCCTCGATGAAGTACAGACCGGCATGGGTCGTTGCGGCACCTTGCTGGCCGAGCAGCGTCATGGCGTGCGCGCCGACCTGGTCGCCCTGGGCAAGGGACTGGGCGGTGGCGTACCCCTGGCCGCCTTGCTGGCACGGGGCACGGCCTGCTGCGCGGCGCCCGGAGACCTGAGCGGCAGCCACCATGGCAATGCGCTGATGAGCGCGGCCGGTCTGGCGGTCCTCGAGACGGTGCTGGCGCCGGGCTTTCTCGACCAGGTCGAGGACACCGGCCGTCACCTGCGCGATGGCCTGAGCCGACTGGCGGCGCGCTTCGGTCAAGGCGAGGTGCGTGGCCAAGGGCTGCTCTGGGGCCTGCACCTGCGCGAGGCCTCTGCCCAGACCCTGGTCGCGGCGGCCATGCAGGAGGGTCTGCTGCTCACGGCGCCCCAGGCCGATGTCTTGCGCTTCACGCCAGCGCTGACCGTCAGCAAGGGCAACATCGACGAGATGCTCAAGCGCCTGGCGCGCGCTTTCGCCATGACCCGCGCCCATTCATTCGAGGCCCGTCGCGCCTCCGCCTGACGCCTCCACCGAACCGTCTGCGTTCCTGCGCATCGCCCCTGGCCCGCCCCTTTGGCCCGGGGCGTTTTTTTGCGCGCAATAAGCTGGCTTGAACCTCTGTTTGAAAGCGACAGTCTGTTGAGTTAACCAATCGAGGAGCTACGACATGGACCTGATCCGCATTCTGATCGCCATCATTCTTCCACCCGTAGGCGTCTTCCTGCAGGTCGGTTTCGGCGGCGCGTTCTGGCTGAACATCCTGCTGACCATGCTGGGCTACATCCCCGGCATCATCCATGCGGTGTACATCATCGCCAAGCGCTGATCGTATGGCCCGAGGCGCTGGCGCGACTCGGGCACGGCGTCAACGGCCCAGGACCTGGCAGTAGAACGTCCATTCGTGTTCCAGCGCATGGGCCAGGTTGGTCGCCTGGCGAAAGCCATGGCGCTCCCCGGCATAGAAATGCCCTTCGGCCTGCAGCCCCTGAGCCTTCAGTGCGGCCAGCATGCTGCGCGTCTGCTCAGGCACCACCACCGCATCCTGCTCGCCCTGGAAGAAAATCACCGGCACCGTGATGCCTGCAGCGTGCAGCAGAGGGGTGCGTCGTGCGTAGCGGTCGGCATCCTGGTCCGGATCACCGATCAGCCAGTCCAGGTAATCGGCCTCGAACTTGTGGGTCGCGCGCGCCAGGGCCAAGGGATCGCTGACGCCGTACAGGCTGGCACCGCCGCGGAAAACGTCCCTGAACGCCAGGGCACAGAGCGTGGTATAGCCACCGGCACTGCCGCCGCGAATGAACGCCTGGGCCGGATCGATCAGCCCTTGCTCGGCCAGGTGCGCCACCACTGCGCAGGCGTCCTCCACATCGGCCTCGCCCCAGCGCAGGTGCAGCGCTTGTCGATAGGCACGCCCGTAGCCGGTGCTGCCCCGGTAGTTCAGGTCGGCGACCGCGAAGCCGCGCTGGGTCCAGTACTGGATGCGGGGGTCGAACACCGGGTAGCACGCCGAGGTCGGTCCGCCGTGGATGAACACCACCAGCGGCGAAGGACCTGGCGCACCCTGGGCGGGGTAGAAGAACCCATGGGCCTGCGCGTCGCCGCTGGCGTAGCGCAGCGGCTGCGGGCAGGCGATGTCGGCCTCGGGCAAGGGCGCGACGCCACCGCTCAGCACCTTGATGGCGCCACTGTGGCGATCGAGGGCGATGACGCCGGCAGGGCGTGTCGGCGAGGCAGCGATGGCATACAAGTGCGTGTCGTTCAGCGCCAGGCTGCGAAAGCGGCTGTACTCGGTCGCCAGGCGCTGGCAGGTCTGGTCGGCAGTGCAGTGGCCCAGCACGGCGAAGCCGTCTTCGAACCAGCTGGCCACATAGGCGTCGGGGCCCAGGGGCAACCAGGTGCTGGCGCCCAGTTGCCAGGGGGCGGCGGCATGGTCGGCAGTGTCGGCAGGCAGGGCTTGCCAGCAGCCGTTGCACTCACCCCACGGCTGCCAGTAGCCGTGGCGGTCGGACAACGCGTACAGCCGGCCCTGGGCGTCGAAACGTGGTTGCTGAAGTGATGTGTCCTCGCCTCCCCCGGCGATGCAGCGGGGGGCGCCCCAGGCCCCGTCCTGGACCCGGTGCCGGTTCATCAATCGCGTGGCGGTCCAGGGCTGGGCCGGGCGGTCCCATTCGATCCAGGCCAGGCGCTGGCCGTCGTCGCTCAGCGTGGGCGCCGCGTAGAAATCCGCACCTTCGGCCAGCACTTGGCGCCCCTGCATGTCGAGCGCCACCAGGCGGTGCTCGACCGGCTCGCCTTGGGTTTCCTCGACCGCCAGCACCTGGCGGCCATGGACGTGCAGGTCGCCGTAGCGACGGTCTTCGGATGCGGTCAACGCCTGGGGCGCGCCACCGTCCACCGATTGGGCATAGACCTGCTGATCCGCCTCGTTGACGAAATACAGGTGCGTCTCACCCACCGTGAAGCTGCCGCCGCCGTATTCATAGACGCGGCTGCGGACGCTGAACCCATCCGGCGTCAGGCACACCGCCTGACCGTCGCGCCAGTGCCAGAGCCGGCAGGCGCCATCGGCCGGGCGGAATTCGTTCCAGAACACGCCGGCCGGACTGACCTTGAGGTCGGCGAAATCGGTCCCGGCCGCCACCGCCTGGGCTGCACTGAAGGGCTCAGCCACGGGCGATGACCCGTGAGTTGCGTTCGTTGCGGAAGGTGAGGTCTTCGATGGCCTGGTGGGCATGGTCTGCTTCCTCGCGCGCCTTGAGAATGATGTCGTGGTCGGCTGACTTGGCGCACACCGGGTCGGCATTGCTGGCGTCGCCGGTGAGCATGAAGGCCTGGCAGCGGCAGCCGCCGAAGTCCTTTTCCTTTTCGTCGCAGGAGCGGCAGGGCTCGGGCATCCACTCATAGCCCCGGAAGCGATTGAAACCGAAGGAGTCGTACCAGATGTGCCGCAAGTCATGGTCGCGCACGTTGGGGAACTGCACCGGCAACTGACGGGCGCCGTGGCAGGGCAGGGCCGTGCCGTCGGGCGTGATCGTGAGGAACAGGCTGCCCCAGCCGTTCATGCAGGCCTTGGGGCGTTCTTCGTAGTAGTCCGGGGTGACGAAGATCAGCTTGCACGGGCTGCCGGCGGCCTTGAGCCGTTCGCGGTATTCGTTGGTGATGCGCTCGGCGCGCTCCAGTTGCTCCCGGGTCGGCAGCAGGCCCAGGCGATTGAGGTGCGCCCAGCCGTAGAACTGACAGGTGGCCAGCTCGACGAAGTCCGCCTCCAGGGCGATGCACAGCTCGATGATGCGGTCGATCTTGTCGATGTTGTGCCGATGGGTGACGAAGTTGAGCACCATCGGGTACCCGTGGGCCTTCACCGCACGGGCCATCTCCAGTTTCTGGGCGAACGCCTTGCGCGAGCCGGCCAGCAGGTTGTTGACCGTCTCGTCGCTGGCCTGAAAGCTGATCTGGATATGGTCGAGCCCGGCCTCGCGGAAGCTGGCGATCTTGCGCTCGGTCAGGCCGATCCCCGAGGTGATCAGGTTGGTGTAGTAGCCCAGCCGCCGTGCTTCGCCGATCAGCTCGGCCAGGTCCTGACGCACCAGCGGCTCGCCGCCGGAGAAGCCCAGTTGCGCCGCGCCCAGCTCACGGGCCTGGGCCATGACCCGGAACCATTGCTCGGTGCTCAGCTCCTGTCCCTGCTGGGCGAAGTCCAGCGGGTTGGAGCAGTACGGGCACTGCAGCGGGCAGCGGTAGGTCAGCTCGGCCAACAGCCACAGCGGCAGCCCCACCGGCGGTGCGGCGGGCAGGTCAGGCGAAGACGATCCAGTGCTCGGCATGGGCCACCTCCATGAACTGTTCGATGTCGTCGGCGAGCTCGGGCACGTCGGCGAACTGCTCGGCCAGCGTCGCGATGATCGCGGCCACCGAACGCTGGCCGTCGATCAGCCCACCGATCAGCGCGGCGCTTTCGTTGAGCTTGATCATGCCCTCCGGGTAGAGCAGCACATGACCTTGTTGCGCCGGCTCGTACTGGAACCGGTAGCCGGGGCGCCAGCGCGGCACCTGTCGACGGTCGAAACTCATAAGGCGATCCCCTTGTGCCAGACCCGTTCGCGGGTGACGCTGTGGTAGGGCGGACGGTCCAGTTCGTAGGCCATGCTCATGGCGTCGAGCATGCTCCAGAGGATGTCCAGCTTGAACTGCAGGATCTCCAGCATGCGCGTCTGGCTCTCACGCGTGGTGTAGTGCTGCAGGGTGATCGACAGGCCGTGCTCCACGTCGCGGCGAGCCTGGCCCAGCCGGGTGCGAAAGTAGGCGTAGCCGGCCGGATCGATCCACGGGTAGTGCTGCGGCCAGCTGTCCAGGCGCGACTGGTGGATCTGCGGCGCGAACAGCTCGGTCAGCGAGCTGCTGGCGGCCTCCTGCCAGCTCGCACGGCGGGCGAAGTTGACGTAGGCGTCCACGGCGAAGCGCACGCCGGGCAGCACCAGCTCCTGGGAGCGCAACTGGTCCGGGTCCAGGCCGACGGCCTGCCCCAGGCGCAGCCAGGCCTCGATACCGCCGTCCTCGCCTGGCGCACCGTCATGGTCGAGCAGGCGCTGGATCCACTCGCGACGCACCTCGCGGTCCGGGCAGTTGGCCAGGATCGCGGCGTCCTTGAGCGGAATGTTCACCTGGTAGTAGAACCGGTTGGCCACCCAGCCCTGGATCTGCTCGCGGCTGGCGCGGCCTTCGTACATCGCCACATGATAAGGGTGGTGGATGTGGTAGTAGTCGCCCTTGGCGCGCAGGGCCTGCTCGAATTCGGCAGGGGACATCGGTGGGGTGTCGCTCATGGGGCCTCCTACAGCTCGATGCTCATGCCGTCATAGGCGACTTCGACGCCCCGACGCTGGACCTCGGCCCGCTCCGGCGACGCTTCGTCGAGGATCGGGTTGGTGTTGTTGATGTGGATCAGCACCTTGCGCTGGCGCTCGAACCCGTCGAGCACCTCGAGCATGCCGCCCGGGCCGTTCTGGGCCAGGTGGCCCATCTCGCGGCCGGTGCGGGTGCCGACGCCGCGGCGCTGCATCTCATCATCCTCCCACAGCGTGCCGTCGACCAGCAGGCAGTCGGCGTCGTGCATCATGCGCAGCAGCGCGTCATCGACCTGGCCCAGGCCGGGCGCGTAAAACAGCGTGCCGCCGGTGCGCAGGTCCTCGACCAGCAGGCCCAGGTTGTCGCCGGGGTGCGGGTCGAAACGGTGGGGCGAATAGGGCGGCGCGGCGCTGCGCAGAGGGAAGGGCGTGAAGCGCAGGTTCGGGCAGGCCGGGATGACGAAGCTGCCCTGCAGCTCGATGCGGTTCCAGTGCAGGCCGCCGTTCCAGTGGCTGAGCATGGTGAACAGCGGGAAACCCGTGCTCAGGTCCTGGTGCACCATGTCGGTACACCAGACCTGGTGCGGGCAGCCTTCGCGCAGGCTCAGCAGGCCGGTGGTGTGGTCGATCTGGCTGTCGAGCAGCACGATGGCGTCGATGCCGGTGTCGCGCAAGGCTCGCGCCGGCTGCATCGGCGCGAAGGCCTGCAGTTGTGCGCGGATGTCCGGCGAGGCGTTGCAGAGGATCCAGTGCTCGCCGTCGTCGGACAGGGCGATCGACGATTGGGTACGGGCGCTGGCGCGCAGCGTGCCGTCGCGAAAGCCCTTGCAGTTGACGCAGTTGCAGTTCCACTGCGGGAAGCCACCGCCTGCGGCGGAGCCAAGGATCTGGATGTACATGGAGACTCCGTGACCAAAAATGAAAACGCCCCGGCAAAGCCGAGGCGCCCTGACGCGTGGGGCATCAACGGCTGGCGAAGTACATGGTCACTTCGAAGCCGATGCGCAGGTCGGTGTAAGCAGGTTTGGTCCACATAGGAAAACTCCTTCCGGGGGGAATCAGGGGAATGCCAGGTATTGGGCGTCGTTTCAGGGGCGAGGTTCCCTCGGGGCAGGCGCCTACGTATTACAAGATGCGATGAAAGGCATCGGCGTGTCCGCAGGTGTCATGCCGCAAGAGAGATCGGCTCGGCCAAGGTGGAATGATAGCGTGCTAATGAACGAAGTGCGATCTCTGTGCCAGCCAGCCCGGCGGCATCGGACCATTGGCCAGGCACTGCCACCCCTCGTCAGGCGTGCGCAGACTGGAGAGCGTACGGTCCAGGTCCGCCTGGGTCACGTCGCCGAGCCGCTGGCGAAGGTCGCCCAGACAGTCCGGTCGAGCGGCCAGGTGCGCCTGCCAGTACCAGGCCGCCGTCTCCTGATCTTCCAGGGTCGACGGCGCGAGCTGGTCGAGCAGCGCGTGCTGCCGTTCAGGGGTCAGCGTTACCGGGGCGTCCAGCACCTCTCGCACATGCTCCAGCAGACGGTGCGGGTCGGTGCCGGGCGACTGCACGCCGAACAGCAGGCCGTGTCGGCCTTCGACCGTGCGGAATCCGCTGAAGACGGCATAGCCCAGTTGCAGCTCCACCCGCAGACGCTGGTAGAACGGGCCTTGCAGCGCATGCGCCAGCAGGCGGCCTTCTGCCTCGCGCGGGGCAGGCACGGGGCAGAACAGCAGCAAGGCGTGTTCGCGGCTGGCGGTGGTGACGGTGTGCCAATGCGCGGCTTCGAGGGTCGGGCGTGGCGCAGGCCGCGCCACCTGGCCTGGAAGCGACTGCAGGACCGCGCCCAGTACCGCCAGCGCCTGCGGGTCGAACCCCAGGGCCATGCCGTGCCAGCGGGCCTCCCGCCACTGCCGGTCGAGCGTGGGCTGCCCAGCCTGCTCGTCGGCCCGTGCTTCAGGTGCCGTATCGAGGGCCAGGCATGCAGGCAATTGCTTGAGCAACGCCCGGATTGGCATCAAGGGGGGCTCAAGGTCGGAGAGGTCGCACGCGGCGTCGTCCAAGGGGGCCTGGAGTGCGGCAAGGACATCTGGCAGGGCATGGAGCACGGCCGCCGGTCGACCTGTGCAGCGCAGTTGCCACTGGGCGCCCAGGTCCTCGCTCTGGAGGGTGAGCGCAGCACGCCGGGCGCGTGTCTGCAAGGCGCTCAGCCGACGGGCGAGGCAGGTGACTTCATGGGTCTGGAGCGGCCGAGGGAAGTGCCAGCGCAGGTAGAGGACGGCCAGGCCCTGCGAGGCAGATAGCGCGTCGCAGGTGACCAGCTGTGGCGGCACGGGGTGGGGGGGCAGCGCCGGCAGGGCCGGGTCGAGCCAGGCATCGACCGGGGGTAGATGCCAGGCCCCTCGTTCTGCGGTGGGGCAGTGCGCAAGCAACACATGCAGGGCGTGTCGTGCCTGGGCATCGAGCCCCTGGAAAGGCCGTCCGCAGCTGTCGCGGCGGGCCAGGTCGAGCGCGCTCGCCCGTTCACCCTGCGCCTGCTGCATGCGTCCGAATTCATCATGTAGCGGTGCCAGGTCGTGGGTCGCGAGAAAGCCCAGCCAGCCCTGCAGCAGCCGTTGCACCTCGTCGGCGTGCACCGGGTCGTCAAGCTGCACATGCAGGGACCATAGGGCCTGGTCGGCATGGCTGTACAACACCTCGGTGCTCACCTCGCGCACCCAGCCGCGTTGTTCGAGCAGGCCTCGCCAGGTGCCTTCCCGGTCATCTGTTAGCCAGCCCAGCAGGGCTTCCAGGGCGGCTTCGGCGCCTTCGGGGAGCGCTTCGTGGGCGAACAGCAGGTCCAGACGCGTGCCGTCCTGACGGGGTAGCAGAGGCGTCTCGAGCAGCGGTGGTGGCGTCTGCCGGAGCGCGGGCGTGCCTGGGCGCAACAGCCGGCCGAAGGTGTCGCCCAAGGCCTGCAGCGTCTCCAGCGGCTGTGGCCCGCACAGGCTCAAGGTGATGTGCGCGCCCTGGTAGAAGCGCTGGTGAAACCCGTGCAAGGCCTGCTGGAACGCCGGATCTTGTATGGGCAGGGTATAGCGGTTGCCGGCCTGGAACGCGCTCAGCGGATGCCGTGGCGATACCCGTTGCAGGCGCGCGAAAGCCTGCTGCGCCTGGGCATCCCGCGACCAGGCGATGAACTCGGCGTGGATCACCTCACGCTCGCGGCACTGCCTGGCCAGGCCCAGGTCCGGCTCGGCGAGCATTTGACACAATCGCTCGAGGCTGCCGGCCAAGGCCGGCGGCGGCACCTCGAAGAAGAAGTCGGTGGTGCGCTCGCGGGTGCTGGCGTTGACCTGGCCTCCGTGGCGCTGCACGTGCCGCATCAGCCCGTCCTCGAGCGGAAACCGCGCGGTGCCGAGAAACAGCAGGTGCTCGAGAAAGTGCGCCAGCCCCGGCCAGGCCGCCGATGCGTCGTGGCTGCCGGCCTGGACGCGCAGGGCCGCGGCGCTGCGTTTGAGGTGCGGCGCATGGCGCAGGGTCAGGTGCAGGCCGTTGTCCAGCACGAGGTGGCGGGTGATATCAGGCATGGGGGCTCCCGTGAAACGAGCCTCCATGCTAGCGGATATCAGCGGCGAGGCGCAGCGCCGTGCAGGTCGTGGCGCACATCGCTCAGGTAGGGGAAGTCGGCGCGGCTCGCGGTCAGGTGATCGCGGTTCAGGTCCGCCAGCAACAGGCATGCCTCCTGCCCGGCCATGGCCAGCAGGCTGCCGTCTGGCGCGACGATGCTGCTCTGGCCGCAGTAGACCAGCGTCGCTTCGGCGCCACAGTAGTTGGCGTAGACCAGGTAGCACTGGTTTTCCTGGGCCCGCACACGCACGGTGAACTGGCAGACGAAGTCGTAGGGCACCATGTTGGCAGTGGGCACCACGATCAGCTCGGCGCCGGCCAGCGCCAGGCGCCGGGTATTCTCTGGGAACTCGACGTCGTAGCAGATCAGCAGCCCGAGTTTCCAGCCTTCCAGCTCGACCACCGGGAAGTGGTCGTCACCTGGGCTGAACAGGCTGCGGTCCAAGGCGCCGAACAAGTGCGTCTTGCGGTAGTTGCACAGACGGCGGCCATTGGCGTCGATCAGCTGCACGCTGTTGTAGCACGCCCCCTCGTGCCCTTGCTCGGGATAGCCGTAGACGATCGCCAAGCCCTGCTGCTGGGCGATGGCCGCCACGGCCTGCGCCGAAGCGCCGTCCACGGGCTCGGCCAGGCGGGTGACGGCCTCGAGACCGATATCGTAGCCGGTCAAAAACATCTCCGGGCACACCAGCAGGCGCGCCCCTTGGGCTGCCGCCTGCTCGGCCTGCTGGCGCAGGCGCTCGAGGTTGCCGGCGACGTCGAGCGGGCCAGGATGGCCTTGAAACAGGGCGATGCGCATCGAAGGGCTCCAGGTGTCAGTCGGGCAGGGCGATCGGGCCGATCTCATCGAACACGTCGCCGGGGCCCGGGTTGTCCGGGTGGGTCCGGCCACCGAAGTGGGTCATGATACCCCACACCGCATTGAGCGATGTCTGCACCGCGCCTTCGACCCAGGCCGGTGTCCATGATACGTCGTCGCCGGCTAGGAAGATGCCACGGTGTTCGGCCGGCATGTCCTGCTGCATGAAGTGGGCGTACATGCGCTGGTTGTAGCGATAGTGGCCAGGCAGGGCGCCCTTGAAGGCTCCGAGGAAATACGGGTCGGCCTCCCAGGAAATGGTGATCGGGTCGCCGATGATGTGCCCGGCGATGTCGGTCTTGGGGTAGATCTTCTTCAGCGCGTCGAGCGCCAGCTGCACGCGCCGCTCCACCGGGTGCGGCAGCATCTTCAGCGCATCGCTCATCCAGGCGTAGGACAGGCAGATCACCCCCGGCCGGTCGTCACCGTTGTCGAACAGGTAGGTGCCCCGGGTCAGCCGGTCGGTGAGGGTCATGCTCAGCAGGTCGCGGCCGGTCTCCGGGTCCTTGTCCTTCCAGAACGGCCGGTCGACCATGACGAAGGTCTTGGACGACTGCATGTAGCGGGTGCGGTCCAGCGCCATCCACAACTTCTGCGAGAACAGCGATTCCTCGCAATCGATCTGGGTGGTCAGCAGCCAGCTCTGGCAGGTGACCAGCACGGCGGCGTACTCGCGGGTGTCGCCCCAGCTGTCGGTCACCGCCAGGCGCTCGTCGGCCCCTCGGGCGATACGCCGTACGCCACTGCGCGGCGCACCCCCATGCAGCGAGCGCAGGCTGGTGCCGGCCGGCCAGTGCACGCAGCGCTCCGGCACGTGTCGCCAGATGCCCTGGGGCACCTGCTCCACGCCCCCGACCACCAGGTGCTGGTGCTCGTCGCAGTTGGTCATCACCACCCGGAAGATCTCCAGCATCGAGTTGGGGAAGTCCGAGTCCCAGCCACCGGTGCCGAAACCGACCTGACCGAACACCTCGCGGTGCAGGAAGCTCAGCTTGGCGAAGGCCTGCGAGGTGGCGACGAAATCGTAGAAGGTACGGTCGTCCCACAGCGGCACCAAGGTGTTCCACAACGCTTTGAGGCGCGGCACGTCGCGTTCGCGGATGGCCTGCTGGATGTCGCTGAACTGGGCACGGTCTTCCAGGGCATCGGCCCAGGCTTCGGCCACTTCATGGAACAAGGCGGGCAGGTCTGCCGGCGACTCGGCATAGAAAGTCTGCCCCTCCAGGTCGATCACCGTGCTGCTGGAGGCCGCGCTCAGGGGGTTGGGAAAGGGTTTGGTCTTCAGGCCCAGCTTGTCGACGTAGTGATAGAACGCCGTGGACGACACCGGAAAGCGCATCCCGCCCAGCTCGGCGACGATGCCGTCGGTGCCGTTGAAGGCCTGCGAACGCAGCCGCCCACCCAGCTTGGACGCTTCGTAGACCACCGGCTTTAGGCCCAGTTTCATCAACTCGTAGGCCGCCACCAGCCCGGCGATCCCCGCGCCGACGATGGCGACTTCCTCGCCGTGCCGGTCGGTCGGCACGCTGCCCAGACCGGCGGGGTGCTCGAGCCAGTCGTCGAAGGCGAAGGGAAAATCCGGGCCGAACAGGGTGACCGGGGGTTTGCCATCGGCGGGGTGACGGTTCTTCTTGTTCATGTCGTGGCCTTGGGCGGGGTAGCGGGATGGAATGAGTATAGGTAGGGCTGAGTGACAGGTTAGAGGGGGAGGGCGTGGGAAGTAAGACGAAAGGTGATGGCGGATTGTGTGGGTTTTTAGCGTTGTGACGAGGTGGTGGGTGAAAGTGACGAACCGCTTTGGTTTTGCAGGGGAAGCGGGGGCTAATCCTGGGTGATGAACCTGGAGGAAATGAGAGCGCTGGTTTTACGGGCCCTGTGGGCCCGATCGCGGCACTGGGGCCGCTCCTACAGGTGACCGCGATAGCCTGCAACCCTGCGGTAGGGCTACGGGTGTAGGAGCGGCCCCTGTGCCGCGATCGGGCCCGCTAGGGCCCGCAAATCCAACACCACCGACCGATCAGGCACACCCATCCAGCGCAGCCAAAACGCTCCGCCACCCCACGAATTCACACCGGCTCCCCCCGATCCACCTTGTGACTCAGGATGATCGACGTGGTCGTCCGCTCCACCCCCTCGACCATACCGATCTGGTCCAGCAGCTCATCCAGCGCCTCGGGCGAATCGCTGCGCAGCCACGCCACATAGTCATACTCCCCACTGACCGCACACAGCTGCCGCACCTGCCCCATGGCGCTCAAGCGGCGCACCACCTCCTTGCCCGACCGCGGCCTGACACTGATCCCGACGTAAGCCTGCAAGCCTCCCTCGCTCATGCGCCGACCAAGCCGCACCCCATACCCCGTGATGACCTTGGCCCGTTCCAGCCGTGTCAGGCGCGCGTCCACCGTGGTCCGGGCGATACCAAGCTGTCGGGCGAGGTTGGCGACGGTCTCGCGGGCGTCGAGTTGAAGGAGATCGATCAGCTTGCGGTCGATGTCGTCCAGGGGGATAGCGTGCAGGTCGGACATGGGAAGGCTCGATGGGGAAGGCGATACCGTACGGCGTACTGGTTCAGATCGGCAAGTGTCTGAGCGTGTGTTGCCTGAAGAGACTCGGCCGTGAGCCGATTAGCGCGGCTATTCGGCTCATCGGATGAGCCGAATACAATGACTGGCTTGTTCCGTCGCGTGAGAACACGTCATGAGTGCGCCTTTGTGGATATGGCAGCAATCTGAATGGCCTGGTTTTCGAGACATCGAAAGGGTGTTAACGAAAGCCCGGTTCTGGCACGTGTACCGTGGGCAAGTGCTTTCAGCAGAGTAGATCAAGGTCCTCAATCGTTTGCTCGATGGCGGAGAACGGGGCTTCGAGGAAGGCCTCAACGCCGCGCAGTACCAGGCGGTGGCGAAGGTCTCGAAAGCGACGGCGACACGGCATCTGAGCGATCTGGTGCAGAAGGGGTGTCTGGTGAAGCTGCCGGGGGGAGGGCGTAGTACGCGGTACAGGGTGGCGCAGGTGTGAAAGCAAGAGGATGCGCGCGCTGGGCGTGCGCCGAGGGCGCCCATGCGATGAGTGCGGTATCGACATCAGGCTGGACATCGACAACGGATAGGCCGAGCGAGCGATCCTCTCCGAAATTACCTCTCGCGTTTGGCCTCTTTCCTACAGCGATCCATACCCTTCGGACCTATCCCACGTCCACTGTCTCCAAGGTCTGGCTGCCAGGATAGGCGTTCGTCGCTAAAGTCTTCCCGCCGCCGCAACCTTGGCGATCGGGCGTGAGGCCACGCCGATTCTGTTAGAAGGCATGCTGTCATGGGAGCCGTGCGCGAGCAGGCATTGCCTGGCCGGAGTCAGCCTCCTGTATCGCCGGTTCTCACCCCGCGTACGGCTGCCACCCGTTGCGTCGTAAAGTGCAATCATTGGATACGACACAACTTTGATTTTTCGTAAAGTCTTGTATACCGTACATATCCGACCAAATGTCACGTATTCAGAACATGGACTACGAACTGATCGCTACTCGTCTTGGTACCCAGATTCGACAACGACGAGTCAACCGTGGGCTGACGCAAGCCAAGCTTGCTGCCTTGGCCTGCGTTACACGGCAGAAAATCGTCGCCATCGAAAAAGGTGACCTTTCGGTAGGGATGGCAACCTACGCGCGTGCGCTAGGGGCCCTAGGTTGTGAGTTCACCGTCACCCCTGCGGTCCTGCCTACTCTCGACGAAATTAATGGAATCTTCGATTGATGGACACTGCGCTTCAGGTGATGACACCACAAGGCGAGAGCGGGAAAGTCTTCGTCAGATCAGGCGACTATCTGTTTCGCTATCACGACGACGCGAGGGCGCAGGCGGCGATCAGCCTGCTCATGCCTGTACGTCTGGACGACTACCACCACCGCGAACTGCATCCGATCTTTCAGATGAACCTGCCGGAAGGTTACGTTCTGGAGCAGTTGCGCAACCGCCTGGCCAAGGTAACGCCTGTTGACCCTATGTTGCTTCTGGCATTGTCCGGCAGCAGTTCGCCCATAGGACGAGTCGCGGTCAGCTCGCTCGAAGTCGATGCATTGTTGCAGCGGCAGCAGTTTCCGGGAGAACGGCTGGATGAAATCCTTGCCTGGGACGGGGCTGAGGATATCTTTGCCGGTTTAGTGGACCGCTATATCCTGCGCGCCGGGATTTCGGGCGTGCAGCCAAAGGTGCTGGTGCCAGAGCACCAGGACTCGATGCCGCAGCGCTTCACGTCGAAAACGTCTGACCTCATCATCAAAAGCGGCAGGGATGAATTCCCAGGCCTGGCGATCAACGAGTTCCTTTGCATGTCCGTAGCCCGGGAGGCCGGAATCGCAGTGCCCGAATTCTATTTGTCCGATAACGCCAAGCTGTTCGTGATGCGCCGCTTCGACCGAGACGAAGAGCTCAACCCCCTTGGCTTCGAGGACATGGCGGTTCTGATGGGGCTGACGACCGGACAGAAATACAGCAAGAGCTACTCAGCCATCGCGAAGGCGATACGTATGTTCTGCAGTGCTGACCACGTGAGCGAGTCGCTGGAGCAATTGTTCGCTATCGTGAGCTTGAGCTGCATCGTCGGCAATGGTGATGCCCATTTGAAGAACTTCGGATTGCTGTACACCGAGCCGACCCAGCACACGGCCCGGCTCGCGCCTGCCTATGACATCGTCAACACAACCGCCTACCTTCCACAGGATGTTCTGGCGCTCGATCTGGTGGGCAACAAGTCGCTGTTCGCTTCACGCCAGGGGCTACTGGATTTTGCCCAGATCTGTAACGTGGAGCATCCGAAAGAGGTGATTCGAGGGCAGTTGGCTGCGTTGGAACGGGTACTGGATCGATCACCCGAGCTGCGCGAGCAGGCGCCTGATGTGGTCGCTGCGATCAAACGCTGTGCCGAACTGTTCTTGCAGACGTTTGGTTGATGCCTATCGCGTCTTAAGACAGCATGTTGCCGTGATCGATAGCGAGGCCTGTGGCCAGGAACAATCAACGTGATCAGAGGGATCTGAAACGTATGAAGCCGCGCAAGGCGCGGCTTCAAAGATGGTGGGCCCACACGGACTCGAACCGTGGACCAAAGGATTATGAGTCCTCTGCTCTAACCGACTGAGCTATAGGCCCCAGTGGTCGGCCGATTATAACGGCGGTTGAGGGTAGGTGCCATCCGAAAGATCGGAAAATGCTATGCGTAGAAACGTCTGGGCGAATTCTTCCGCTGGCATCGGCAGCCCGACGATGTACCCCTGGATCTGCTCGCACCCTTCATCGGCCAGGAATTGCTGCTGGGCCGGGTTCTCCACGCCCTCGGCGATGATGGTCAGCTGCATGCTCCGGCCCAGGGCGATGATGGCCCGGGCGATGGCTGCGTCGTGGGGGTCGTCCGGCAGGCCGCGGATGAACGATTGGTCGATCTTGAGGATGTCCAGCGGCAGGCGCTTGAGGTAGCTGAGCGAGGAGTAGCCGGTGCCGAAGTCGTCGATGGCCAGCTGCACGCCCAGGTCCTTGAGCTGGTACAGGATCGCCAGGGCTTCCTCGGCCTGGCTCATGATGAAGTTCTCGGTGATTTCCAGTTGCAGGTCGCCTGCATTCAGCTGATAGCGCTCGAGCAGGTGCTCGATGCGTGCGGTCAGTTGGGTCTGGCGCAATTGCGCACCGGCCAGGTTGATCGAGAGCGGGCCGAAGGGCTGGTAGTGCTGTTTCCAGGCCTGCATCTGCTGGCAGGCCTGCTCCAGCACCCAGTCACCCAGCTGCAGGATGCTGCCGTTCTCTTCGGCCAGGCCGATGAAGTGCTCGGGCGACACCTCGCCAAAGGTGGGGTGGGTCCAGCGGATCAAGGCTTCGGCGCCGACCAGTGTCTGGGTCTTGAGACTGAGCTTGGGCTGGAAGCGCAGGCTTAGTTCGCCGCGCTCGATGGCGCGGCGCAGTTCGTGTTCCAGCGCGATGCGTTCGCTGGCCTGCACGGTGAGGTCGCGCGTGTAGGCTTCGACACGGTTGCGGCCCTTGGCCTTGGAGCGGTACATGGCGGCGTCGGCATTGCGGATCAGGGTGGCGACGTCGGTGCCGTCCTGGGGGTACAGGCTGATGCCGATGCTGGCGCTGGTGAAGAACTCGTGCTCGCCGGCCTGGAACGGTGCGTGGAAACAGGTCAGCAGCTTGTCGGCGATGGCACTGGCGTCGCTTGGTTTGTGCAGGCCGGGCAGCAGGATGATGAACTCGTCGCCGCCCAGCCGTGCCACGGTATCGACGTCGCGCACCTGCTCCTTGAGGCGATGGGCGATACCCTTGAGCAGCAGGTCGCCGACCGGGTGGCCGAGGCTGTCGTTGATGTGCTTGAAGCGGTCCAGGTCGAGGAACAGCACGGCGCCCTGGCGGTTGGAGGTCTGCTCGCTGGCGAGGGTGGCATGCAGGCGTTTCTCGAACAGGGCGCGGTTGGGCAGACCGGTCAGCGAGTCGTGGTGCGCCTGGTGGTCGAGCTTGGCCTGGGCGTGCTTGATGCTGGAGATGTCGGCGAACACTGCCACGAAGTGGGTCAGCTCGCGCTCCGTGGTGCGTACGGCGCTGATGGTTAGCCAGCCGGGGTAGATTTCACCGTTCTTGCGCTTGTTGTAGATCTCGCCCTGCCAGTGGCCTTCGGCGTTGAGCTGGTGCCACATGGCGGCGTAGAAGGCGCTGTCGTGCTGGCCGGAGGCGAACAGCCTGGGGGTCTGGCCGAGCGCTTCCAGCTCGCCGTAACCGGTGATCTCGCTGAAGGCGCGGTTGACCGCCGTGATGCGTTGTTCGGTGTCGGTGATCAGCACGCCTTCGGCGGTGTTCTCGAACACGGTGGCGGCCAGGTGCAGTTTTTCCTGCATCAGGTGCCGCTCGGTGACGTCACGGGCAATGGTCAGGATGCAGTCCACGCCCCCGATGGGCAGAGGCCGTGCGGACAGTTCGCACAAGCGGATTTCGCCGTCCTTGCGGCGGATCAGGGCGGTGAAGTCGCGGACGAAACCATCGCGATCGAGTCGTTCGATCATGCGCAGACGGTCGTCGGGGTTCACCCACAAGTCGATGTCCACCGATGTCTGCTCGCTGCTCGAATCGACGCGGTGTCCGGTCAGGCGACGGAAGCCGTCGTTGGCCTCCATCAACAGGCCGTCGTGCTGTCGCGTCAGCAGCAGGCCATCGAGAGACGCATGGAACGCCTTGGCGAACTTCTCTTCGGAGGTCTGCAGCTGTTGCTGTGTCTGCTTCAGCTCGGTGATGTCGCGCACCGTCACCACCGAGGCCAGCATGTTGTCGAGCTGGAAGTTCTCGGCCGAGGTCAGGCCGGTGAACAGCTCGCCGTCGCTGCGGCGGAAGGTCATTTCCAGGTTGCGGATGCCGCCGGCCTGCAGGCGGGCGAGCAGGGCGGGGGCAGTGTCGTCGGTGCCCCACAGGTTGAGTTCGGTGGGCGTGCGACCAATGACCTGCTCGGCCCGGAAGCCGATCTGTTCCTCGAACGCCTTGTTGACTTCCAGCAGCGCGCCGTCACTGTGCCGGGCGATGACCAGGATGTCCGGGCATTGGGCGAAGACCGATGAAAACTTCTGCTCCGACAGGCGCAGGGCGGTCTCGGTCCGTTTGGCTTCACTGATGTCGATCAGCAGCCCTTGCATCAAGGGGCGGTCGCCACGCTCGATCAGGTCGATCACCGTGTGCACCCACAGGCATTGGCCGTCTGCACGGACCAGTCGACAATCGAAGCTGAAGTCCCGGCCTGCCGCGGTTTCCCGGTGGCACAACGCGAGGACCCAGCTGGCATCGCTGGGGTGCAGGATGGCCTGCCAGAAGCCTGGCTTGAGCCACTCGTTGAGCGGGTAGCCCAGCAGGCCCTCGGCATGCGGTGACACGTAGCCGAACGTGAAGTGCTCGGCGTCGGCTTCCCATGCGATGGCGGACAGGCCTTCCACCAGTCCGCGGTAATGGTGCTCGCTACGGCGCAGCTCCTTTTCCAGGGCAATGCGCCGTGCGTTCTCCGAGGTGAGCTTGCGGTTGGTGCGGATGACCGTCAGCAACATGATCAGCAACAGCACGATGCCGGGCAGCCCATACACCAGCGAGTCGTGCCAGAACGTGCGCTGGTCCACCACATCGCCCACCCAGCGCTGTTGCAGGGCGGCGACTTCAGCCGGATCGAGGTCGGCAATCGCCTTGTCGAGGATACTGGCCAGCACCTCCTGACCACGCGGCACGGCCATCGCCAGCTGATAACGCAAGGGCGTCTCGCCACTGACGTGCAGCCCGTTGAGTTTCAACTGGCGCAGGCTCCAGATGCTGGAGGCGAGGTCGCTGACCACGGCATCGACCTCGCCGGTGGCCAGGGCTTGCAGGGCGGAGCCGACATTGGGCATGGGGGCCAGGGTGATGGCCAGGCCACTGTCGTGCAGCAGCTCATACGGGGCTCGGCTGGCCAAAACACCGACACGCAGCCCCAGCAGGTCGTCGATGTGGCGCGGCTGCGGGCCACCGTCGCGCGCCAGGATCACGATGGGGAAGTCCAGGTACGGACGTGTGAAGGTCAGGATCCGCTGGCGCTGCACCGTTGGCATGATGCTGGGCAGCGCGTCCACCTGCTGGGTACGCGCCTGCTCGATGACCTGCGGCCAATCACTGGCCTGCACGGGTTCCAAGCGAATGCCCAACCGTTTTTCGATCAGTTTTACATAGTCGGCAGCCAATCCCTGGTAACGACCGTCCTGGCCACGGTACTCGAACGGCGGCCAAGCGCTGTCTACGCCCAGGCGCACGCGCGGGTGCGCCTTGAGCCAGGCGTGTTCTTCATCTGTCAGGGCAAGGGCGCCGGCGGTCGCGCTCCATACCAGCAGGAGCGGCAACAGAAGGGCCGGCAAAAAGGGCATTCTGGGGTCTCGATCAATTGGACTGTTTCGAGTGTAGACGTGCATCGTTCTGCCAGAGTGACAGAAACGCCAACTGGAGAGGGTTTTTCGCACGCTGGGCATCGTGATCGTCAAGAAGCGCCCATAAAAAAGCCCACTACCAGGAGTGGGCTCTTCAAGGTGCCTCGTGGCGCCAGTTACTCGTCGAGGAACGAGCGCAGGTGCTCGCTGCGCGTCGGGTGACGCAGCTTGCGCAAGGCCTTGGCTTCGATCTGACGAATCCGCTCGCGGGTCACATCGAACTGCTTGCCGACCTCTTCCAGCGTGTGGTCGGTGTTCATGTCGATGCCGAAGCGCATGCGCAGGACCTTGGCTTCACGCGCGGTCAGGCCCGACAGCACGTCGCGGGTCGCTTCCTTGAGGCTTTCGACCGTGGCCACGTCGATCGGAGACTGCATGGTGGAGTCCTCGATGAAGTCGCCCAGGTGGGAGTCTTCATCGTCACCGATCGGCGTCTCCATGGAGATGGGCTCCTTGGCGATCTTCAAGACCTTGCGGATCTTGTCCTCGGGCATCTCCATGCGCTCACCCAGCTCTTCCGGCGTCGGTTCACGCCCCATTTCCTGCAGCATCTGCCGGGAAATACGGTTGAGCTTGTTGATCGTCTCGATCATGTGCACCGGAATACGGATGGTGCGTGCCTGGTCGGCGATCGAACGGGTGATGGCCTGACGAATCCACCAGGTCGCGTAGGTCGAGAACTTGTAGCCACGACGGTATTCGAACTTGTCCACCGCCTTCATCAGACCGATGTTGCCTTCCTGGATCAGGTCGAGGAATTGCAGGCCGCGGTTGGTGTACTTCTTGGCGATGGAGATCACCAGACGCAGGTTGGCCTCGACCATTTCCTTCTTGGCGCGCCGTGCCTTGGCCTCACCGATCGACATGCGACGGTTGATGTCCTTGATCTCGGCGACGGTCAGGCCGGTTTCGGCTTCCAGGTCGATCAGCTTCTGCTGGCAGGCGACGATGGCCGCGTCCTTCTCGCCCAGTGCAGCCGCCCACTTGGTGCTGCGACGGGAAAGGTCGCCGCTCCAGGTCTGGTCGACTTCGTTGCCCGGGAACAGGCGCAGGAAGTCGGCACGTGGCATGCGCGCATCACGTACGCACAGCTGCATGATCGCACGCTCTTGGGCGCGCAGACGGTCCAGGGCGCCGCGGACGCGCTCGACCAGGGCTTCGAACTGCTTGGGCACCAGCTTGATCGGCATGAACAGGTCGGTCAGCGCCAACAGGGCCTCGACCGATTCCTTGCTTTCACGCGGGTGCTTCTTCAGGACTTTCTTGGTCAGCTCGAGCTGCTCGGCAACCGCGCCGAAGCGCTGGCGAGCGATTTCCGGGTCAGGACCGCTCTCGGTCTCTTCCTCGTCGTCGCTGCTGTTGTCGCTCTCTTCTTCCTCCTCGTCGTCGTCCTTGGCCGTGGCGGCCTTGGCGGCGATCTGAGGCGCTTCTTCGTTCGGCGTGGCGATGTTGTCATCGGGATCGATGTAACCGCTGAGCACGTCGGACAGGCGGCCACCTTCGGTGGTGACACGCTCGTATTCGCTGAGGATATGGTCGACGGTGCCCGGGAAGTGCGCGATGGCGCTCATCACTTCGCGGATGCCTTCCTCGATGCGCTTGGCGATTTCGATCTCGCCTTCACGCGTCAGAAGCTCGACGGTACCCATTTCACGCATGTACATGCGCACCGGGTCGGTGGTGCGACCGATATCGGTTTCAACGGCTGCCAACGCAGCGGCGGCTTCTTCAGCGGCAGCTTCGTCGGTGTCGGCCTCGGCCAACAGAAGGGCGTCCGCATCCGGAGCACTCTCGAATACGTTGATCCCCATGTCGTTGATCATGCGGATGATGTCTTCCACCTGCTCCGGATCTGAAATATCCTCGGGCAGGTGGTCGTTGACCTCCGCGTAAGTCAGGTAGCCCTGCTCACGACCGCGGGTGATCAACTCTTTGATACGAGACTGCTGTTGCGCTTTTCCGGACATAACACCCTATCCACTGAAGGTCTTGGCGGGCAAAAAACAAGCCGAGGATTATACCCGAGCATGGACCTCACGCGCCAGATGAGGTCGGGTTTTGTGCAGAGATGTTCCGGCTGAGCAGTTCGCGCAGCTGGTTCTTTTCCTCCGCGCTCAAGTCGCTTTGACGCGCTTTCCTGAGCAGATGTTCCAAGGATCGTTCGCGCTGACGGGCGGACAATCGAGTAATGGTGTCGAAAAACTGTTGTTCAAGGTTGTCGGCGTCGATCAGCCATTCCTTCTCGGCCAAGGCCCGCAACAACCGCCCCTGTTCGGTACCGTGCCAGCGTGCGATCAACTGCAGCGAACGCAGGTCAGGGTTCTTCTGCAAGGCTTCGAGCAGGGCCACCAGCAATTGCGCGTAGAGGTGGTCCTCGGCGGCGAAATGGCTGGCATCTTCGACCTTCCTGGCCAGTTGCGGGTGATGCAGCAGGCTGCGCAGGGCAGCCAGCGTCGGCGGCTCCACGGGGGCCGGCACACGGGGCGGCGCCTCCTGGCGCTGGCCGTCGCGCTGCCAGGGTTTCTTGCCCTTCTTGTCCCAGGGCTTGCCGTCCCACGGCTTCTTGCCACCGGCCGAGGGCGTCGCCCAGGCGGGCTGCGCAGCGCCTTGATCGAAGGCATAGGGGTCGAACGCGTCCGTGTCGGGCAGGTAGCCGGGCGGTGCGCCATAGTCCGGCCCCGGCTCGTAGCCGGGTGGGCTGTCGGCAGGGGCGCGCTGGGCCATCTCTTCGATCTGCTGCAGGTCCAGGCCGGTGATTTCCTTGAGCCGGTTGCGCATCAAGGCGCGCAGGTTGGCCCCGGGTACCTTGTCGATCAACGGCGCGGCCAGCGTCACCATGTGCGCCTTGCCCTCCAGCGAGCGGGGGTCGGCCTCCAGGCTCAGCTGCTCGAAGAAGTAGTCGGCCAGGGGTTGCGCATGCTGCTGGATGCGGGCCCGGAAGGCATCGGTGCCCTCGGCGCGCACCAGGGTGTCGGGGTCCTCGCCTTCGGGCAGGAACAGGAAGCGCGCACGCCGTCCGTCCTGCAGGCTCGACAGGGTCGACTCCAGCGCACGCCAGGCGGCCTTGCGCCCGGCCTGATCGCCGTCGAAGCAGAACAGCACGTGCGGCACCACCCGGAACAGGCGCTTGAGGTGTTCTTCGCTGGTGGCCGTGCCCAGGGTCGCCACGGCATTGCGCAGGCCTTGCTGGGCCAGGGCGATGACGTCCATGTAGCCCTCGACCACGATGATCTCGTCGAGGTTGCGGTTGAACTTGCGCGCCTCGTACAGCCCGTACAGCTCCTGACCCTTGTGGAAGACCGGCGTCTCCGGCGAGTTCAGGTACTTGGGCTTGTCGTCGCCGAGCACGCGGCCACCGAAGGCGATGACCCGGCCACGGGTGTCGCGGATCGGAAACATCACCCGGTCACGGAAACGATCGTAGCGCTTGCCGCTGTCGGCGTTCTCGATCAGCAGGCCGGCATCGATCATGGCCTTTTGCTGCAAGCTGTCGCTGCCCAGGTGCTTGCCCAGGTTGTCCCAGCCAGGCGGAGCGAAGCCCAGGCCGAAATCCCGGGCGATCTCGCCGGACAGGCCGCGACCCTTGAGGTAGTCGACCGCGGACTTTCGCGTCGGGTGGCTGCGCAGCGCCTGGCGGTAGAACTCGGCCGCGGCTTCCAGTAGCGGGTAGAGCGGCGAGTCCACCGGTTGTCGCGGCTTCTGCCCGCGTCGGCTGTCCTCGCGCGGCACTTCCATGCCGGCCGCACGCGCCAGCTCCTCGACGGCCTGGGGGAAGTCCAGGTTGTCGTGGTCCATGATGAAGCCAAGGGCGTTGCCACCGGCGCCGCAGCCGAAGCAGTAGTAGAACTGCTTGTCGGGGCTGACGGTGAAGGACGGGGTCTTTTCCTTGTGGAACGGGCAGCAGGCCGAATGGTTTTTGCCGGCCTTTTTCAGCTGGATGCGCGAACTCACCACGTCGACGATGTCGGTGCGGTTGAGAAGGTCGTCGATGAAGCTCTGGGGAATCAGCCCGGCCATGGCAGTCTCGTCATCTGGCAACTGCAAGTCTAAGCGCGAAAACGCGGTTCGAGGCGAGTGATGCTAAATACATGAGGGGAGGTGTGCTCGCCGGCAGCCACGAAGGCCCGTCAGTGAGGACGTGCACGACTGGTCATGGACCAGCTCTGACGTAGAATACCGCTTGCCCGCTGGCTTCTGCCGGGGCACCCAAGGCGCATGGCCCAAGGCTTGAATCGACCGCTGCCATCGGCCCGGTGCATGACCGGGCAGGGCAGAAGCTGTGCGATGAACGCCTGTATTAGTACAGACGAACGGCGCGGCGCTGTTCGCGCTGGACTTTCTTGGCGTGACGCTTGACGGCTGCAGCAGCCTTGCGCTTGCGCTCGGAAGTCGGCTTCTCGTAAAACTCGCGGCTACGAACTTCAGCCAGTACACCGGCTTTTTCGCAGGAGCGCTTGAAACGACGCAGAGCTACGTCGAAGGGTTCGTTCTCTTTAACTTTGACGGCTGGCATCCAGGGCTACCTTAATTCATTACCGGGGTGGACGTTACTCCTGAACAAAAGGTGCGCTGGAGAACGTCGGTTTTCAAGGGTTGCGGATGTTAACCCCTGGCGCGCCGGAATGCAAAGCCTCTGATCGAAAACCGCTGGTCGGCACCCGACACGCGGACTATCATGCGCGCCTTCGAATTGAGCCGCCGACAGGCACGGGACCCATGCTAGTACTGGGATTGGAAACATCATGCGACGAAACCGGCGTCGCATTGTACGACAGCGAGCGTGGCCTGCTGGCCGACGCGCTGTTCAGCCAGATCGACCTGCACCGCGTCTATGGCGGCGTGGTGCCCGAGCTGGCCTCGCGCGACCACGTCAAGCGCATGCTGCCGCTGATCCGCGAGGTCCTGCAAGAGGCAGGGCGCGTACCCACCGACATCGACGCCATCGCCTACACCGCCGGCCCTGGACTGGTCGGTGCCCTGCTGGTCGGTGCCTCGTGTGCCCAGGCACTGGCGTTCGCCTGGGGCATCCCGGCGATCGGTGTGCACCATATGGAAGGCCACCTGCTGGCGCCCATGCTCGAGGCGCAGCCGCCGCAGTTCCCGTTCGTCGCCTTGCTGGTGTCCGGTGGGCACACCCAGCTGGTGCGCGTCGATGGTATCGGTCAGTACGCCTTGCTGGGTGAAAGCCTGGACGATGCGGCGGGCGAGGCGTTCGACAAGACCGCCAAGCTGATGGGCCTCAACTACCCGGGCGGGCCGGAGATCGCGCGCCTGGCCGAGCAGGGCACCCCGGGGCGCTTCGTGTTCCCTCGGCCGATGACCGACCGTCCGGGCCTGGCGTTCAGTTTCAGCGGGCTGAAGACCTTCGCCCTCAACACCTGGCAGCACTGCCAGCAGGTTGGCGATGACGGCGAGCAGACGCGCTGCGACGTGGCCCTGGCCTTCCAGCAGGCCGTGGTCGAAACCCTGACCATCAAGTGCAAGCGCGCGCTCAAGCAGACCGGCCTCAAGCGTCTGGTCATCGCCGGTGGGGTCAGCGCCAACAAGGCCCTGCGTCTGTCGCTGGAGCAGATGCTGGGCGATCTCAAGGGCGCCGTCTACTACGCACGCCCGCAGTTCTGCACCGACAACGGCGCGATGATCGCCTACGCCGGTTGCCAGCGACTGCTGGCCGGGCAGCGTCAGGACCTGGCGATCAGCGTGCAGGCGCGCTGGCCGATGGAGCAGTTGCCTGCGCTCTGACGCTCCCGGTGTCGAGGTCAGAAATGTCGTTCACGACCCGAGAACAGGTCGCGCAGGTTGCGACGGTGGCGCCAGACGATCAGTACAGTGAGCACGGTCGCCGGCAACAGGGCGTCCGGCTCGCGCCAGGCCAGCAATGGCAGGATCAGCGGGGTGGCGATCAAGGCAGCCAGCGAGCTGGTGCGGGTCAGGTAGAGGGTCAGCGACCAGACCACCATCGCCAACAGCGCGGCGGGTGGATAGACCCCCAGCAGCAGGCCGGCCGCCGTAGCCACGCCCTTGCCGCCCTTGAACCGGAAGTACAGTGGATACAGGTGGCCGAGCACCGCGCACAGGCCGATCCAGGTCTGCGCCTGCAGGTCCAGGCCGACCTGGCGCGCGATCAGTACCGGCGCAAGCCCCTTGCACAGGTCGCCCAGCAGCGTCAGGATCGCCAACTTGCGTCCGGCCAGGCGTAGCATGTTGGTGGCGCCTGCATTGCCGGAGCCATTGACGCGCGGGTCGGGTCGGCCATTGAGCTGGCTCAGCACAATGGCGAAGGACAGCGAGCCGAGCAAATAGGCGAGCAGCGCCAATGACCAAAACATGCTAACTATTCCGGGCGAGGACGCCCTGATTCTAACGGCGCCCGTCGCCCTTGTCGTGCTGTGGAGAGAAGTGCTTGGACAGAGTGTTCATCGAAGGCCTGGAAGTCGACACCGTGATCGGCGCCTATGACTGGGAGCGCGACATTCGTCAGTGCCTGCGCCTGGACCTGAGCTTCGCCTGGGACAACCGGCCCGCCGCGGCGGGCGACGACCTGAGCCTGGCGCTGGACTATGCCAGTGTCTCGACGCGCATCCAGGCATTCGCCGAGCAGGCCCGCTTCGAGCTGGTCGAGACCTTCGCCGAGCGTCTGGCGGCGGTCCTGATGGCCGAGTTTGGCATCCCCTGGTTGCGCCTGCGCCTGACCAAGCCTGGCGCGGTGCCGGCTGCGCGTGGTGGGGTGGGTGTGGAGATCGAACGCGGATGTCTGTGAGTACCGTCTACCTGGGGCTGGGCAGCAACGTCGAGCGCGAGACGCACCTGTGCGCGGGCCTCGACGCGCTGGCCGGTATCCTCGACGGCATGCGCTGCTCGCCGGTGTTCGAGAGCCAGGCCGTGGGCATCAAGAGCGGGCCGTTCTACAACCTGGTGGTGACCGGCCAGACGCGGTTGCCGCTGATAGAGCTGGACCGCCGGCTCAAGTTCATCGAGGCCGACAACGGTCGCTATGCACCGGACCGCAAGGGCCTGCCCCTGGACATCGATGTGCTGATGTTCGACGACCTGAACGGCACCTTCGACGGCCTGGTCCTGCCCCGTGCCGAAATCCTGAAAAATGCCTTCGTCCTGTGGCCATTGTCGCTGATCGCCCCGAATGTGGTGCACCCGGTCGTGGGCAAGCCCTTGGCCGAACTGTGGGCGCAGGCACGGATCGACCAGGTGCTCAAGCCCGTGCCGTTCCAATGGCGCGGCCAGCCGCTGACGCCGGTCCTGCACGCCGACTGACCGCGCCGTAGGTAGCCTTCAGGCTTCGCCGTGGGCACGCCTGAAGGCGTCCAGCGCCGCCAGTCGCTCGGCCTTCATCGCTTCGCCCAGCGCCGGGCCTGTCAGGCCTCGCTCGACCAGGGGCCTGGCCTGCACGGCGCGCGCTGCAGTAGCGGCGCCACGCAGGTAATCACCCGGCGCGTAATCCTCTGATCTTGAATCGGCAGCGGCCCGTGCCTGGGTCTGGCAGGCTTCAATGAATGCCTCGAAGCGTTGAGGTCGACGGTAGACGTCGAAGCGCTGCAGCATCTCCAGCAGCGCTTCGGCCGACAGCGTCAAAGCGCGATGACCTTCTCCCTGGAACTGAGCCACCAGCGCTGCCAGTTCCTGACATTCCCGGGGCACCTTGAACCGTCGGCTGACGGCGTCGATGGCACTCAGGTCGGCCTGATCAGAGGCATCCGGGTCCGTGCATCCGATGTGATGCAGCAGGCACGCCCAACGTACCGGCAAGGGCTGCTCGTCACGCGCCGCCTGTGCCAGCACGGCCAGAGTCCGCTCCCCGCGTGAAGCCACCGGGGCGAACAGCGCATCCAGTTCGGGCATCAGGTGCGCCAGTGCTCCACACTCGCGCAACACCTGGATGAACACCTGGGGCTGGGTTTCCATCAAGGCCCGTTCGATCTCCTTCCAGCTGCGCTCGGCGGTCAGGGCGTGCAGCTCTCCCGAGTCGCTGATCTGGCGCATCAAGGCCAAGGTCTCGTCGGCAATCCGAAAGCCCAGGGGCGCGTAACGCGCGGCGAAGCGGGCCACGCGCAGCACGCGCAAGGGATCTTCGGCGAAGGCCGGCGATACATGGCGCAGCCAGCGTCGTTCGAGGTCCTGGCGGCCGTGGTAGGGATCGTGCAGCACGCCCTGCGGGTCTTCGGCCATGGCGTTGATGGTCAGGTCCCGGCGCATCAGGTCCTGTTCGAGCGTGACGTCGGGGCTGGCGTGGAACGTGAACCCTCCATAGCCGCGCCCACTCTTGCGCTCGGTCCTGGCCAGCGCGTATTCCTCGCCCGTGGCAGGATGAAGGAAGACGGGAAAGTCCGCGCCCACGGGACGATAGCCGAGCGCCTGCATCTGTTCGACGCTGGCGCCTACCACTAGCCAGTCGATATCGCTCACGGGCAAGCCGAGCAAGCGGTCGCGCACGGCGCCGCCCACTTTGTAGATGTGCATGTGTCACCTCCAGTGCGGCCCACAGGATACCCTGTCGGCCGCCAGGGGGCGCATTCAGATGTGGGCGATACCACTGGGCGGGCGCAGCTCGCCACCCTCGCGTTCGTTCTGCGAAGGCATGTGGTGGGTCTTGACGACCTTGTCGCCCTGCACGGACTCCAGATGGATACCGAAGCCCCACAAGCGGTGCAGGTGCTTGAGGACCTCGTCGGTCGACTCGCCCAGCGGCTTGCGGTTGTGCTGCTGATGGCGCAGGGTCAGCGAGCGATCGCCACGCCGGTCGATGCTCCAGATCTGCACGTTGGGTTCACGGTTGCCCAGGTTGTACTGCGCCGCCAAGCTCTCGCGGATGGTGCGATAGCCGTCATCGTCGTGAATGGCCGGGACCGTCAGGTCATCGCGCTGATCATCGTCGAGAATGCTGAACAGCTTCAGGTCGCGAATCACCTTGGGCGACAGATACTGCAGGATGAAGCTCTCGTCCTTGAAGCTGCTCATGGCGAACTTGACGGTGGCCAGCCAGTCGCTGCCGGCGATGTCGGGGAACCAGCGTCGATCTTCCTCGGTAGGGTGCTCGCAGATCCGGCGAATGTCGGTGTACATGGCGAAGCCCAGCGCGTAAGGGTTGATGCCGCTGTAGTAGGGGCTGTCGAAGCCTGGCTGGAACACCACGCTGGTGTGGGACTGCAAGAACTCCATCATGAAGCCGTCGGTCACCAGCCCTTCGTCGTACAGGTCGTTCATCAGGGTGTAGTGCCAGAACGTCGCCCACCCTTCGTTCATCACCTGGGTCTGCCGTTGCGGGTAGAAGTACTGGGCGATCTTGCGCACGATGCGCACCACTTCGCGCTGCCAGGGCTCGAGCAGCGGGGCATGCTTCTCGATGAAGTAGAGGATGTTCTCCTGTGGCTCGGCCGGGAAGCGCGCCTCGTCGTGCTCGCTGATCTTCTCGGCGCTTCTGGGGATGGTGCGCCAAAGGTCGTTGATCTGTCGTTGCAGGTGCTCTTCACGGTCCTTCTGGCGCCGACGTTCTTCTTCCGCGGAAATCGGGTAGGGACGCTTGTAGCGGTCGACCCCGTAGTTCATCAGGGCATGACAGGAGTCGATCAGGTCCTCCACCGCATCGATGCCATGGCGCTCCTCGCACTGCGCGATGTACTGCTTGGCGAACACCAGGTAGTCGATGATCGAGCTGGCATCGGTCCAGGTGCGGAACAGGTAGTTGCCCTTGAAGAAGCTGTTGTGGCCATAGCAGGCATGGGCGATGACCAGTGCCTGCATGCACATGGTGTTCTCTTCCATAAGGTAGGCGATGCACGGATCGGAGTTGATCACGATCTCGTAGGCCAGGCCCATCTGCCCACGGGTGTAGGACTTCTCGGTGCTGAGGAACTGCTTGCCGTAGGACCAGTGGTGGTAGCCCAGGGGCATGCCGACGGACGCATAGGCGTCCATCATCTGTTCGGCAGTGATCACCTCGATCTGGTTGGGATAGGTGTCCAGCGCATAGCGCTCGGCCAGGCGGCTGATTTCACGGTCGTAGGTGCGGATCAGGTCGAAGGTCCACTCGGACCCCGTCGAGATCGGCTGGCGTCGCTGTTCTCTGGCGCTCATGTGGCTAACCTGCGCTGAAAGAGTTCACGGAAGACCGGGTAGATGTCGCCGGCCGAGACCAGTTGCTGCTGAGCGAAACTGTCGGCGAAGGCGTCGGCGATGCGCTCGTATTCGTACCACAGGGCTTGGTGTTCGCGGGGCGTGATCTCGACGTACGTGTAGTACTGCACGTGCGGCATGATCTGCTTGGCCAGGATGTCCCGGCAGACCGGGGAATCGTCGTTCCAGTTGTCGCCGTCCGAGGCCTGTGCGGCGTAGATGTTCCAGTCGCTGGCCGAGTAGCGGGCGCTCATGATCTCCTGCATGAGTTTCAGGGCGCTGGAGACGATGGTGCCGCCGGTTTCCCGCGAGTAGAAGAACTCTTCCTCGTCCACTTCCCGGGCGCTGGTGTGGTGACGGATGAACACCACTTCGATGCGCTCGTAGTTCCGCTTGAGGAACAGGTACAGCAGGATGAAGAAGCGCTTGGCGATGTCCTTGGTGGCCTGGGTCATCGACCCCGAGACATCCATCAGGCAGAACATGACCGCCTTGGAGCTGGGGTTGGGTTGCTTGACCAGCAGGTTGTACTTGAGGTCGAAGGTGTCCAGGAATGGCAGACGATTGATCCGCACGCTCAAGCGTGCGATTTCGGCTTCGATCGCCTGGATGTCGGTGAAGTTGTCGGGCTCCTCGACTTTCAGCCGGGCCAGCTCGGCCTGGGCTTCGCGCAGGGCGGCGCGGCTGCTGCCGGTGAGCGCGATGCGTCGGGCATGGGCGGAGCGCAGGGTGCGGACGATGTTGATGCGCGAGGGGTTGCCTTCGCTGCTGATGCCTGCGCGCACGGTCTTGAAGGTATCGATGCCGGTCAGGTGACGCTTGACCAGGTTGGGCAGCTCGAGGTCCTCGAACATGAACTCGAGGAACTCTTCCTGGGTGATCTGGAACACGAAGTCATCCATGCCCTCGCCACCGTTGCCAGCCTTGCCCTGGCCACTGCCGCCTCCACCCCCGCCTTGCGGACGTGGAATGCGCTCACCCGTCACGAATTCCTTGTTGCCGGGATGCACGACCGTCTGCCGTCCTCCACGGCCATGGTGCAGCACGGGCTCGTCGATGTCCCGACCCGGGATGCTGATCTGTTCGCCGTGCTCCATGTCGGTGATGGAACGACGACTGACCGCCTCTTCGACGGCCTTCTTGATGTGGTCACGGTAGCGCCGCAGGAACCGCTGGCGGTTGACCGTGCTCTTGTTCTTGCCGTTCAGGCGTCGGTCGATTACGTAACTCATGGATCCTCCGGATGCAGCGGCACGGGGGCTGGGGGCTGCAAGCGGTAAGCCGCAAGCTGCAAGAAAACGCAGGTGTCGCTATCGCAGACGTCGTCACGACGTGCTCAGGTGGCGTAGCGGCAGGCATGACCCTGTCGGGTGCATGGCGTACGCCACGCTCGCTTGCCGCTTGCCGCTTCCGTTACTGCGATTTCCTGACGCGCAGGTACCATTCCGAGAGCAGGCGGACCTGCTTGTCGGTGTAGCCACGCTCCACCATCCGGGTCACGAAGTCGTTGTGCTTCTGCTGGTCCTCCTTGCTGGCCTTGGCGTTGAAGCTGATGACCGGCAGCAGGTCTTCGGTGTTGGAGAACATCTTCTTCTCGATCACCACGCGCAGCTTCTCGTAACTCAGCCAGGTCGGGTTCTTGCCGTTGTTGTTGGCACGGGCGCGAAGCACGAAGTTGACGATCTCGTTACGGAAGTCTTTCGGGTTGCTGATGCCTGCCGGCTTCTCGATTTTCTCCAGCTCTTCGTTGAGCGCGATGCGATTGAGGATCTCGCCGGTTTCCGGGTCGCGGTATTCCTGGTCCTGGATCCAGAAGTCGGCGTACAGCACGTAGCGGTCGAAGATGTTCTGGCCGTATTCGCTGTAGGACTCGAGGTAGGCGGTCTGGATTTCCTTGCCGATGAACTCGACGTAGCGAGGTGCCAGGTATTCCTTCAGGTAGCGCAGGTAGCGCTCACGCACTTCGGCCGGGAACTGTTCCTGTTCGATCTGCTGTTCGAGCACATAGAGCAGGTGCACCGGGTTGGCGGCGATCTCGACCGAATCGAAGTTGAACACCTTGGACAGGATCTTGAAGGCAAAGCGGGTGGAAAGCCCGTTCATGCCCTCGTCGACACCTGCCGAGTCGCGGTATTCCTGGATCGACTTGGCCTTGGGGTCGGTGTCCTTGAGGTTCTCGCCGTCGTAGACCCGCATCTTCGAATAGATGTTGGAGTTTTCCGGCTCCTTGAGCCGTGACAGGACGGTGAACTGCGCCAGCATCTTCAGGGTGTCGGGGGCGCAATGGGCCTTGGACAGCGAGCTGTTGACCAGCAGCTTGTCGTAGATCTTGATCTCGTCGCTGACCCGCAGGCAGTACGGCACCTTGACGATGTAGATACGGTCGATGAAGGCTTCGTTGTTCTTGTTGTTGCGGAAGCTGTGCCATTCCGATTCGTTGGAGTGGGCCAGCAGGATGCCGGAGTAGGGGATCGCCCCCAGGCCTTCGGTACTGTTGTAGTTGCCTTCCTGGGTGGCGGTGAGCAACGGGTGCAGGACCTTGATCGGCGCCTTGAACATCTCCACGAATTCCATCAGACCCTGGTTGGCCCGGCACAGTGCGCCCGAATAGCTGTAGGCGTCGGCGTCGTTCTGCGGGAATTCCTCGAGCTTGCGGATATCCACCTTGCCCACGAGGGCCGAGATGTCCTGGTTGTTCTCATCGCCCGGTTCGGTCTTGGCCACGGCGATCTGGTTGAGAATCGACGGGTACAGCTTGACCACCCGGAACTTGGAGATGTCGCCGCCAAACTCCTGCAGGCGCTTGGTGGCCCACGGCGACATGATGGTGTTGAGGTAACGGCGGTCGATGCCGTATTCCTCCTGGAGTATGGCGCCGTCTTCAGTCGCATTGAACAGGCCCAGGGGCGTCTCGAAGACCGGCGAGCCCTTGATCGCGTAGAACGGGACCTTTTCCATCAGTTGCTTGAGCTTTTCAGCCAGCGACGACTTGCCGCCGCCGACCGGGCCGAGCAGGTAGAGGATCTGCTTCTTCTCTTCCAGGCCTTGGGCGGCGTGGCGGAAGTACGACACGATCTGGTCGATGCACTCTTCCATGCCATGGAAGTCGGCAAAGGCCGGGTAGCGACGGATCACCTTGTTGGAGAAGATCCGCGACAGCCTGGAGTTGGTGGAGGTGTCGATCAGCTCGGGCTCACCGATCGCCATCAACAGGCGTTCTGATGCCGAAGCGTAGGCACTGCGGTCTTGCTTGCAGAGTTCGAGGTACTCCTGCAAGGACATTTCTTCCTGGCGCGTTGACTCGAAACGTTGTTGGAAGTGGCTAAAGATACTCATGACGTCACCTCGCTCGATACGTGGAGCCGACGCCGGATCATTCAGCGGATGCTGGCAGACGAACGACTGAGCCGATCGCTGTTACCCCCCAGAACCTGTAGAACACTGACCGATGACCCGCGCGCCGGTGTACCGGCTCTCCCCTTTCCTGGATGGCCTGCGCTTAAGGATAGTTGGTAATTTCAGAGGTCAAGGTCGTGCGCCGGACAACGTGTCCCACCGCGCCGTCTGGAAGCGCGCCAGCCCGCGTAACATGCGGGCTGAGGCAAGATGAAAATTTATTCGGACGCGTCGCGGGCGGTGTCCTGGGGGTAGGTGCTGCGCCACAGCTCGAAACCGCCGTCGAGGCTGTAGACGTCGGAGAAACCCTGGCCGATCAGGTAGGCCGCGGCGCTCTGGCTGGAGTTGCCGTGGTAGCAGACCACCACGGTGGGCGCGTCGAGATCGGCGTTGCGAATGAAGTCGGCGACCGAGTGGTTGTCCAGGTGTGTCGACCCCTGGATATGACCGGCGGCATAGGCCTGGACATCGCGGATGTCGACGACCACGGCGCCGTCTTCGCGCAAGGCCTTGGCTGTTTCGGGAGGGATGCGTTTGAACTCGCTCATCAGCGGTGTCCTTCGGAGTGGCCCGCCTGGGCCGGTGGAAGAGGGGTGCTGCCGGGCATGCCCTGGTCGGTGCATTCGCAGCGATGGTAGTCGCCGGTATCGACGTTGTACAAGGTCATGGCGCCGCCCCACACGCAGCCGGTGTCCAGGGCGATCACGTCAGGCACCTCGACGCGGCCTTCGAGGGCCGCCCAGTGCCCGAAGATGATCTTCACATGGCGCGAGCGCCGACCGGCATGGGCGAACCAGGGCTTGTAGCCCTTCGGTGCGCTGCCCAGGCCTTCCTTGCTCTTGAGGTCGAGCTTGCCTTCAGCGGTGCAGAAGCGCATGCGCGTGAGGTAGTTGGTGATCACGCGTAGACGCTCCACGCCCGTCAGCCGCTTGCTCCACTTGTTCGGCTCGTTGCCGTACATGCCTTCGAGGAAGAGTTTCAGGCGTGTGTCGTCGCGCAGCACGTCTTCGACCTCTGCAGCCAGCTCCAGCGCCGTGCCCAGGGTCCAGTGGGGCGGGATGCCGGCGTGGACCATGGCCACACCGCGCGCCTCGTCGTAGTGCAGCAATTTCTGGCGGCGCAGCCAGTCGAGCAGTTGCGGCGCATCGGGGGCGTCCAGGATCTCGCGCAGCGTATCGCCCTTCTTCAGGCGACCGACGTCGTGCCAGGCGGCCAGCAGGTGCAGGTCATGGTTGCCGAGCACGCACACCAGCGAGTCCCGGATACCGTACAGGTAGCGCAAGGTCTCGAGTGACTCGGGTCCGCGGTTGACCAAGTCCCCGACCAGCCACAGGCGGTCGACCTTCGGATCGAAGCGGACGCGTTCGAGCAGGCACTTGAGCGGCTGCAGGCAGCCCTGCAGGTCGCCAACGGCGTACACCGCCATCAGTGCAAGGCTCCGGGGATGGCCAGGCGGAAGGGCGCGATGGTCGCTTCGAAGCGATGGCCGTCTTCGGCATGCATCTCGTAGCTGCCTTGCATGACCCCAACGTGGGTGCCGATCACCGCGCCACTGCTGTAGGTGTGACTGCCGCCGGGTTCGATCACCGGTTGCTGGCCGACCACGCCGTCGCCGCGAATCTCCTCGACCTCGCCATCGCCGTTGGTGATCAGCCAGTGCCGGGTCATCAGCCGCGCCTTGAGCGAGCCACGGTTGTTGAGGGTGATGGTGTAGGCGAACGCGTAGCGATCGCTGTCGGGATCGGATTGTTCGGTGAGGTAACGGGTCACGACGCTGACGTCGATCTGGTAACGGGGGTCGGACATTCGAAGGGGCCTTGGACAAGCAGACGCGAAGGGGGCTGTCCAGGCAGTCTAGGGCATTGCGGGGGGGATAGGCCAGCGATGCGGGCAGGCGGTGGCCCGCAGGGCAGACGTCCGCAGCCGAAGGCCTGCGGACGGGGAGGGGTCAGGCAGAGGCGTTCTGGTCCGCCAGTCGGTCGGCCAGGCGCACGAAGGCGGCCAGGTCGAGCTGTTCCGGCCGCAGGCTGCCATCCACACCGGCCGCTTCGATGGCCTGACTGTCGAGCACGCCCTTGAGCGTGTTGCGCAGGGTCTTGCGGCGCTGGTTGAAGGCTTCACGCACCACGTGCTCCAGCAGGCGGGCATCCTTGGCCGGGTGCGGCAGCGTCTCGTGGGGAACGAGGCGCACGATGGCCGAGTCGACCTTCGGCGGCGGGTTGAAGGCACCGGGGCCGACGTTGAACAGGTGCTCGACCCGGCAGTGGTACTGCACCATGATCGACAGCCGCCCCCAGTCGCCGCCGCCAGGGCCGGCCGCCATGCGCTCGACCACTTCCTTCTGCAGCATGAAGTGCATGTCACGGATCAACGACGCATGCTGCAGCAGGTGGAAGATCAACGGCGTGGAGATGTTGTACGGCAGGTTGCCCACGACCTTCAGGCTGCGCGATGGAACGCCCAGCTGGTTGAAGTCGAACTTCAGGGCATCGCCCTGGTGCAGGCGGAAGTTGTCGCGTACGCCGAACTTGTGTTGCAGGACCGGCACCAGGTCCTTGTCCAGCTCCACCACGTCCAGTTGTGCGCCGCTGCCCAGCAGGCCTTCGGTCAGGGCGCCCTGGCCCGGCCCGATTTCCAGCAGGTGCTCGCCAGGCTTGGCGTTGATGGCACGCAGGATGCGGTCGATGATGCCTGCGTCGTGCAGGAAGTTCTGCCCGAAGCGCTTGCGCGCCCGGTGTTGGTAATGCTCGTTCATGCTCAGCTCTCGGCCATCTGGTAGGCGGTTTCCAGCGCGACCTGCAGGCTGCCGGTGTCGATCCGACCGGTGCCGGCCAGGTCCAGGGCCGTGCCATGGTCCACCGACGTGCGGATGATCGGCAGCCCCAGCGTCACGTTGACCGCAGCGCCGAAGCCTTTGTACTTGAGGACCGGCAGGCCTTGGTCGTGGTACATCGCCAGCACCGCGTCGCAGTGCTCCAGGTATTTGGGGGTGAATAAGGTGTCGGCCGGCAGCGGCCCGCGCAGGTCCATGCCTTCGCCGCGCAGCCGTTCGAGGGTCGGTTCGATGAGCTCGATCTCTTCGCGGCCCAGGTGGCCGCCTTCGCCGGCGTGCGGGTTCAGACCACAGACCAGGATGCGCGGCTGCGGCAGGCCGAACTTGTCGCGAAGATCGGCGTGCAGGATGCGCGTCACGCGCTCCAGGCGCTCGGCCGTGATGGCGTCGGCGACGTCACGCAAGGGCAGGTGAGTGGTCACCAGGGCAACGCGCAGGCCACGGGTGGCCAGCATCATCACCACCTGCTCGGTGGCGGTCAGGTCGGCCAGGAATTCCGTGTGGCCCGAGAACGCGATGCCGCTGTCGTTGATCACGCCCTTGTGCACCGGTGCGGTGATCATGCCAGCGAAGTCGCCGGCCAGGCAGCCTTTAGCAGCGCGGGTCAGGGTCTCGAGCACGAAAAGCCCGTTGGCCGTGTCCAGCTGACCTGCGCGTACCGGGTTCGCCAACGGCGTGTCCCAGACGTACAGGCTGCCTGCCGGTGCGGGGTGCGTGGGCCAGGCCTGTGGGTCGACCGCGCGCACGTCGACCGCCACCCCCAGCTGGGCGGCCCGCTCTTGGAGCAGGACGCGGCTGGTGATGGCGATCAGGACGTGGGGGTGGGCCTGTGCGGCGAGCAGCAGGCACAGGTCAGGACCTATGCCGGCCGGCTCGCCCGGCGTGACGGCGAAACGCAGCGGGGTCACTGCGCGGCCTGGTCGGCGCCAGGCAGCTTGATCTCGACGTAGGCTTCGTCGCGGATCTGACGCAGCCAGGTTTGCAGCTCTTCATCGTACTTGCGGTTGCGCAGCACGTTCAGGGCTTGCTGTTCGCGCGCCTGTTCGGTGCTGTCGGTGGCGCGGCGGCCCAGCACTTCCAGCACGTGCCAGCCGTACTGGGTACGGAACGGACGGGTCACTTCGCCTTGCGGCGCGTTTGCCATCTGCTCGCGGAACTCTGGCACCAGGCTGTTCGGGTCGACCCAGTTCAGGTCGCCGCCGTTGAGCGCGGAGCCCGGGTCTTCCGAGAAGCTCTTGGCCAGTTCGGCGAAATCTTCGCCGTTCTTGATGCGCTCGTAGAGACGCTCGGCCAGTTGCTGGGTCGCCGCTTCGCTGCGGATCTCGCTCGGCTTGATCAGGATGTGGCGTACGTGCACTTCGTCGCGCAGCACGTTGGCGGCGCCGCCGCGCTTCTCTTCCAGCTTCAGGATGATGAAGCCGTTGGGGATGCGGATCGGCTGGGTGATGTCACCCGTGCCCATGCTCGCCAGCATCTTGGCGAAGTCCGGTGGCAACTGGCCGGCCTTGCGCCAGCCCATCTCGCCGCCTTCCAGCGCGTTCTCGCTCGCCGAACGGGCGATGGCCAGCTGGCCGAAATCGGCGCCCTGACGTAGTTGCTGGTAGACCTCGCCGGCCTGGCGAGCCGCCGCCTGGATGGCATCGGAGCTGGCGCTTTCAGGCGTGGGGATGAGGATGTTGGCCAGACGGAATTCTTCCGACAGCTGCATCTTGCCCAGGTCGGAGGCGAGGAAGTTCTTCACTTCTTGCTCGGAGACCTGGATGCGCTCGGCCACCCGGCGCTGGCGCACACGGCTGATCACCATCTCGCGACGAACCTGCTCGCGAGCGTCGTCGAAGGACAGGCCGTCGCGGGTCAGCGCCGCACGGAACTGATCCGGGGTCATGCCGTTGCGCTGGGCAATGGTGGCGATGGCCTGATTCAGTTCCTCGTCGGTGATGCGGATGCCCGAGCGCTCGCCGATCTGCAGTTGCAGGTTCTCGACGATCAGGCGCTCCAGGACCTGCTGCTGCAGGGCGCTGGCGGGCGGCACACCGCCGCCACGCTTGGCGATGGTCTGCTGCACCTCGCGGGTACGCTGGTCCAGCTGGCTCTGCATCACCACGTCGTTGTCGACGATGGCCACGACACGGTCCAGGGGCTGAACCGCGGCATGCACCGCGCCGCTCAGCATGGCGAGGCCCAGCAGCGCTGGGCGGATTCGATCAAAAAGCTTGGTCTTCACGTTCGCGGTAACCTTGAATGCCCTGGTCGAGGAAGGACTCGACCTTTTTGCCCACTACACCGCCGAGGCCCTTGAGCACGACTTGCAGGAAGATGCCGTGGTCGCCTTTCTCGTTCTGTGGGATCGCCTGGCTGTAATCGTCATAGTCGATCCAGTACCGGTTGATCACGCGCAGTTTCCAGCAGCAGTTGTCGTACTCGAAACCACCGAAGGCTTCCAGGGTACGGTTGCGGTTGTAGTCGTGCTGCCAGCGTGCGATCGCGCTCCACTGCGGGACGATCGGCCAGATGACCGAGAAGTCATGCTGCTGGATCTTGTAGTAGTCCTTGATGTAGTTCGGATCGCCCGGCTGACCGTAGTCGCCACCGCCCACTTTCCACTTACCGGTCAGCGAGTCGTAGGTGACCATGTCGTTGCGGTAGCGGTAGCCGAGGTTGACCACCTTGTTCGGGTTGTCTTCCGGCTGGTAGTGGAACATCGCGCTGCCCGACTGCGTGCTGCGGCTGTCCGGATCCCAGTTGAAATCGGAGTTGAAGCGCCAGTCGCGGTTGAAGGCGTATTCGTATTCCAGGGCGTATGGCGAGACGTCCGACCGTGCGTTCTGGCGATCGCGGTAGTTGATGCCCGGCAGCTGGACCTTGCGATCCTTGAAGTAGAGCGCCTGGCCGATGCTCACGCGTTGACGCTGGAAGCCGTTGTCTTCGATCCAGCGGCTGGTCAGGCCCAGCGACAGCTTGTTCTCGTCACCGATGCGGTCGGTGCCGGCGAAGCGGTTGTCGCGGAACAGCGACGCGTAGCTGAAGGTGTTCTCCGTCGAGTCGAAGATCGGGATGTCCTTCTGGTCCTTGTACGGGACGTAGAGGTAGAACAGCCGCGGCTCGAGGGTCTGACGGTAGTTGGTGCCGAAGAACTGCGTGTTGCGGTCGAAGTACAGGCCGCTGTCCACGCTGAGGATCGGGACGCTGCGGCTGATCGAGCTGCTGTAGTTGCCGTAGGCAGGATCGTTCGCCTGCGTGATGGCGTCTTGCTTGCCTTGGCTGTCCAGGTCCAGATCGTACTGGGTATAAGCGTACTTGAGCTTGGGCGTGATGAACCCGTAGCTGGCTTCCATCGGCAGGCTGATGGCCGGTGCGACGTTCAGACGCGTGCCATTGGCCCGGGCGATACCGGTGACGTTCTGATCCAGGCGCCGACCCGGGATGCCCACGCTGGTGTCCGGATTGCCGTCCTTGTCCAACACGAAATCGTTCTTCAGGTCACGCTCGAAGCGCACGGCCTCGGTCTCGTAGCTGAAGTCCAGGCCGTTCGGGTGGTACGGCAGCATGCCGTTGAAGGTGATCTGCGGCAGGCGGTCGTACGGCGTGATCTGCGAGATGGTGGCCATCTCGTAGGCATGCAGGTTCAGGCGCGCGGTGTAGGTGTCGCCGCGCCAGGTGACGGCGCCCTGCTGGTCGAGGATGTCCTTGTCTTCGACGCCGATCTGATCGGACTCCAGGTCCTGGAAGTAGAACGGGTCGCTGATGTCGGTGTAGTTCACCTCGGTCATCAGGCGATCGTCCAGGCCACCCTTGTGCTGCAGGTTGACCATCCAGCGCTGGTCCTTGTAATCGGTCTGGTCCTTGCGGTCGTCATCCCGATCGTTGAGGTAGGCGCCACCGATCTGGCCTTCGCTGGATTCGGTGAGGTAGCGGAATTCGCCTTCGACGAGCATGCCGCGCTTGGTCATGTAGCGCGGGTACAACGTGGCATCGTAGTTCGGCGCCAGGTTGAAGTAGTACGGCGTGACCAGGGTGAAGCCGGTGTCGCTGCTGCTGCTGAACGACGGCGGCAGGAAGCCGGACTGGCGACGGTCGTCGATCGGGAAGTAGATATACGGCGTGTAGAACACCGGAATATCCTTGACCCGCAGGGTGACGTTGGTCGCGGTGCCGAAACCGGTGGCCGGGTTCAGCGTGATGTTGTTGCCCTTGAGCTGCCAGGCATTGCTGCCCGGTTCACAGGTGGTGTACGTACCATCCTTCAAGCGGATGATGGCGTTCTCGCCCCGCTTGGCGTACAGCGCACTGCCGCGGATGCGCGACTTGTGCATCACGTACTCGGCGTTGTCGACCTGGGCTTCGCCGGTGTCGAGCTGCACCTGGGCCTTGTCGCCGACCACCAGCGAGCCGTTGTCGCGCAGCTTGACGTTGCCCTTGAGCTCGCCGCGGTTCTCGGTCTGGTAGAGGTTGGCTTCGTCGGCCTGCAGCTGCATGCTGCCCTGGCGCATGACCACGTCACCGGCCAGGGTCGCGATCTGCTGCTCCTGCTGGTAGCGGGAGACCTTGGCGTTCAGGTAGGTCGGCGACTCGTCCTTGGGCGTGCTGTCGTTCATGCCTGGACGGGTCGGCTCGATGTAGGCGCCGCCGCAATAAGGACCGGTCTCGGCCAGCTGCGCAGGGGTGAGCTTCTCGCGCGGGACCCAGTCGAGGTGACTGTAGTCTTCGCTGCGCGATTTCAGGCCACGGCCTTTGCTCTCGGTGACCAGCTCCGGCTTGGAGGCCTCGTCGTCGGACGTGGACTCACCAGCGTCGCTGTCGCGCGCGGCGGTGCCGGACGACAGGGCGGCGCCCATGTGGACGGGGCGTGGCGGCAGCGTGGCAGCCGGGGTCTTGGGGTTGCAGTCCCAGCCTCCAGAGGCGGACACTTGGCAGTCGAACTGCTCGGCAGCCACCACGTACGGCGTGGCCAGAGGTTGCAGCGCCAGCAGGCCGCCTGTCACCAGCAACGGGAACTTTCTACGAAACGCGGGGGATTTCAATGCCATCTTATTAGTCCGGGCTTCCTGCGTGCCATCTGCCCGCGTGTGGGGCCGCACGCCTCTCGATGGTCTGAAAAAGATGCTGGATAATAAAGCATGACCCGCTTGACGGCTAGGGCCGTCGGAGACCCACGTAATGCCCGAACACGATGTACGCCTGCAACACCTCACCCAATGGCTCGATGATGCGCTGCGCCTGCTCTACGCACGCGAAGGCTGGGGCGACGTCCCCCCGGGTACGCTGAGCGCCGCCAGCAGCGACGCCAGCTTCCGCCGCTACTTCCGCTGGCAGGGCGAGGGCCGCTCGTTCGTAGTGATGGACGCCCCGCCACCCCAGGAGAACTGCCGACCGTTCGTCGAGATCGACCGGTTGCTGGCCAGCGCCGGGGTGCCTGTGCCTGTCCTGCACGCCGAGGACCTGGAGCGTGGCTTCCTGCTGCTCGGGGACATGGGCCTGCAGACCTACCTGGACGTGATCGATGCGGACAACGCCGATGCGCTGTTCGCCGACGCCATCGACGCTCTGCTGGCCATCCAGCGCCTGCCGCATGACGCGCCATTGCCCTGCTACGACGATGCGCTGCTGCGCCGCGAGCTGCAGCTGTTCCCGGAGTGGTACGTCGGCCGTGAGCTGGGCCTTACCCCGACCGCCGCACAGCAGGCGACCTGGGCGCGTGTCTGTCAGCAGTTGATCGACAGTGCCCTGGCCCAGCCCCAGGTGCTGGTGCACCGCGACTTCATGCCGCGCAACCTGATGCTCAGCACGCCCAACCCTGGCGTGCTGGATTTCCAGGACGCGCTCTATGGCCCGGTCACTTACGACATCACCTGCCTGTTCAAGGATGCCTTCCTCAGCTGGCCGTCCGCCAAGGTCGAAGGCTGGCTGCATGATTACTGGGAGCAGGCCCGGGCCGCCGGGATTCCCGTGCAGCCGACGTTCGAGGCCTTTCACCACGCCAGCGACCTGATGGGCGTGCAACGGCACCTGAAGGTCATCGGCATCTTCGCGCGGATCTGCCATCGCGACGGCAAGCCGCGTTACCTGGCCGACGTGCCGCGGTTCTTCGCCTATATAGAAGAAGTGATTGCCCGGCGTCCCGAGCTGGCCGAGCTGCAGGGTCTGATCGGCGAGTGGCAGGCTGCGGCCGGAGCGCGTCCATGAAGGCGATGATCCTCGCCGCCGGCAAGGGCGAGCGCATGCGGCCTCTGACCCTGCACACCCCCAAGCCGCTGGTGCCGGTGGCGGGCGTGCCGCTGATCGAGTATCACCTGCACGGTCTGGCCGCTGCCGGGTTCGACGAGGTGGTCATCAACCATGCCTGGCTCGGGCAGCAGATCGAGGACCATCTTGGCGATGGCAGCCGCTGGGGCCTGCGCATCGCCTATTCGGCCGAGGCCGAGCCGCTGGAGACCGGCGGCGGTATCTTCAAGGCCCTGCCGCTGCTGGGTGACCAGCCTTTCGTGCTGATCAATGGCGATGTCTGGACCGATTACGACCTGGCCCGCCTGCGCCGACCCTTGGCCGGGCTGGCCCACCTGGTGCTGGTCGACAACCCCGAGCATCACGCCAAGGGCGATTTCAGCCTGGCACAGGATCGGGTCAGCGACACCTCGGGGGAGGGTGCGCGCCTGACCTTCAGCGGGCTGTCGGTGCTGCACCCGGCGCTGTTCGACGGCTGCCAGGCCGGTGCCTTCAAGCTGGCCCCGCTGCTGCGCCAGGCGATGGCGCAGGGGCAGGTGAGTGGCGAACACCATCCTGGGCAGTGGATCGACGTCGGCACGCTCGAGCGCCTGGCCCAGGTCGAGCGCGTGCTCGCGGAGCGCACCTGAGGTGTGGTGGCCAGGCACGTTGCTGGGCGCCGGGACCGGGTTCGCCGTCGCCAGCATTCCAGGGGCGCTGCTCGGCGGACTGTTGGGCCAGGTGCTGGATCGCCGCTGGCGGGTCCAGGGCTGGGGCGATCTGCGCGAGCGGCTGGCAGGTCGCTCCCGGCTGCAGGACGACGAGTTGCTGTTCGTCCTGCTGGGGCGCCTGGCCAAGCAGGACGGTCGGGTCGGCGAACCCCACATCCGTCAGGCGCGCGACGAAATGGCCCGGCTCGGTCTTGACGAGCCGGGACGCCAGCGGGCAATCGCGGCCTTCAACCGTGGCAAGGCTGGCAAGGACCGCCTGGCCCATTACCTGCGTCATCTGAATGCCCAGGCCCATGCCGCCGAAGGGACGGTACGGGCATGCTGGCGCATGGTCTGGGCCGATGGTCAGGCGGGTTCCCGGGAGCGTGAACTGCTGCTGAGCTGGGGGCAGGCGCTGGGGCTGAGCCTGGCCCAGGTAAGGGCCCTGGGACGTGACTACCAGCCTCGCGCCAGTACGCCGGCCCCTGTTGCGGGCCTGGACTACAGGGCGGCCTTGCGGCTGCTGGGGGTCTCCGACACGGCCAGCGCCCAGCAGGTCAAGCACGCCTACCGTCGGCTGTTGAGTCAGCATCACCCCGACAAGCTGGCCGGTAGCGGTGCTACCGAGGCCCAGGTCCGTCAGGCCACCGAGCGCACCCGTGAACTGCACCAGGCCTATGCCCTGGTCAAGTCACGCCAGGCTCGCTGAGCGGCGCGCTGGCCGGGATGCAGCCGGCTCAGCTGGCGCCATGGGGGCTGAGCCAGCCGCGGATGCGTCGGAACAGCTGCTCCTGTTCGACCGCCAGGTTGCCCGGCAAGGCGATCAGCAGCATCTGCCGGTAGGTGCTGTCCTTCTCGCGCTGACTGATCTGCAGGCGTTGGGCCGCCGCACGGCGAGCCTGCTCGTCGGTGGCATAGTACAGGTCCGCCGTCGGTACCTTGAGGGTCGGCACCAGGCTGTCGAGTCCATGCTCGACCCGCGCCGGGGTCTGCGGCGAGACCAGCACCAGTTTGGCGACCTGCGCCGGTTGCTTCTCGCTCATGTAGCGCGCCGCCCAATAGGCGCCGCTGCCATGGCCGAGCAGGATCACGGTGCGGGCATTCTGCTGCTGGGCGAAGGCCACGGCCGCGTCGAGGCGGGCGAAGATGCGCGCCGCGTCCGCCGCATCGTTCTGGTCGCTGGCGTCGACGGCATCGGTGCTTTCGGCCACGTCGGCATCGGGTGCCGTGGCTTGGGCGACATTGGCGTTGGCGTCGGCAGGGGTGTCCTTGGCTGGCGCCTGCTCGTCCTGACCTGCAGCCTTGGGCGGGGCGGGAGAGGGCTCCACGCGCGCCTGGGGAGCGTCGGCCAGCAGGTCGGGCAGCGACAGGCTCAGGCTGTGCCAGCCGGCGTCGGGGAATTTCTGCCGCAAAGGCCCCACCGAGCGTGGCCAGTCGGGCGTCTCGCCCGCGCCTGGGACGAGAATCACCGCGCCTTTGGGGTCGCCGCTATTGGCCGGCTTCCACAGGGCCAGGAAGTGTTCCTCGCCGGCGTCGAGCGTCTGCTGTTCAGCCTTGGGGACCTGGCGTTCGAGCGCTGCGGCCTCTTCCTGGCTGCGTTCGAGCAGGGGCGGGCGCGTGGGCGCCGGCGCTGGCGCCGTGCTGGCATCGGGCGTCGGGCTGGCCTCAGGCGACGGGTCGGCGGCGTGTGCGCCCAGGCCGAACAGTGAGGTCAGGCAAAGCATGCCGAGCGCGGTGCGGTACAGTGTGGACATGGCGCTCTCCCAGGCCAGAATGTTACCGCCAGCCTAATCGTATTTTCCGCAGTCGGCCACGCCAAGGTCGATGCGCCAGGACGAACAAGACAGATGAAGCGAATGCGTTGGCTGTGGATCGTGGGTGGGTGGCTGTTGCCCTGGCTGGTCGTCGCCGCGACCACGCCCCCGGCGCAGGTCACGTTGCAACCTGTCCAGCAGCGCTGGCTCGACACGCACCGCGACCTGCGTGTCGGGCTGGTGCTGCAGGCGCCCTATGCGCAGTTCGACCGACGCCTGCAGCAGCTCTACGGCGCCAACGTGGAGCTGGTCGGCTGGCTGGCCCAGGCCCTGTCTCTCGACCTGACCTGGCGGCACTTCCCCGACCAGGCGGCGCTCGAGCGTGCGCTTCAGGCCGGCGAGATCGACTTCGCGCCCGGCCAGGTCCAGACGCCTGCGGGCTTACGCCTGTGGCTGTTCTCCGACCCCTACATGCGGATTCCCCAGCGGCTGGTCGGCCTGCGAGGCGGGGCGACCCAGGTCGATCTGGAGCGCCTGGGCGCCGAGGTGCGCGTGGCCGTGCGCATGCCGAGCGCCCTCGCCGATGCCCTTCGCACGACCTACCCTGGCCTCAACCTGCAAGGCGTGCCGGACGAGCGCGAGGCCCTGCAGAGCGTGGTCGGCGGGCAGGCGAGCTATGCGGTGCTGGACGAAGCGCAGTTCGGCCGCCTGTCCCGCGAGGGCGAGTTCACCGACCTGGCGGTGATGGGCGATGTCGGCCTGCCACAGCTGCTGCGCCTGGGCTCGCGTCGCGACTGGCCGATGCTGGCCGACATCCTCGAACAGGGGCTGCAAGCCATGCCGGCCAAGACGCTGGAGCGGCTGCATCACCGCTGGCTGCAACCGCCCGCGTCTCCGGTGGGCGAGTCGACCGAGTTCTGGCGCAACCTGGCCTGCCTGTTCGGCCTGCTGTTGCTGGTCGGCCTGGCCACGCTGTCGTGGCAGCGACGCCAGGTTCGCCAGGCCGAGCGCCAAGTGTCCGCGTTGCGTGACCAGTTGATCGAGCGTCAGGCCCGCGAGGAGGCCTTGCGCCTGAGCCAGTTCTCCATCGACCAGAACACCGTCGGCATTCTCTGGATCACCTGGGACAGCCGGATCCGCTATGCCAACCAGGCGGCCGAGCGCCTGTTCGGCGACGCGACGCCGTCGCTGCTGGAGCGCACCTTGCGCGACCTGGACCCGACGCTGGACATGGACCGCTGGCTCGCCGTGTGGAACCAGGCCCGCGCCGGTCGCGACCCGGCCGAGCCGGTCGGCATCCACTGCCGGGCAGCGGACGGCAGCCTGCTGCCGGTCGACCTGTCGCTGAGTTTCCTGCGCTTTCGCGACGCGGAATACCTGGTGGTGTTCATGACCGACGTCACCGAGCGCCGACGTTCTGTCGAGGCTGTGCGGGAAAGCGAGGCGCGACTCAAGGGCATCGCCGGCAACGTGCCGGGGCTGGTGTTTCGCCTCGAACGCGACCCGGCCGAGGGCGAGCTGGAGTTTCCCTACATCAGCGAAGGCAGCGAGGCCTTGGTCGGCTACGCACCTGCCGCCATCCAGGCACCGGGCATGGGCCTGCGAAACCTGGTGCACCCTGAGGACCGCGCCGACTATCATCGCGTGCAGGACCTGGCGCTGGCCCACGATCAGGACTGGTCGTGGCAGGGACGCATCCTGACCCGCAACGGCGAGCAGCGCTGGGCCGACATCAAGGCCAGCAGCCGGCGCCTGGACGATGGCCGGGTGGTGTGGGACGGAATCGTCTGGGACATCACCCAGGGCAAGCGTGCGGAGCTGGCCCTGGCGCGCTCCCAAGAGCAATTGCGTGACCTGTCGGCGCACCTGGAGAGCGTGCGAGAAGAAGAAAAGGCGCACATCGCCCGCGAGGTGCACGACGAGCTGGGGCAGATGCTGACGGTGCTCAAGCTCGAGGTGTCGATGTGCGAGCTGGCCTACGCCGGGCTCGACCCTGGCCTGGGCGAGCGCCTTGAGGCCATGAAGCGGCTGATCGCCCAGCTGTTCCAGCTGGTGCGGGATGTGGCCTCGGCCCTGCGCCCGCCGATCCTGGACGCGGGCATCGCTTCGGCGGTCGAGTGGCAGGCGCGGCGGTTCGAGGCGCGCACGCAGATCCCGTGCCTGGTCCAGGTGCCCGATCACCCACCGGCCTTGAGCGATGCCAAGGCCACGGGCCTGTTCCGTATTCTTCAGGAGGCGCTGACCAACGTGATACGCCATGCCCAGGCCCATACCGTGCAGATCGGTCTGACCTGTCAGGACGAGCACTTGACCCTGACCGTCACCGACGACGGCGCCGGCTTCGACCCGCAATGCCCGCGCCCCACCTCCTTCGGGCTGGTCGGCATGCGCGAGCGGGTGCTGATGCTCGGCGGCGAGCTGATGCTGGACAGTGAGCCGGGCGAGGGCACCAGCCTGAGCGTGACCATCCCCTTGCAGGAGAAACGACCGTGATTCGTGTAGTGGTGACCGAAGACCATGCCATCGTCCGCGAGGGCATCAAGCAACTGATCGGCCTGGCCAAGGACCTGCAGGTGGTGGGCGAGGCGAGCACGGTGGAGCAGCTGCTCGACACGTTGCGGCACACGCCCTGTGACGTCGTCCTGCTGGACATCTCCATGCCCGGCAGCAGCGGCCTGGAGGCGATTCCCCGGATCCGTGCCCTAGCGCCGGCACCGGCCATCCTGATGCTGTCCATGCACGACGAGGCGCAGATGGCGGCACGTGCGCTCAAGGCCGGGGCCGCAGGCTACGCGACCAAGGACAGCGATCCGGCGCTGTTGCTTACGGCCATCCGCCGGGTGGCCGGGGGCGGGCGCTACATCGACCCGGCCCTGGCCGACCGCATGGTGTTCGAAGTGGGCCTGACCGACGCCCGCCCGCTGCACACCTTGCTGTCGGAGCGCGAGTTCTCGGTCTTCGAGCGTCTGGCCCAGGGCGCCAACGTCAACGATATCGCCCATCAGCTGGCGCTCAGCAGCAAGACCATCAGCACGCACAAGGCGCGGTTGATGCAGAAGCTCAAGGTCAACTCGCTGGCCGAGCTGGTGCGGTATGCCATGGAGCATCGTCTGCTGTGAGCATGCAGCACGTGGCAAATCGCACGTCATCACGTGCTCCTTCAACCTTGCATCTGCCTCTGTAGCACCAGCTTGCCAGCGACTGGGCCCTGCATCGCCGGCAAGCCGGCTCTCCCCTCGGCAGGCGTGCCTGGCGGATCTGCGTTGCGCAGTCGAGTGGCCCGCTGTGTAGGGCAATCCCTACCCCCAGCCTTCCACCGGGATGATGGCAATCTCTCATCAGCCCCGATTTTCCTGGCGCTCGGCCTTCTCTAGTCTGCGTACACGGTAGTCATTCCAACAAGAAGGTGCAGGTATGAGCGAGGCGAGTCCGAGGGCCGCGAGTGGCGAGACGCTGGTCAGCTTCCGTGGTGTGCAGAAGAGCTACGACGGCGAGTCGCTGATCGTCAAAGACCTCAACCTGGAAATCCGCAAGGGCGAATTCCTCACCTTGCTCGGCCCTTCCGGTTCGGGCAAGACCACCAGCCTGATGATGCTGGCCGGCTTCGAGACCCCGACTGCCGGCGAAATCCAGCTCGCCGGACGCTCGATCAACCATGTACCGCCGCACAAGCGCGACATCGGCATGGTGTTCCAGAACTATGCCCTGTTCCCGCACATGACCGTCTCGGAAAACCTGGCGTTCCCGCTCAGCGTGCGCGGCATGGGCAAGGCCGAGCTCGACGAGCGGGTCAAGCGGGTGCTGGGCATGGTCCAGCTGGACACCTTCGCCAAGCGCTACCCGGGTCAGCTGTCCGGCGGCCAGCAGCAGCGCGTGGCATTGGCGCGGGCGCTGGTGTTCGAGCCGCAGCTGGTGCTGATGGACGAGCCACTGGGCGCGCTCGACAAGCAGCTGCGCGAGCACATGCAGATGGAGATCAAGCACATTCACCAGCGCCTGGGCGTGACGGTGGTCTACGTGACCCACGACCAGGGCGAAGCCCTGACCATGTCCGACCGTGTGGCGGTGTTCCACCAGGGCGAGATCCAGCAAATCGCCGATCCGCGCACGCTGTACGAGGCGCCGAGCAACACCTTTGTGGCCAACTTCATCGGCGAGAACAATCGCCTGGGCGGCACCCTGGTCGCACGCAGCGGCGATCGCTGCCAGGTGCGCCTGGCCCAGGGCGAGCAGGTCGAGGCCCTGGCGGTGAACGTCGGCCAGGTCGGCGAGCCGGTGACCGTGTCGATCAGGCCGGAACGCGTTCGCCTGGGCAGGCAGAGCGAGGCCAGCGTCAATCGGTTCTCGGGGCGCGTGGCCGAATTCATCTACCTGGGCGACCACGTGCGCGTACGCCTGGAGGTCTGCGGCAAGGCCGACTTCTTCGTCAAGCAACCCATCGCCGAACTCGATCCGGCCCTGGCCGTGGGTGACGTCATCCCCTTGGGCTGGGCCGTGGAGCACGCCCGCGCGCTCGACCCTGTGACCGAACTCCACTGAACACACCTGCCTCACCCAACCCTGCACTGCGGAGAGAACAAGAATGCGCAAACAGCTGAAACTGACCGCTCTGACCCTGGGCCTGCTGGCCGCCGCCCAGGCCTCGGCGACCGACCTGACGGTGGTGTCGTTCGGGGGCGCGAACAAGGCCGCCCAGGTCAAGGCGTTCTACGAGCCGTGGGAAAAGGCCGGCAAGGGCAAGATCGTCGCGGGCGAATACAACGGCGAGATGGCCAAGGTCAAAGCCATGGTCGACACCAACAGCGTGTCGTGGAACCTGGTCGAGGTCGAGTCGCCAGAGCTGGCGCGCGGCTGTGACGAAGGCCTGTTCGAAGAGCTCGACCCCGCGCTGTTCGGCAACGAGAGCGACTACGTCAAAGGCGCCATCCAGCCTTGCGGCGTCGGCTTCTTCGTCTGGTCGACGGTACTGGCCTACAACGCCGACAAGCTCAAGAGCGCGCCGACCAGCTGGGCGGATTTCTGGGACACCGAGAAATTCCCCGGCAAGCGCGGCCTGCGCAAGGGCGCCAAGTACACCCTGGAGTTCGCGCTGATGGCCGACGGCGTGGCGCCGAAGGATGTCTACAGCGTGCTCGGCACCAAGGAAGGCCAGGACCGGGCCTTCAAGAAGCTCGACCAGCTCAAGGCCAACATCCAGTGGTGGGAAGCGGGCGCCCAGCCGCCGCAGTACCTGGCCTCGGGCGACGTGGTGATGAGCTCGGCCTACAACGGGCGCATCGCTGCGGTGCAGAAGGACAGCAACCTCAAGGTGGTGTGGAACGGCGGCATCTACGACTTCGATGCCTGGGCCATTCCCAAAGGTGCCAAGAACCAGGAGCAGGCCAAGCAGTTCATCGCCTACTCGGTCCAGCCCGAGCAGCAGAAGATCTACTCCGAGAACATCGCCTACGGGCCGGCCAATACCAAGGCCGTGAGCCTGCTCTCCGACGCGATCAAGCAGGACATGCCGACCACGCCGCAGAACATCGCCAACCAGGTGCAGATCGACGTGGCCTTCTGGGCCGACAACAGCGAGGCCCTGGAGCAACGCTTCAATGCCTGGGCGGCGAAGAAGTAAGCCACACCGCAGGAGCGCGGACCCGTGTCGCACGGGGCCGCGCCGCTCGCTTTTCTGATTTCGGAGTTCGCCATGGCCATTGCAGTGCCCGTCAACGCAGGCGCCGGTCCAACCCTCAAGCAGCGGCTCAAGCGCGCCGAGCGGGTCAACCGCTGGAAGGCCCAGGCCCTGATCGCGCCGCTGGCGCTGTTCCTGCTGCTGGTGTTCCTGGTCCCCATCGCCGCGCTGCTGTTCAAGAGCGTCGCCAACCCGGAGGTGGTCGCCGGGCTGCCTCGGACCGTCGAAGCGGTCTCGGCCTGGGATGGCAAGAGCCTGCCAGGTGAGGACGCCTACCGGGCACTGAGCCAGGACCTGGCCGAGGCGCGCAAGCGTCAGACGTTGGGCGACCTGTCCAAGCGCCTGAACATGGAGCTGGCCGGCTACCGCAGCCTGCTGGCCAAGACGGCGCGCGCCTTGCCCTTCAAGCAGGCACCCGCGTCGTACAAGGAGGCCTTGCAGACGCTCGACGAGCGTTGGGGCGACCCGGCGTACTGGCAGGCCATCCGGCGCAACACCAGCACGGTGACGCCGTTCTACCTGCTGGCCTCGGTGGACCACCGGATCGATGACCTGGGCGAGGTGGCCAAGGCCACGCCCGATCAGGCCATCTACCTGGACATCTTCGCGCGCACGTTGTGGATGGGCGCGGTGATCACGGTCATCTGCCTGCTGCTGGCCTATCCCCTGGCCTACCTGCTGGCCAACCTGCCCACGCGCCAGAGCAACCTGTTGATGATCCTGGTGCTGCTGCCGTTCTGGACCTCGATCCTGGTGCGCGTGGCGGCCTGGATCGTGCTGCTGCAATCGGGCGGGCTGATCAACAGTGCGCTGATGGCCATGGGCATCATCGATGCGCCCCTGGAGCTGGTGTTCAACCGCACCGGTGTGTACATCTCGATGGTGCACATTCTTCTGCCGTTCATGATCCTGCCGTTGTACAGCGTCATGAAGGGCATCTCGCCCAGCTACATGCGCGCGGCGATCTCCCTGGGCTGCCACCCCTTCGCCAGCTTCTGGCGGGTGTACTTCCCGCAGACCTACGCCGGCATCGGCGCCGGGTGCCTGTTGGTGTTCATCCTTGCCATCGGCTACTACATCACCCCGGCGCTGCTCGGCAGCCCGAACGATCAGATGGTCAGCTACTTCGTCGCGTTCTACACCAACACCAGCATCAACTGGGGCATGGCCACAGCGCTGGGCGGCTTGCTGCTGCTGGCGACCGTGGTGCTGTACCTGATCTATAGCTGGCTGGTAGGCGCCAGCCGCCTGCGCCTGAGCTGAGGAGCCTTCGCCATGACCCATCCTTACCTGTCGCCTCTCGAGCGGGCCTGGTTCTACGGCCTGCGTATCCTGTGCGGCCTGATCCTGCTGTTCCTGGTCCTGCCCGTGCTGGTCATCGTGCCGCTGTCGTTCAACAGCGGCAGCTTCCTGGTGTACCCGCTGCAGGGCTTCTCTTTGCAGTGGTATCAGGACTTCTTCGCCTCCGCCGAATGGATGCGGGCCTTGAAGAACAGCGTCATCGTGGCGCCGGCGGCCACCGTGCTGGCCATGGTGTTCGGCACCCTGGCGGCGATCGGCCTGACCCGCGGCGACTTCCCCGGCAAGTCGCTGGTGATGGCGCTGGTGATCTCGCCGATGGTGGTGCCCGTGGTGATCATCGGTGTGGCCAGCTACCTGTTCTTCGCACCGCTGGGCCTGGGCAACAGCTTCCTGTCGCTGATCCTGGTGCACGCGGTGCTGGGCGTGCCGTTCGTGATCATCACCGTGTCGGCGACCTTGCAGGGTTTCAACTACAACCTGGTGCGCGCGGCGGCCAGCCTGGGCGCATCGCCTCTGCTGGCGTTCCGTCGGGTGACCCTGCCGCTGATCGCGCCGGGCGTGATCTCCGGCGCCCTGTTCGCCTTCGCCACCTCCTTCGACGAAGTGGTGGTGACGCTGTTTCTCGCCGGGCCTGAGCAGGCCACCTTGCCACGGCAGATGTTCAGCGGCATCCGCGAGAACCTCAGCCCGACCATCGCGGCGGCGGCGACCTTGCTGATCGCCTTCTCCGTGGTCCTGCTGCTGACGCTGGAGTGGCTGCGCGGACGCAGCGAGAAGCTGCGCACCCAGCAGCCGGCCTGATCGCGCCGCGCCATGGCAGAGGAGGGCAGCCGAACCGGGTTGACGCCGATCAGCGACAACCCGCGTGCCTGGGTTACACTACGCGCCACCGTGATTCTGCCCAAAGGTGCGCCATGCAGCCCTACGCTATTGCCCCGTCCATTCTTTCCGCCGACTTTGCCCGCCTGGGCGAAGAGGTCGACAAGGTCCTGGCGGCCGGGGCGGACATCGTCCATTTCGACGTGATGGACAACCACTACGTGCCCAACCTGACCATCGGCCCGATGGTCTGCACGGCGCTGCGCAAGTACGGCATCACCGCGCCGATCGACGTGCACCTGATGGTCAGCCCGGTCGATCGCATCATCGGCGACTTCGTCGAGGCCGGTGCCAGCTACATCACCTTCCACCCCGAAGCCACCCAGCACATCGACCGCTCGCTGCAGCTGATCCGCGACGGCGGCTGCAAGGCCGGCCTGGTGTTCAACCCGGCCACCGGCCTGGACGTGCTCAAGTACGTGATGGACAAGGTCGACATGGTGCTGCTGATGAGCGTCAACCCAGGCTTCGGCGGCCAGAAGTTCATCCCCGGCACCCTGGACAAGCTGCGCGAGGCGCGGGCCCTGATCGACGCCAGCGGGCGTGACATCCGCCTGGAGATCGACGGCGGCGTCAACGTCCACAACATCCGCGAGATCGCGGCGGCCGGCGCCGACACCTTCGTCGCCGGTTCGGCGATCTTCAACGCGCCGGACTACCAGAGCGTCATCGCGCAGATGCGCGCCGAACTGGCTCAGGCCCGCCCATGAGCGGCTTCGAGCAGCTGTTTCCCGGGACGCTGCCGAAGCTTGTGATGTTCGACCTGGACGGCACCCTGATCGATTCGGTGCCGGACCTGGCGGCCGCGGTCGACCGCATGCTGGTCGCGCTGGGCCGCCCGCCTGCCGGGCTCGAGGCCGTGCGTCAGTGGGTCGGCAACGGCGCCGAGGTGCTGGTGCGCCGTGCCCTGGCCGGCAGCCTGGAGCATGCCCAGGTGAACGACGCCGACGCCGCGCACGGGCTCGAGCTGTTCATGCAGGCCTACGACGAGCCGCACACGCTGACCACGCTCTATCCCGGTGTGGTCGACACCCTGCGCTGGCTGAACCGGCAGGGTGTGGAAATGGCCCTGATCACCAACAAGCCCGAACGCTTCGTCGGGCCCCTGCTGGACCAGATGAAGCTCGGCCGGTATTTCCGCTGGATCATCGGCGGCGACACCCTGCCCCAGAAGAAACCCGACCCGGCCGCCCTGCTGCGGGTCATGCAGATGGCCGGCGCCCAGCCGGGCGAATCGCTGTTCGTGGGCGACTCGCGCAGCGACGTGTTGGCGGCCAAGGCGGCAGGCGTGCCCTGCGCGGCGCTGAGCTACGGCTACAACCATGGTCGGCCGATCGAAGAGGAATCCCCGGACCTGGTGATCGATGACCTGCGCGCCCTGGTGCCTGGTTGCGTCGTCACCGACAGTGGGATAACGTTGACACCTCTTCACGCCTCCCAGGACAAGGATCCCGACGTGATGGTCAACGGCACACTCTGGATGAAAGTCATCAAGGCACTGGCCCGCTGGCGCTGGCGCGCCTGACTTCCGCCTGCCGGCGCACCGCCGGCCGCTCCACCTGCCCGACCCATTGCTGCTTGCCACGAGGCTGACCCATGACCCGCGACGAATTCCTGCGCCTGGCCGCTGCCGGCTACAACCGCATTCCCCTGGCCTTCGAGACCCTGGCCGACTTCGACACGCCGCTGTCGATCTACCTGAAACTGGCTGACCAACCCAACACCTACCTGCTCGAGTCCGTCCAGGGCGGAGAGAAGTGGGGGCGTTATTCGATGATCGGTCTGCCGTCGCGCACGGTGCTGCGGGTGCACGATCACCAGGTCAGCATCCTGCAGGACGGGGTGCAGGTCGAGAGTCATGACGTCGAGGACCCGCTGGCGTTCGTCGAACAGTTCAAGGACCGCTACAAGGTCGCCGACATTCCGGGCCTGCCGCGCTTCAATGGCGGGCTAGTCGGGTACTTCGGCTATGACTGCGTGCGTTACGTGGAAACACGTCTGGGCCCATGCCCCAACCCCGATCCGCTCGGTGTGCCGGACATCCTGCTGATGGTCTCCGACGCGGTCGTGGTGTTCGACAACCTGGCCGGCAAGATGCACGCGATCGTGCTGGTCGATCCGGCCCAGGACGAGGCCTTCGAGGCAGGGCAGGCGCGTTTGCAGGCCTTGCTGGCCACGCTGCGCGAACCGATCCTGCCGCGCCGTGGCCTCGACCTGGGCGGGCCGCAGGCCGCCGAGCCGGCGTTCCGCTCCAGCTTCACCCGCGAGGACTACGAGCGCGCCGTCGATACCATCAAGGAATACATCCTGGCCGGCGACTGCATGCAGGTGGTGCCGTCCCAGCGCATGTCGATCGACTTCCAGGCGGCGCCCATCGACCTGTATCGGGCCCTGCGGGCGTTCAACCCCACGCCGTACATGTACTTCTTCAACTTCGGCGACTTCCATGTCGTGGGCAGCTCGCCGGAAGTGCTGGTGCGGGTGGAAGACAACCTGGTCACGGTTCGCCCGATCGCCGGCACCCGGCCACGGGGCGCGACCGAGGAAGCCGACCGCGCGCTGGAGCAGGACCTGCTGTCCGACGAGAAGGAAATCGCCGAGCACCTGATGCTCATCGACCTGGGCCGCAACGACACCGGCCGCGTGTCCCAGACCGGTAGCGTGCGCCTGACCGAGAAGATGGTGATCGAGCGCTACTCCAACGTGATGCACATCGTGTCCAACGTCACCGGGCAGTTGCGCGAGGACCTGACGGCCATGGACGCCCTGCGCGCCATCCTGCCGGCCGGCACCTTGTCGGGGGCGCCGAAGATCCGTGCCATGGAGATCATCGACGAGCTGGAGCCGGTCAAGCGTGGTGTGTATGGCGGCGCGGTCGGTTATTTTGCCTGGAACGGCAACATGGACACCGCGATCGCCATTCGTACCGCGGTGATCAAGGACGGCGAGCTGCACGTGCAGGCCGGTGGAGGCATCGTCGCCGACTCGGTGCCGGCGCTGGAGTGGGAAGAAACCATCAACAAGCGTCGCGCCATGTTCCGGGCCGTGGCGCTTGCCGAGCAGTCCACGCGCAAGGCGTGACCGCTGTCCGTCATGCGAAGGGGCTGAGCCCCCGTCGCATGACGGATCTCCATGGACCGCGTCAGAAGTCCAGGCTGAGGGCCAGGTTCACCCCTTGCTGGGTAAGCTCGCCCTGTTTGCGCCAGTCGTAGTGCGCGCCTAGACGCACGCCCGACACCACCTCATGGTCGATGCCCAGGCTGGCCCGCGTCAGCTGGCTGTCCGGGGCATGGCCGGCCAGGGTGAAACGGTTGCCCGGCAGACGCTTGAGGTTTAGCGTCACCGCCTGCGTCTCGTCTTCGAACTCATGTTCCCGTGCCACCTCGGCGAACAGCCGCGTGCGAGGCGTCAGGTTCAGGCCGGCTTGCAGGCCGGCGCCCAGGCGTTTCGAGGTGCGCGTCTGTGTCTCGACGTCGAGGGCCGTGGAGCGGTCGCTGCGCTCGCCGTACCCCGCGACACGGACCCGGGCGTAATCAGCGCTGAGGAACGGCGACAGTTGCCAGGGGCTGGTCTCGGGCATGAGGTTCACGCCCAGACGGCCCATCGCGGCCCAGGCCCGGCCGTCGGTGTCGCCGTGCTCGGTACGCTGGCCGACGCCCAGGGCGAAGGTCCGCTTCAGGTCGTCGTAGTCTAGATGACCGGCCGTGAGGGCGGCGTCGGCCCACCAGCGGTCGTGGGCGTACTGGGCGAAGGCCGTCGCCAGGTAGCTGCGCAGCCGGTAGCGCGAATCCTGCGCACCGAGTTCCAGCGACTGTCGCCCTGCGCCACCGGCCACGCCCAGCCGCCAGTCCTCGTTCACGCGGTAGCTGCCGCCCACGGTCAATTGATAGCCACGACCGTCTCCGCTGGCGGCGCTGCGCTGACCGTCGATGTCCAGGTCCTGCCCACTGGCGGCCACGATCGCCTGCCAGTGCCCCGTTGCTTGCCAGGGTGCCCGCCATTGGCTGCGCAGGGCATCCTGGTGAGCCGCCAGACTGCCCAGTGCCATGTCGGGCAGCAGCGACAGTTCCCAGGGGGCCGAGAGGATCGAGTAGGCGTAATCGGCGATCAGGCGCTGGCCTGCCGTGGTTGGGTGCACGGCGTCATTGAACAGCAGGCGCTCAGGGTCGGGTGTCGGCCCATCGACGCCGTAGACCGGGTTCTGTCGGCAGCCGTTGCCGCTGTAGCAGGTGCCGACCAGATTCTGGTCGGTGGCCAGGCCGAACGCGGCCGGGTCGCTGATGGCTTCTTGCAGCAGCGCTGGCACGTTGAGCGGGATGATCTGCGCGTCGATCTGCCCCAGTTGCCCGACCAGTGCCTGGTTGAACACTCCGGACAGTTGGGACAGCGCGCCTTGCAGAGGCGAGCCGCTGAACGTGGGCGTCTGCCCCAGGTCAGGCAGCAGCCAGACCATGATGTAGCGGGCGCCACCTTGTTGCAGGGCCTGGACGCTGCCCGCCAGGCGAGACGCGGCGGCCACCGCGCCCGCCGGGCTGGTGACCCAGCCTTGCAGGAAGTCGTTGCCGCCCCCGGTCAGGTAGTACAGCGCGTTGGGGTCTGCCCTGCGCCCATTGGCCAGGTAGCCTGGCCGTTGCCGGTCGATGCCGGCTTGCGGGCTTTGCACGGAGGAGGTGCCGATGATCGAGTCGAGGATCTGGTCGGTCCGATAGCCGCCGACCGCCCAGTTGTCGCCATCCGGCCGGCCCAGGGCAGGGCTGAGTGGCGAGGTGGACGGCAGCAGGGCCGTCGGCGCGATCCCCAGTTGTTGACCCAGCAGGGTCGGTGAGACCTGCCCGTAGGCGCCGTCCGGACCGCGGTTGGTGAAGCGCAGGCCATCGGGCAGGTGCTGGGCATCGGGAAACTGCCCTGCGTCGCTCAGGCTATCACCGAACACGATCATGCCCGAGTAAGGCGTTGGGGCGGCCAGGGCGGGCCCCGCCGACAGAATGAGCGTGCCGAGCAGCGCGCGCAGGAAAGGGGGAGTGCGCATGGGGCGGTCCTTGTTATTGGAGTTGTGAGGGAACGATAGCCGACCGTGGAAAAACGGCCGCTGGACCCGTCGCATGCTGGTGCACTCGGTTTTCTCCGGGATAGGAGACGCTTCCCAAGTTAGGTTAGGAAATTTCCCAACTCACCCATCGTGCAAGCCGATGGACAAACCGGCTTGCATCGGGCTCAAAACCGCTGCCAACGGGCGCGACGGCGACCGATCCAGCACAGACGTCATCGCCCGATGCGGTGCAGATCCGACGCCTTTGAACAGGCGAGAAAACCTCGGAAAAAGGGGTCGACGCTCGCTTCGGCGCAACGCTATACTCGGGCCACATTTCACGCAGGCCATGGCATCGCGCCATGCCCGCACACCCTCGATGGTTAGGTAGCATGACCTGTCACGCAGCGACTTCATTCACCCGTTGGTGGCGCTTCCTCTAGGAAGCGGCAAGTCGTTGCGGTTTGAAACCGGACCCTGCCGCCGTCATCGGCCAGCAGGTTTCAGATTCCAGACAGCTCACCGGTACGGCGGCTCCAACCCCCAGGAGAACGCCCCATGCCGATTCACCGTTCCATGCCCTACACGACAATCCCCGCACGTGCTGCCAGCCGTGTGTGGCTTGCCCTGCGCGCTGCATGGCGCCGGGTGGTCGACACAGGTCCGCGGCAGGTCGCTGCCCCAGGGTTTTTCTCTCATCGACTCGAGTGCACAGGTGCCCCATGCTGCTGATGATCGACAACTACGACTCCTTCACCTACAACGTGGTGCAGTACCTGGGCGAGCTGGGGGCCGAGGTCAAGGTCATCCGCAACGATGAGCTGACCCTCGCCGAGATCGAGGCCCTGGCCCCGGAGCGCATCGTCGTCTCTCCCGGCCCCTGCACCCCGAGCGAAGCCGGGATTTCCCTCGAAGCCATCCGGCATTTTGCCGGCAAGCTGCCGATCCTGGGCGTCTGCCTGGGCCATCAGTCCATCGGCCAGGCGTTCGGGGGTGACGTGGTGCGTGCCCGACAAGTGATGCATGGCAAGACCAGCCCCGTCCATCATCGCGACCTGGGCGTGTTCGCCGAACTGGCCAACCCGGTCACCGTGACGCGCTACCACTCGCTGGTGGTCAAGCGCGAGACCTTGCCCGAGTGCCTGGAAGTCACGGCCTGGACGGCGCACGACGATGGCTCGGTGGACGAGATCATGGGCCTGCGCCACAAGACCCTGAACGTCGAAGGCGTGCAGTTCCACCCCGAATCGATCCTGACCGAACAAGGCCACGAGCTGTTCGCCAACTTCCTCAAGCAGACCGGCGGACAGCGCTAAGGACAGACCATGGATATCAAGAGTGCATTGAGCCGCATCGTCGGCCAGCTGGACCTGTCGACCGACGAAATGCGCGATGTCATGCGCCAGATCATGACGGGCCAGTGCAGTGACGCGCAGATCGGCGCCTTTCTCATGGCCATGCGCATGAAGAGCGAGAGCATCGACGAGATCGTCGGGGCGGTGTCGGTGATGCGCGAGCTGGCCGACAAGGTCGAACTGGTCAACCCCGAAGGCGTGGTCGACATCGTCGGTACCGGTGGCGACGGCGCCAACATCTTCAACGTGTCCACGGCATCGGCCTTCGTGCTGGCCGCGGCAGGCTGCCCCGTGGCCAAGCATGGCAACCGCGCGGTGTCCGGCAAGAGCGGCAGCGCCGACCTGCTGGAAGCCGCCGGCATCTACCTCAACCTCACCCCCGTTCAGGTGGCGCGCTGCGTCGATGCCCTGGGCATCGGTTTCATGTTCGCCCAGGGCCACCATTCGGCGATGAAGCACGCGGCCGGCCCGCGCCGTGACCTGGGGCTGCGCACCCTGTTCAACATGCTGGGCCCGCTTACGAATCCGGCCGGCGTGCGCCATCAGGTCGTCGGCGTGTTCAGCCAGGCCTTGTGCAGACCACTCGCCGAAGTGCTGCAGCGCATGGGCAGCAAGCATGTGCTGGTGGTGCACTCCAAGGATGGTCTGGACGAGTTCAGCCTGGCGGCGCCAACGTTCGTCGCCGAACTGAACAAGGGCGAGATCTCCGAATACTGGGTCGAGCCTGAAGACCTGGGCATCAAGAGCCAGAGCCTGCATGGCCTGGCGGTGGACGGTCCGCAGGCATCCCTGGCGCTGATCCGCGATGCCCTGGGCCGGCGCAAGACCGAAGAAGGACAGAAGGCTGCCGAAATGATCGTGCTCAATGCGGGTGCCGCGCTGTACGCGGCCGACCATGCCATGAGTCTCAAGTCGGGGGTCGACCTGGCGCACGACGTCCTGCACACCGGGCTGGCCTGGGAGAAAGTGCAGGAGCTGGGCGCCTTTACCGCGGTATTCAAGCAGGAGAACGAGGCATGAGCGTACCGACGGTGTTGGAGAACATTCTGGCGCGCAAGGTCGAGGAAGTGGCCGAGCGCCGCCGCCGGGTCGGTCTGGACGAACTCGAGCGACTGGCTGCCGCGGCCGATGCGCCGCGGGGTTTTGCCAGGGCGCTGATCGAGCAGGCCGGGCAGAAGAAGCCGGCGGTGATTGCCGAGATCAAGAAGGCCTCGCCGAGCAAGGGCGTGATCCGCGAGCAGTTCGAACCGGCCGAGATCGCGGTCAGCTACGAGAAGGGGGGCGCGACCTGCCTGTCGGTGCTGACCGACATCGATTTCTTCCAGGGCGCCGATGCGTACTTGCAGCAAGCGCGCGCGGCCTGTGCCCTGCCGGTCATTCGCAAGGATTTCTTGATCGACCCTTACCAGGTGGTGGAAGCCCGTGCGCTGGGTGCCGACTGCATCTTGCTGATCGTATCGGCGCTGGACGACGTGCGCATGGCCGAACTGGCCGCCACGGCCAAGCAGGTTGGCCTGGACGTGCTGGTGGAAGTGCACGATGGCCATGAGCTGGAGCGTGCGCTGGCTACGCTGGACACGCCGTTGATCGGAGTGAACAACCGTAACCTGCACACCTTCGAGGTCAGCCTGGAAACCACGCTGGACCTGCTGCCGAGGATTCCGCGCGACCGTCTGGCGATCACCGAGAGCGGCGTGCTCAACCGCGCCGACGTCGACCTGATGAAGATCAACGAGGTGTATGCCTTCCTGGTCGGCGAGGCGTTCATGCGGGCCGAGTTGCCAGGGCAGGAGTTGCAGCGTCTGTTCTTCCCCGAACTGCCGGTGCAGGGCTCGGGCGGCGCGCTGGACTGAGTCTGGCGGCTACGTCGAACGACAGGGATTGTGGAGGCCGCACGGCGGCATGGACGAGGAGGCGCGATGACGGACGGTGTGTTGAACCTCGAGGTGGAGCAAGGTCTGCAGGCTGAGCAGGCCTTGCTGACGGAGGTGTGCCAGGGGCAGCGCGAATCCGGCCTGCTAGTCTGGCGGCCCACCGACCGTGCGCTGGTCATGCCCCGGCGCATGAGCCGTCTGGAGGGCTTCGAGAGCGCCAGCCGGCAGCTCGCCGACGCGGGGTGGCCGATCCTGCTCCGCGAGACCGGGGGCGAACCCGTGCCGCAATCGTCAGCGACGGTCAACCTGGCGCTGGTCTATGGGGCGCCGCGCAGCGAAGGCGATCATGGCCGTATCGAGCGGGCCTACGAGCGTCTGTGCCTCCCCTTGTGCGAGCTGCTCGGCGTGTGGGGCGTGGACACGTCGCTGGGCGAGGTGGAAGGCGCCTTCTGCGATGGCCGCTACAACGTCAATATCCAGGGGCGCAAGTGGGTCGGCACGGCCCAGCGCTGGCGCCAGGGGCTGGGTGGCAAGCGGCCGGTCGTGCTGGTCCATGGCGCCTTGCTGCTCGAGGATGAGCGCGTCTCGATGATTCAGGCCGTGAACCGCTTCAACACCTGTTGCGCCCTGGAGCAGCGGTGCCAGGTCGAGAGCCATATCGCCTTGAGCGAGGTGGTGCCGGATGCGCCCTGGGCGCGCGACTTCGTCCGCGTGTACCAGGACGTGCTCCATGCCTTGCCCAGCGAGTGATCCGGTGGGTGTCAGCGTGCGCCCAGCACGACCATGGTCTTGCCCTTGACCTGGACCAGGTTGCGCTCCTCGAGATCCTTGAGGACACGTCCGACCATCTCTCGGGAGCAACCGACGATGCGGCCGATCTCCTGACGCGTCACCTTGATCTGCATGCCCTCCGGGTGGGTCATGGCGTCAGGCTGCTGGCACAGCTCCAGCAGGCAGCGCGCCACACGCCCGGTCACGTCGAGGAATGCCAGGTCGCCGACCTTGCGCGTGGTGTTGCGTAACCGTTGCGCCATCTGTGCGCCCAGGGCATACAGGATCTGCGGGTCCTCGTGGGCCAGTTCGCGAAATTTCTCGTAGCTGATTTCCGCAATTTCGCAGTCGGTCTTGCTGCGCACCCAGGCGCTTCGTTGGCAGGCCTGTTCCTCGGGGCCGAACAGGCCTAGCTCGCCGAAGAAGTCGCCGGCATTGAGGTAGGCGATGATCATTTCATGCCCGTCGTCGTCTTCGATCAGGATGGTGACCGAACCCTTGATGATGAAGGACAGGCTATCGGCCGTGTCTCCGGCGCTGATGAGGTTGCTTTTGGCCGCATGGCGGCGGCGCTGACAATGCGCCAGCAACTTGTCGATGTTCTTGATTCGAGGAGCCAAGGCTGAGGCGACCATCACGGAATCCTGTCCACGCGTGCACGAAGGGTTTGATCGGTTGTTTGACGGCGAGCCGCCAGCGAATTGGCGCCAGCTTATCAGACCGTTTGTCGCACGTCGGCAGGCAAGCGGAGCGACTTTATCGTTTCCAAGCGAACCGACAGCGTCTAAGCTGAGGACCTTTTGTCAGTCAGGAGTCAGGAACAATGAAGGCGCGTATCCAGTGGGCCGGCGAGGCCATGTTCCTTGGTGAATCAGGCAGCGGGCACGTGGTCGTCATGGACGGCCCACCCGAGGCCGGGGGGCGGAACCTGGGCGTGCGTCCGATGGAAATGCTTTTGCTGGGCCTGGGCGGCTGCAGCAGTTTCGACATCGTGAGCATCCTGAAGAAGTCACGTCAGCGCGTGGAAAGCTGCGAGGCGTTCCTGGACGCCGATCGGGCCGACGAAGAGCCAAAAGTCTTCACTCGCATCCACATGAATTTCGTGGTCAAGGGGCGTGGGCTGAAAGAAGCCCAGGTCAAGCGCGCCGTGGAGTTGTCGGCGGAGAAGTATTGCTCGGCCTCCATCATGCTCGAGCGTGCGGGCGTGGAAGTCACCCACGGCTACGAGATCGTCGAGCTGGACTGACAGGCGCGGGCCTGGGGATGCGCCGCATCCCCGGGCCACGGCATCAGATACGGTAGGTACTCTTGGTCATGACCTTGGCCAGCAGGCTCATGCCGAAGCGTACCGGAGCGGGGAAGCGGTAGCCGCCGGCATCGAGCGCGGACTCAGCGTGGTGCGCTTCGTCGGTCAGCATCTGTTCGAGAATCGCGCGGGACTTTTCGTCCTCGGTGGGCAGCTGCGCCAGGTGCTCATCCAGGTGCTTGCACACTTGCCGCTCGGTCGCGGCGACGAACCCCAGGCTGACCTTGTCGCTGACCAGCCCGGCAAAGGCGCCAATGCCGAACGACATGCCGTAGAACAGCGGGTTGAGGACACTGGGGTGACTGTTGAGCTGGCGAATGCGCTGCTCGCACCAGGCCAGGTGATCGATCTCTTCTTCGGCGGCGTGCTCCATGGCCTTGCGGACCTGCGGCAGTTTCGCCGTCAGCGCCTGCCCTTGGTACAGCGCCTGGGCGCAGACTTCGCCGGTGTGGTTGATGCGCATAAGACCGGCAACGTGCCGGGCCTGAGGCTCGTCCAGCTGGACGTCGGGCTTGACGACGGCGGGAGAGGGACGGGACGGTTGGCCGCTGAAGGGCAGCAGCGTGCGCAGGGCGGTATCGGCCTGCAGCAGCACGCGGTCGAGCGGCGAGTAGTGACGTTCGGTAGCCATCGGGCACCTCCGCAAGAGTGTGCCCGACAGTGTACCTCAATCGCCGGGTACGGGCGTGCGCAGGATCAGCCCGGCGGCCAGTTCATCTGGCGCTGGCCGAGCACGTGCAGATGGATGTGGTAGACCGTCTGGCCACCCAGTTCATTGCAGTTCATGACGACGCGGAAACCGTCCTCGCAACCCAGTTCCTTGGCCAGGCGCTGCGCCGTGAACAGGATGTGGCCGGCCAGGAGCTTGTCGTCTTCCTGCAGGTCGTTGAGGGTGCGGATGGGCTTTTTCGGGATGACCAGAAAGTGCACCGGGGCCTGCGGGGCAATGTCGTGAAAGGCCAGGACCTGGTCGTCCTCGTAGATGATCTTGGCCGGGATTTCCCGGTTGATGATCTTGGTGAAGAGAGTCTCCACAGTACGTCTCCATGGTGAGGGTCGCGCCGAGTGTAACCAGCGTGACCGCCTGCGCCCAGCGCTATTCGATACCCAGCGGTCGATAGCGCTGGTGGATGACGCCTGCCAGCTTGCGGGTCAGCCAGCGGGGCAGCAGGCGCGGTGCCAGCGCCAGCCAGCGATAGCGATCGTCCGGCTGGATCAGTGCGCGGTTCTTGTCCAGCGCCCGCACCGTATACAGGGCGACTTCTTCGGCGCTCAGGCAGCGGCGCCTGCCTTCCAGCCGTGGAATGCGCCGCCGTGGTGATTGGACCGGGCCAGGGCAGAGCACCGAGACCTGGATGCCGATCCGCTTGAGTTCCTCGCGCAGGGCCTCGGAAAAGCTCAGGACATAGGCCTTGCTGGCCGCGTAGCCCGCCATCCACGGACCGGGCGCATGGGCCGCCAGGGCCGCCACGTTGAGGATCTGCCCTCCGCCGTGCAGCGCCATGAGGTTGCCCACGGCGTGGCACAGGCGCGTCAGGGTCATGATGTTGACTTCGAGCAGGTCCTGCTCGTCGGCCCACTCCTGTGCCAGGAATGGCCCATAGGAACGCAGACCCGCGCAGTTGACCAGCAGGTCGACCCGGTGCTCGCCTTCTTCCAGCTCGAGCACGAAACCCGATACGCGCAGCGGTTCGCTCAGGTCACAGGCACGGAACAGCACCTCGACGCCGAACCGCTGGGTCAGTTCGAGGGCGATGGGCTCCAGGGCTTCGCGGTGGCGTGCCACCAGAATGAGGTTGCGCCCGCGCCGTGCCAAGGCCTCGGCCAGGGCCAGGCCCAGGCCACTGGAGGCGCCGGTGATCATGGCGTAACGGGTCATGCGCGGCTCCTGGGCGGCGAAAAGAGCGCCAGTGTACCGCGAGGCCAGGGGAGGCGCTGGCTTTTGCGCAGCACCTGAAGGCAGGAACGGGCGATGCCGGTGCGCCCGGCGCCCGACGACGGATCAGAACGGCTTGACGACCACCAGGATGACCACGGCCAGCAGCACGAGCACGGGCACTTCGTTAAACCAGCGGTAGTAGACGTGGCTGCGTCGGTTCTCACCCAGGGCGAAGCGTTTGCGTTGTGCGCCGCAGATGTGGTGGTAACCGGTCAGCAGCAGCACCAGCGTCAGTTTCGCATGCATCCAACCCTGGCTCAGGAAGCCTGGGTTGAGCACCAGCAGCCAGATGCCGAACACGTAGGTGGCAATCATGGCGGGGTTCATGATGCCCCGGTACAGCTTGCGCTCCATGATGGCGAAGCGTTCCTGGCTGACGCTGTCGGTGCTTTGGGCATGGTAGACGAACAGCCGGGGCAGGTAGAACAGCCCGGCGAACCAGCACACCATGCTGACGATATGCAGCGCCTTGATCCATAAATAGAGCATCGTTGGTTTCCTCGAGGGTTTTCACGGTGGTCAGATAGTAGAGAGCAACGGCCATCAGAGCCATCACAACGGTTGTGAGCAGGCGTGCGCATCCCTATCATCGTGGCTTTACAGTCGGTTCGTTGAGAGGGACACGCGTCATGATCAAGGTCGGTATCGTCGGCGGCACGGGCTACACCGGTGTCGAACTGCTGCGTCTGCTGGCGCAGCATCCACAGGCCGACGTGGTGGTCATCACCTCGCGTTCGGAAGCCGGTTTGCCGGTCGAGGACATGTACCCCAATCTGCGAGGCCACTACGACGGCTTGAAGTTCAGCGTACCGGACACCAAAACCCTGGCGGCGTGCGATGTGGTCTTCTTCGCCACACCCCATGGGGTCGCCCATGCCCTGGCCGGTGAGCTGCTGGATGCCGGCACCCGGATCATCGACCTGTCCGCCGATTTTCGTCTGCAGGACGCCGTCGAATGGGAAAAATGGTACGGCCAGCCCCATGGTGCACCCGATCAACTGCCGGGGGCGGTCTACGGCCTGCCTGAAGTCAATCGCGAGAAGATTCGCCAGGCGCGCCTGATCGCGGTGCCAGGCTGCTACCCGACCGCCACGCAGCTGGGTTTCCTGCCGCTGCTGGAATCCGGCCTGGCCGACCCGATGCGCCTGATCGCCGACTGCAAGTCCGGCGTCAGTGGTGCAGGGCGCGGGGCGGCGGTCGGCTCGCTGTTCTGCGAGGCGGGCGAGAGCATGAAAGCCTACGCGGTCAAAGGGCATCGCCACCTGCCCGAAATCAGCCAAGGTTTGCGGCTGGCCGCAGGAGGCGAGATCGGCCTGACCTTCGTGCCGCACCTGACCCCGATGATTCGCGGTATCCACGCCACCCTGTATGCGACCGTGGCCGACACGTCGGTCGATCTGCAGGCGCTGTTCGAGAAACGCTATGCCGACGAGCCGTTCGTCGATGTGATGCCGGCGGGTAGCCATCCGGAGACGCGCAGCGTACGGGGCGCCAACATGTGCCGTATTGCGGTTCACCGTCCACAAGGGGGTGATCTGGTCGTGGTGCTGTCGGTGATCGACAACCTGGTCAAGGGGGCGTCTGGGCAGGCTGTGCAGAACCTGAACATCCTCTTCGGGCTGGACGAGCGCCTGGGTCTGGCCCATGCGGGCATGCTGCCCTAGTCCATTAGGGGGCGTGAGCTGCAAGCTACAAGCTACAAGCTACAAGCTACAAGCTACAAGTAAGAGCAAGAGCAGATCAGCGAAGCGCCGCGATCTGCTTCTACTTGAAGCTTGAAGCTTGAAGCTCGAAGCTTGCCACTCACGCCCCCCATAGTTGACCAATTTTCTAGGAGAAGCGGATAATGCACGCCATCACGTGTTATGGCGGCATTGCGCCGGGAGAGTCTGATGAGTGTCGAAACCTTCACCCCTACCATCCTGGAGTTCACCGAAGGGGCCGCGCACAAGGTCAAGACCTTGGTGACCGAGGAAGGCAACGATCGTCTCAAGTTGCGCGTCTTCGTCACGGGTGGCGGTTGCTCGGGCTTCCAGTACGGCTTCACGTTCGATGAGGATGTGGCCGATGACGATACCGTGGTCGAGCGCGAGGGCGTGGCGCTGGTGGTCGATCCCATGAGCTTCCAGTACCTGGCAGGCGCCCAGGTGGATTACCAGGAAGGCCTGGAAGGCTCGCGGTTCATCATCAAGAACCCGAATGCCACCACCACCTGCGGGTGTGGTTCGTCCTTCTCGATCTGAGTGGGCGCCTGAAACCAGAACGCCGCGCGATTGCGCGGCGTTTTGCTGTCTGCGTTCCGGGTATCGGCCTCAGGCAGGGTAGATGGCGCCCAGCACGCGTAGCCCCCGTGCTGCCGTCACGCTCGGACGGTTGGCCGGGATACCTTCCAGGCAGCAGTGGGCGAGCCAGGCGAATGCCATGGCTTCCATCCAATCCGGATCTACACCTTGCGCGGCGGTACTGGCAACGTTCACCCCTGGCAGGAGATGGGCCAGGCGCTGCATCAGCGCACCATTGCGTGCACCACCGCCACAGACCAGAACCCTCTGGCAGTGGGGCTGTGCCTGAAGCAACGCATCGACGATGCTGCGCGCGGTAAGCTCCAGCAGGGTCGCCTGCACGTCGTGGTCCGCGAGCGGGCCTTGAGCGGCCAGATGGTTGTCCAGCCACGGCAGGTTGAAGACTTCGCGCCCCGTGCTCTTGGGGCCATTCCCCGCAAAGAAAGGCGCTGCCAGCAAGGCATCGAGCAAGGGTTGCGACAAGCGCCCGCTGGCGGCCCATCGACCGTCGGCGTCGAAGGGCTGGCCCTGAATGCGCTCGATCCAGGCATCCAGCAGCACATTGCCGGGGCCGCAGTCGAAGCCCCGCACGGGCATGTCGGGTTCGACCAGGCTGAGGTTGCTGAAGCCGCCGACGTTCAGGACGGCAAGGGGTTGCTTGAGGTCGGCGAACAATGCTTCGTGGAAGGCTGGCACCAACGGCGCACCTTGGCCGCCCGCCGCCACATCGCGGCGTCTGAAATCGCTGACGACCGTGATGCCGGTCCGCTCGGCTAGTAGGGCCGGGTTGCCGATCTGCACCGTGAAGCCACGCGCCGGTTCATGGCGGATGGTTTGCCCGTGGCTGCCGATGGCACGGATGTCCGCGGGCAATAAGCCTTGCTCGGCGAGCAGGGTGTTCACCCCGTCGGCTGCAAGGCTGGCCCAGTGGTTCTCGGCCAAAGCTGCGCGTGCCACTTCATCTGGCCCGCTGGCGCACAAGGCGAGCAGGGCCTGGCGAAGATCGCCTGGCATGGGCAGGTAGCGGCTGGCCAGCAGGCGAACGGATTCGCTCTGCTTCACCAGGGCAATGTCCAGCCCGTCCAGGCTGGTGCCGGACATCACCCCGATATAGAGCGCCATGGTCAGCGCTTGTTGGAGGCGAGCAGGGTGGCTTTTTCCTGATCCATGCGGGCGATCAGGGGTTTGCTCTGCTGCAGGAAGCGCTGGCGTTCGGCCTTGGCGATCGGGTCGGCCATGGGCACTTTCTGGCTCAGCGGGTCCACGTGAACGCCGTTGACCTGGAATTCATAGTGCAAGTGCGGGCCGGTGGACAGGCCCGTGGTGCCGATGTAGCCGATCACCTGGCCCTGTTTGACGGTGCTGCCGGTGGTGACGCCCTTGGCGAAGCCCTGCATGTGCCCGTAGAGCGTCTGGTAGGCGTTGCCATGCTTGATGATCACGGTGTTGCCGTAGCCGCCGCGACGTCCGGCCAGCAGCACCTTGCCATCGCCTGCCGCCTTGATCGGCGTGCCGCGTGGCGCCGCGTAGTCGACGCCCTTGTGGGCACGGATCTTGTTGAGGATCGGATGCTTGCGCCCGGCGGAGAAACGCGAACTGATGCGGGCGAAGTCTACCGGGGTGCGAATGAAGGCCTTGCGCAGGCTGTTGCCATCGGCGGTGTAGTAGCTGGTGTTGCCCTGCTTGTTGGTGTAGCGCACCGCGGTGTAGGTCTTGCCGCGGTTGGTGAAGCGGGCGGAGAGGATGTTGCCGGTGCCGACGACCTTGCCGTCCATGACCTTCTGCTCGTAGACCACGTCGAATTCGTCGCCAGGGCGGATGTCCTGGGCGAAGTCGATGTCGTAGCCCAGGACGCGGGCCATGTCCATGGTCATGCTGTGGGACAGACCGGCACGCTGCGCCGAAGCGGCCAGCGAGCTGTTGATCACGCCGTGGGCATAGGCCGTGCGTACCACGGGCTTGCTGATTTCGCGCTCGAAGGTGAACCCTTTGTCGGTGCGCGCCAGGCGGATGCTTTCGAGGTTGTTGACCTTGGTGTGCAGCAGGGCCAGGGCACCGTCCTTGTCGAATTCGAACTGCAGCACCTGGCCATGCTTGAGCTGGCTGAACTGCTTGGCCTGCTTGCTGCTGGCGAGCACGTCGTGAACCACGTTGGCGGGCAGGCCCACCTTGGCGAACAGCGTGGACAGCGTATCGCCCTTGGCGACCTTCACTTCCCGATGGCTCGGCAGGGCTTTGGCAGGGGCAGTGGCGGCCGTTTCTTCGGAGGGCTTGGCGGCCGCAGCCGGTGTGTCGATCTGGGCGAAGGGCGAAGCTTGCTGGTTGTTCGATTGCACGAGCGGCGCCGTGCGCGAATCGTCCTTGAGTTGCTCGACCGGGCTATCCAGTTCAAGGCTGAGGGTGGTCTTCTTGGCTTCCACGTCGCTGGTAGGAAAGACCAGAAGTGCCAGGCTGAGGAGGGCGGCGAGGCCGCTGGCGGCCAATAGATGGCTCTTCGGATAAAGCGGAGGCGCTTTAGGCGTGTCGTTGGTCATAGGTGAGGTGACTTTGAAAAGGTGAAAAGGAATAGATGAATGACATGATGAAGATGAAATAACTGTATAAAATATAACCAAATCCTTTTCGGCGCAAGGGCGGCAGACGTCTCAGGGCCTGCCATGAGTCACATCGTGTGTCGAACTTGTTTTTGATGGCCGATCTTGTATGGTTGGCTCCCTTTGAATCTGAGCCTTGCGGGTCTGTGTATGAAGTCGGTTGAAGAACAGCTGGCGCTTATCAAGCGCGGTGCGGAAGAGGTGCTGGTCGAGTCGGAACTGGTCGAGAAGCTCAAGCGTGGTGAGCCGCTGCGCATCAAGGCCGGCTTCGACCCGACCGCGCCGGACTTGCACCTGGGCCATACGGTGTTGATCAACAAGCTGCGCCAGTTCCAGGAGCTGGGGCATCAGGTGATCTTCCTGATCGGTGACTTCACCGGGATGATCGGTGACCCCAGCGGCAAGAGCGCCACGCGTCCACCACTGACGCGTGAGCAGGTACTGGACAACGCCGAGACCTACAAGCAGCAGGTCTTCAAGATTCTGGATCCGGCCAAGACCGAGGTGGCGTTCAACTCCACCTGGATGGACCTGCTCACACCGGCCGACTTCATTCGCCTGGCGTCGCAGTACACCGTGGCCCGCATGCTGGAGCGCGACGACTTCGACAAGCGGTATTCCAGCAATCAGCCCATCGCTATCCATGAGTTCCTCTATCCATTGGTGCAGGGGTACGACTCGGTCGCGCTCAAGGCGGACGTCGAGCTGGGCGGGACCGATCAGAAATTCAACCTGCTGATGGGGCGCGAGTTGCAGCGCGCCTATGGGCAGGAAGCGCAGAACATCGTCACCATGCCGCTGCTCGAAGGGCTCGACGGCGTGAAGAAGATGTCCAAGTCGCTGGGCAATTATGTCGGCATCCAGGAAGCGCCCGGCGTGATGTACAGCAAGCTCGTGTCGATTCCCGATACCTTGATGTGGCGTTACTTCGAGTTGCTGAGCTTCCGTTCCATGGAAGAGATCGATCAGTTGCGCGCCGATGTGCAGGCCGGTGCCAACCCGCGCGACGTCAAGATCAAGCTGGCCGAAGAGATCGTGGCGCGGTTCCATGGCGAAGAGGCGGCAGCCAGCGCGCACCGTGCCGCCGGCAATCGCATGAAAGAAGGTGAGTTGCCCGAGGATCTGCCCGAGGTCGAGATCGTGTCGAATGAAGACATGCCGATCGCGGCCGTGCTGAACCGGGCGGGGCTGGTCAAGAACTCGGCAACTGCACGGGACCTGCTCAATGCGGGTACGGTGAAGGTGGATGGCGACAGCGTGGATCGTGGGTTCATGTTCACCGTGGGCAGCACGCATGTGTGCCAGGCAGGCAAGAAGGCGTTTGCACGGATCACGCTGAAGACTGAGTGAGTCGCGTGTCTGCGTGCAGGGCTATATAAGCAGCGGGGGAGGTCGGTACGACCTCCCCCGCTGCGTTTTCAAGAGATTGAAATGATTTTGAAATAAAGGGTTGACGGGGTTTCAGATCCCCTTATAATGCGCACCACTTCCAACGCAGTCGGAACGATAAACGCCTTGTTAATCAACAGGTTGCGTGAATCGAGATGAAGCTGGAAGGGCTTCGGTTCCGACCGGAAGCGGTGAAAAAGGCAGTTGACAGCAGGTTGTAACGCTGTATGATTCGCCTCCCGCTTCGAGAGATCGCAGCGAGTCAAGTGGTTGAAGTTGTTAGGGTTTCCCGAAAAGAACTTCAAAATAAACGCTTGACACACAACGAGGACAGCGTAGAATGCGCGCCTCGGTTGAGACGAAAGCTTCTCAGCCAAACGCTCTTTAACAAATTGAATCAAGCAATTCGTGTGGGTGCTTGTGAGTTTGGACTGATAGTCAGATAGATTATCAGCATCACAAGTGACACATGAGTAATCATAGTAGTCATTTGAGATTGCTGAGCCAAGTTTAGGGTTTCTTAAAAACCCAAGCAGTATTGAACTGAAGAGTTTGATCATGGCTCAGATTGAACGCTGGCGGCAGGCCTAACACATGCAAGTCGAGCGGATGACAGGAGCTTGCTCCTGGATTCAGCGGCGGACGGGTGAGTAATGCCTAGGAATCTGCCTGGTAGTGGGGGACAACGTTTCGAAAGGAACGCTAATACCGCATACGTCCTACGGGAGAAAGCAGGGGACCTTCGGGCCTTGCGCTATCAGATGAGCCTAGGTCGGATTAGCTAGTTGGTGAGGTAATGGCTCACCAAGGCGACGATCCGTAACTGGTCTGAGAGGATGATCAGTCACACTGGAACTGAGACACGGTCCAGACTCCTACGGGAGGCAGCAGTGGGGAATATTGGACAATGGGCGAAAGCCTGATCCAGCCATGCCGCGTGTGTGAAGAAGGTCTTCGGATTGTAAAGCACTTTAAGTTGGGAGGAAGGGTTGTAGATTAATACTCTGCAATTTTGACGTTACCGACAGAATAAGCACCGGCTAACTCTGTGCCAGCAGCCGCGGTAATACAGAGGGTGCAAGCGTTAATCGGAATTACTGGGCGTAAAGCGCGCGTAGGTGGTTTGTTAAGTTGGATGTGAAAGCCCCGGGCTCAACCTGGGAACTGCATCCAAAACTGGCAGGCTAGAGTACGGTAGAGGGTGGTGGAATTTCCTGTGTAGCGGTGAAATGCGTAGATATAGGAAGGAACACCAGTGGCGAAGGCGACCACCTGGACTGATACTGACACTGAGGTGCGAAAGCGTGGGGAGCAAACAGGATTAGATACCCTGGTAGTCCACGCCGTAAACGATGTCAACTAGCCGTTGGAATCCTTGAGATTTTAGTGGCGCAGCTAACGCATTAAGTTGACCGCCTGGGGAGTACGGCCGCAAGGTTAAAACTCAAATGAATTGACGGGGGCCCGCACAAGCGGTGGAGCATGTGGTTTAATTCGAAGCAACGCGAAGAACCTTACCAGGCCTTGACATGCAGAGAACTTTCCAGAGATGGATGGGTGCCTTCGGGAACTCTGACACAGGTGCTGCATGGCTGTCGTCAGCTCGTGTCGTGAGATGTTGGGTTAAGTCCCGTAACGAGCGCAACCCTTGTCCTTAGTTACCAGCACGTTATGGTGGGCACTCTAAGGAGACTGCCGGTGACAAACCGGAGGAAGGTGGGGATGACGTCAAGTCATCATGGCCCTTACGGCCTGGGCTACACACGTGCTACAATGGTCGGTACAGAGGGTTGCCAAGCCGCGAGGTGGAGCTAATCTCACAAAACCGATCGTAGTCCGGATCGCAGTCTGCAACTCGACTGCGTGAAGTCGGAATCGCTAGTAATCGCGAATCAGAATGTCGCGGTGAATACGTTCCCGGGCCTTGTACACACCGCCCGTCACACCATGGGAGTGGGTTGCACCAGAAGTAGCTAGTCTAACCTTCGGGAGGACGGTTACCACGGTGTGATTCATGACTGGGGTGAAGTCGTAACAAGGTAGCCGTAGGGGAACCTGCGGCTGGATCACCTCCTTAATCGACGACATCAGCCAGCTGATGAGCCCCCACACGAATTGCTTGATTCTTTGTACGAAGACGATGCTGTAACGCGACCCTGTTATAGGTCTGTAGCTCAGTTGGTTAGAGCGCACCCCTGATAAGGGTGAGGTCGGCAGTTCAAATCTGCCCAGACCTACCATTTCATGGTGCGGCTTGATGCTACGACACACGGGGCCATAGCTCAGCTGGGAGAGCGCCTGCCTTGCACGCAGGAGGTCAGCGGTTCGATCCCGCTTGGCTCCACCACTTCCATCGTCGCCGCTGTTCAGAACTTAGAAATGAACATTTGCAGCTTGAGGCTGTGAAATGTTGATTTCTGACTTTTGTCAGATCGTTCTTTAAAAATTCGGATATGTGATAGAAATAGACTGATGGCCACTTTCACTGGTGGTGATCAGGCTAAGGTAAAATTTGTGAGTTCTGCGCGAGAGCGCAACATGCGAATTTTCGGCGAATGTCGTCTTCACAGTATAACCAGATTGCTTGGGGTTATATGGTCAAGTGAAGAAGCGCATACGGTGGATGCCTTGGCAGTCAGAGGCGATGAAAGACGTGGTAGCCTGCGATAAGCTTTGGGGAGTCGGCAAACAGACTGTGATCCAGAGATCTCTGAATGGGGGAACCCACTCAGCACAAGCTGAGTATCCTGCACTGAATACATAGGTGCATGAGGCGAACCAGGGGAACTGAAACATCTAAGTACCCTGAGGAATAGAAATCAACCGAGATTCCCTTAGTAGTGGCGAGCGAACGGGGACCAGCCCTTAAGTTGGTTGAAGATTAGTGGAACGCTCTGGAAAGTGCGGCCATAGTGGGTGATAGCCCCGTACACGAAAATCTTCTTCCAATGAAATCGAGTAGGACGGAGCACGAGAAACTTTGTCTGAATATGGGGGGACCATCCTCCAAGGCTAAATACTACTGACTGACCGATAGTGAACCAGTACCGTGAGGGAAAGGCGAAAAGAACCCCGGAGAGGGGAGTGAAATAGAACCTGAAACCGTATGCGTACAAGCAGTGGGAGCCTACTTGTTAGGTGACTGCGTACCTTTTGTATAATGGGTCAGCGACTTATATTCAGTGGCGAGCTTAACCGAATAGGGGAGGCGTAGCGAAAGCGAGTCTTAATAGGGCGAACAGTCGCTGGGTATAGACCCGAAACCGGGCGATCTATCCATGGGCAGGTTGAAGGTTAGGTAACACTGACTGGAGGACCGAACCGACTACCGTTGAAAAGTTAGCGGATGACCTGTGGATCGGAGTGAAAGGCTAATCAAGCTCGGAGATAGCTGGTTCTCCTCGAAAGCTATTTAGGTAGCGCCTCATGTATCACTGCTGGGGGTAGAGCACTGTTTCGGCTAGGGGGTCATCCCGACTTACCAAACCGATGCAAACTCCGAATACCAGCAAGTGCCGAGCATGGGAGACACACGGCGGGTGCTAACGTCCGTCGTGAAAAGGGAAACAACCCAGACCGTCAGCTAAGGTCCCAAAGTCATGGTTAAGTGGGAAACGATGTGGGAAGGCTTAGACAGCTAGGAGGTTGGCTTAGAAGCAGCCACCCTTTAAAGAAAGCGTAATAGCTCACTAGTCGAGTCGGCCTGCGCGGAAGATGTAACGGGGCTCAAACCATGCACCGAAGCTACGGGTATCACCACTAGGTGATGCGGTAGAGGAGCGTTCTGTAAGCCTGTGAAGGTCAGTTGAGAAGCTGGCTGGAGGTATCAGAAGTGCGAATGCTGACATGAGTAACGACAATGGGAGTGAAAAACTCCCACGCCGAAAGACCAAGGTTTCCTGCGCAACGTTAATCGACGCAGGGTTAGTCGGTCCCTAAGGCGAGGCTGAAAAGCGTAGTCGATGGAAAACAGGTTAATATTCCTGTACTTCCGGTTATTGCGATGGAGGGACGGAGAAGGCTAGGCCAGCTTGGCGTTGGTTGTCCAAGTTTAAGGTGGTAGGCTGAGATCTTAGGCAAATCCGGGATCTCAAGGCCGAGAGCTGATGACGAGTTGCCTTTAGGCGACGAAGTGGTTGATGCCATGCTTCCAAGAAAAGCTCCTAAGCTTCAGATAATCGGGAACCGTACCCCAAACCGACACAGGTGGTTAGGTAGAGAATACCAAGGCGCTTGAGAGAACTCGGGTGAAGGAACTAGGCAAAATGGCACCGTAACTTCGGGAGAAGGTGCGCCGGCGAGGGTCAAGGACTTGCTCCGTAAGCCCATGCCGGTCGAAGATACCAGGCCGCTGCGACTGTTTATTAAAAACACAGCACTCTGCAAACACGAAAGTGGACGTATAGGGTGTGACGCCTGCCCGGTGCCGGAAGGTTAATTGATGGGGTTAGCGCAAGCGAAGCTCTTGATCGAAGCCCCGGTAAACGGCGGCCGTAACTATAACGGTCCTAAGGTAGCGAAATTCCTTGTCGGGTAAGTTCCGACCTGCACGAATGGCGTAACGATGGCGGCGCTGTCTCCACCCGAGACTCAGTGAAATTGAAATCGCTGTGAAGATGCAGTGTATCCGCGGCTAGACGGAAAGACCCCGTGAACCTTTACTATAGCTTTGCACTGGACTTTGAATTTGCTTGTGTAGGATAGGTGGGAGGCTTTGAAGCGTGGACGCCAGTCTGCGTGGAGCCATCCTTGAAATACCACCCTGGCAACTTTGAGGTTCTAACTCAGGTCCGTCATCCGGATCGAGGACAGTGTATGGTGGGTAGTTTGACTGGGGCGGTCTCCTCCCAAAGAGTAACGGAGGAGTACGAAGGTGCGCTCAGACCGGTCGGAAATCGGTCGTAGAGTATAAAGGCAAAAGCGCGCTTGACTGCGAGACCCACACGTCGAGCAGGTACGAAAGTAGGTCTTAGTGATCCGGTGGTTCTGTATGGAAGGGCCATCGCTCAACGGATAAAAGGTACTCCGGGGATAACAGGCTGATACCGCCCAAGAGTTCATATCGACGGCGGTGTTTGGCACCTCGATGTCGGCTCATCACATCCTGGGGCTGAAGCCGGTCCCAAGGGTATGGCTGTTCGCCATTTAAAGTGGTACGCGAGCTGGGTTTAGAACGTCGTGAGACAGTTCGGTCCCTATCTGCCGTGGACGTTTGAGATTTGAGAGGGGCTGCTCCTAGTACGAGAGGACCGGAGTGGACGAACCTCTGGTGTTCCGGTTGTCACGCCAGTGGCATTGCCGGGTAGCTATGTTCGGAAGAGATAACCGCTGAAAGCATCTAAGCGGGAAACTTGCCTCAAGATGAGATCTCACTGGGATCTTGAATCCCCTAAAGGGCCGTCGAAGACTACGACGTTGATAGGTTGGGTGTGTAAGCGCTGTGAGGCGTTGAGCTAACCAATACTAATTGCCCGTGAGGCTTGACCATATAACACCCAAGCAATCTGCCAAGCGCAGGTTGGGTGCGAAGACACACGAACCGAAAGTTCGCAAACACACAAAGATCACATATCCGAATCTGCTGGCCTGTCGATACGACGGTCCGGCTACCGAATTTCTTGGCGACCATAGAGCATTGGAACCACCTGATCCCTTCCCGAACTCAGCAGTGAAACGATGCATCGCCGATGGTAGTGTGGGGTTTCCCCATGTGAGAGTAGGTCATCGCCAAGATTCATTTCGCAAAACCCCTATCTGCGCATGCAGGTAGGGGTTTTGTCTTTTCTACGCCATTGAACATCGATGGGTCTCCACGCACCCTGCCTTTCCCTATGCAATCGATGGGTGCATGGCTATGATGCCAGCCTCATTTCAAGTCGAGACTGGCATGCTGAAGTTGTTGAATCTCCTAAAGGATGGCCGCTTTCATTCGGGGCAGGACCTGGGTTTTGCACTGGGCGTCAGCCGCGCCGCTGTCTGGAAGCAGCTGCAGCACTTGGAGAGCGAGTTCGGTGTGACGGTGCACAAGGTCAGGGGTCGCGGTTACCAGTTGGCCAACGCTCTCACCCTGCTCGATCCTGGTGTCATCCAGCAGCACTCCCAACCAGGCGTATGGCCCGTGTCAGTGCACGAAGCCCTCGATTCGACCAATGCACAAGCACTGCGTGATCTTGCAGAGGGCGCGCGCGCGCCCTTCCTGGTCTTGGCCGAGCGGCAAAGCGCAGGTCGGGGTCGCCGAGGTCGTCAATGGGTCAGTCCTTTTGCCGAGAACGTGTACTACAGCCTCGTGCTGCGTATCGAAGGTGGCATGAGGCAGCTGGAAGGCCTGAGCCTGGTCGTGGGGCTGGCCGTGATGCAGGTCCTGCGTGACCTGGGTGTGGTCAAGGCCGGGCTGAAGTGGCCGAACGATGTGCTGGTCGGTGAGCGCAAGATCGCGGGTATCCTGCTCGAGCTGGTGGGCGATCCTGCCGATGTGTGTCATGTCGTGATAGGCATCGGCATCAACGTCAACATGCAGGAGAACGACAGCGTCACTCAGCAATGGACCTCGATCAGGCATGAGACAGGCAGCCACCTGGACAGGAACGTGCTGATCGCTCAGCTCAATCGTCAGCTCGACAGCGAGCTGCAGCGGCATGCTGCCCAGGGTTTTGGCGCCTTCAAGGAAGCCTGGGAGCAGGCCAACCTGTGGCAGGGCAAGGCTGTGTCGCTGATCGCCGGCGTTCAAACCATCGACGGAATCGTCATGGGCGTCGATGACCAGGGCGGCTTGCGGCTGAGTGTCGACGGCGTAGAAAAGAGTTTCAGCGGCGGGGAGCTCAGTCTGAGGTTGAAGCATGATACTTGAGCTCGATTGCGGGAACAGTTTCATCAAATGGCGTGTGATTCGTTTCGACACGGCTGAGGTCGTGTCTGGCGGGTTCGTCGAGACCGATCACGCGCTTTTGAGCGCCGTGCAGGCATTGAACCTGAGCTTCCAGGCTTGCCGTCTGGTCAGCGTACGCGGCCACGAAGAAACCGTCGCCTTGTGCGCGGCGTTGACCGCGGCCTTCCAGGTCGTGCCGCACACCGTCAAGCCCGTGCAGTCTTTGGCAGGCGTGCACAATGGCTACGTCGACTATCAGCGATTGGGCCTGGATCGATGGCTGGGTGCGCTGGCGGGCTTTCATCTGGCCCAGGGTCCCTGCCTGGTGCTGGATTTCGGTACAGCCGCCAAGGCGGACTTCGTCGACGCGCACGGCCAGCACCTGGGGGGTTACATCTGTCCAGGCATGCCGCTGATGAGGCGACAACTGCGTACCCATACCCGGCAGATCCGCTATGACGATGCGTCAGCAGAGCGAGCCCTGGAAGACATGAGTCCGGGTCGTTCGACCGTAGAGGCTGTCGAGCGAGGCTGTGTGCTGATGATGCAGGGGTTTGCCAAGGGTCAGATAGAGCAGGCGCAGGCGCGTTGGGGGGAGGGGTGCACTGTCTTTCTTACCGGGGGTGATGCGCCGCTGGTGCGAGAGGTCGCTCCACAAGCGCGTCTGTTGCCGGACCTGGTGTTCGTGGGGCTGGCCATGGCCTGCCCATTAGACTGAGGTGATGATGCGCTGGTTATTCCTGCTCCTGCTCGTCCTGAATGGGGTGTACTTCGTCTGGCATCAGCAACAGGCTCCGCTGAAGGTCAAGGAAGTGACCTCGACCTCCCTCTACAAGGGGACACAGCGTGAGATCCAGCTGCTGCGCGAGATGAACAAGACCCCTGTCGCGCGGCGCCCGGATGAATGCATGATCGTCGGCGGGTTTATCCAGCCAGCGCGTGTCGAGGCGTTGCGACAGCGGTTGCTCAGCCTGGATGTGGCCAGCACGCGCGTGGCAGGGCAAGTGCCTGGCGCCGATGGCTTGTGGCTGAAGATCGAGCCTCAGAGCGAGCGTTTGCTGGACTCAGCGGTGCTTGCCAGTCTTTCGATGGATTTCAATGACTTAAAACATAAAATTATTTTGTGCAGGGGTATTGCAACTGCTGAATAGCTTGATAGAATGGCGCCCGCTTCACAGGGAACACCACTCAGGTGGTTAACCAGAAGCTGCTGTCAAATGAGCTAACCTCAAGATTTAAATGAGAAAAAGCTTGACAGCAGGACGGCAAGAGTTGAAAATGCCGCCCACGCTCAGGAGGGGTTCCCGAGCGGCCAAAGGGATCAGACTGTAAATCTGACGTCTTCGACTTCGAAGGTTCGAATCCTTCCCCCTCCACCATTTTAGCGAGAGCCGCAAGCTCCGCGGGTATAGTTTAGTGGTAGAACCTCAGCCTTCCAAGCTGATGATGCGGGTTCGATTCCCGCTACCCGCTCCAAGTTTGCTGTTTTTGCAAGTGTTACGCTCTTGTAGCTCAGTTGGTAGAGCACACCCTTGGTAAGGGTGAGGTCAGCGGTTCAAGTCCGCTCAAGAGCTCCATACGACAAGGCAGATATGAAAATATCTGCCTTTGTTTTAATAGCGGTAATAGTTCGTGCGTGTTCTGTGCAGGGTAAGCGCCTTGCCCAGCATGACGAGCGAGCATGTCGCGCATCCGTGCAGGTGTTGTCGCCCGATCGACGCCACGGCGTGTAGCAGCAAGGCTACTGAATAAGTAGTTGATTTCTCTCAGTCAGGTCAGCATAATGGTCGGCCTGATACAGTGTTAAAGGTCAGTAGCTCAATTGGCAGAGCGACGGTCTCCAAAACCGTAGGTTGGGGGTTCGATTCCCTCCTGACCTGCCATTCACCTCGGCGTGATTGGCTTTCTTCTCACAGGATCCTCCTCGATGACCACCAAAACTGAAGCCCAAGAATCGCGTTTTGACCTTTTCAAGTGGCTGGCTGTTGTTGCATTGGTCGTCATTGGCGTCGTCGGCAATCAGTACTATTCTGCTGCGCCGATCCTGTACCGTGTTCTAGCACTCCTTGCTCTGGCTGCTGCTGCAGGCTTCATCGCCTTGCAGACTGCAAAAGGCAAGGCGTTCTTCACGTTGGCGAAGGAAGCCCGTACCGAGATTCGTAAAGTCGTGTGGCCAACCCGCCAAGAAACCACTCAAACCACGCTCATCGTTGTGGTCGTTGTGTTGGTCATGGCGCTGCTGCTGTGGGGGCTCGATTCCCTGCTCGGCTGGTTGGTTTCCTTGATTGTTGGCTAAGGGTGTCCCGTGGCTAAGCGTTGGTACGTTGTGCATGCTCACTCGGGTTACGAGAAGCATGTGATGCGCTCTCTGACTGAGCGTGTGAAGCTGCACGAGATGGAAGACGGCTTTGGCGAAATTCTGGTCCCGACCGAAGAAGTGGTCGAGATGCGTAATGGCCAGAAGCGCAAGAGCGAGCGCAAGTTCTTCCCTGGCTACGTGCTAGTCCAGATGGAAATGAACGAAGGCACTTGGCACTTGGTCAAGGACACGCCGCGCGTCATGGGTTTCATCGGCGGTACCGCCGACAAGCCTGCGCCCATCACCGATCGTGAGGCCGAGGCCATTCTGCGTCGTGTTGCCGATGGCACCGACAAGCCGAAGCCCAAGACGTTGTTCGAAGTGGGTGAGTCGGTGCGTGTCAACGACGGCCCATTCGCCGACTTCACCGGCAGTGTCGAAGAAGTCAATTACGAAAAGAACCGGCTCACCGTAGCTGTGACTATTTTCGGTCGCTCCACCCCGGTGGAGCTCGAGTTCGGTCAGGTCGAGAAGGTCTAACCGAACGCAGCATCCCATACCCCGCAGCCCATAGTGCTGCGGGGTTTTGTCGTCACTGGGATAAAACGCAAGTCATCCGGGGAGCCAACAGGCGTTCGTACCCGATATTGGAGTAGCTCATGGCTAAGAAGATTCAGGCTTACATCAAGCTGCAAGTTAAGGCCGGCCAGGCCAACCCAAGCCCACCCGTCGGCCCTGCACTGGGTCAGCACGGCGTGAACATCATGGAATTCTGCAAGGCCTTCAACGCCCGTACTCAGGGTCAAGAAGCCGGCCTGCCGACGCCCGTGATCATCACTGTCTACAGTGACCGCAGCTTCACCTTCGAGACCAAGAGCACCCCTGCCTCGGTTCTGCTGAAGAAAGCAGCTGGCCTGACCAGCGGTTCGGCCCGTCCGAACACCGTCAAGGTCGGTACCGTGACCCGTGCCCAGCTGGAAGAGATCGCCAAGGCCAAGCAGGCCGATCTGACTTCCGCTGACCTGGACGCAGCCGTGCGCACCATCGCCGGTTCCGCTCGCAGCATGGGCCTCAACGTGGAGGGTGTGTAAATGGCTAAGCTGACCAAGCGCCAAAAGGCCATCGCTTCGAAAGTCGAAGCGGGCAAGGCTTACAACTTCGAAGAAGCAGCTAGCCTGCTGGCTGAACTGTCCGCCGTGAAGTTCACCGAATCCTTCGACGTTGCCGTCAACCTCGGCGTTGACCCACGTAAATCCGACCAGGTCGTTCGTAGCGCTACCGTGCTGCCACATGGCACTGGCAAGACCGTCCGCGTTGCCGTCTTCACCCAGGGCCCGGCTGCCGAAGCCGCTCTGGCTGCCGGCGCCGACCGCGTTGGTATGGACGACCTGGCTGCCGAAATGAAAGGCGGCGACCTGAACTATGACGTCGTCATCGCTTCTCCGGATGCCATGCGCGTTGTCGGTCAGTTGGGTCAGGTTCTGGGTCCTCGCGGCCTGATGCCTAACCCGAAGGTCGGTACCGTGACGCCTGACGTCGCTACCGCCGTCAAGAACGCCAAGGCCGGTCAGGTTCGCTACCGTACCGACAAGAACGGTATCATCCACACCTCCGTTGGCAAGGTCGGCTTCGAAGCCACCAAGCTGAAGGAAAACGTTGAAGCACTGATCGCTGACCTCAAGCGTATCAAGCCTGCTTCTTCGAAAGGTATCTACGTCAAGCGCGTGACCCTGAGCACCACCATGGGTCCAGGCCTGGTCATCGACCAAGGTTCGCTCGACGTGTAACACCCAGCCGCCGCGACCTGTTCGTGGCGGCAGCAAAAGATTGGGGTCCCTGCCTGGCGGGGGCTATCCAAGACCGTAGGCGGCGCAAGCCTTAAAACACCAGCCCACGCAGATGGTGCTCCCGATTCGTGATCGAATCAGACACCAAAACGACATCCGGCCCAGGCCAGATGAAACGGTAGAAACCAGGAGTAAACCCGTGGCAATTAAACTCGAAGACAAGAAGGCCATCGTCGCTGAAGTCAACGAGGCTGCCAAAGTCGCTCTGTCCGCTGTCGTGGCTGATGCCCGTGGTGTGACTGTAGGCGCAATGACCGGACTCCGTAAAGAGGCTCGTGAAGCTGGCGTTTACGTACGTGTCGTACGTAACACCCTGCTCAAGCGTGCCGTTGCCGACACTGAATTCAGTGTGCTCAACGACACCTTCACCGGCCCTACCCTGATTGCCTTCTCCAACGAGCACCCGGGCGCCGCTGCCCGTCTGTTCAAGGAGTTCGCCAAGGGTCAGAGCAAGTTCGAGATCAAGGCAGCTGCGTTTGACGGCAATTTCATTGCCGCCAACGAAATCGATGTGTTGGCGACCCTGCCAACGCGCGACGAGGCTATCGCGAAGCTGATGAGCGTTATCCAAGGCGCCACCAGCAAGCTGGCGCGTACGCTGGCAGCCATTCGCGATCAGAAAGAAGCTACCGCCGCCTAAGGCACGGAAAGCGCTTTCAAATCATACGTTTAATTTGATGGCTGGATAGGCTGTCACCCCAATACAGGATTTAAGTCATGTCCCTGACTAACGAGCAAATCATCGAAGCAATCGGCCAGAAAACCGTTCTGGAAGTTGTTGAGCTGATCAAAGCAATGGAAGAAACCTTCGGCGTGACCGCCGCTGTTGCCGCTGCTGGCCCAGCTGCCGCTGCTGCCGTTGTTGAAGAGCAAACCGAGTTCAACGTTGTTCTGAAAGCCGCTGGCGACAAGAAAGTCAACGTGATCAAGGCTGTCCGTGAACTGACCGGCCTGGGCCTGAAAGAAGCCAAGGAAAAGGTTGACGGCGCTCCTCAAGTCATCGCTGAAGGCGTTTCGAAAGAAGCCGCTGAAGACGCGAAGAAGAAGCTGGAAGAAGCAGGCGCTGAAGTCGAAGTTAAGTAACTATCGACTTTGCGTCTCCAGCCCGAGCGTCGAGCAGACGGCTGATGGCTGGTGGCTTTTGCCACCGGCCTTTTTCCGTTATTGGTTGGTCGATCAACGTCGACCCCGATAACGCGCTGTAACCACCAGAGCGGTGGCGCAAACCAAGGGGTTTGCACGATTTTCTGGCTGCTCCCGCCGGGAGGAGCCAAACAAGCAGGTGACCAAGCTGGGGAACGCTGATGGCTTACTCATACACTGAGAAAAAACGTATCCGCAAGGACTTTAGCAAGTTGCCGGACGTCATGGATGTGCCTTACCTCCTGGCCATCCAGCTGGATTCGTATCGTGAATTCCTGCAGGCAGGCGCATCCAAGGACCAGTTCCGCGACGTCGGTCTGCATGCGGCCTTCAAATCGGTATTCCCGATCATCAGCTACTCCGGCAATGCCGCCTTGGAGTATGTTGGCTATCGTCTGGGTGAGCCGGCCTTCGATGTGAAGGAATGTGTCCTGCGTGGCGTGACGTTCGCCGTCCCGCTGCGGGTGAAAGTCCGGCTGATCATCTTCGACAAGGAATCGTCGAACAAAGCGATCAAGGACATCAAAGAGCAAGAAGTCTACATGGGTGAAATCCCCCTGATGACTGAAAACGGTACCTTCGTTATCAACGGTACCGAGCGTGTGATCGTTTCCCAGCTGCACCGTTCCCCGGGCGTGTTCTTCGACCACGACCGCGGCAAGACTCACAGCTCCGGCAAACTGCTGTACTCCGCGCGCATCATTCCTTACCGCGGTTCCTGGTTGGACTTCGAGTTCGACCCCAAGGACTGCGTCTTCGTGCGTATCGACCGCCGTCGCAAACTGCCGGCCTCGGTCCTGCTGCGCGCGCTGGGCTACAGCACCGAAGAAGTCCTGAATGCCTTCTACACCACCAACGTGTTCCACATCTCCGGCGAGAGCCTGAGCCTGGAGCTGGTGCCACAGCGCCTGCGCGGTGAAGTGGCCGTGATGGACATCGTGGACGAGAACGGCAAGGTCATCGTCGAGCAAGGTCGTCGCATCACTGCACGTCACATCAACCAGATCGAGAAGGCTGGCGTGAAGCAGCTGGACGTGCCGATGGAGTATGTCCTGGGCCGTACCACTGCCAAGGCCATCGTGCATCCGGCCACGGGCGAGATCCTGGCCGAGTGCAACACCGAGCTGACCACCGAACTGCTGATCAAGATCGCCAAGGCACAGGTCGTCCGTATCGAGACCCTGTACACCAACGACATCGACTGCGGTCCGTTCATCTCCGATACCTTGAAGATCGACACCACCAGCAACCAGCTGGAAGCCCTGGTCGAAATCTATCGCATGATGCGTCCCGGCGAGCCGCCGACCAAGGATGCAGCCGAAACCCTGTTCAACAACCTGTTCTTCAGCGCCGAGCGTTACGACCTGTCTGCCGTCGGCCGCATGAAGTTCAACCGCCGTATCGGTCGTAACGAGATCGAAGGGTCGGGCGTGCTGAGCAAGGAAGACATCGTCGAGGTGCTCAAGACCCTCGTCGATATCCGTAACGGCAAAGGCATCGTCGACGACATCGACCACCTGGGTAACCGTCGCGTGCGTTGCGTCGGCGAGATGGCCGAGAACCAGTTCCGCGTGGGCCTGGTGCGCGTCGAGCGCGCGGTCAAAGAGCGTCTGTCGATGGCCGAAAGCGAAGGCCTGATGCCGCAGGACCTGATCAACGCCAAGCCTGTCGCGGCGGCGGTCAAGGAGTTCTTCGGTTCCAGCCAGCTTTCCCAGTTCATGGACCAGAACAACCCGCTGTCGGAAATCACCCACAAGCGTCGTGTCTCCGCACTCGGCCCAGGTGGTCTGACCCGTGAGCGTGCAGGCTTCGAAGTCCGTGACGTACACCCGACCCACTATGGCCGCGTGTGCCCGATCGAAACGCCGGAAGGCCCGAACATCGGTCTGATCAACTCCCTGGCGGCCTATGCCCGCACCAACCAGTACGGCTTCCTGGAAAGCCCGTACCGCGTGGTGAAAGAGGGTGTGGTCAGCGACGACATCGTCTTCCTGTCGGCGATCGAAGAAGCAGATCACGTCATCGCCCAGGCTTCGGCCGCGATGAACGACCAGAAGCAGCTGATCGACGAGCTGGTGGCCGTGCGTCACCTGAACGAGTTCACCGTCAAGGCGCCGGAAGACGTCACCCTGATGGACGTCTCGCCCAAGCAGGTCGTCTCGGTCGCTGCCTCGCTGATCCCGTTCCTCGAGCACGACGACGCCAACCGTGCGTTGATGGGTTCGAACATGCAGCGTCAGGCCGTTCCGACCCTGCGTGCCGACAAGCCGCTGGTGGGTACCGGCATGGAGCGCAACGTCGCCCGTGACTCCGGTGTCTGCGTCGTGGCGCGTCGTGGTGGTGTGATCGACTCGGTCGACGCCAGCCGTATCGTCGTGCGCGTGGCGGATGCAGAGGTCGAGACCGGTGAAGCCGGTGTGGACATCTACAACCTGACCAAGTACACCCGTTCCAACCAGAACACCTGCATCAACCAGCGTCCGCTGGTCAGCAAAGGTGACGTGGTCAGCCGTGGCGACATCATGGCCGACGGTCCGTCCACCGACATGGGTGAACTGGCGCTGGGCCAGAACATGCGCATCGCCTTCATGGCATGGAACGGCTTCAACTTCGAAGACTCCATCTGCCTGTCCGAGCGCGTGGTTCAGGAAGACCGCTTCACCACGATCCACATCCAGGAACTGACCTGCGTGGCCCGTGACACCAAGCTCGGTCCGGAAGAGATCACCGCGGACATCCCGAACGTGGGTGAAGCTGCGCTGAACAAGCTGGACGAAGCCGGTATCGTCTATGTCGGTGCCGAAGTCGGTGCGGGCGACATCCTGGTCGGCAAGGTCACGCCAAAAGGCGAGACCCAGCTGACGCCGGAAGAAAAACTGCTGCGCGCGATCTTCGGTGAGAAGGCCAGCGACGTGAAAGACACCTCCCTGCGCGTGCCGACCGGCACCAAGGGTACCGTCATCGACGTCCAGGTCTTCACCCGTGATGGCGTCGAGCGCGACAGCCGTGCATTGTCGATCGAGAAGATGCAGCTCGACGAGATCCGCAAGGACCTCAACGAGGAGTTCCGTATCGTCGAAGGCGCGACCTTCGAGCGTCTGCGTGCAGCGCTCAATGGTCAGGTTGTCGATGGCGGCGCGGGCCTGAAGAAGGGCACCGTGATCAGCGATGACGTCCTGAACGGTCTGGAGCACGGTCAGTGGTTCAAACTGCGCATGGCCGAAGACGCGCTCAACGAGCAGCTCGAGAAGGCTCAGGCCTACATCGTCGATCGTCGCCGTCTGCTGGACGACAAGTTCGAAGACAAGAAGCGCAAGCTGCAGCAAGGCGATGACCTGGCACCGGGCGTCCTGAAGATCGTCAAGGTCTACCTGGCCATCCGTCGTCGTATCCAGCCAGGCGACAAGATGGCCGGTCGTCACGGTAACAAGGGTGTGGTCTCGGTAATCATGCCGGTCGAAGACATGCCGCACGACGCCAACGGTACGCCGGTCGACGTCGTACTCAACCCGCTGGGCGTACCGTCGCGTATGAACGTCGGGCAGATCCTCGAAACCCACCTGGGCCTCGCGGCCAAGGGCCTGGGCGAGAAGATCGACCGCATGATCGAAGAGCAGCGCCAGGCCGCCGAACTGCGCGGTTTCCTGACCGAGATCTACAACGAGATCGGTGGTCGTCAGGAAAACCTGGACGAGTTCTCCGATGCCGAGATCCTGGCCCTGGCCAACAACCTGAAGAAAGGTGTGCCGATGGCCACGCCAGTCTTCGACGGTGCCAAGGAAAGCGAGATCAAGGCCATGCTGAAACTGGCAGACCTGCCAGAAAGCGGCCAGATGCAGCTGTTCGACGGGCGTACCGGCAACAAGTTCGAGCGTCCTGTAACCGTGGGTTACATGTACATGCTCAAGCTGAACCACTTGGTGGACGACAAGATGCACGCGCGTTCCACTGGTTCCTACAGCCTGGTCACCCAGCAGCCGCTGGGTGGTAAGGCGCAGTTCGGTGGTCAGCGTTTCGGGGAGATGGAAGTGTGGGCGCTGGAAGCATACGGCGCGGCATACACCCTGCAAGAAATGCTCACAGTGAAGTCGGACGACGTGAACGGCCGTACCAAGATGTACAAGAACATCGTGGATGGCGATCACCGTATGGAGCCGGGCATGCCCGAGTCCTTCAACGTGTTGATCAAAGAGATTCGTTCGCTCGGTATCGATATCGATCTGGAAACCGAATAACACGTGACGCGAATCGGGAGCGGGGCTGACACAGCTCGCTCCCTGCTCCGCCAGGAGGAAAGGCCTTGAAAGACCTACTGAATTTGCTGAAAAACCAGGGTCAAGTCGAAGAGTTCGACGCCATCCGTATCGGTCTGGCGTCGCCTGAAATGATCCGTTCGTGGTCGTTCGGTGAAGTTAAGAAGCCGGAAACCATCAACTACCGTACGTTCAAGCCCGAGCGTGACGGCTTGTTCTGCGCCAAGATCTTTGGCCCGGTCAAGGACTACGAGTGCCTGTGCGGTAAGTACAAGCGCTTGAAGCACCGTGGCGTGATCTGCGAGAAGTGCGGCGTCGAAGTCGCCCTGGCCAAGGTCCGTCGTGAGCGCATGGCGCACATCGAACTGGCTTCGCCGGTCGCCCACATCTGGTTCCTGAAGTCGCTGCCGTCCCGTATCGGCCTGCTGATGGACATGACCCTGCGTGACATCGAGCGCGTGCTCTACTTCGAGAGCTACGTCGTCATCGACCCGGGCATGACCACCCTGGAGAAGGGTCAGCTGCTGAACGACGAGCAGTACTTCGAAGCGCTGGAAGAGTTCGGCGACGACTTCGATGCCCGCATGGGTGCCGAGGCGGTCCGCGAGCTGCTGCACGCCATTGACCTGGAGCACGAGATCGGTCGCCTGCGCGAAGAGATTCCGCAGACCAACTCGGAAACCAAGATCAAGAAGCTGTCCAAGCGCCTCAAGCTGATGGAAGCCTTCCAGGGCTCGGGCAACCTGCCTGAGTGGATGATCCTGACCGTTCTGCCGGTACTGCCGCCAGACCTGCGTCCGCTCGTCCCGCTGGACGGTGGCCGCTTCGCGACGTCCGACCTGAACGACCTGTATCGTCGGGTCATCAACCGGAACAACCGTCTCAAGCGCCTGCTCGATCTGTCGGCACCGGACATCATCGTGCGCAACGAAAAGCGCATGCTGCAGGAAGCGGTCGACGCCCTGCTCGACAACGGCCGTCGCGGTCGCGCCATCACTGGCTCGAACAAGCGTCCGCTGAAGTCGCTGGCCGACATGATCAAAGGTAAGCAAGGTCGCTTCCGTCAGAACCTGCTCGGCAAGCGCGTGGACTACTCCGGTCGTTCCGTGATCACCGTGGGTCCGACCCTGCGTCTGCACCAGTGCGGTCTGCCGAAGAAGATGGCCCTCGAGCTGTTCAAGCCGTTCATTTTCGGCAAGCTGGAAATGCGTGGTCTGGCGACCACCATCAAGGCCGCCAAGAAGATGGTCGAGCGCGAGCTGCCAGAGGTCTGGGACGTCCTGGCCGAAGTCATCCGCGAACACCCCGTGCTGCTCAACCGTGCACCGACCCTTCACCGTCTGGGTATCCAGGCGTTCGAGCCGGTGTTGATCGAAGGCAAGGCGATCCAGCTGCACCCATTGGTGTGTGCTGCGTACAACGCCGACTTCGACGGTGACCAGATGGCCGTTCACGTGCCGCTGACGCTGGAAGCCCAGCTCGAAGCGCGTGCGCTGATGATGTCGACCAACAACATCCTGTCGCCTGCCAACGGTGAGCCGATCATCGTGCCGTCGCAGGACGTGGTTCTGGGTCTGTACTACATGACCCGTGAAGCCATCAATGCCAAGGGCGAAGGTCGCGTGTTCGCCGACCTGCAGGAAGTCGACCGCGTATTCCGCGCCGGCGAAGCTGCCCTGCACGCGAAGATCAAGGTCCGTATCAACGAGACCGTGAACGACCGTGACGGCAACAGCGTCAAGAACACCCGCATCGTCGACACCACCGTCGGCCGTGCACTGCTGTTCCAGGTGGTACCGGCCGGCCTGTCGTACGACGTGGTCAACCAGCCGATGAAGAAGAAGGCGATCTCCAAGCTGATCAACCAGTGCTATCGCGTGGTTGGCCTGAAAGAGACCGTCATCTTCGCCGACCAGCTGATGTACACCGGTTTCGCCTACTCGACCATTTCCGGCGTTTCGATCGGGGTGAACGATTTCGTCATCCCGGACGAGAAGGCCCGCATCATCGGCACTGCGACCGACGAAGTGAAGGAAATCGAGAGCCAGTACGCGTCGGGTCTGGTGACCCAGGGCGAGAAGTACAACAAGGTCATCGACTTGTGGTCCAAGGCGAACGACGAAGTGTCCAAGGCGATGATGGCCAACCTCTCGAAAGAGAAGGTCATCGACCGCAATGGCGACGAAGTCGACCAGGAATCCTTCAACTCGATGTACATGATGGCCGACTCGGGTGCGCGGGGTTCCGCTGCACAGATCCGTCAGCTGGCCGGTATGCGTGGTCTGATGGCCAAGCCGGACGGCTCGATCATCGAGACGCCGATCACCGCGAACTTCCGTGAAGGTCTGAGCGTACTGCAGTACTTCATCTCGACTCACGGTGCACGTAAGGGTCTGGCGGATACCGCCTTGAAGACCGCTAACTCCGGTTACCTGACCCGTCGTCTGGTCGACGTGGCGCAGGATCTGGTGGTGACCGAGATCGATTGCGGTACTGATCAGGGTCTGCTGATGACCCCGCACATCGAAGGCGGCGACGTCGTCGAGCCCCTGGGTGAGCGTGTACTGGGTCGTGTCATCGCCCGTGACGTGTTCAAGCCGGGCACTGAGGACGTGATCGTTCCAGCCGGTACGCTGGTGGACGAGAAGTGGGTCGAGTTCATCGAGCTGAACAGCATCGACGAAGTGGTCGTGCGTTCGCCGATCAGCTGCGAAACCCGCTACGGCATCTGCGCCAAGTGCTACGGCCGTGATCTGGCCCGTGGTCACCAGGTGAACATCGGCGAAGCGGTCGGCGTCATCGCGGCCCAGTCGATCGGTGAGCCGGGTACCCAGCTGACCATGCGTACCTTCCACATCGGTGGTGCGGCAAGCCGGACTTCGGCAGCCGACAGCGTCCAGGTGAAGAATGGCGGCATGGTGCGTCTGCACAACCTGAAGCAGGTCGAGCGTGCCGACGGCAACCTGGTCGCGGTCTCGCGTTCCGGTGAGCTGGCGATCGCCGACGAGTTCGGTCGTGAGCGTGAGCGCTACAAGCTGCCGTACGGTGCGGTCATTTCGGTCAAGGAAGGTGACAAGGTTGACGCTGGCGCCATCGTCGCCAAGTGGGACCCGCACACCCACCCGATCGTGACCGAGCTGAAAGGTACCGTGACCTTCGTGGGCATGGAAGAAAACATCACCATCAAGCGTCAGACCGACGAGTTGACCGGCTTGACCAACATCGAAGTCCTGGACGTCAAGGACCGCCCTGCCTCCGGCAAGGAAATCCGTCCGGCGATCAAGATGGTCGATGCCAATGGCAAGGACCTGATGCTGCCAGGTACCGACGTACCGGCGCAGTACTTCCTGCCAGCCAACGCCTTGGTCGGTGTGGCTGACGGTGCACAGATCGGTGTGGGTGACGTCATCGCGCGTATTCCGCAAGAGACGTCCAAGACCCGTGACATCACCGGTGGTCTGCCGCGCGTTGCCGACTTGTTCGAAGCGCGTCGTCCGAAGGAAGCGTCGATCCTGGCGGAAGTCAGCGGCACCATCGCGTTCGGCAAGGAAACCAAAGGCAAGCGCCGTCTGGTGATCACGCCGAACGATGGTACCGATCCGTACGAAGAGCTGATTCCGAAGTGGCGTCACCTCAACGTGTTCGAAGGCGAACAGGTCAACCGCGGCGAAGTCATCTCGGACGGTCCGAGCGACCCGCACGACATTCTGCGTCTGTTGGGTGTCAGCGCGCTGGCCAAGTACATCGTCAACGAGATCCAGGACGTCTACCGTCTGCAGGGCGTGAAGATCAACGACAAGCACATCGAGACCATCCTGCGTCAGATGCTGCGCAAGGTCGAGATCGCCGAGTCGGGCGATTCCAGCTTCATCAAGGGCGACCAGATGGAGCTCACGCAAGTGCTGGTCGAGAACGAGCGCCTCGCTTCCGAGGACAAGTTCATCTCCAAGTTCTCGCGTGTGCTGCTGGGTATCACCAAGGCGTCGCTGTCGACCGAATCGTTCATCTCGGCAGCATCGTTCCAGGAAACCACGCGCGTGCTGACCGAAGCTGCGGTCACCGGCAAGCGTGACTACCTGCGCGGCCTGAAGGAGAACGTGGTCGTGGGTCGTCTGATCCCGGCAGGTACCGGTCTGGCGTACCACAGCGAGCGCAAGCGTCGCCGTGATGCCGACAAGCCGCTGCGTGTGAGCGCCAGTGAGGTGGAAGCCGCACTGACCGAAGCACTGAACTCGAGCGGTAACTGAGTCCGAGGCCAGGCCCCGGTCCTCTCCCAAGGTCATCGTCGACAGCGATTGTTGCCGATGACTGGCGGGGCAGGGCCGGGGCCTTGTCTTGACTGAATGCAAGATCCTCATTAGACTTTTGTACCCTTAAATTTGGTGAGGCTCCGTCTCGTCGATTTTTGGCTTTTCTTGCAAGACAATAGCGTCGCAAGACAATCAGTGGAGCTAGTAGATGGCAACTATCAACCAGCTGGTACGTCAGCCGCGTAAGCGTACCGTCGAGAAATCCGACGTACCTGCGCTGCAGAACTGCCCGCAGCGTCGTGGCGTGTGCACCCGTGTGTACACCACCACGCCGAAGAAACCTAACTCGGCATTGCGTAAAGTCTGCCGTGTGCGCCTGACCAACGGTTTCGAGGTTTCCTCGTACATCGGCGGTGAAGGCCACAACCTGCAAGAGCACAGCGTCGTCCTGATCCGTGGCGGCCGTGTAAAAGACTTGCCAGGTGTTCGTTACCACACCGTTCGCGGCTCTCTGGATACCTCCGGCGTCAAAGGCCGTAACCAGGGTCGTTCGAAGTACGGTACCAAGCGTCCGAAGTAATCGGCCGTTTGCAGACATCCATTTATTTGAGTCGATAAGAGTAAGGTCGGGCAGGGGTCGAAGACCCGCGTCCCGGGCTAACCTGAAGACCGTTTGAGGGCTTATCATGCCAAGACGTCGTGTAGCAGCAAAACGTGAGATCCTGGACGATCCGAAGTACGGATCCCAGATTCTCGCCAAGTTCATGAACCACGTGATGGAAAGCGGCAAGAAGGCCGTCGCAGAGCGCATCGTTTACGGCGCACTGGACACCGTCAAGGCCCGCAAGAACAGCGACCCCCTGGAAATCTTCGAGAAAGCTCTCGACGCCATCGCTCCGCTGGTCGAAGTCAAGTCCCGCCGTGTAGGCGGTGCTACCTACCAGGTTCCTGTCGAAGTTCGTCCGTCCCGTCGTAATGCACTGGCAATGCGCTGGCTCGTAGACTACGCCCGCAAGCGCGGCGAGAAGTCGATGGCCCTGCGTTTGGCTGGCGAGCTGCTGGATGCCGCTGAAGGCAAGGGTGCTGCAGTCAAGAAGCGTGAAGACGTGCACCGTATGGCTGAAGCCAACAAAGCGTTCTCGCACTACCGCTTCTAAATCAAGCAACAATCTTTTTGCGAGGGCTTTATGGCTCGTACTACAGCAATCAACCGCTACCGTAACATCGGTATTTGCGCGCACGTCGATGCGGGCAAGACCACTACGACCGAGCGGATCCTGTTCTACACAGGTCTGAGCCACAAGATGGGCGAGGTGCATGACGGCGCCGCGACCACCGACTGGATGGTGCAGGAGCAGGAGCGGGGTATCACCATTACCTCCGCTGCCGTGACCACCTTCTGGAAAGGTTCCGTTGGTCAGTATGACAACTACCGCGTCAACGTCATCGATACCCCCGGCCACGTTGACTTCACCATTGAAGTCGAGCGTTCGCTGCGCGTACTCGACGGCGCGGTCGTCGTGTTCTGCGGTACCTCCGGCGTTGAGCCGCAGTCCGAAACCGTATGGCGTCAGGCCAACAAGTACGGCGTTCCACGTGTTGTCTACGTGAACAAGATGGACCGTGCCGGTGCCAACTTCCTGCGCGTTGTCGGCCAGATCAAGAACCGCCTGGGTCACACCCCGGTTCCGGTCCAGCTGGCCATCGGTTCGGAAGATAACTTCCAGGGTCAGGTCGACCTGATCAAGATGAAGGCTATCTACTGGAACGACGACGACAAGGGCACCACCTACCGTGAGGAAGAGATTCCTGCGGACATGCTCGAGCTGGCCGAAGAATGGCGCTCGAACATGGTGGAAGCTGCTGCCGAGTCCAGCGAAGAGCTGATGAACAAGTACCTGGAAGGCGAAGAGCTGACCGTCGAAGAGATCAAGGCAGGCCTGCGTGCGCGCACCCTGGCCAGCGAGATCGTCCCGGCTGTCTGCGGTTCGTCGTTCAAGAACAAGGGCGTTCCCCTGGTTCTCGACGCCGTCATCGACTACCTGCCTGCTCCGACCGAGATTCCTGCCATCCAGGGTATCAACCCGGACGACAAGGATCTGGACAAGGAAGATCCGGCTGTCCGTAAGGACGAGCGTCACGCCGACGACAACGAGCCGTTCTCGGCCCTGGCGTTCAAGATCGCGACCGACCCGTTCGTAGGTACCTTGACCTTCGTTCGCGTCTACTCGGGCGTTCTGAGCTCCGGTGACTCCGTCATCAACTCGGTCAAAGGCAAGAAAGAGCGCGTTGGCCGTATGGTGCAGATGCACGCCAACCAGCGTGAAGAGATCAAAGAAGTACGCGCTGGCGACATCGCTGCTCTGATCGGCATGAAGGACGTGACCACGGGTGAAACCCTGTGCAACGCCGACCATCCAATCATTCTCGAGCGTATGGACTTCCCAGAGCCTGTGATCTCGCTCTCCGTCGAGCCAAAAACCAAGGCCGACCAGGAGAAGATGGGCATCGCACTGGGCAAGCTGGCTCAGGAAGACCCGTCGTTCCGCGTCAAGACCGACGAAGAGACTGGCCAGACCATCATCTCCGGTATGGGTGAGCTGCACCTGGACATCCTCGTTGACCGCATGAAGCGCGAGTTCAACGTCGAAGCCAACATCGGCAAGCCGCAGGTTTCGTACCGCGAGAAGATCACCAAGTCCAACGTCGAGATCGAAGGCAAGTTCGTTCGTCAGTCGGGCGGTCGTGGTCAGTTCGGTCACTGCTGGATCCGTTTCTCGGAGCCGGAAGTCGACGAGAAAGGCAACATCACCGAAGGGTTGGTGTTCTCCAACGAAGTCGTTGGTGGTGTGATTCCGAAGGAATTCATCGCCCCGATCCAGAAGGGTATCGAAGAGCAGATGAAAAACGGCGTCGTTGCCGGTTATCCTCTGATCGGCCTGAAGGCCACGGTATTCGACGGTTCGTACCACGATGTCGACTCCAACGAAATGGCGTTCAAGATCGCCGCTTCGATGGCAACCAAGCAACTGGCCCAGAAGGGCGGTGGCGTGGTTCTCGAGCCGATCATGAAGGTCGAAGTTGTAACCCCGGAAGACTACCTGGGTGACGTGATGGGTGACCTGAACCGTCGTCGTGGTCTGGTCCAGGGTATGGATGAATCGGTCTCTGGCCGTGTTGTCCGTGCCGAGGTTCCGCTCGGAGAGATGTTCGGTTACGCGACTGACGTTCGTTCCATGTCTCAGGGTCGCGCGAGCTACTCCATGGAATTCTCTAAGTACGCTGAAGCTCCGTCGAACATCGTCGAAGCTCTCATTAAAAAACAAGGCTGATTCAGCCCCTTTAGGCTAGGAGTTCACTGTCGTGGCTAAAGAAAAATTTGATCGTTCCCTTCCGCACGTCAACGTCGGCACCATCGGTCACGTTGACCATGGTAAAACCACGCTGACCGCAGCTCTGACTCGCGTCTGCTCCGAAGTTTTCGGTTCGGCCGTCGTTGAGTTCGACAAGATCGACTCGGCTCCAGAAGAAAAAGCGCGCGGTATCACCATCAACACCGCTCACGTCGAGTACAACTCGAACATTCGTCACTACGCTCACGTCGACTGCCCAGGTCACGCTGACTACGTGAAGAACATGATCACCGGTGCTGCCCAGATGGACGGCGCGATCCTGGTTTGCTCGGCCGCCGATGGTCCGATGCCACAAACCCGTGAGCACATCCTGCTGTCCCGTCAGGTTGGCGTTCCGTACATCGTGGTCTTCCTGAACAAGGCTGACCTGGTAGACGACGCTGAGCTGCTGGAACTGGTCGAGATGGAAGTTCGCGACCTGCTGTCCACCTACGACTTCCCAGGCGACGACACTCCGATCATCATCGGTTCCGCTCGTATGGCCCTGGAAGGCAAAGACGACAACGAGATGGGCACCACTGCCGTCAAGAAACTGGTTGAAACCCTGGATGCCTACATCCCTGAGCCAGTTCGTGCCATCGACCAGCCGTTCCTGATGCCGATCGAAGACGTGTTCTCGATCTCGGGTCGTGGTACCGTTGTGACCGGCCGTATCGAGCGTGGTATCGTCCGCGTTCAAGACTCGCTGGAAATCGTTGGTCTGCGTGACACCACCACCACCACCTGCACCGGTGTGGAAATGTTCCGCAAGCTGCTGGACGAAGGTCGTGCTGGCGAGAACTGCGGCGTGCTGCTGCGCGGCACCAAGCGTGACGACGTTGAGCGTGGCCAGGTTCTGGTCAAGCCAGGTTCGGTCAAGCCGCACACTAAGTTCACCGCAGAAGTCTACGTTCTGTCGAAAGAAGAAGGCGGCCGTCACACGCCGTTCTTCAAAGGCTACCGTCCTCAGTTCTACTTCCGTACCACTGACGTGACCGGTAACTGCGAGCTGCCGGAAGGCGTTGAAATGGTCATGCCAGGTGACAACATTCAGATGACTGTTACCCTGATCAAGACCATCGCAATGGAAGACGGTCTGCGTTTCGCCATCCGTGAAGGCGGTCGTACCGTCGGCGCCGGCGTCGTAGCCAAAATCATCGAGTAAGTCTCTCGGTTGATTGAAAAAGCCCCCGCTCAGCGGGGGCTTTTTTTATTGGGTTGACACCCAATAGGGGCGTCTATAGAATCACGCCTCCTTTTAACGGGCGTAGTGCGCCCGATGGGAACAGCCTGGAGTCTGAAATCCAATGCAAAATCAGCAAATCCGTATCAGGTTGAAGGCTTTCGACCATCGCCTGATCGACCAATCCACCCAGGAAATCGTGGAAACCGCGAAACGTACTGGGGCACAAGTGCGTGGTCCTATTCCACTGCCTACCCGCAAAGAGCGGTTCACCGTTCTGGTCTCCCCGCACGTCAACAAAGACGCGCGTGACCAGTACGAGATCCGTACTCACAAGCGCGTTCTGGACATCGTCCAGCCAACGGATAAAACCGTTGATGCGCTGATGAAGCTCGATCTGGCGGCAGGTGTGGAAGTACAGATCAGCCTCGGCTAAGACTCCGGTCTAGTCGTGTAACGCTCTGAAATGGGCGGCCATAGCGGGTGAAAGCCCCGTACACTCATGAGGTTTACAACATGACTATTGGTGTAGTCGGTCGTAAGTGCGGCATGACCCGCATTTTCACCGAAGAAGGTGTCTCCATTCCGGTCACGGTCATTGAGATCGAGCCGAATCGCGTCACCCAGTTCAAAACTGAAGAGACCGATGGCTATCGCGCAGTGCAAGTCACTGTTGGCGAGCGCCGTGCTTCGCGCGTCACTGCTGCTCAAGCAGGCCACTTCGCGAAGGCAAACGTTGCCGCTGGTCGCAGCGTCATGGAGTTCCGTCTTGAAGAAGGCGATTTCCAGGCTGGCGACTTGATCAAAGCTGAACTCTTTGCAGCAGGCCAGCTGGTAGACGTCACCGGTCAGTCGAAAGGTAAAGGCTTCGCCGGTACCATCAAGCGCTGGAATTTCCGTGGTCAGGATAACACCCACGGTAACTCCGTCTCCCACCGCGTTCCGGGCTCCATCGGCCAGTGCCAGACTCCTGGTCGTGTTTTCAAGGGCAAGAAAATGTCCGGTCACATGGGCGCTGAGCGCGTGACCGTGCAGTCCCTGGAAGTTGTTCGCGTAGACGCAGAACGCAATCTGCTGCTGGTCAAGGGCGCCGTTCCTGGTGCAACTGGCGGCGACGTGATTGTCCGTTCGGCTGTCAAGGCTCGCGGTTAAGGGGAAGCTGACATGCAACTTAATGTAAATGACGCGCAAGCGATCGAAGTTTCCGAACTGACTTTCGGTGGCGAATTCAACGAGACGCTGGTACACCAAGCAGTCGTGGCCTACATGGCCGGCGGCCGTCAGGGCACCAAGCAGCAGAAGACTCGTTCCGACGTAGCAGGTGGCGGTAAGCGCCCATGGCGTCAGAAGGGTACTGGCCGCGCGCGTGCTGGTACTACCCGTGGTCCAATCTGGCGTGGCGGTGGCGTTACCTTCGCAGCCCGTCCTCAGGATCACTCGCAGAAGCTCAACAAGAAGATGTACCGCGCAGCCCTGCGCTCCATCCTCTCCGAGCTCGTGCGTAGCGACCGTCTGGTCGTGGTTCAGGACTTCGCTGTCGAAGCCCCGAAAACCAAAGACCTGCTGAACAAGCTGAACGGCATGGGTCTGAGCGATGTATTGATCGTCTCCGACGCTGTTGATCAGAACCTGTACCTGGCTGCTCGTAACCTGCCGCACGTCGACGTACGTGACGTTCAGGGTTCCGACCCGGTCAGTCTGATCGCATACGAGAAAGTGTTGATCACTGTCTCGGCCGTGAAGAAATTCGAGGAGCTGCTGGGATGAACCAGGAACGCGTATTCAAAGTCCTCCTTGGCCCGCACGTTTCCGAGAAGGCTACCGTTCTGGCTGAGAAGAAAGGCCAGTTCGTATTCAAGGTTGCAACCGATGCAACCAAGCTTGAAATCAAGAAAGCTGTCGAAGGCCTGTTCGGCGTGAAAGTCGAGAACGTGTCTACCGTCAACGTTCTGGGCAAGACCAAGCGCACCGCACGTGGTCTGGGCAAGCGCAATGACTGGAAGAAGGCGATCGTATCCCTTCAGCCAGGCCAAGATCTCGATTTCAGCAGCAGTGCTGAGTAAGGAAGGGGTGCATCATGGCAATCGTTAAATGCAAACCGACTTCCCCTGGCCGCCGTTTCGTGGTCAAGGTGGTCAACCAGGGGCTCCACAAAGGCGCTCCTCACGCACCGCTGATCGAGAAGAAATCGAAGTCTGGTGGTCGTAACAACAATGGTCGTATCACCACGCGTCACGTCGGTGGCGGCCATAAGCAGAACTACCGTCTGGTCGACTTCCGTCGCAACGACAAAGATGGCATCCCTGCCACTGTCGAGCGTATCGAATACGACCCGAACCGTACTGCTCACATCGCTCTGCTGTGCTACGCCGACGGCGAACGTCGCTACATCATCGCGCCTAAAGGCGTGAGCGCTGGCGACCAGCTGATCGCAGGTGCCCTGGCCCCTATCAAGGCCGGTAACTCCCTGCAGCTGCGTAACATTCCAGTCGGTAGCACCATTCACGGCATCGAACTGAAGCCGGGCAAAGGTGCACAGATCGCTCGTTCCGCTGGTGCCTCGGCTCAGCTGATCGCTCGCGAAGGTGTCTACGTGACCCTGCGTCTGCGCTCTGGTGAAATGCGTAAAGTGCTGGCTGAGTGCCGTGCGACCCTGGGCGAAGTCTCGAACTCCGAGCACAGCCTGCGTTCGCTGGGTAAAGCAGGTGCCAAACGCTGGCGTGGCGTTCGCCCAACCGTTCGTGGTGTTGCCATGAACCCGGTTGACCACCCGCATGGTGGTGGTGAAGGTCGTACCTCCGGTGGTCGTCATCCGGTATCGCCATGGGGCTTCCCGACCAAGGGTGCTAAGACTCGTGGTAATAAGCGTACCGACAAAATGATCGTCCGTCGTCGCAAGTAAATAGAGGGATACGACAGTGCCACGTTCTCTGAAAAAAGGTCCTTTTATTGATCTTCACCTACTGAAGAAGATCGAAGTGGCGGTGGAGAAGAACGATCGCAAGCCAGTGAAAACCTGGTCGCGCCGTTCCATGATCCTGCCACAAATGGTCGGTCTGACCATCGCGGTACACAACGGTCGTCAGCACGTCCCCGTTCTCGTGAACGAAGACATGGTCGGCCACAAACTGGGCGAGTTCGCCGGTACCCGCACCTATCGCGGGCACGTGGCTGACAAGAAAGCCAAGCGTTAAGGGGTAAGGAAATGGAAGTAGCCGCTAAGTTGTCGGGCGCTCGAATCTCCGCCCAGAAAGCCCGCTTGGTCGCCGACCAGATCCGCGGGAAGAAGGTGGGCGAAGCGCTCAACCTGTTGGCCTTCAGCAGCAAGAAAGCCGCTGAAATCATGAAGAAAGTCCTCGAGTCGGCCGTAGCCAACGCCGAACACAACGAAGGCGCAGACGTTGATGACCTGAAGGTCTCCACCGTCTTCGTCAACGAAGGGCGTTCGCTGAAGCGCATCATGCCGCGTGCCAAAGGCCGCGCAGATCGCATCGTCAAGCGGTCTTGCCATATCACTGTCAAGGTTGCGGACAAGTAACGGAGTCGATCAGATGGGTCAGAAAGTACATCCCACTGGCATTCGCCTGGGAATCGTCAAGGAGCACACGTCCGTCTGGTATGCAGACGGCGCGACTTACGCAGATTACCTGTTGAAGGATCTGAAAACGCGTGAGTACCTCCAGGACAAACTAAAAAGCGCGTCCGTAAGCCGTATCGATATTCATCGTCCGGCGCAAACCGCACGCATCACCATCCACACCGCTCGTCCCGGTATCGTTATCGGTAAGAAGGGTGAGGATGTCGAGAAGCTGCGTCAGGACCTGACCAAGCAGATGGGTGTGCCTGTGCACATCAACATCGAAGAGATCCGCAAGCCGGAACTCGACGCCATGCTGGTTGCGCAAAGCGTAGCTCAGCAGCTGGAGCGCCGCGTTATGTTCCGTCGCGCCATGAAGCGCGCCGTACAGAACGCCATGCGTATTGGTGCCAAGGGCATCAAGATCCAGGTGAGCGGTCGTCTCGGCGGTGCCGAGATCGCACGTACTGAATGGTATCGCGAAGGTCGTGTGCCCCTGCACACCCTGCGTGCCGACATCGACTATGCCACCTACGAAGCTCACACCACCTACGGTGTGATCGGTGTCAAGGTTTGGATCTTCAAAGGCGAAGTGATTGGTGGTCGCCAGGAAGAGCTGAAGCCTCAAGCACCAGCGCCTCGTAAAAAAGCTGCTAAGTAAGGGGTACGCCAAATGTTGCAACCAAAGCGTACAAAATTCCGCAAGCAGATGACCGGCCACAACCGTGGTCTGGCACTGCGCGGTAGCAAGGTCAGCTTCGGCGAATTCGCCCTGAAAGCTGTTGCCCGCGGTCGTCTCACCGCTCGCCAGATCGAGTCGGCACGTCGTGCCTTGACCCGTCACGTCAAGCGTGGCGGCAAGATCTGGATCCGTGTATTCCCGGACAAGCCGGTCACCAAGAAGCCTCTCGAAGTGCGGATGGGTAAAGGTAAGGGTTCCGTGGAGTACTGGGTTGCCCAGATCCAGCCAGGCAAAGTCCTGTACGAGATCGAGGGTGTTTCTGAAGAGCTGGCGCGCGAAGCTTTCGCTCTGGCCGCTGCAAAGCTGCCTCTCGCCACCTCCTTTGTTAAGCGGACGGTGATGTGATGAAAGCGAATGAACTTCGTGAAAAATCGGCACAGCAGCTGAACGAGCAACTGCTCGGCCTGCTGCGCGACCAGTTCAATCTGCGCATGCAGAAAGCAACTGGCCAGTTGGGGCAGTCGCACCTGCTCTCGCAAGTTAAGCGTGACATCGCTCGCGTGAAAACTGTGCTCAACCAGCAGGCAGGTAAGTGATCATGGCTGAAGCTGAAAAAACCGTCCGTACGCTGACTGGCCGTGTCGTCAGCGACAAAATGGACAAGACCATCACCGTGCTGATCGAGCGTCGCGTCAAGCACCCGATCTACGGTAAATACGTTAAGCGTTCGACTAAGCTGCACGCGCACGACGAAACCAACCAGTGCAAAATCGGCGACAAGGTTTCGATCACCGAAACCCGTCCGCTGGCCAAGACCAAGTCCTGGGCACTGGTTGAAGTCCTCGAACGCGCTGTTGAAGTCTAAGGGCTAGGGGTCGGAGAAATTTTATGATTCAGACTCAATCCATGCTCGATGTGGCCGATAACAGCGGCGCTCGTCGCGTCATGTGCATCAAGGTACTCGGCGGTTCGCACCGCCGTTACGCCGGCATCGGTGACATCATCAAGGTAACCGTCAAGGAAGCGATTCCTCGTGGCAAGGTCAAGAAAGGCCAGGTCATGACCGCGGTTGTCGTTCGCACCCGTCACGGTGTTCGTCGCGCCGACGGTTCCATCATTCGTTTCGACGGCAACGCTGCTGTTCTGCTGAACACCAAGCAAGAGCCGATCGGCACTCGCATCTTTGGGCCAGTGACCCGTGAGCTTCGTACTGAGAAGTTCATGAAGATCGTCTCGCTCGCCCCAGAAGTGCTCTAAGGAGATCCGACATGCAAAAGATTCGTCGTGACGACGAGATCATCGTGATCGCCGGCAAAGACAAGGGTAAGCGCGGTAAGGTGCTGAAGGTTCTGGCTGACGACCGTCTGGTCGTCGGTGGCCTGAACCTGGTCAAGCGTCATACCAAGCCTAACCCGATGGCGGGCGTTCAGGGCGGTATCGTCGAGAAAGAAGCGCCTCTGCACGCTTCCAACGTTGCCATTTTCAACGGCGAGACCAACAAGGCTGACCGCGTTGGCTTCAAGGTTGAAGACGGCAAGAAAATTCGTGTCTTCAAGTCGACCCAGAAAGCGGTTGATGCTTGAACACTGCTAGGTAGAAGACAATGGCACGACTCAAAGAGATTTACCGGAACGAAATCGCGCCCAAGCTTAAGGAAGAACTTAAGCTGGGGAACGTGATGGAAGTCCCTCGCGTTACCAAGATCACCCTGAACATGGGCCTGGGCGAAGCGATCGGCGACAAGAAAGTCATCGAGCACGCCGTTGCCGACCTGGAAAAGATCACTGGCCAGAAGCCAGTCGTGACGTTCGCTCGCAAGTCGATTGCGGGTTTCAAGGTTCGTGAAGGTTGGCCGATCGGCGTCAAGGTCACTCTGCGCAGTGACCGTATGTACGAATTCCTGGATCGCCTGCTGGCTATCTCCCTGCCTCGGGTCCGCGACTTCCGCGGCCTGAATGCCAAGTCCTTCGATGGCCGTGGCAACTACAGCATGGGCGTTAAAGAGCAGATCATCTTCCCGGAAATCGACTACGACAAGATCGATGCTCTGCGCGGTCTGGACATTACCCTGACCACCACTGCTCGTTCGGATGACGAAGGCCGCGCCCTGCTGCGTGCTTTCAAATTCCCGTTCCGCAACTGATTGGAGTAGGAAAATGGCCAAGAAGAGCATGAAAAACCGCGAGCTGAAGCGTCAGCTCACGGTAGCCAAGTACGCTAAAAAGCGTGCCGAGCTGAAAGCGACCATCGTCGACCTGAACGCCTCTCCAGAAGAGCGTTTCGCCGCCGTTGTCGCGCTGCAGAAGCAACCGCGTGACGCCAGCGCTGCGCGCCTGCGCAACCGTTGCCGCCTGACCGGTCGTCCGCACGGCGTCTACCGCAAGTTCGGCCTCGGCCGTAACATGCTGCGCCAAGCTGCCATGCGTGGCGACGTACCAGGTCTGGTCAAGGCCAGCTGGTAAGTCAGTCGGGTTTGCCGGCGGCGGGGGAGCGATCTCCCGACCGTCGGTGGCCTCGCAACGAAACAAGCCCCTTCTTGGGGCTTGTTTCGTTTCTGGCTTATGTCTAGAATTGCCGGCTCGCCTGAGCCTGGGTGTCCGCCCGGCGCGATCAGGTGGTTGTGATAGCCGAAAGGCTAATATTTCTTGTATCAGGAGCATCAAGCCCATGAGTATGCAGGACCCGTTAGCGGACATGCTAACTCGCATCCGTAATGCCCAGATGGCTGAAAAGTCCGTCGTGAGCATGCCTTCTTCGACTCTGAAGGTTGCGGTAGCCAAAGTTCTCAAAGATGAAGGTTACATCGCCGACTATCAAGTCACCAGCGAAGTCAAGCCCTCCCTGTCGCTCGAGCTGAAGTATTTCGAAGGCCGTCCGGTCATCGAAGAGCTGAAGCGCGCTAGCCGTCCAGGTCTGCGTCAGTACAAGGCCGTTACCGAACTGCCGAAAGTACGTGGCGGTCTGGGCGTCTCCATCGTCTCCACCAACAAAGGTGTGATGACGGATCGTGCTGCGCGCGCTGCCGGTGTCGGCGGCGAAGTTCTGTGCACAGTGTTCTAAGGGGAGATAGGCATGTCTCGCGTCGCTAAGAACCCCGTTAAGCTGCCCTCCGGCGTCGAAGTCAAATTCGCCGGCCAGCAGCTTTCGGTGAAGGGTGCCAAGGGCACTCTCGAACTGAACGTTCACTCCTCTGTTGAAGTGACCGAAGAAAGTGGCGAAGTACGTTTCGCTGCCCGCAACGGTGACCAGCAAGCTCGTGCCATGGCCGGTACCACCCGTGCCCTGGTCAACAACATGGTCCAAGGCGTCAGCCAAGGCTTCGAGCGCAAGCTCCAGCTGGTCGGTGTTGGTTACAAGGCACAGGCCAAGGGCAACATCCTGAACCTGGCTCTGGGCTTCTCGCATCCAGTGGATTACGAACTGCCAGCAGGTATCACCGCTGAAACCCCAAGCCAGACCGACATCCTGATCAAGGGTATCGACAAGCAGCTGGTGGGTCAGGTGGCCGCTGAAATCCGCGATTTCCGTCCGCCAGAGCCTTACAAAGGCAAGGGTGTGCGTTACGCGGACGAAGTAGTCCGTCGTAAAGAAGCCAAGAAGAAGTAGGGCCTAGCAAATGACCGACAAAAAAGTTACTCGACTGCGTCGCGCTCGCAAAGCACGCCTGAAAATGCACGAACTCGAAGTCGTGCGTCTCTGCGTGTTCCGCTCCTCGCAGCACATCTACGCCCAGGTCATTTCGGCCGACGGCAGCAAGGTTCTGGCAAGCGCCTCGACCTTGGACAAAGACCTGCGTGATGGTGCCACTGGCAACATCGATGCGGCCACTAAGGTTGGCAAGCTGGTAGCCGAGCGCGCGAAAGCCGCTGGCGTTTCTCAAGTTGCTTTCGACCGTTCTGGCTTCAAGTACCACGGCCGCGTCAAGGCGCTGGCTGATGCTGCTCGTGAAGGCGGGCTGGAGTTCTAAGTTATGGCAAATAACGACCAAAAGCGCGACGAAGGCTACATCGAGAAGCTGGTTCAAGTTAACCGCGTTGCAAAAACCGTCAAAGGCGGCCGTATCTTCACCTTCACCGCGCTGACCGTGGTAGGTGATGGCAAGGGCCGCGTCGGCTTCGGCCGTGGCAAATCGCGCGAAGTTCCGGCTGCGATCCAGAAAGCCATGGAAGCTGCTCGTCGCAACATGATCCAGGTCGACCTGAAGGGCACCACCCTGCAGTACGCCACCAAGTCCGCCCACGGCGCGTCGAAGGTGTACATGCAGCCTGCCTCCGAAGGTACCGGTATCATCGCCGGTGGCGCGATGCGTGCTGTCCTGGAAGTTGCTGGCGTCCAGAACGTTCTGGCCAAGTGCTACGGTTCGACCAACCCAGTGAACGTGGTCTACGCCACCTTCAAGGGTCTGAAAGCCATGCAATCTCCTGAATCCATTGCTGCCAAGCGCGGCAAGACCGTCGAGGAGATCTTCTGATCATGGCAACCGTCAAAGTAACGCTGATCAAAAGCACCGCAGGTCGCCTGCCCAATCACAAGCTGTGCGTGAAGGGTCTGGGTCTGCGTCGCATCGGTCACACTGTAGAAGTCCAGGATACTCCCGAGAACCGCGGGATGATCAACAAGGCTTACTACATGCTGCGCGTCGAGGGTTAATCGATGAAACTCAATGATCTGAGTCCAGCGCCGGGTTCCCGTCGCGAGAAGCATCGTCCGGGCCGTGGTATCGGTAGCGGTTTGGGCAAGACCGGTGGCCGCGGCCACAAAGGTCAGACCTCCCGTTCCGGTGGCACCATCGCTCCGGGCTTCGAAGGCGGTCAACAGCCGCTGCACCGTCGCCTGCCGAAGTTCGGCTTCGTTTCGCTGAAAGCCATGGACCGCGCCGAAGTGCGTCTGTCCGAGCTGGCCAAGGTGGAAGGTGACCTGATCACCGTTCAGTCCCTCAAGGACGCGAACGTGATCAACCAGAACGTTCAGCGTGTGAAAATCATGCTGTCGGGCGAAGTCACTCGTGCAGTCACCCTCAAGGGTATCGCCGCCACCAAAGGTGCGCGTGCGGCTATCGAAGCAGCTGGCGGCAAGTTCGAGGAATAAATGGCTAAGCAAGGTGCTCTCTCTTCGCTCGGTAAGGGCGGGATGTCGGAACTCTGGGCTCGTCTGCGCTTCCTGTTCCTGGCGATCATCGTCTACCGGATCGGCGCGCACATCCCAGTGCCCGGGATCAATCCTGACCGCCTGGCGGAACTGTTCCGACAGAATGAGGGGACCATTCTTAGCTTGTTCAACATGTTTTCCGGTGGTGCGCTGGAGCGCATGAGCATCTTTGCACTGGGGATCATGCCGTACATCTCGGCATCGATCATCATGCAGCTCATGACCGCGGTCAGCCCACAGCTGGAGCAGTTGAAGAAGGAAGGTGAAGCTGGCCGTCGCAAGATCAGCCAGTACACCCGCTACCTCACCGTGATCCTGGCATTGGTCCAGGCCGCTGGCATGTCCATTGGCCTGGCCAATCAGGGTGTGGCGTTCTCTACGAGCCTCGGCTTCCATTTCGTCGCGGTCGCCACCTTCGTGGCCGGCGCGATGTTCATGATGTGGCTGGGCGAGCAGATCACCGAGCGCGGTGTGGGCAACGGTATCTCGATGTTGATCTTCGCGGGTATCGTCGCCGGTCTTCCGAGAGCAATCGGGCAGTCTTTCGAGTCTGCGCGCACAGGCGATATCAACATTTTCGCCCTGGTCGCCATCGGTTTGCTCGCAGTAGCGATCATCGGTTTCGTGGTGTTCATCGAGCGTGGTCAGCGGCGGATCGCCGTTCACTATGCCAAGCGTCAGCAGGGCCGCAAGGTCTTCGCTGCGCAGACGAGCCACTTGCCGCTCAAGGTGAACATGGCTGGGGTCATCCCGGCCATTTTCGCCAGCAGCATTCTGCTGTTCCCGGCTTCGCTGGGTGCCTGGTTCGGTCAGTCCGAAGGTATGGGCTGGTTGCAGGACATCTCGCAGTCGATCGCTCCTGGTCAGCCGTTGAACATTCTGCTGTTTAGTGCAGGGATCATCTTCTTCTGCTACTTCTACACAGCGTTGATGTTCAACCCGAAAGACGTAGCGGAAAACCTGAAGAAGTCCGGTGCCTTTATTCCGGGCATCCGTCCTGGTGAGCAGTCGGCGCGCTACATTGATGGCGTTCTGACCCGTCTGACCATGTTCGGTGCTCTATACATGACGGCCGTGTGCCTGCTGCCCCAGTTCCTGGTGGTGGCTGCAAACGTTCCGTTCTACCTTGGCGGGACCTCGTTGCTGATCGTGGTAGTTGTTGTGATGGACTTCATGTCCCAAGTACAATCGCACCTCGTTTCACACCAGTACGAATCCCTGATGAAGAAAGCCAACCTGAAAGGCTACGGTGGCAGCAGCATGCTGCGCTGATAGGCCCCTAAGGTTCGAGGAGTTGGTGATGAAAGTTCGTGCATCGGTGAAAAAGCTGTGCCGCAACTGCAAGATTATTCGCCGCGAAGGTGTCGTGCGAGTCATCTGCAGCGCGGAGCCGCGTCACAAGCAGCGCCAAGGCTGAGTGTGATCCGCGTTACAAACCCAGCAGCTAGTGTGCTGCTGGGTTGATTAATCGTTTCTACAGCGATATCATCTTGCGCCCTATTTTCTTGGCTTCCGGGGCGTAGGTAGCTGTCAACTGGAGTTCCACTGAATGGCCCGTATTGCAGGCGTCAACATTCCAGATAACAAGCACACTGTTATCTCGCTGACCTACATCTATGGTGTCGGTCGCACAACTGCGCAGAAAATCTGTGCAGACGCTGGTGTCAACCCAGCCGCGAAGATCAAGGATCTGAGCGACGAGCAAATCGAAACCCTGCGTGGCGAAGTCGCGAAGTTCACCACCGAAGGTGACCTGCGTCGTGACATCAACATGAAGATCAAGCGCTTGATGGACCTGGGTTGCTACCGCGGCCTGCGTCATCGTAAAGGTCTGCCGGTTCGCGGTCAGCGCACCAAGACCAACGCACGCACCCGTAAGGGCCCGCGTAAGCCGATCCGCAAGTAACCGCCCGGGAATATAGACATGGCAAAACCTGCTGCTCGTCCTCGTAAAAAAGTCAAAAAGACAGTGGTTGATGGCATCGCCCACATCCATGCGTCTTTCAACAACACCATCGTGACCATCACCGACCGTCAGGGCAATGCTTTGTCCTGGGCGACCTCCGGTGGTTCGGGTTTCCGTGGTTCGCGCAAATCCACCCCGTTCGCCGCGCAGATCGCTGCAGAACGTGCTGGTCAAGCTGCGCTGGAATACGGTCTGAAAAACCTCGACGTCAACGTCAAGGGTCCAGGTCCCGGTCGTGAGTCCGCTGTTCGTGCACTCAACGGCTGCGGCTACAAGATCGCCAGCATCACCGACGTGACGCCAATCCCGCATAACGGGTGCCGTCCGCCGAAGAAGCGTCGCGTGTAATCAGGAGACAGATAAATGGCACGTTACATTGGTCCAAAATGCAAACTGTCTCGCCGTGAAGGCACTGACCTGTTCCTGAAGAGCGGCGTTCGCGCTCTGGAATCGAAGTGCAACATCGAAGCAGCCCCAGGTGTACACGGCCAGCGCCGTGGCCGTCAGTCCGACTACGGCACCCAGCTGCGCGAGAAACAAAAAGTTCGTCGTATCTACGGTGTTCTGGAGCGTCAATTCAGCGGTTACTACAAGCTGGCTGCCTCGAAAAAAGGCGCCACCGGCGAGAACCTGCTGCAACTGCTCGAATGCCGTCTGGATAACGTCGTCTACCGTATGGGCTTCGGTTCGACTCGCGCCGAATCCCGTCAGCTGGTTTCGCACAAGGCGATCAGCGTCAACGGCAAGACCGTGAACATTCCATCCTACCAAGTTCGTCCGGGTGACGTGGTCGCCGTTCGCGAGAAATCGTCGAACCAGCTGCGCATTGTTCAAGCCCTTGAACTGTGCGCCCAGCGTGGCCGCGTTGAGTGGGTAGACGTGGATGCTGCCAAGAAGTCGGGCGTTTTCAAGAACGTTCCTGCTCGCAGCGACCTGTCCGCCGACATCAACGAAAACCTGATTGTCGAGCTCTACTCCAAGTAAGGGCTAGAAAATAGGTGCATCCATGCAGATTTCGGTAAATGAGTTCCTGACACCCCGCCACATCGATGTGCAGGTTGTCAGTCCAACCCGCGCCAAGATCACGCTCGAGCCTCTCGAGCGTGGTTTCGGCCATACCCTGGGCAACGCGCTGCGCCGCATCCTGTTGTCCTCCATGCCTGGCTGTGCAGTAGTCGAGGCCGAGATCGATGGCGTACTCCATGAGTACTCCGCGATCGAAGGTGTACAGGAAGACGTCATTGAAATCCTGTTGAACCTGAAAGGCCTGGCTATCAAACTGCACGGTCGTGACGAAGTTACGCTGACCTTGTCGAAAAAGGGTTCGGGGGTGGTTACCGCTGCCGATATTCAGCTGGATCACGATGTCGAGATCGTCAATCCCGATCACGTGATCGCGAACCTGGCGTCCAACGGCGCCCTGAACATGAAGCTCACCGTAGCTCGTGGTCGCGGTTACGAGCCGGCCGATTCCCGTCAGACCGACGAGGATGAAAGCCGCAGCATCGGTCGTCTCCAGTTGGACGCGTCGTTCAGCCCAGTGCGTCGTATCGCCTACGTGGTTGAAAACGCCCGTGTCGAACAGCGCACCAACCTGGACAAGCTGGTCATCGATCTTGAGACCAACGGTACCCTGGATCCTGAAGAGGCCATCCGTCGTGCCGCGACCATCCTGCAACAGCAGCTCGCTGCGTTCGTCGACCTCAAAGGTGACAGCGAACCGGTGGTTGTCGAGCAGGAAGACGAGATCGACCCGATCCTGCTGCGTCCAGTCGACGATCTGGAACTGACCGTACGTTCGGCCAACTGCCTGAAGGCGGAGAACATCTACTACATCGGTGACCTGATCCAGCGCACCGAAGTCGAGCTGTTGAAAACTCCGAACCTCGGCAAGAAGTCCCTGACCGAAATCAAGGACGTCCTGGCCTCTCGTGGTCTGTCTCTCGGCATGCGCCTCGACAACTGGCCGCCCGCAAGCCTTAAGAAAGACGACAAGGCGACTGCCTGATCGTCGTAATCACCGAACGCAGTGTTTGGTAAGGAATGAATCATGCGTCATCGTAAAAGTGGACGTCACCTGAGCCGTACCAGCTCCCACCGCAAAGCTATGTTCCAGAACATGGCGGTGTCGCTGTTCGAGCACGAGCTGATCAAGACTACTCTGCCGAAAGCCAAGGAGCTGCGTCGCGTTGCCGAGCCGCTGATCACCCTGGCCAAGGAAGACAGCGTTGCAAACCGTCGTCTGGCCTTCGACCGTACCCGTTCGAAGTCTGCCGTAGGCAAGCTGTTCAACGATCTGGGCAAGCGCTACGCTGCCCGTCAGGGTGGCTACCTGCGCATCCTGAAGTGCGGTTTCCGCGCTGGCGACAACGCGCCTATGGCGTACGTCGAACTGGTTGATCGTCCAGTCGGTGGTGCTGTAGAAGCCGCTGAATAAGACGTCAGTCTGTTACAAGGAACCGGGCCCTGTGCCCGGTTTTTTGTGCGCTAACGAATTGCAAAAATCTATCAGCGATAAAAAATTAATGAATTTGTTCTTGTAGGCCTGCCTGCAGATACTGTGCCCAAGCCGTCATAGCCGGCACCGTCCGTACAGCAGGAGCCTTCATGAGCCAGATTCTTACCACCGCCAGCGGTGCCCCCGTCGCAGACAACCAGAATTCCCGTTCCGCCGGCCCACGGGGTCCGCTGTTGCTCGATGATTTCCACCTGCTCGAAAAGCTTGCTCATTTCAATCGGGAGAACATCCCTGAGCGTCGCGTGCATGCCAAGGGCTCCGGGGCTTATGGCACCTTCACGGTCACGCAGGACATCACGGCGCTCAGCAGCGCACGCCTGTTCTCCGACATCGGCAAGCGCACCGAGATCTTCCTGCGGTTTTCCACCGTGGGCGGCGAGCGTGGCTCGGCCGACACCGAGCGTGACCCGCGCGGTTTCGCCGTCAAGTTCTACACCGAAGAGGGCAACTGGGACATCGTCGGCAACAACACGCCCGTGTTCTTCATCCGGGACCCGCTGAAGTTTCCAGACTTCATCCACACCCAGAAGCGTCATCCACAGACCAACCTGAAAAGCGCGCAGATGATGTGGGACTTCTGGTCGCACTCGCCCGAGGCGCTGCACCAGGTCACCATCCTGTTCTCTGATCGTGGCATCCCTGATGGCTACCGACACATGCACGGCTTTGGCAGCCACACCTACAGCCTCATCAGCAGCACGGGTGAGCGGACCTGGGTGAAGTGGCACTTCAAGACGCAACAGGGCATCAAGAACCTGTCGCCTGCCGATGCCGCACGCCTGGCGGGTACCGAGCCGGACTATGCGCAGCGTGACCTGTTCGATGCGATCGAGCGCGGCGACTACCCTCGCTGGACGGCCTATGTGCAGACCATGAGCGAGCAAGAGGCCCAGGCGCGTGCTGAGAACCCGTTCGACGTGACCAAGACCTGGTCGCAGAAGGACTATCCCTTGCAGGAAGTGGGCATCCTGGAGCTCAACCGCAACCCGCAGAACTACTTCGCTGAAGTCGAGCAGGCTACCTTCGGGCCCAGCAACATGGTGCCAGGTGTGGGGCTGTCTCCGGATCGCATGCTGCAAGGTCGTGTGTTCGCCTATGCCGACGCCCATCGGTACCGTGTCGGCACCAACCACCAGCAACTACCCGTCAATGCGCCCCGTAGCCCCGTTCACAGTTACCAGCGTGACGGCGCCATGGCCTTTGGCAACAATGGGGGCGCTGCGCCGAACTACGAGCCCAACAGCTACGCCGATGCGCCCAAGCAGTCGCCGCGTCATGCAGAGCCTGGATTGGCCCTGTCAGGCAGCGCCGATCGCCATGACCATCGGGAGGACCCTGACTACTTCAGCCATGCCGGTGCCTTGTTCCGTCTGATGAGTGCCGAGCAACGCGCGTTGCTGATCAGCAACATTGCAGGCGCCATGGCCGGTGTCAGCGCCGATGTGGTTCAGCGTCAGCTGCAGTACTTCTACCAGGCCGATCCTGCGTACGGAGAAGGCGTCGCCCAGGCGTTGGGCATCACGCTGAGCTGAGTCTAAATGATAAGAATAACCGCCCGCATCCGGGCGGTTTTTCAATGCATATCACTACCGTTTGCAGGATTTAATCTACGCAATCACGCATTTTTCAGTGACCTGAAGCCCGTCCTGGTTCACACTATGCCCATCATTGTCATTGTGGAGTACCAGGGTAATGCAAGGTCACCCGGACGTAATCGATTACCTCAACACGTTGCTGACGGGCGAACTGGCGGCACGCGATCAATACTTCATCCACTCGCGCATGTACGAAGACTGGGGCTTGAGCAAGCTCTACGAGCGTATCAACCACGAGATGGAAGAGGAAACGCAGCACGCCGATGCCCTGATGCGCCGTATCCTGATGCTCGAAGGCACGCCACGCATGCGTGCTGACGACCTCGACATCGGTACGACCGTGCCTGAGATGCTGGCTTCTGACCTGCGTCTCGAATACAAGGTGCGTGCAGCGCTCTGCAAAGGGATCGAGCTGTGCGAACTGCACCGTGACTATGTCAGCCGCGACATCCTGCGGGTGCAGCTGGCCGATACCGAAGAAGACCACGCCTACTGGCTGGAGAAGCAACTGGGGCTGATCAAGTCGATCGGTTTGCAGAATTACCTGCAATCCCAGCTGTAATCGTCGCCCTGGACGTTCACGCCGACGCGTAGAGCGGTGTGTGACACGAAAGCCGTCGTCCCCAACAGGACGACGGCTTTTGCGTTTCTTCAGGCGCGATCGCGCTCCAGCAGGGGCTTGAGGTAATGGCCCGTGTAGGACTGCTTCATCTCGGCCAATTGCTCAGGCGTGCCGCTGGCGATGATCTGCCCACCCTTGGAGCCGCCCTCAGGGCCCAGGTCGACCAGCCAGTCGGCCGTCTTGATCACGTCCAGGTTGTGCTCGATCACCACCACGGTGTTGCCATGGTCACGTAGCCGGTGCAGCACGTCCAGCAGTTGCTGGATGTCCGCGAAGTGCAGCCCGGTGGTAGGTTCGTCGAGGATGTACAGCGTCTTGCCCGTGTCACGCTTGGACAGCTCCCGGGACAGCTTGACCCGCTGCGCCTCGCCCCCGGACAGCGTCGTGGCCGATTGTCCCAGCTTGATGTAGGACAGGCCCACGTCCATGAGGGTCTGCAGTTTGCGCGCCAGCGCAGGCACCGCGTCGAAGAAGCCTCGAGCATCCTCGATGGTCATCTCCAGCACATCGTGGATGTTCTTGCCCTTGTACTTGATCTCGAGCGTTTCGCGGTTGTAGCGCTTGCTCTTGCAGACGTCGCACGGCACGTAGATGTCAGGCAGGAAGTGCATCTCGACCTTGATCAGCCCGTCGCCCTGGCACGCCTCGCAGCGCCCGCCCTTGACGTTGAAGGAGAACCGTCCCGGGCCATAGCCCCGTGAGCGCGACTCCGGCACACCGGCGAACAGCTCGCGGATCGGCGTGAACAGCCCGGTGTAGGTGGCCGGGTTGGAGCGGGGCGTGCGGCCGATCGGGCTCTGGTCGATGTCGACGACCTTGTCCAGGTGCTGCAGGCCATCCATGCTGGCGTGAGGCGCGGCCTCCAGCGTGCTGGCACCATTGAGCGCGGTCGCGGCCAGGGGGAACAGGGTGTTGTTGATCAGCGTCGACTTGCCCGAACCGGACACGCCGGTCACGCAGGTCAGCAGGCCGATCGGGACTTCCAGGTCGACGTTCTGCAGGTTGTTGCCGCGTGCACCCTTGAGCTTGAGCGACAGCTTCTTGTTGCGCGGCGTACGCTTGCCAGGCACGACGATCTTCTTGCGTCCGGACAGGTACTTGCCGGTCAGCGAGTCAGGGTGATCCATGACCTGCTGGGGCGTCCCCTCGGCGACGATGCTGCCGCCATGCACGCCGGCGCCGGGACCGATATCGACCACATAGTCGGCCAGACGGATGGCGTCTTCGTCGTGTTCGACCACGATCACCGTGTTGCCCAGGTCGCGCAGATGGTTGAGCGTCGCCAGCAGGCGATCGTTGTCGCGCTGGTGCAGGCCGATCGAGGGCTCGTCGAGGATGTACATCACCCCCACCAGGCCGGCGCCGATCTGGCTGGCCAGGCGGATGCGCTGCGCTTCGCCCCCGGACAGGGTGTCGGCGCTGCGGTCCAGGGTCAGGTAGTCGAGGCCGACGTTGACCAGGAACTGCAGGCGCTCGCAGATCTCCTTGAGGATCTTCGACGCGATCTCGCCTCGGCGGCCGGTCAAGGTCAGGTCGCCGAAGTAGGCGCTCGCATCACCGATCGGCAGGCTGGTGACGGCTGGCAGCGTCTTTTCGCCCACCCAGACATGACGCGCCTCGCGACGCAGACGCGTACCGCGGCAGTCAGGGCAGGGCTGGGTACCCAGGTACTTGGCCAGTTCCTCACGCACGGACGTCGACTCGGTTTCGCGGTAGCGGCGCTCCAGGTTCGGGATGATGCCCTCGAACGGGTGCGAGCGCTTGACGATGTCGCCACGGTCGTTCAGGTACTTGAAGTCGACGTTCTGCTTGCCGCTACCGTGCAGGATGACCTTCTGATGGTCGGCCGACAGCTGTCCGAAGGGCTTGTCGATACTGAAGCGGTAGTGCCCGGCCAGCGAGCCGAGCATCTGGAAGTAGTAGACGTTGCGCCGATCCCAGCCGCGGATCGCGCCTTCGGCCAGGGTCAGCTCGTTGTTGATCAGGCGCTTGGTGTCGAAGAACTGCTTGACCCCCAGGCCGTCGCAGGTCGGGCAGGCGCCGGCCGGGTTGTTGAACGAGAACAGCTTGGGTTCCAGCTCGCTGATGGCATGGCCACAGATCGGGCAGGCGAAGCGTGCAGAGAAGATCGTTTCTTCTCCCGCCTCGTCGTCCATGGGCGCGACCAGGGCGATGCCGTCGGCCAGCTTGAGCGCGGTCTCGAAGGATTCGGCCAGGCGCTGCTGCAGGTCCGCGCGCACCTTGAAACGGTCCACGACCACATCGATGCTGTGCTTCTTCTGCTTGTCGAGCTTGGGCAGTTCGTCCATCTCGTACAGCTTGCCGTTGACCCGGGCGCGCACGAAGCCCTGCGCACGCAGCTCATCGAACACGGCCAGGTGCTCGCCCTTGCGTTCGCGGATCACTGGGGCCAGCAGCATGAGCCGGCGACCTTCCGGCTGCTCGAGCACCAGGTCGACCATCTGGCTGACCGTTTGCGCTTCCAGCGGGATATCATGGTCGGGACAGCGCGGCGTCCCTACGCGGGCATAGAGCAGGCGCAGGTAGTCATAGATTTCGGTGATGGTGCCGACGGTGGAGCGGGGGTTGTGAGAGGTGGATTTCTGCTCGATGGAGATCGCTGGCGACAGCCCTTCGATGGTGTCCACATCGGGCTTTTCCATCATCGACAGGAACTGGCGGGCATAGGCCGACAGCGATTCCACGTAGCGTCGCTGACCCTCGGCGTACAGCGTGTCGAACGCCAGGGAGGACTTGCCGGAACCGGACAGGCCGGTGATCACGATCAGCTTGTCGCGCGGCAGGGTCAGGTCGATGTTCTTCAGGTTGTGGGTGCGTGCCCCACGAATCAGGATCTTGTCCACTGCGGCCTCGCTTGGCGGGCATAAACGACGAAGTATACGGCGCACGGCCATCACGCGGCAAAGCGTCGCGCAGATGCCGTCAAGCTGTCGGACTGATAGAATTCCTGCCGGTTCATATGAGGTTACACCATGCACGACGCTCCCCATGATCGCATGAGCGGCAGCGAAACCCGCGCTGCCAGCGGCTTGGCCCTTGTCTTCGCCTTCCGTATGCTGGGCATGTTCATGGTGCTGCCGGTCCTGGCCACCTACGGCATGGACCTGGCAGGCGCGACGCCCGCCTTGATCGGGCTGGCGATTGGCGCCTATGGCCTGACCCAGGCGGTCCTGCAGATCCCCTTCGGGATGATTTCCGACCGCATCGGCCGCCGACCGGTCATCTATGCCGGCCTGGTGCTGTTCATCCTCGGCAGCCTGCTGGCGGCCCAGGCCGACTCCATCTGGGGCATCATCGCCGGCCGTGTGCTGCAGGGCGCGGGCGCCATCTCGGCGGCGGTCATGGCCCTGCTGTCGGACCTGACCCGCGAGCAGCACCGGACCAAGGCCATGGCCATGATCGGCATGAGCATCGGCCTGTCGTTCGCCGTGGCGATGGTGGTCGGCCCGCTGCTGACAGGCGCGTTCGGGCTGTCGGGCCTGTTTCTGGCCACGGCGGTGCTGGCGGTGGTCGGCATCGGCCTGATCGCCTTCGTCGTCCCGGCGGGCCACAGCGTCCTGCAGCACCGTGAATCCGGCGTGGCTCGCCAAGCCCTGGGCCCGACCCTGCGCAACCCGGACCTGCTGCGGCTGGACCTGAGCATCTTCATCCTCCATGCCATCCTCATGGCCAGCTTCGTCGTCCTGCCCCTGGCGTTCGTCGAGCGGGGAGGGCTGCCCAAGGAACAGCACTGGTGGGTGTACCTGACGGCCTTGCTGATCTCATTTTTTGCAATGATCCCGTTCATCATCTACGGCGAAAAAAAGCGCAAGATGAAGCGTGTGCTGCTCGGCGCGGTCAGTGTCCTGCTGCTGGTGGAGCTGTTCTTCTGGCAGTGGGCTGACAACTTGCGCGGACTGGTGACGGGCACCGTGGTATTCTTTACGGCCTTCAACCTGCTGGAGGCGTCGCTGCCTTCGCTGGTCAGCAAGGTATCGCCTGCGGGCGGCAAGGGCACGGCCATGGGGGTGTATTCCACCAGTCAGTTCCTCGGTGCCGCCTTGGGCGGCATCATGGGTGGCTGGCTGTTCCAGCACGGTGGCCTGGGGACGGTGTTCCTCGGTTGCGCAGGGCTCTGCCTGGTCTGGCTGCTCGCGACACTGGGCATGAATGAACCGCCCTACGTGACCAGCCTGCGCCTGCCGTTGTCGCCTGGCGCGTTGCGCGAGGCCGGATTGACCACGCGCCTGATGGCCGTGCCGGGAGTGACCGATGCCGTAGTGGTAGAGGAAGAAGCTGCCATCTACATCAAACTCGATACGAAAATTTTGGATCGCGCGACCCTCGAGCGTCTGGTAGACCCGACCTCGACCGCGCGTGAAGCCTAGGAGAACGTTATGGCCCGTGGGGTTAACAAAGTCATTCTGGTCGGTACCTGCGGCCAGGATCCCGAAGTCCGCTATCTGCCCAACGGTAACGCCGTGACCAACCTGAGCCTGGCGACCAGCGAGCAGTGGACCGACAAGCAGTCCGGTCAGAAAGTCGAGCGCACCGAGTGGCACCGCGTTTCCCTGTTCGGCCGTCTGGCCGAGATCGCCGGCGAATACCTGCGCAAGGGTTCCCAGGTGTACATCGAGGGCAAGCTGCAGACCCGCGAGTGGGAAAAGGACGGTATCAAGCGTTACACCACCGAAATCATCGTCGATATGCAGGGCTCCATGCAGCTGCTCGGCGGCCGTCAGCAGAACCAGGACGGTGGTGGTCAGTACAACCAGGGTGGCGGTAACCAGGGTGGTGGCAACTACAACCAGGGCCAGAACCAGGGCGGCAACGAGTACAACCAGGCTCCGCCACGCCAGCAGGCCCAGCGCCCACAGCAGGCGCCACAGCGTCCGCAGCAGCAACCGGCACCCCAGCAGCAGCCGGCGGCTGATTTCGACAGCTTCGACGACGATATTCCGTTCTGAGTCGAACCGTCAGGCAGTGCGCCAGACCACAAACCCGGGGCTCATGCTCCGGGTTTTTTTATGCCTACCGCGAGTGAATGCGAAAACACCCTGGCGAAAACATGAAGTCGTCCGAAGAAACTTCTTATTTTACTGTAGGGAGCTTCTGAGCGTGCGCTTAGGTCCCCCACTTGCTGCCGTAATTGCTTAGCATCCAGATTTTCAAGGGAGTGGATCATGCAATCGGAAGATGAGGCCTTCGATCGAATCGAAGTCAAGCTGGATGCAGTGGTAGGCAAGCACCATATTCCAAGATTTTGCGAACTTTATGCGCTCTATCTTGGCGGTTATAGAAAAAGTGATGCCTACGTAGGCGGAATCCTGATTGCAGCGGGTGCTGCGATCGCCTTACTGGCTCTGCTTGTACTGGCCTTCGATCCATCAGCGGGCCGCTACTCCCGCTCCGCCGGTCTCTTCTGGCTCGGGTATGTACGTCTGTATGCAGCGCCCCTCTTTATGGCAGGCGGTGCGCTATTCACCTTGGGCTGTCATCTGTACGCCAATAAACCCGTGGGGCCCATAGACTTTTTGATGTCGATCTACACACTTACCCCTCCAGAAGGGCAGTTGCCTATGGACAAGTTGCATATTCGGTATGTGGGAGGCGACTATTTCATCATAACCGTTGATGAAGAAAACCTGGATACGTGCGCACCCGAGGACCGGCCACCTTCGTGATTGGCTGTGCGTACAGGGACTAACATGGCGTAATCAGGCGTCATCGGACCTGGCAGGTGCATCCGATTCACCCGCTGAATCACGTGGCGCCGACGGGTTGTTGAGGATCTTCACGTCGAAGATCTGCTCGATCACTTGCCTGGGGCCTTGGTTGAGGCTCCATGTAAAGATGACCAGCACTCCCAAGAGCAGCACGAAAATGATCGAGGCCACTACCCCCTGGGAAACGCCTAGCCAGAAGCTTGGCTTGTAGCCTCTTATCGCATCGGTTGTTTTGGTCTCGTAATACTGCTCGAGTGCTTCAGCTCTGGTTTCCAAGGAGATCGTCAAGAAATCTTGAGCCAGTTTGTCCGCCTGGTCGCGATAGGCCTGTAACTGAAAACTCGAGTTGCTGACTTCGTGAAAGTGGGAGAGGTCAGCGTCTGTAGGATCTCGGCCATGCTTAGCCTTGAACGCTTTGATAAATTCGATTTTCTGCCGCTTGTAGAGCGAGTAGGCAATGATGCCCAGAATGTCATCTTCGTTCTTGACCAGTTCGGTGTAGATGAAGTTGTAACCACCGTTCTCCATAGGCCTTACATTTTCCTCAAGCGTGCCGAAGCGATCTCGAAGGCAGTCCGGATTTCATCTGTGCTCTGACGCATACTGTAGATGATGTCACCTACTTCTAGCGGAAGCGTACGGCGAGTGCCGTCTCGGCGTTTGGCAAGTTTGGCGTTGGCCTCGACGACCAATTGATCCGAGAAAAACACCTTGGATTTCATGGGTCTGTACCTCTGTGCTCTTGGCATCCAGCATAGCACCAAGGCTGCCCTCGAACCACAGCGCTGAGGCGTACGTCCAGCAGACAGCTGCGCGGGTACAGGGAAGGGAATCGATGGGGCACATGAGGCGCGCTTGCCTTCAGCACCCTGCTTGGACGAGCGGCAGGATGCCGAGCAAATATCTATCTTGTGTGCGGCCTATGCAGCGTACCCTACAACAGACCAGTTGCAGGCAGCGCTCAAGCGCGCTCGCCACACAGGTCCAGCCCGAACCAGTGCTCACACGCCTGCGCATCCAGCCCCGCGCCCAACAGGGCGAACAGCTTGCCCAGTGCTGCCTCGCGGGTCATGCCACCGCCACTGATCAACCCGGTATCACGCAGGCGGCTGCCGGCTTCATAGGTGTCGAACTGCACCGCGCCTTCCGGGCATTGGCTGATGGCGGCAATGACCACGCCATCGCGGTGCGCTTCGCTCAAGGCATCGAGCAGGGCCTGGTCTTCGGACGGCCCGGTGCCACTGCCATAGCACTCCAACAGCAGCCCTTGAACACCGCTGGCCAGCACGGCCCGTACATGGGCAGCGCGTACACCAGGGAACATGGGCATGACTGCCAGGTTGACGGGCTGGCGACGCTGCCGGTAGCTGAGCACGTCCGGCACCGCTTCGGCCGTTGGGCCATGGCGCTCGCGTGGCAGCACGGTGAAGGCGTCGAAGGCCTCGCTGCGCAGCTTGGAGGCACGGCAGCCATGCAGTCGCTTGCCATGGAAGTAGAGCTGCACACCCGCGTCCATGCCGTTCTCGAGGGCATGCAAGGCACCCCGCAGGTTGTCCCAGGCGTCGCTGTCAGGCACACCGGCCGGCAGCATCGAGCCGGTCAGCACGACCGGTACCGGCAAGCCGAGCAGCAGAAAGGACAGGGCTGCTGCGCTGTAGGCCAAGGTGTCAGTGCCGTGCAGCACCAGCACACCGTCATGCCCGTCGCGCTCGACGGCGTCGACGATGGCATCGCGCATGGCCAGCCAGTTGGCCTGCTGCATGTTGGCGCTGTCGATCAGCGGGTCGAGCTCACGCAAGGTCCAGCTCAGTCGAGGGGCATCGCTGCAGGTCGCGAGGTGATCGCGCATCCGCGCTTCGAAGCCGCCCGCAGGCGCCAGGCCCGAGGGGGTCTCGAGCATGCCGATGGTGCCCCCGGTATAGAGGACGAAGAGATTCTTGACTGCACGCATGGCGCATTCCGTAACGAAAGAAGCGAAGAGAAGCAGCCGCCCGCGGACGGGGCGGCTGGCGCAGAGGCTGGATCAGTGGCGGGCGTGGGCCGCTGCAGGTGCCGCGTCGACCGGCGCGTCGACGGTCGGGTTGGCCGGCCAGGCGGCACGGTCCAGGTCCAGGTCCTGGAACTTCGCCGAGTCGAACACCGGCTGCTTGATGCCGGCACGGCGCTGGGCGTCATAGTCGCGCATCACCCGCAGGCCGACATTGAACAGCAGGGCCAGGGCGACCAGGTTGACGAAGGCCAGGCAGGTCATGGTGATGTCGGCGAAGGCGAACACGGTCGTCAGGTCCTGGGTCGAGCCCCAGATCACCAGTACCAGCACCAGGGCGCGGAAGCCCATCAGCACGGCGCGGTTGCGGGTCAGGAACTGCAGGCTGTTCTCGCCCAGGTAGTAGTTATAGAGGATGCAGGTGAAGACGAACAGCGATAGCGCCACGCTGACGAAGATACGGCCCCAGTCACCGACCACGGCGGCCAGCGAGTTCTGCGTCAGGACGATGCCGTCACCTTCGAAGCCAGGGGTATAGAAGCCCGACAGCAGGATCAGCAGCGCGGTGCAGGTGCAGATCACGAAGGTGTCGAGGAACACGCTGAACGCCTGCACCACGCCTTGCGCGCCCGGGTGCTTGACGGCGGCCACGGCGGCCACGTTCGGGGCACTGCCCAGACCGGCTTCGTTGGCGAACACGCCGCGCTTCACGCCCATGACGATGGCGCTGCCCAGCAGGCCGCCGAAGGCAGGGTCCAGGCCGAAGGCGCTCTTGAAGATGGTTTCCAGCATGGCCGGCACGTGTTCGATCTGAGTGCCGATGACGTACAGGGTCACGCCGATGTAGGCCATGGTCTTGATCGGGACCAGCAGGTCCGAGACCGAGGCGATGCGCTTGATGCCGCCGATGAAGGTCAGGGCCAGCAGCACGGCCAGCACGATGCCCGTATGGGTCGGCTCGAGCGAGAAGGCGTTCTGCAGCGAGTGGGTCACGGTGTAGGACTGCAGGCCGATGAAGGCGAAACCGTAGGTGACCAGCAGCAGGAGCGAGAAGACGATCGCCATGCCCTTGAATTTCAGGCCGTGCAGGATGTAGTACGCCGGGCCGCCGCGGTACAGACCGTCACCGTCGGCGCGCTTGTAGACCTGCGCCAGGGTGCACTCGAAGAAGCTGCTGGCCATGCCCACCAGGGCCGTGACCCACATCCAGAACACGGCGCCCGGGCCACCCAGGGTCACGGCGATGCCGACACCTGCAATGTTACCGGCGCCGACGCGACCGGCCAGGCTGAGCATCAGTGCCTGGAAAGAACTCAGTTGGCCTGCCTGGCCGCGCAGCGATTCCTTGAAGACGCCGAACATGTGGGCAAAGTGGCGGAACTGCACGAACCGCGAGCGGATCGTGAAGTAGCTGCCGAGTCCGACGATCAGCACGATGAGGAGTTTCCCCGAAAGGAAATCGTTGAGCGCATCAAGCATGGAAGAACCTCGATTCTTATTCTCTTGGCATGGAAAAAGCGGCTCGACGCGGGCGCGCCGATGCCATGGGGCGCATGGTTGGGCATGACAAGTACAGTTACAATTTCGCGGCTTGCTCTGAATTGATGCGACTTGATGCTATGATGGCGTCCATAGCATCACCCGGACGCCCACGATGAGCGAACATTTCGCCGCCAATCTCAAGCTTGCCTGCAGCCATTACCGCTCCATTTCCGAGGTCTGCCGGCAGCTGTCGATCAACCGCGCCCAGTTCAACAAGTACCTCAGCGGACAGAGCCAGCCCACGCCCTACAACCTCAAGCGCATCGGCGATTTCTTCGGCGTCGAGGACTACGAGTTGAGCCTGCCCGGCGAGCAGTTCGCCCAGCTGTTCGGAGCGCGCCAGGCGACGCCGGCGACCACGCCGGACGGCGATCCGATCAGTGAGCTGTTCAGGCCCTTGCACGCCCACGCCGGCAACCTGTCACGCTACTGCGGCTACTACTTCGAGTATTCCAACTGCCTCTCGGTCCCCGGCATGATCCTGCTGTCGCTGGTGCACCTGCGTGAGGAGCGCGGCGCGTTCCTGTTCGAGCGTCAGGAACGCCAGGAACGGACCAGCAGCACCGACGTGCAGGCCGAAGACTGGGTACGCTGCCGCTACCTGGGCGCGGCCTTCCAGTTGCAGGACCGGCTGTTCCTCGTCGACTACGAGTCGCTGACCTTCAACGAGATGAGCCAGACCATCCTGATCCCCAGCTTCAAGAGCCGCATCACCCGGCTCAATGGCCTGAAGGCCGGCGTGTCCAGCGGCGACCGGCGCAACCCGGCCTGTACCCGGGTGGTCTGGGAGTACCTGGGCACCGAGATCAACCGCATCAGCACCTATCGCCAGGTGAAGCTGTATCGTCCTGACGATCCGCGTATCGATGAGGATGTGCGTGAGCGGCTGAGCAGCAGGCCTTCGAACAACGGGCTGTTCGAAGTCGAATGACGGCCTACCCTGGCAATGCCTCGATCCAGAGACGCACGGGGTGTTCTGCGCTCCAGAGCAGCTTCAACGCCATCAGGCAGCATACGATGATGACGACAGGCTTGATCAAGTGTGTGCCGAAGCGCAAGGCGCACCGCGCGCCTAATTGCGCGCCCGTTATCGCCGCCACCGACATGATCAGTGCCAATGGCCAGAGCACGGCGCCGTTGAGCATGAAGACCGACAGGGCGCCGACATTACAGGCGGCGTTGAGAAGCTTGCTTCGGCAGACTGCTGTAAGCAGTGGCTGTGCGAGCAGCAGCATGAAGGCAATCATGAAGAAAGATCCCGTCCCAGGACCGAATACCCCGTCGTAGAAGCCGATGATCGGGACGACGGCCAACATGAAGGCGTAACGTGAGATCCGACTTTTTCGCGGCCGCTCATCGACCTTCGGGCTCAGCGCGAAGTAGGCAGCTACGGCGAGCAGCAGGAGGGGTATCGCAGCTTGAAGCACGCCTCGAGGGATCATGCTGATGGACAAGGCGCCTACTGCTCCCGCCATGCATGAAGCGATGGCAGGCCCTGCGTCGGCTCGCCAGTCGATCATGCCCCTGCGAGCGAAGGCCGCCGTTGCTGAAACGCTGGCGCAGGACGCTTGTAGCTTGTTGGTGGCCATGGCCGATAGCGGATCGAGACCGGCTACGAACAGGGCTGGCAAGGTCAGCAAACCACCGCCACCGACGATGGCGTCGAAGAAGCCTGCCAATAGCGCGACCATGCCGAGTATCAGTGCAATCGAGAGATCAATGTCCATAAGGGTCTCGAGGCGCTTAGCCGCGCACGATGAGTGGGTCGGCTCGAATGACGAGGGGATGCACGCGCGACGAATAACCGAACAGACGTACCAGCAATCGAGCATTGTCGCGCAGGGTCGCTCTGCCATGCAGAACGCTTGCGTTATCGATCAACAATGCCTTATCTGGTTGTAATACATAGGCATCTGGGACTGAAAGGCGCACGAGTTCGTGAAGTGCATCGAGGGCTTGCTTGGCGAGCGGGCTGGCGTGAGGCGCTGTCGTTCATCAAACAGGATTGGCGCCTGGCTTGCCCTCATGATTTTCCTTCTCCGTTTACACACGTCGAATCCCTCGAACCTGGGAAGTAGGAAAATTTGAACAGGTTATTTTCGAGAGTGATGCCGGAATCTATCGCTTCTGCATGCAAGATCGTTCCTAGGCTTGCGTAGGAGAAATCCGGAGCCCGCTTCGCCCTGCCAGGGTTGCGCTCTGCCGAAAAGAACCCGCAAAATGGCTGCTTTCTAACCACCTGTCCGGATCTGCTGACTCTATGCGAATGCGCCTGATGCTGTTGGGGGGTGGAAGTGCCCTGGGGCAATCGCTGATTCGCCTCGGTGCCGAGGAAGACATTCAGTTTCTGGCGCCCAGGCCGCCTGACCAGGGGTGGGATGCCGCGAGCCTGACGCAGCTGCTCGATGATCATCGTCCCGATGCCCTGGTCAACCTGGCCTATTACTTCGACTGGTTTCAGGCCGCGTCGGTCAGCGAAGCCCGCCTGGCCTTGCAGGAGCGTGGCGTCGAGCGTCTGGCCGAGCTGTGCCAGCACCACCAGATCACCCTGGTCCAGCCTTCGAGCTACCGCGTCTTCGACGGCTCACGTGCCACGGCGTACAGCGAGAAGGACGAGCCGGTGCCGCTCGGCCTGCGCGGTCAGGCGCTCTGGCGCATCGAGCAGAGTGTACGCGCTGCCTGTCCGCAGCACGTGCTGCTGCGCTTCGGCTGGTTGCTCGACGAGAGCCGTGACGGCGTGCTCGGGCGCTTCCTGACGCGGGCCGAGCAACCCCATGAGCTGCTGCTGGCCGATGACCGGCGCGGCAACCCCACCCCGGTGGACGATGCGGCACGGGTGATCCTGTCGGTGCTCAAGCAGCTCGATTGCGAGGCGCCGTTGTGGGGGACCTACCACTATGCCGGCAACGAAGCGACCACGCCCCTGGCGCTGGGCCAGGCGATCCTGAGCGAAGCCGCGCAGTGGCAGAAACTGGCCATCCAGGCGCCCACCGCCCAGGCACACGCCGCCCGTGCCGACGCCAGCGAAGAGCCCCAGCACGCGGTGCTGGCCTGCAAGAAAATCCTCCACACCTTCGGCATCAAGCCACGCGCCTGGCGCGCCGGCCTGCCTCCTCTCCTGGATCGGTTCTATCGACATGGCTGACGCGCCCATTCTGATCACCGGCGGTGCCGGTTTCATTGGTTCGCACTTGAGCGACGCGCTGTTGAGGCAGGGCCATGCGGTCCGTATCCTCGACGACCTGTCCACCGGCAAGCGCGACAACCTGCAATTGCACGATCCTCGCCTCGAGCTGATCGAAGGCGACGTGGCCGACGCAGCGCTGGTCGCGCGGGCCATGGAAGGCTGCCAGGCGGTGGTGCACCTGGCCGCGGTGGCGTCCGTGCAGGCCTCGGTCGATGACCCGGTACGCACCCACCAGAGCAACTTCATCGGCACCCTGAACGTCTGCGAGGCGATGCGCATCCATGGCGTGCGGCGCGTGGTCTTCGCCTCCAGCGCGGCGGTCTACGGCAACAACGGGGAAGGTCAGTCGATCGTCGAAGACACGCCCAAGGCGCCGCTGACCCCCTATGCGGTGGACAAGCTGGCCAGCGAGCAATACCTGGACTTCTATCGCCGGCAACATGGGTTGGAGCCGGTCGTGTTCCGCTTCTTCAACATCTTCGGGCCGCGCCAGGACCCGTCCTCGCCGTACTCCGGCGTGATCAGCATCTTCGCCGAGCGTGCCAGCAAGGCGGTGCCGATCACCGTGTTCGGCGACGGCGAACAGACGCGCGACTTCTTCTATGTGGGGGATTTGGTCAAGCTGCTGGTGCAAGGGCTGACGTTGCCGACGGTGGAAGAGGGCGCCATCAACGTCGGCCTGAACAAGGCCACCTCGTTGAACCAGCTGTTGGCGGCACTGGGCGAAGTGCTGGGTGGGTTGCCTGCGGTGAGCAACGGCCCGGCGCGCTCGGGTGACATCCGGCATTCCCGGGCAGACAACCGGCGCCTGCTGACGCGGCTGCGCCTCGACGAGCCGACCCCGCTGGTGGAAGGCCTGGCTCTGCTGCTGGGGCGCTGACCGTCCGCGCCGGAAAAAGAAGCGGCGTGCCAGGCACGCCGCGTGACGCGTTTAGAACTTGTAGCCGACACCGACCATGTAGACCCACGGGTCCACTTCCACGTTGACCTTGGTCTTGCCCACGCCCAGCGCGCTGGGGCCGTCGATCGAGGCCTTGGTGTTGATGTCCACGTACCACACGGCCGCGTTCACCAGCAGGTGATCGGTCAGCATGTAGTCCATGCCCAGCTGCCCGGCCAGGCCGACCGAGTCCTGCATCTTCAGGTTGCGGAAGCCCTGGGCCTTGCGCGTGCTGCTGAGGTCTTCGTCGAAGAACATCGTGTAGTTGATGCCGATGCCCGCATACGGCTGGAAGCGCGACGACGCGTCGAGCGGGTAGTACTGCAGCGACAGGGTCGGCGGCAACTGCTTGATGTCCGCCAGCTTGCCATCCAGGCCAGCGCCCAGCCCCTTGACCCCGACCGTGTGCTGGAACGGCGTGGCGGCCAGCAGTTCGATGCCGACGTGCTCGGTCAGCATGTAGCCGAGGGTCAGACCCAGCTGTGTGTCGCTGTCCAGGGTCGCCTTGGTGCCGGATACCTTGGCACCGTCGAGTTTCAGCTCGCCGCTGTCTTCGTTCGGCGCGGTGACGATGGCGCCGGCGCGCAGGATGACGTCACCCGGTTGATAGGCGTGCGCCACGGGGGCCGCGAGCGCCAGGGCAACGAGCGAGGCGCCGAGCAGGGACTTGTTCATGGGGGCTCCAGAAAGGACGTGAATAATCGAGGGGCCCCATGGTAAGGACGCGGCTTCGCCAAACTTTTGACCCAGCTCAAGGAACTGGGCGTAAACCGCGACGTAGACGCTATTTCAGCTCGTACGCGTAGATTTTCTCGGCCTCCATCTGGTAGCCCGCCTGCGCCAGTTCGCTGGCGACCGATTTCACCTGCATCCGGCCCTCGATCCAATAGGGTTGGTAGAGGTCTTCGAGGCGCACGCCCATCTCGCTGACCACATGCACGATCTGGTTGGCCGGCGGCGGTGGCACATGGATGCAGGCGCCGTAGTACGGCACCAGCAGGAAGTCCGTGGTCCGGCCTTCCTCGCTCACCTCCAGCGGCACGATGTAGCCGGGCAGCTTCACCGCCTGGCCATCGAGGGCCTTGACCACCGGTGCATCGGGCGCCGGTTGCTGGGCGGCCGGTGCCCCTTCGCCACCCAGGGCGCTACCCAGTTGCGACAGGTCGTGCAGCGGGGCCATCTGCGGCACGATGACCGGTGCCCCTTCAGGGATCAGCTGCGGCCAGTCCAGCTCGCGGGGTTCGGCCGCCCAGAGCGGCGCCATGGCCAAGGCCAGTACCATCGACAGCACACGACGCATGACGACCCTCACAGGTGAATGGACAAACCATCGGCCAACGATTGCCGGTAGGCACGCCAGGCCGGCACGCTGCCCATCAGCAAGGCCGCGCCCAGGATGATACCCAGCAAGGTCCATTCGTGGGCACTGGGCCAGGCCAGGGGCAGGAACAGCCCATAGTGGGCCTGTACGTAGCCTTGCGCCAGCGCGATGCCGACATAGAGCAGGGCCAGCCCGGCCAGGATGCCGACCAGGGCCAGGGTCAGCGCTTCGAGCACCAGCAGCCCCGCGATGTGCCAGGGGCGGGCGCCGACCGAGCGCAGGATGGCCATTTCCCGACGCCGTTCGTTGAGGCTGGTGAGAATCGCCGTGAGCATGCCGATCAAGCCGGTCAGTACCACGAACAGCGAGACCACGAACAGCGCCTGCTCGGCCGTGCTCATCAGGCTCCACAGTTCCTGCAGGGCGACGCCGGGCAGAATGGCCAGCAAGGGCTCGCCCCGGAATTCGTTGATCTCGCGCTGCAGGCTGAAGGTGGCGATCTTGCTGTTCAGGCCCAGCATGAACGCCGTGATGGCGGTCGGCTGCAGGTCCATGGTGCGCGCCTGATCCGCGCTGATCCGGCCCGCACCCCGCGCAGGCACACCGTTGTGCCAATCGACGTGAATGGCTTCCATGCCGGCCAGGCTGATGTGCAGCGTGCGGTCGACCGGGGTGCCGGTGCGCTCGAGGATGCCGACCACCGTGAAGGGTTTGTCGTCGTGCTTGACCAGGCTGATGGCCGCCACGCCATGGGCCAGTACCAGCCTGTCGCCCAGCGAATAATGCAGCGCCTCGGCCACGTCGGCGCCGAGCACCACCTCGAACGGATCGTTGGCGAAGGGGCGGCCCTGGGCGATGTGCAGGGGCTGCTGGCGCGCATAGCGGTAGTGGTCGAAGTAGGCGCCCGTGGTGCCCATCACACGATAGCCCCGGTGCGAATCGCCCAGGGAGATCGGGATGGCCCATTTTACCCGCGGGTCGTTGGCGTAATGGGTGTAGCTGTCCCAGCGGATGTTGTTGGTGGCGTTGCCGATGCGAAAGACCGAGTACAGCAGCAGGTTCACCGAGCCCGATCGGGCGCCGACGATCAGGTCGGTGCCGCTGATGGTGCTGGCGAAACTGGTACGAGCTTCGGTACGTACCCGTTCCACCGCCAGCAGCAGGCACACCGAGAGAGCGATGGCGAAGGCGGTCAGAAAGGCGGTGAAGCGCCGATTGGCCAGGCTGGCCAGGGCAAGACGGAGCAGGTACATCAAGCCTCCTGGGGCGTACTGGCGCGGTTGAGCTCGGCCAGCGACAGATGACGGTCGAACAGGGGGGCCAGACTCTGGTCGTGGCTGACGAACAGCAGGCTGGCGCCCGCACTTTGGCATTCGGCGAAGAGCAGCTGGAGGAAGGCTTCGCGCGTGTCGGCATCCAGCGCCGAGGTGGGTTCGTCGGCGATGATCAGCTCGGGCTGGCCGATCAGGGCCCGTGCGGCTGCGACCCGTTGCTGCTGGCCGATTGACAGCGTGTCGGCCCGCCGCGTCTGCAGCGCCTCGTCCTTCAGTCCCAGGTGCGTCAGCAAAGCGGACGCGGCACGCTCCACGCTGCCATGCCGTTGCGAGGCACGTTCGGCGCGGCTGCGCGAGAAGCGGCAGGGCAGCTCGACGTTTTCGCGCACCGACAGGAATGGCAGCAGGTTGAACTGCTGGAAGATGTAGCCGGTGTGGTCGACCCGGAAGCGATCCCGGGCGCCCTGACCCAGCGCCTCCAACGGTTGCCCGAGCAGACGAACACTGCCGCGGTCTGGCCGGTTGACGCCGCCGAGCAGGCCCAGCAGCGTGGTCTTGCCGCTGCCGCTGGGGCCCTTGAGAAACAGGGTTTCGCCTGCCTGCAGGTCGAACGCGGCGATGTCCAGCAAAGGCGGCTGACCTGGCCAGGCAAAGGACAGGTCACGCAACTCGATCAGCGGCGTCCCCATCTTAGAACGCGACCTTGGCCTGGGTGGCGGTAGCCTCCAGCCCCTTCTGACCGTTGGGGCCTATGAGCTGGACGTGCAGCGTACGCGTGGCCGGGAAGTGCTGGAACAGAGGCGCCAGGTCGAGCTGGGTGAGGGCGCCCGGCGTGGTGCAGGTCAAGGCGTAGTGGGCGTGGATGTCGCTGTGCGCGTGCTCGTGCTCATGGGCATGCGCGTCGGGCTTTTCGTGTGCATGCTCATGGGCAGCGGGTGCCTGGCCGAAAAGAGGGCTTTCCAAGGTCTGCTGCGTGACGCTGCAGCCCGCGGCGTCGTTCAGGGTGAACAGGGTCCGTGGGTCGGCCAGTTGCTCACGCACACGGGCCACCGTGGCCTTGTCCGCGTCGGAGGCGGCGGCATGCTCGAAGCCGACCAGGTTCATCGCCGGGCTGTCCAGTTCCAATTCGAGCGTGTTGCCATCGAGGGCCACGTTCAAGCTGGCAACCCCGTGCTCGTGGGCGCCAAGGGTACCGTGTTCGTGGTCATGCGCGTCGTGCGCGACGGCGGCGGTCAGGGGCAGCAACGCAAAAGGCAGGGCAAGCAACAGACGACGCATGGAAAGACTCCGGGCACGGTAGGATGTTACGTGATGTTATAACAAGTTTGGCGCAGGTGGCCAGTGCGTCTGGTGCCCATGACCCGCGCGTGGGAGCATGCCCTTCATTTGCGAACAGGAGGAACGACGCATGAGAATTCGAGGCCAGATCGGGCCATGGCCGGTGGACCTGACCATCGACCTGGACCCAGCCGAATGGGCGCAATTGAAAGCGCAGGGTGAGGTGGAGACTGCCGGCACGGTCGCTTCGCCAACGCCAACGCCAACGCCAACGCCGGTGCAACGGCCGGACGACGCGCAATGGCAGGCGGCCTGTACCGTGCTGGCCCAGGCCGGGCACATGACCGGGCCTGCCTTGCTGGAACACCTGGAAGGGCTGGCCGGCAGTACCGCCGCCGGCAAGCGCCTGCTGGTGCGGCTACGACACAATCCCAACGTCCGTGTGGAAAGTGGCGTGGATGCGCCGATCTACCACTGGGTCGAGTGAGCGATCAGTACAGGGCAGCGAACAGCTTGCGTCGGTAGGTGCCGACCAAAGGGTGATCGTTGCCCAGCAGCTCGAACACCTGCAGCAGCGACTTGTGCGGCAAGCCTTCGCCATAGCCCCGGTTGCGCTGGAACAGCTTGAGCAGGCCTTCGAGGGCTGCCTCATACTGCTGACGCGCCAGCTGCTGGATGCACAGCTGGTAGGCGGCTTCGTCATCGTCCGGGTTCTGCGCCAGTCGCGCCTTGAGGTCGGCGGCCTCCGGCAGGCTGGCGGCCTGGCGCAGGAAGGTCAGCTGGGCCTTGGCGCCGGCCAGTGCGGCCTTGTGCTCATCGGTCTTGACCGCTTCCAGCACCGTCTGCGCTTCATCCAGTTCGTTGCGCTCGGCCAGGCAGCGGGCGTAATAGATCAGGGCTTCGGCGTTGCTGTTGTCTTCGCCCAGCAGCGCGACCAGTATCGCTTCGGCCTCGGCGAAGCGGCTGTCGGCGAACAATGCCTTGGCCTGCTCCAAGGGCGAGGCAGCAGGTGCTTCAGGCCGTTGTACGTGGGGCTCGAGCAAGGCGCGGATCGCCGACTCCGGCTGAGCGCCCGAGAACCCGTCGACCGGTTGACCGTCCTTGAACAGCACCACCGTCGGCAGGCTGCGGATACCCAGCTGCGCGACGATCTGCTGCTCGGCGTCACAGTCCATCTTGGCCAGCAGCAGCTCGCCCTGGTAATCCTCGGCGATCTTGGCCAGCAGCGGCATCAGCGCCTTGCACGGTGCGCACCATTCGGCCCAGAAGTCCACCAGGACCGGCTTGTGGAACGAGTTCTCGATCACCAGCTGTTCGAACGTGGCGTCGGTGGCATCGAAAATGTACGGCGTCTCTTGGCTCATCGCGGCTCTCGCAAATCCTTGAATGGCACCACTATAAAGGCTCGCCGCTGGCGTGGTACAGGCTGACGCGGCGGAATTCGTGCGGCTCGGCCAAGTCCGGCAAGGTCAGGGCGTCCAGCGTGCCGGGCGCCCGATAAAGGCGGTGGCGGAAGTCGCGGACCCGCGAGTCCGCCACCAGCGTGTCGCGGCTTCGCAGCGGGAACTGGTCGAGCAGGGGCAGGTTGGCGCGGTCGTACAGCACGTCGGCTGCCAGGATCAGGTCGAAGCCGTCCTGGTGCGCGAAAAAGTCCTCGCTGTACTGCAGCTCGACGCCATTGAGCGCGGCATTGGCCCGACAGGCGCGCAACGCCAGCGGGTCGAGGTCGCAGGCCACCACCTCGCGTGCGCCGGCACGGGCGGCGGCGATCCCGGCAATGCCCGAGCCGGCGCCGACATCCAGCACGCGCTTGCCACGCACCCAATGCGGATGCTCGGCCAGAAAGCGCGCCAGCGCCAACCCACTGGCCCAGCAGAAGCCCCAGTAAGGCGGTGTCTCGAGGATGCGCTGCGTTTCAGCCGGGCTGAAGGCGCGGTTCATGTCCTGCGCATCGATCAGCCACAGGGCCAGGTCGCTGCCTGGAAGCGGCGTGACGCTCAGCTGCGCCTGGTCGATCACCTCGCCCAGGGCGCGTTGCAGGACGTCCAGGCCCATCAAGGCGCGCGTTCGAAGCGCAGCGGGCCGGTCGCCTGGGTGTCAGGGCGCAGGATCGACTGCGAGGGCAGGTGCAGGATCAGCTGGCCCGACTGGCTGGCACGTCCGCGCAGCTCGACACGCGCGTCGGTCGGGAAGGCCTCGGGGTTGAAGCGCAAGGCGTAGGGCAGCGGCTGGCCCGTGCCGCTCAGCGTGCTGCTGGCCAGCAAGCGCTGCGGACGACCGCGGCTGTCGATCACCAGCAGGGCCAGCTCGACCTCGGCCCCTGCCGGCACCTCCAGCAGCGTACCGCTCAGCTCGCGCTGGTAGGCCGGCAGCGGCCCTGGCGTCTTGGGCGCCTCGGCGACCTTGGGCGGCGGCGTGGTGGGCGCCGGCTCGGTCTTGGGGCGGTCGCTGCCACAGGCGGCGAGCAGGCAGGCAAGGCTGAGCACGACGAGCGCGCGATGGTGCATGGGGGAGATCCTTCACGGGCAGATTTGACCGGATGGTACCGCCTTTGGCTTGTCTTGCCAGTGGGATGCGCTACCATGGCCCTCCCTTTTTTTGTTGCCTGCCACCATGCACTGTCCATTTTGCGGTGCCAACGACACCAAGGTCATCGACTCGCGCCTGGTTGCCGAAGGCGAACAGGTCCGTCGCCGACGCGAGTGCGTCGCCTGTGGCGAACGTTTCACCACCTTCGAGACCGCCGAACTGGTGCTGCCGCGGCTGATCAAGCAGGACGGCACACGTCAGCCCTTCGATGAGGACAAGCTGCGTGCCGGCATGCAGCGCGCGCTGGAAAAGCGCCCGGTCAGCGTCGAACGCCTGGAGGCCGCCCTGGCGCACATCAAGCACCGGCTGCGAGCCACGGGTGAACGCGAGGTCAAGTCGCTGGTGGTCGGCGAGCTGGTGATGGCCGAGCTGCGCAAGCTCGACGAGGTGGCCTACATCCGGTTTGCCTCCGTCTACCGCAGCTTCCGCGACCTCGAAGAATTCCGCGAAGAAATCGACCGACTGGCCCGCGAGCCGGCCAAAGAGTGAGCATGTCCAGCCAGACCGCGATCCTCGACGCCCATTACATGGCCCGCGCCCTCGAACTGGCGCGCAAGGGGCTCTACAGCACCCACCCCAACCCTCGGGTCGGCTGCGTGATCGTGCGTGACGGCGAGGTGGTGGGCGAGGGCTGGCACGTGCGCGCGGGCGAACCCCACGCCGAAGTCCATGCGCTGCGCCAGGCAGGGGAGCGCGCGCAGGGGGGCTGCGCCTACGTCACCCTCGAGCCGTGCAGCCATCAGGGCCGCACGCCGCCCTGCGCCAACGCGCTGATCGAGGCGGGCGTGGCCCGTGTGGTGGCCGCCATGCGTGACCCCAATCCGCAGGTGGCCGGGCAGGGCCTGCAGCGCTTGGCCGCAGCCGGCATCGAGGTGCACAGTGGCGTGCTCGAGACCGAGGCGCGGGCGCTCAATCCTGGTTTTCTCAAACGCATGGAGCAGGGCCTGCCGTTCGTGCGCGCCAAGCTGGCCATGAGCCTGGATGGCCGCACCGCCATGGCCAGCGGCGAAAGCCAGTGGATCACCGGCCCCGCCGCCCGCAGTGCCGTGCAGCGCCTGCGCGCCCGCTCCAGCGCCGTGCTGACCAGCGCCGCCAGTGTGCTGATGGACGGTGCCCGCATGACCGTGCGCGGGGCCGAACTGGGCCTGGACGCCGAAGGCACTGAATTGGCCTTGTCGCGACCGCCGGTGCGTATTGTGATCGACGGGCGTCTGCGCCTGCCGCTGGACGCGCCGTTCTACCAGGCCGGGCCCGCTCTGGTGGTGACCGCACAACCGGTCGACCCGGCCTATGCCGCGGCGGGCCACGAACTGTTGAGCCTGCCTGGCGAGGCGGGCCGCGTCGACCTGGCGGCGCTGCTGAACGTGCTGGCCGCGCGTGGGTTGCACGAGATTCTGCTCGAGGCGGGTGCCGGCCTGGTCGGCGCCTTCGCCCAGCAGGGAGCGATCGACGAATACCAGCTGTTCGTCGCCGGCACCTTCCTGGGCTCCACCGCCCGACCGTTGCTCGACTGGCCCTTGTCGCGGATGGACCAGGCACCCCGACTGACCATCACCGACATGCGCGCCGTCGGCGATGACTGGCGCATCACGGCCATCCCCAAGGCGGCCGACGGCGTATAATCGCCGACACGCCGTACACGCCTTGCCCCGAGGAGGACTCATGTTCACAGGCATCATCGAATCGATCGGCAGTATCCGCAGCCTGTCTCCACAGGGTGGCGACTACCGTGTGCACGTCCAGACCGGCAAGCTCGACCTGGGCGACGTCAAGCTGGGCGACAGCATCGCCGTCAACGGCGTCTGCCTGACCGCCGTGGAGCTGCCAGGCGACGGTTTCTGCGCCGACGTCAGCCGCGAGACCCTGGCCCGTACCGCCTTCACCGAGCTGAAGAACGGCAGCCGCGTCAACCTCGAGAAAGCCCTGACGCCGACCACCCGCCTGGGCGGTCACCTGGTCAGCGGCCACGTCGACGGCGTCGGCGAAATCATTTCGCGCAGCGATAACGCCCGCGCCATCCAGTTCCGCGTACGCGCACCCAAGGAGCTGGCCAAGTACATCGCCCACAAGGGCTCGATCACCGTCGACGGCACCAGCCTGACGGTCAACGAGGTCGATGGCGCCGAATTCGAGCTGACCATCGTCCCGCACACCCTGTCCGAAACCATCATGGCCGACTACCGCCCAGGGCGTCGGGTGAACCTTGAGGTCGACCTGCTGGCCCGTTACCTGGAGCGCCTGCTGCTGGGCGACAAGGCCGCCGAGTCGAGCAAGGGCAGTGGCATCACCGAAAGCTTCCTGGCCGCCAACGGCTACCTGAAATCCTGATTGAGAAGGGGGTGCCGCGTGGCGCTCGACAGTATCGAAGAGCTGGTGGAAGACATCCGCCAAGGCAAGATGGTCATCCTCATGGATGACGAAGACCGCGAGAACGAAGGCGACATCATCATGGCCGCCGAGTGCTGCCAGGCCGAGCACATCAACTTCATGGCCAAGCATGCCCGTGGCCTGATCTGCATGCCGATGACCCGCGAGCGCTGCGAAACGCTCAAGCTGCCGCTGATGGCGCCGCGCAACGGTTCGGGCTTCGGCACCAAGTTCACCGTGTCGATCGAGGCCGCCGAAGGCGTCACCACCGGCATCTCGGCCGCCGACCGCGCCCGTACCGTGCAGGCCGCCGCCGCACGCGATGCCAAGGCCGAGGACATCGTCAGCCCAGGGCACATCTTCCCGCTGATGGCCCAGCCCGGTGGCGTGCTGGCGCGTGCCGGCCACACCGAAGCCGCCTGCGACCTGGCGCGCATGGCCGGGTTCGAGGCCAGCGGCGTGATCTGCGAAGTGATGAACGACGACGGCACCATGTCCCGTCGCCCGGAGCTGGAGGCGTTCGCCGCCCAGCACGGCATCCGCATCGGCACCATCGCCGACCTGATCCACTACCGCATGATCCATGAGCGTACCGTTCAGCGGGTCACCGAGCAGGTGATGGACACCGAGCTGGGCCCGTTCAACCTGGTCACCTACCGCGATTCGGTCGAAGGCGACGTGCACATGGCCTTGACCCTGGGCGAGATCCGCGCCGAGGAGCCGACCCTGGTGCGCGTGCACAACATGGACCCGCTGCGCGACCTGATGCTGGTCAAGAGCCCCGGCCGCTGGAGCCTGCGTGCGGCCATGGGCGCCGTGGCCGAGGCCGGCAGCGGCGTGGTGCTGCTGCTCGGTCATCCGCTGGACGGCGACCTGCTGCTGGCGCACATCCGCGAAGCCGCGGGCGAGGCACAGCCCAAGACGCCGACCACCTACAGCACCGTCGGTGCCGGTTCGCAGATCCTGCGCGACCTCGGTGTGCGCAAGATGCGCCTGATGAGCTCGCCGATGAAGTTCAATGCGATATCCGGATTCGATCTGGAAGTTGTAGAATACGTGCCCTCCGAGTGAGGCGAGCGCTGCGATCGCTTCGCCGCTCGTGGCAAAACCCTTTTTGCAGGCCGCTCACTGGCGGCCTCGCTCTTTAAGATGAGAACACCCGAATGACCCTGAAGACCATCGAAGGTACCTTCATCGCCCCCAAAGGTCGCTATGCCTTGGTGGTTGGCCGTTTCAACAGCTTCGTCGTCGAAAGCCTGGTCAGCGGCGCCGTCGACGCCCTGGTACGCCACGGTGTGGCCGAAAGCGAGATCACCCTCATCCGTGCCCCAGGCGCCTTCGAGATCCCGCTGGTCGCCCAGAAGATCGCTCAGAAGGGCGAGTACGACGCGATCATCGCCCTGGGCGCGGTCATTCGTGGCGGTACTCCGCACTTCGAATACGTGGCCGGCGAATGCACCAAGGGCCTGGCCCAGGTCTCCATGGAATTCGGTGTGCCGGTCGCCTTCGGCGTGCTGACCGTCGACTCCATCGAACAAGCCATCGAGCGTTCCGGCACCAAGGCTGGTAACAAAGGCGCCGAAGCGGCCCTGTCGGCCCTGGAAATGGTCAGCCTGCTGGCGCAGTTGGAGGCCAAGTGATTAGCGACGACAGCGATCGTTTCAATCCACGCGAGCCCAAGCCTGCGGATGCCGGCAAGCCGTCCAAGAGCCTCAAGCGCCGCGAAGCACGCAAGCTCGCGACCCAGGCGCTGTACCAGTGGCACATGGCCAAGCATTCGCTGAACGAGATCGAAGCGCAGTTCCGCGTCGACAACGACTTCACCGACATCGACGGCGCCTACTTCCGCGAGATCCTGCACGGCGTGCCGGCGATCAAGAGCGAGATCGACAGCGCCCTGATGCCTTGCCTGAACCTGACGCTGGACGAGCTGGACCCTGTGGAACTGGCCGTGCTGCGCCTGTCCACCTGGGAGCTGATCAAGCGTGTCGACGTTCCTTACCGCGTGGTCATCAACGAAGGTGTGGAGCTGGCCAAGGTCTTCGGTGCCACCGACGGCCACAAGTTCGTCAACGGTGTGCTGGACAAGCTGGCCCCGACCTTGCGCGAAGCCGAAGTCAAGGCGGCACGGCGCTGACCGTGGCGCCGATCGCCCATGGGTGAATTCGAGCTGATCGCACGCTTCTTCGCCGCCGCGCGCTGTGCTCGGGGCGGGGAGGGCGTGGCGCTGGGCATCGGCGACGATTGCGCCCTGCTCGATGTACCGGCAGGCGCCTCCCTGGCGGTGTCCACCGACACCCTGGTGGCCGGCGTCCACTTTCCCCTCGCATGCGATCCGCACGCACTCGGCCAGCGCTCGTTGGCCGTGGCGGCAAGCGACCTGGCGGCAATGGGTGCCACCCCGCTGGGGTTCACCCTGGCGCTGACCGTACCGGAGGTCGACGTCGACTGGCTGGCCCAGTACGCCGCCGGCCTGGACCAGATGGCCGGGCAGTGCGGGCTCAGCCTGGTGGGCGGCGATACCACGCGAGGTCCGCTGAGCCTGACCGTGACGGTCTTCGGCCACGTGCCGCGGGGCCAGGCGCTCACCCGGCAGGGCGCCCAGGTCGGTGACCTGCTCTGTGTGGGCGGCGACCTGGGCAACGCGGCCGGTGCCCTGCCGCTGGTCCTGGGTACGTGCGAGGCACCGTCCGGGGTGGCCAAGCCGCTCCTGGTGCACTATTGGGCGCCCTCACCGCAATTCGCCCTGGGCCAGGCCCTGCGTGGTCAGGCCAGCGCGGCCCTGGACATCTCCGACGGTCTGCTCGCCGATGCCGGCCATATCGCCAAGGCGTCCGGGCTGTGCCTGGAAATCAACCTTGAACGGCTGCCGCTGTCCGATGCGCTGAAGGCCCTGCTTGGGCAGGAGGGTGCACGCCAGGCTGCCCTGACCGGCGGCGATGACTACGTCCTGCTCTTCACCCTGCCGCCTGCGCGGCTATCCTGTCTGGAGAAGACCGGGCTGCCCGTGCAGGTCATCGGCCAAGCCGTGGCCGGGCAAGGGGTACGCCTGCTGGATGCGCAGGGCCACGACATCACCCCGACGCAGCGGGGCTATCAACATTTCAGGGGGACCCCGTGACCGACCATCCGAATCAAGTGCCCGCCGAATTCGTACCGCCCTCGGTCTGGCGCAACCCCTGGCACTTCATCGCCTTCGGGTTCGGCTCCGGAACCATGCCCAAGGCGCCGGGTACCTGGGGTTCGCTGGTGGCGCTGCCTTTCGTGCCGTTGTGGCAGATGCTGCCGGACTGGGGCTACTGGCTGCTGCTGGGCATCACCATGCTGTTCGGCTTCTGGCTGTGCGGCAAGGTCGCGACCGATCTGCGCGTGCACGACCATGAAGGCATCGTCTGGGACGAAATGGTCGGCATGTGGATCACGCTCTGGCTGGTGCCCGAGGGCTGGTTGTGGCTGGTGGCGGGCTTCCTGATGTTCCGCTTCTTCGACATCCTCAAGCCCTGGCCGATTCGCTGGATCGACCGGCATGTGCATGGCGGTGTGGGGATCATGCTCGACGACGTGCTGGCGGGTGTGTTCGCCTGGCTGGCCATGCAGGGCCTGGTGTGGTGGCTGGCCTAAGACCCAGAGGTGGCGCGATGGTCATGAGATACCTGCTGTTGTGTCTGGCGCTCGTGACCGGCAGCCCGCAGGTCATGGCCGCAGCGCTTCCCGAACAGATCCGTCTGGTCAGCGAAGCGTGGATCGACTACACCAATGCCGACGGCACCGGCCTGGCCTGGGACGTGCTGCGCAAGGTGTACGAACCGGCCGGGGTCAAGGTCGACATCCAGAGCGCGCCCTACAGCCGTGCCATCGGGCTGGTCAAACGCGGCCAGGCCGACGCCTGGGTCGGTGCGTACAAAGGCGAGAAGGACTACGCATACCCGCGCTGGCATTTCGACATGGACCATATCTATGTCCTGGGCCTGGCCAGCCGTCCGGCACCCACGTTGCAGACCATCGGCCAGTACCGCCTGGCCTGGGTGCGCAGCTACGAGTTCAAGCAGTACCTGCCCAACGTCGAGCAGTTCCGCGAGATCCAGCGGCGCGAGGGCATCCTGCCCATGCTCGAGCATGACCGGGTGGACTTCTACATCGATTCGCTCACCGAGGTCGACTACGTGATGGCGCAGGCCGCGGACAAGCGATTGTTCCGGCGCAGCCACCTGACCGAGCTGCCGCTGTACCTGGCGTTCGGCGAGGGGCCTGAGAGCCAGGCGCTGCGCGACCTGTTCGATCAGCGCATGGAAACACTGGTGCGCAGTGGCGAGCTTCGACCGATCTTCGAGCGCTGGGAGCAGCCCTATCCGTTCACACGGCAGAGCCGTCCGCAGTGAGCCGCGTTCACACCGGACGCCGGATGTGTCGCCCGGATGTACCACCGATCGAAGGGTTCGATGCATCACCTCAGGATCCTGCTCGCGCACACCGCGCGCCCTGCTGATACAATCGCCCTCACGTGAAATTCCAAGTTACCAATCAGGAGCACAACGTGCCCGTCGTTTTCGTCGCCGCCTCCAAACTCCCCACGCCTTTCGCGACCTTCACCATGCATGGCTTCCTCGATGAGGCCACGGGCCGCGAACACGTGGTGCTCAGCTTGGGTGATGTAGCCGATGGCAAGCCGGTGTTGGGTCGGCTGCATTCCGAATGCCTGACCGGCGATGCCTTGTTCAGCCAGCGCTGTGACTGCGGTTCGCAGCTCGAGGCGGCCTTGCAGGCCATCGCCCGCGAAGGCCGCGGTGTGCTGCTGTACCTGCGTCAGGAAGGCCGGGGCATCGGCCTGCTCAACAAGATTCGGGCCTATGAGCTGCAGGACGGAGGCGCCGACACCGTCGAAGCCAACGAGCGCCTGGGGTTCGCGGCCGATCAGCGGGACTACGCCATGTGCCTGCCCATGCTCGAGCACCTGGGCGTGACGTCGCTGCGGCTGATGACCAACAACCCGCGCAAGGTCAAGGCCCTGGGCGGCATGGGGATCGTGGTGGCCGAGCGGGTGCCGCTGCACACCGGCCACAACCCGCACAACAGCCACTACCTGGCGACCAAGGCGGGCAAGCTGGGGCACATGATGGGGAATGAACACCAGGGCGAAGTGCCTCAGGCGTAAAACGCGACCGGGGCTGCCCGGCAGCCCCGTAGCAGGGCGCCTGCCGGGCAGGCGCCTGTGTCAGAGGCCGAGCAGCGTCATCCGGGCGCGAACGGCCGCTTCGATGCCCGGCGCATCCAGGCCGCACTCGGCCAGCATCTGTGAAGGCTTGGCATGCTCGACGTAGAGGTCCGGCAGACCCAGGTGCAGCAGGGGTTTGACCAGCGCCTCGCGGGCCAGGAACTCACCCACCGCCGCGCCCGCACCGCCCATGATGGCGTTTTCCTCGACCGTCACCAGCAGCGCATGGCTGCCGGCCAGTTCACGGATCAGGGCTTCGTCCAACGGCTTGACGAAGCGCATGTCGACCACGGTGGCATCCAGCGTCTCGGCCACTTTCAGGGCCTCGGCCAGTTGCACGCCGAACACCAGCAGCGCGACGTCCTTGCCGTGGCGACGAACGACGCCCTTGCCGATCTCCAGCGGGTCCAGGTCGCCGCCGATCAAGGCGTTCGGGCCATTGCCGCGGGGGTAGCGCACCGCCGCCGGGCCTTCGTAGACGTAGCCGGTGCTGAGCATCTTGCGCAGCTCGCCCTCGTCGCTCGGCGCCATGATCAGCATGCCGGGGATGCAGCGCAGGAAGGACAGGTCGAAGCTGCCGGCATGGGTCGGGCCGTCTTCGCCCACCAGGCCAGCGCGGTCGATGGCGAACAGCACGTCGAGGTTCTGCACGGCCACGTCGTGGATCAGCTGGTCATAGCCACGCTGCAGGAAGGTGGAGTAGATGGCCACCACCGGCTTGGCGCCCTCGCAGGCCATGCCGGCCGCCAGGGTCACGGCATGCTGCTCGGCGATCGCCACGTCGAAGTAACGCTCCGGGTAGCGCTCGCTGAACGCCACCAGGTCGGAGCCTTCCTTCATGGCCGGGGTGATGCCGACCAGGCGTGTGTCGGCGGCGGCCATGTCGCACAGCCACTGGCCGAACACGGCCGAATACTTCGGCCCGGTCGCCTTGCGCGGCGCGACGGGCGGCGCGTTGGCCGGTTCCAGCTTGGTGATGGCGTGGTAGCCGATCGGGTCGACCTCGGCCGGCGCGAAGCCCTTGCCCTTCTTGGTGACCACGTGCAGGAACTGCGGCCCCTTGAGGTCACGCATGTTGCGCAGGGTGGCGATCAGGGTCGGCAGGTCATGGCCGTCGATCGGGCCGATGTAGTTCCAGCCCAGCTCCTCGAACAGCGTGCCCGGCACCAGCATGCCCTTGGCGTACTCCTCGGTGCGTCGGGCGATTTCCCAGGCACCCGGCAGGCGCGAAAGCACCTTCTTGCTGCCCTCGCGCATGCTGGTGTAGGTGCGGCTGGAGAGGATCTTGGCCAGGTAGTTGGACAGACCGCCGACGTTGCGCGAGATCGACATGTCGTTGTCGTTGAGGATCACCAGCATGTCAGCGTCCACTTCCTGGGCGTGGTTGAGCGCCTCGAACGCCATGCCGGCGGTCAGCGCGCCGTCACCGATCACGGCGATCGACTTGCGCGGATCGTTCTGCAGTCGGGCGGCGATGGCCATGCCCAGGGCGGCGCTGATCGAGGTGCTCGAATGCCCGACGCCGAAGGTGTCGTACTCGCTCTCGACCCGACGCGGGAAGGCGGCGACGCCGTCCTTCTGCCGCAGGGTGTGCATGCGCTGGCGCCGTCCGGTGAGGATCTTGTGCGGGTAGGCCTGGTGACCGACGTCCCACACCAGCCGGTCGTCCGGCGTGTCGAAGACGTAGTGCAGGGCGATGGTCAGCTCGATCACGCCCAGGCCGGCGCCGAAATGCCCACCGGTTTCACCGACGCAATAGAGCAACTCCTGGCGCAATTCATCGGCCAGGGTCTCCAGGTCGGCTTCGGCCAGCCGGCGCAGACCGACGGGCGTGTCGGCACGGTCCAGCAGGGGCGTGACCGGGCGTTCGCGGGGAATCTCTTGAAACGTCGTGGGCATCAGGCGAATCGTTATAGGTGTGAAGTGGCGGCAGTTTAACCCATTGAGGGACAACTGCCCATTTTGCCAGCGACTCCAACGACCGGCCGGTAATGGGGGCCGGAACGCGGGAATGATGGGCTCAGTGACGGCGCTCGACGATGTAGCAGGCCAACGCCCGCAGCGGCTCGGCAGACTCGCCGAAACCTTCCAGTGCGACCAGGGCCTGGTCGCGCAGTTCCACGGCGTAGGCCTTGGCCGCCGGCAAGCCCAGCAGCGCCGGGTAGGTCGGTTTGTCGCGAGCCAGGTCGGCGCCCTGGTGCTTGCCCAGGGTCGCCGTGTCGCTCTCGATGTCGAGGATATCGTCCTGCACCTGGAAGGCCAGGCCGATCGCCTGGGCATAGGTCTGCAACGCCGCCAACTGGCTCGCGCTGGCCCGACCGCTGGCCAGGGCGCCTAGGCGAACGCTGGCTTCGATCAACGCGCCGGTCTTGTGGCGGTGCATGTATTCCAGGGCCTGCTGGTCGAGCTTCAGGCCCACCGAGCCCAGGTCGATGGCCTGGCCGCCGACCATGCCCGCCGAACCAGCGGCCTCGGCCAGGGCACGGACCATGGCCAGGCTGGTGTCGGCGTCCTGGGTATTCAGGCGCGGGTCGAGCAGGGCACTGAAGGCCAGGCTCTGCAAGCCGTCGCCGGCCAGGATCGCGCAGGCTTCGTCAAAAGCCTTGTGCGTGGTCGGCTGGCCACGGCGCAGGTCGTCGTCGTCCATGGCCGGCAAGTCATCGTGCACCAGCGAGTAGGCGTGGATCAGCTCCACCGCGCAGGCCGCACCGTTGGCGCGCTGCCCGTCGGCGCCCAGCGCTTCGCAGGCGGCATAGGCCAGCAGCGGACGGACCCGCTTGCCGCCGTTCATGACGCTGTAGCGCATGGCGGCGTACAACCGCTCGAGTTCGGGCGAGGGGGCCTGGAACAGCGGCTCCAGGGCCGCATCGACCTGGGCCTGGCACTTGGCCTGGTAGGCGGCGATCATGCCGTCGGTTCCGCGTCGAACGGCTCGGCCGCCAGCGCGCCGTCGCGCTCGAGCAGGATCTGCACCTTCTGCTCGGCCTGCGACAGCGCGCCCTGGCATTCACGGGTCAGGCTGATGCCCTGTTCGAAGGCGACCAGCGAATCCTCGAGCGACAACTCGCCGTTTTCCAGGCGTTCTACCAGCGCTTGCAACGCGGCGAGGGATTGCTCGAAATCGATGGACGCTTTTTTACGGGCCATGGCGGCTGTCTCGTGGCTGTGGTGAACGCCGCGACACTAGCAGAGCGGGGCGGGGTGAGCAAACGCCCCAGGCACTCCTCACGCCACGGCTTCGGCCTGTTGCGCGCGCAGGGCCAGGCGATAGCGCGCCAGCTCCTCGATGGTCAGCACCGGCAGGTCGTGCTGGCGCGCGTACGCCGCCACCTGTTCGCCACGGGCCATGGTGCCATCGGGGTTCATCAGTTCGCAGAGCACCGCGGCCGGACGCAGGCCGGCCAGGCGCGCCAGGTCGACCGAGCCTTCGGTGTGGCCGCGACGGGTCAGCACACCGCCCGTACGTGCACGCAGCGGGAACACGTGACCCGGGCTGACGATGTGCCGCTCGCTGGCGCTGGACGCCAGCGCGGCCTGGATGGTGGTGATGCGGTCCTGGGCCGAGACCCCGGTGGTGATGCCTTCGGCCGCTTCGATGGTCACGGTGAAGCCGGTGCCATGACGGGCCTGGTTGTGCTGCACCATCGGCGCCAGCGCCAGCGCATCGACGGTGGCTTCGTCCAGGCACAGGCAGACGATGCCGCTGCAGTCGCGGATCATCATGGCCATGGTCTGCAGCGAGATGTTCTCGGCCGCCGCGATGATGTCGGCCTCGTCCTCGCGATCGTCGTCGTCGAGCAACAGCACAGGCTTGCCGGCACGGAAGGCGGCAAGGGCGGCGGTGACATTGGGATAGTGCGTGGGGTGTGAAGTGGACATGAAACGCTCCTCGTTGAGATGAACGTCTCGGGGCAAGCAAAAAACGCGCGTGCAAAGGCCCAGGGGACCTTCGCCTGACGCCTTCTTTCATCCGGACTATGACCGTCGGCCCTGGAATCTCACCAGGTCTGCTGACCCTTGGCATGGCCAAGGCGCTCGCGGGCTCGTCTGTCGACTTACCGCCGGTGGGGAATTGCACCCCGCCCTGAAGACCGGGCAAGCATACCCCAGGCAGGTACCCCGATGGCAAGGCGGGGGTGTACGACCTTGGGAGGGCATCGGAGCGCGAGAGGGCTTGTCGCCGGGCCTGCGCCCTGCAGGATCAGCCCTCAGCCTTCTGTGGGAGACTCTATGGTTTCTGCCAAGTGCTGATGTGGGCCCTGGCGGGCCCAATCGCGGCCGGTCCGGCGCCCCGGCGGGGGCCGCTCCTACACCCGTAGTCCCACCGCGGGGTTGCAGGTTAGGTCGAAATTCAGAGCATTGGGCGAAATCGACAGCGGCTACACGCGTAGCCGCATCACGATGTTGCAGGCTATCGCGGTCACCTGTAGGAGCGGCCCCTGTGCCGCGATCGGCCCCGCAGGGGCCGCTGCATCAACCTGCACGATGCCACCTCCATGCAGCGACCGATCCGCGACGATCGATCACCCACGCCTTCAATGCGACAGCTGCTCCACCACATACCCCAGCGACGCCGGCAACATCGGGCCATGCCCCAACCCTTCGAACACCTTCGACCGCACCGTCACCCCCGGCGCCTCGGCCAAGGCCGCGTCCAGTCGCCGTGCGCCGGCGTCGGCATCGGCCTTCGATACCTGTCCCGGTGGCACCCCTTCGGCACTGCCCTTCATCAGCAGCAGGCGAGGGTGCTGCCCGGCCAGGCGCTGCTCCAGCCCGGCCGCATCGGCCACCACCGCGCCCTGGCGCCACCACAGCGAGGGGCTGGCCGCCGCGTAGTCGGTGAAGGCCCCAGGCCGGGTGAACAACGCATGCAGAACGGCCAGCCCGCCATAGGAATGCCCCCACAGCGTCTGGTGCCGTGGATCGAGCGGCACCACCTGGCCTACCGCGGGACGCATGCGCTGCTCGAGCAGGTCGAGAAACGCATCGACGCCGCCACTGGGCAGGCCGGTGAGCGGGTCCTGCTGCTGCGCCAGCCCCTTCACCGGCGGCGTGTAGTCCAACGTGCGGCCCGCGCGGTCGATGCGGGCCTCGGTGCGGTAACCGACGGCCACCAGCACGGGCGCCTGCCCGGCCGCCAGGCCGTCCAGTTGCTCAGGTGACAGCGCCCCGATCGCGGCATTGCCATCGAGCATCCACAGGGCCGGATAACCCGCCGCCGGTGCCGGGCGCTTCGGAATGCCGACCCACAGCTGGTAATGCCGTTGGCCGTCGACGGCGTCCACAGCCAGGGTTTTGAAGCGGTAAGCCAGATCGTCACGCTGCAGCACAGGTGCCTCCATCGTCTGTCCAGGGGTCGGTTGCGCCAGGGCCGGCGGCAGAACGGCGGCCAGGGCCACCGACAGCGCCAGGGAAAACAGGGAAGCTCTCATCGAATACGCTCATGGGGGTGAAGAAACGCGAACGCCCGCGCGGCCTTCGTTGCCGTGCGACGGGCACGCTCGCGTAAAACGCCGTGGATTGCAAATGCCAAACGTGCGGGCGCCGCCGCCTGGCATGGCCGTCGTTACGAAAACTTTACGCCCAGGCAGGTCCTTGCCAATCGATCCTTTACGCCCCTCGCCCGAATACTGCAGACCTGTCCCTCGCCCTGTCAGGAGCACCCCATGGGCCCCATCGAGCTCTTTTCCCTGCTGGCCGCCACGGCCCTGTTCCTCTACCTCGTGATCGCGCTGCTGCGCGCCGACCGGACGTGATGCCATGCACAGTCATGACCTCGCCCTGATCGGGCTGTTCCTGCTGCTGGTGATTCTGCCGGCGCCCTGGCTGGGCCGCTTCTACTACCGCGTCATGGAGGGTCAGCGCACCTGGCTGCACCCGGCATTGGCACCGATCGAGCGCGGCTGCTACCGCCTGGCCGGTGTCCAGCCGCAGCAGGAGCAGGGCTGGCAGCGCTATGCCCTCGCGCTGCTGGCATTCAACCTGGCCGGGTTCGTGGCGCTGTTCGGCCTGCTCATGCTGCAAGGCCTACTGCCGCTCAATCCTCAAGGCCTGCCGGGCTTGGACGCGGCGCTGGCGTTCAACACGGCGGTCAGCTTCGTCACCAACACCAACTGGCAGGCCTACAGCGGCGAGGCGTCGCTGAGCTACCTGAGCCAGGCGCTCGGGCTGGGCGTGCAGAACTTCGTCAGCGCCGCCACCGGGCTGTGCGTGCTGGTGGCCCTGTGCCGGGGCCTGGCCCGTCGTTCGGCGAGCACCGTCGGCAATGCCTGGGCGGACCTGACCCGCGCCACCCTGTACGGGCTGCTGCCGCTGAGCCTGCTGCTGGCCGTGCTGCTGCTGTGGCAAGGCGTGCCGCAGAACCTGGCGCCCTACGTCGAGGCCCACACCCTGCAAGGCACGCTCCAGCAGCTGCCGATGGGGCCGGCCGCGAGCCAGGTGGCGATCAAGCAGCTGGGCACCAATGGCGGAGGGTTCTTCGGAACCAACTCGGCCCACCCCTTCGAGAACCCGACGGCCTGGAGCAACCTGTTCGAGCTGGTGGCGATCCTGTTGATCCCGGCGGCCCTGGTGTTCACCTTCGGCCATTACGTCAAGGACCTGCGCCAGAGTCGGGCGATCTTCGCCACCATGCTGGTGCTGCTGTGCCTGGGCGGCGGGGTGGCGCTGTGGGCGGAGACGCAGCCGCTGACCGGGCTCGACCCGCACCTGATCCAGTCCGCCGCCCCGCTGGAGGGCAAGGAGGCCCGCTTCGGCAGCCTGGCCACCAGCCTATGGGCGGTGGTCACCACGGCCGCGTCCAACGGGTCGGTCAACGGCATGCACGACAGCCTGAACCCGCTGACCGGCCTGGTGGCAATGGTCAACATGATGCTCGGCGAGGTGGTCTTCGGCGGCGTCGGTGCCGGGCTCTACGGGATGTTGCTGTTCGTGCTGATCACCGTGTTCCTGGCAGGCCTGATGATCGGACGCACGCCCGAGTACCTGGGCAAGAAGCTCGGCGCCCACGAGGTCAAGCTGCTGGTGGCGACCTTGCTGGTGATGCCGGTGGGCGTGCTGGTGCTCGGCGCCATCGCCGCCAGCCTGCCCGGCATCGAGGCGGCCCTGAGCAACCCGGGGCCCCACGGCTTCAGCGAATTGCTCTATGCCTACACCTCGGCCACGGCCAACAACGGCTCGGCCTTCGCCGGCTTCAACGCCAACAGCACGCCGCACAACCTGCTGCTGGGGCTGGCGATGCTCATCGGCCGCTTCGGCTACATCCTGCCGGTGCTGGCCCTGGCAGGCAGCCTGGCGGCGAAGAACGCCACGCCGGTCGGCCAGGACACCTTCCCCACCCACGGGCTGCTGTTCGTGGTGTTGCTGACCGTCACCTTGCTGGTGGTCGGCGGTTTGACCTTCCTGCCGACCCTGGCCCTGGGGCCGGTGGCCGATCACTTGAGCGTCGTGCGTTGAGGACTGCCATGAACCTGCCCGTAGAACCTGCCCGTGAAAGCACCCCTGTCGTGCCCGTGGCCCAGACGCACCTGTCGGCGTTGTGGCGCCCGGCGTTGTGGCAGGCCGTCGTCAAGCTCGACCCCCGGCAGTTGCGCCGTTCGCCAGTGATGCTGGTGGTCGCGGTGACAGCGCTGTTCGCCACGTTGCTGTGCCTGCTGCCCAACGACGCCGTACCGGTGTCGGTCGGCGTGCAGATCGCGCTGTGGCTGTGGTTCACCGTGCTGTTCGCCAACTTTGCCGAGGCCCTGGCCGAAGGGCGCGGCAAGGCGCGTGCCGACAGCCTGCGGGCAGGCAGCGTCGATGTGCAGGCCCGTCGCCGCACGGCCCAGGGGACCTTCGAGTCGGTCTCGGCGACCACCCTGCGTCGAGGCGACGTGGTGCGGGTCGACGCCGGTGAGCTGATCCCTGGCGATGGCGAAGTGCTCGAAGGCATCGCTGCCGTCGACGAAGCCGCCATCACCGGGGAATCGGCGCCAGTGATTCGCGAGTCCGGGGGCGATCGCTGCGCGGTCACCGGCAACACCCGGCTGGTCTCCGACTGGCTGTTGGTGCGCATCACCGCCAACCCGGGCGAGTCCACCCTCGACCGCATGATCGCCCTGGTCGAAGGCGCCCGCCGGCAGAAAACCCCCAACGAAACCGCCCTGGACATCCTGCTGATCGGGCTGACGCTGATCTTCCTGCTGGTGGTGGTGACCTTGCAGCCGTTCGCCGCCTTCGCCGGGGGCGCCTTGCCGCTGCTGTTCCTGGTGGCGTTGCTGGTCACCTTGATCCCGACCACCATCGGCGGCCTGCTTTCGGCCATCGGCATCGCCGGCATGGACCGTCTGGTGCGCCTCAACGTGATCGCCAAGTCCGGGCGCGCCGTGGAGGCGGCCGGTGACGTGCACGTGCTGCTGCTCGACAAGACCGGCACCATCACCTTCGGCAACCGTCGCTGCACCGGGTTGTACGCCGCGCCGTCGGTCAGCAAGGCCGAGCTGGCCGATGTCGCCCTGCTGGCCTCGCTGGGCGACAGCACCGCCGAAGGCAAGTCGGTGGTGACCTACGTGGAGCAACTGGGCGTGGTGCGTCATCCGCAGCCGCCACAGGCCACGCCGGTGCCGTTCAGCGCCGAGACTCGCCTGTCCGGGCTGGACCTGGGCGAGCGTCGCTACCGCAAAGGCGCGGTGGACGCGCTGCTGGCGTACCTGGGCAGCACCCGCGCAGCCTTGCCGGACAGCCTGGCGCGCGAGATCGAGCGGATCGCCCAGGCCGGCGGCACGCCCTTGCTGTTGGCGTGCGACGACCGCCTGATCGGCGCCATCGAACTGACCGACGTGGTCAAGCCAGGCATCCGTGAACGGTTCGATGCCCTGCGCCAACTGGGCATCCGCACGGTGATGGTGACCGGCGACAACCCGCTGACCGCCGCCGCCATCGCCGCCCAGGCCGGAGTCGACGACGTGATCGCCGAAGCCACGCCGCAGAAGAAGCTCGAACGCATCCGCCAGGAGCAAGGCCAGGGGCGTCTGGTCGCCATGTGCGGCGACGGCGCCAACGATGCCCCGGCGCTGGCCCAGGCCGATGTCGGCATGGCGATGAACGAAGGCACCCAGGCCGCGCGCGAGGCCGCCAACATGGTCGACCTGGACAGCGACCCGACCAAGCTGCTCGACGTGGTGCGCATCGGCAAGGAACTGCTCATGACCCGGGGTGCACTGACCACCTTTTCGGTGGCCAACGACGTGGCCAAGTACTTCGCCATCCTGCCGGCCCTGTTCGCCAGCCTCTACCCGCAACTGGACGTGCTCAACGTCATGCACCTGCACAGCCCGCAGAGCGCGATCCTGTCGGCCATCGTCTTCAACGCGCTGATCATCGTCGCCCTGATCCCCCTGGCGCTGCGCGGCGTGCGGGTCCGGGCCGCCAGCGCCAACAGCCTGCTGCGACGCAACCTGCTGATCTACGGCGTGGGCGGGCTGCTGGTGCCGTTCGTCGGCATCAAGCTGATCGACCTCGCGTTGACTGCCCTTCACCTGGTTTGAGGAACGCCCCCATGAACACTGTGCTTCGTCCCGCCATCAGCCTCCTGGCTGCGCTGGCCCTGCTGACCGGGGTCGCCTACCCGCTGCTGGTCGGCGCCATCGGGCGCCTCGCCTTCACCGAGCAGGCCCAGGGCAGCCTGGTGCGTAACCCCCAGGGCCAGGTGATCGGTTCGACGCCGATCGCCCAGGCGTTCACCGGCGATGCCTGGTTCCAGCCCCGACCTTCGGCAGGCGCCTTCGCCACCGTCGCCAGCGCCGCCAGCAACCTGGCCACCCATAACCCGGCGCTGGCCCAGCGCCTGCGTGACGATGCCGAACGCCTGAGCGGGCAGGGCGAAGGGCCGGTGCCGCTGGCCTTGCTGACCACCTCCGGCAGTGGTCTGGACCCGGACCTTCCGCCGGACGCGGCGTTGTGGCAGGTTAAGCGCATCGCCGCTGCCCGCCACCTGGACGCCGCCGTGCTGGAAGCCCTGGTGCGCCAGCAGGTGCGCACGCCGTGGGTCGGCCCGCCGGTGGTCAACGTGCTGGCCTTGAACCTGATGCTGCAGCAACGCTGGCCCCTGATGCCCTGATGAGGTACTGCTCGATGAAGGATGCGGCTCGCGCCGACGCGCTGCTGGCGGCCCTGTCCGATGGCCGGGGCCGCCTGAAGGTGTACCTGGGCGCCAGCGCCGGTGTCGGCAAGACCTGCGCCCTGCTGCGCACCGCCCATGACCTGCAACGCCAGGGCGTTCGGGTACGGGTCGGCTGGGTCGAGACCCATGGTCGCGCCGAGACCGAAGCCTTGCTGGTGGGGCTGCCTATGCAGCCACGCGTGCGACGGCCTTATCGCGACCGGACCCTCGAAGCGCTGGACCTCGACGCCCTGCTGGCGGCCCGACCCCAGGTGGCGCTGGTGGACGAACTGGCGCACAGCAATGCACCGGGCAGCCGGCATGCCAAGCGCTGGCAGGATGTCCGCGAATTGCTGGCTGCCGGCATCGACGTGCACACCACCCTCAACGTCCAGCACCTGGAAAGCCTCAACGACCAGGTTCACGGCATCACCGGCGTGCGTGTCCAGGAGACCGTGCCGGACTGGGTGGTGCTGGAGGCGCACGAGCTGGTGCTGATCGACCTGCCACCCCGTGAGCTGCTGGAGCGCCTGCGGGCCGGCAAGGTGTACATGCCCGAGCAGGCCCGCGCGGCCATCGAGGCGTTCTTCGTGCCGACCCACCTGGCCGCATTGCGCGAACTGGCGATGCAGGTCGCCGCGGCCCACGTCGAAGGCGATGTCGCCCAAGGCTATCGCCAGCAGGGGCTGCCGTTGCCGCAAGGGCGGGGGCGGCTGCTGGTGGCGGTCCAGGGCGATGCGCAGGCCGAGCGCCTGGTTCGTCACGCCAGCCGGGTCGCCGAGCGTCGCCACCTGCCCTGGGCGCTGGTGCACGTCGATACCGGTCGTGGCCTGGACGACGCGCATCGGCAACGGCTGATGGCGGCGCAGCGCCTGGCCGAGCGGCTGGGCGGCGAGGTGGTCCGGCTGCGCGCCCACGACGTGGCCGATGCCTTGCTCCAGCATGCCGCCCAACGCCGGGCCACGGTGCTGTTGCTGGCCGCCGCACGGCGTCGCCTCTGGGGGCTGGGCCTGCCAGGTCGCTTGCTGGGCCGGGCCAAGGGGCTGGAAGTCGCCGTGCTCGACCGCGAGGCCGCAGACGCGTCCCGGACACGGCGCTGGCGTCCGGCCACCCGACGCCGGTATCTGGCCCTGGCGGTGCTGGTCTCGGCCCTGGCGGCCGCGCTGTCCTGGGGGCTCTCCACCTGGCTGGCGCTGCCCAACATCTCCCTGGTGTTCCTGGCCGGTGTCCTGGTGGTCGCGGTGATCGGCGGCCTCGGGCCGGCGCTGCTGAGCGCGGGGCTGTCGTTCCTGCTCTACGATTTCCTGTTCATCACGCCGTTGTATTCGTTCTCGGTGGACCTGCAGGAAGACGTGCTGACCTTGCTGTTCTTCCTGTTCATGGCGACCGTGACCGGCAACCTGGCCACTGCTCAGCGCCGGCAGTTGCTGGCGCTGCGCGACACCCAGGCGCACACCGACGAACTGCTCGACCTGTCCGGTCACCTGGCCGCCGCCAGTGACCGTGAGGCGGTTCTGGCGGCAGCGCGCCGGCACTTCGAGGGCTGGACCGACGTGCACGTCACCGTCCATGGACAGGACCCCCATGGGGCGCTCGACCTGCCCTCGAGCCGTGCCGAGGTCGACCGCGCCACCGCGCAATGGGCCTGGAAGCACGGGCAGGCGGCCGGCCAGGGCACCGGCACGCTGCCCGCCAGCCAGGCCTGGTGGTGGCCCTTGTGCGTCGAGGGCGGCAGCGTCGGCCTGCTCGGCCTGTGGCCGAAGGCAGGTCAGCCGATACCCGAGGCACGACGACGCCTGGCCATGGCGCTGGGCCAGCCTTTGGGCCAGGCGCTGGCCCGCGCGGCCCTGGCCGAAGAGCTGGAGGCCGCCCGCTTGCTGGGCGAAACCGAAACCTTGCGCAGCGCCTTGCTGGCCTCGGTCTCCCATGACCTGCGCACCCCGCTGACCGCCATGCGTGGCAGCCTGGAGAGCCTGCAACTGTTCGGCGAGACCCTGGATCAGGCCGATCGCGACGCCCTGCTCGAAGGCACGCGCCTGGAGTGCGAGCGGCTCGACCGCTACATCCAGAACCTGCTGGACATGACCCGCCTGGGCCACGGCGCGCTCAGTCTGGCCCGCGACTGGGTCGCGCCGGCCGACATCGTGGCCTGCGCGGTGCAGCGCCTGCAGGCGGTCCTGGCGCCCGTGCGCCTGCGGCTCGAGCTGCCCGAGGGGTTGCCGCTGCTCTATGCGCACCCGGCGCTGATCGAGCAGGCCCTGGTCAACGTCCTGGAGAACGCCGCACGCTTCTCCCCACCCCAGGGGCAGGTGGTGGTGTCGGTCACCGTCGAAGGCGACCGGCTCGGGCTCTCGGTCAGCGACCAGGGCCCCGGCATTCCGCCCGAGGAACGGGCCAAGGTCTTCGACCTGTTCTACACCGCCAGCCGTGGCGATCGCGGCGGGCAGGGCACCGGGCTGGGCCTGGCCATCTGCCAGGGCATGGTGGGCGCCCACGGTGGGCAGGTCAGCGTCGAGGCCGGACCGGACGGGCAGGGCACCTGCATCACGCTACACTTGCCGCTTCACCCTCAGCCGGCCGAAGAGACCCCCGCATGACCCTGGCACCCACCGTTCTGGTGATCGACGACGAACCGCAGATTCGCAAGTTCCTACGCATCAGCCTGAGCAGCCAAGGCTACACGGTACTGGAGGCCGAGACGGCCACACAGGGCCTGGGCCTGAGCGCCACCCGCCAGCCCGACCTGATCGTGCTCGACCTCGGCCTGCCGGACCGCGACGGCCAGGACGTGCTGGTCGAACTGCGCGAATGGAGCGCCACCCCGGTCCTGGTGCTCTCCGCCCGCGCCAGCGAAGCGCAGAAGGTCCAGGCCCTGGACGCCGGGGCCAACGACTACATGGTCAAGCCGTTCGGCATCCAGGAGTTCCTGGCCCGCGTGCGTGGGCTGCTGCGCCAGGCCGGTGGCCGCGAACACACCCAGGCCGTGGTCACGGTGGGCGACCTGCGCCTGGACTTCAGCGCCCGCGAAGTCACCCTCGACGGACGCCGCCTGGCGCTGACGCCCCGGGAGTATGCGGTGTTGTGCCAGCTGGCCCGACATCCGGGACGGGTGATCACCCAGCGCCAGCTGCTGGCCGACATCTGGGGCGCGACACACCAGGACGACACGCACTACCTGCGCGTGGTGGTCGGCCACCTGCGGCAGAAGCTCGGCGATGCGTCGGCGGCGCCGCGCTACCTGCATACCGAGGCGGGGGTGGGGTATCGGTTGGGCGATGGCGAGACGTGTGGCTGAACGGCGGGCACTAAAAAGCCGGCTTGTGGCCGGCTTTCGGCGATGGTCTGGACCTACTTTTGGTAAGCCATGACCACCTGCAAAGGGTGATCGGCCATAAAGGCCTCAGGGGACGAGCCGCGAGGTTCGCGGTGGTCCGAGCCCTGTCTGCGCGAAGGCCGACAGTGACAGAAAGTAGGCGGCAGGATACCTGGCATCGCCGCGCTTGCCCAGTGGCAATTACCCCGTCTGGTACAGCCGCGTGCTGCACAGGTGCGAATACCAGAACACCCGACCGATCACCTCGATCCCGTGGACCCGTCGCTGGGCCAGGCTGTAGTACTCGCTCGGGTACTCGTCATCGTCATGGTTGTGCAGGCACAGGACGTTGTCCCGGTCCAGGGCGACCTGGTGTACCCGCAGCGTGCCCAGGTGCAACAGGGCATAGAGGTCACCGTCGACGATCTGGGTCTGGCCGCGGTCGACCGCCAGGGTAGCGCCCACTGCCAGGCGCGGCTGCATGTTGCTGCCGGGCACGGTAAGGCAGATCGCCTGGGCCAGGTCGACGCCCTGTGCGTCGAGCAATGGCCGGGGCAAGGCCAGGAAGCGGTCGGGGGTGGACTGCAGCTTGCCTTCGCAGACCGTCTGGTGAGGCAGGCGAACGATCTCGGCCTCCTGCGCGACCAGCTCGGGCGACAGCGGGACTGCTTGCTGAGGATGAGCGATGCACGGCGGGTGCTGGGCCGAGTGCGGGTGCTTGCGCCCTTGGCCCGACAGCAGCCAGCGGCGATTGACCGACAGCAACTGGGCGAATTCGTCGAGACGCGCCAGGGGAACGCCGCGCTTGAACCAGTTGTGGACGTGCTGGGGCGTGACGTCGCGATGGGCCGCGAAGTCGGCGGGGGTCAGGTTGCATTCTTGCAGGAGGGCCTTGAGGCGGTCGCCGGATGTCTTCATGGCGCCGAGTCTAGCGAGCAGGCGAGGGTGGGGGAATAAACGCGGTGTTTACGCCAGCCGGCAGGCTGTAGGAAACGTCTGGACGACCTGAAGGGTGGACCGGTAGGAACCGGGGCCAGAGGGCCCCGATCGTCGCAGGCGTGGCCAGGACGTGCCTGGCCGTCGCATCAGCCCTTGTAGGCCGCTGCCGACTTGGTGATCGCTTCGCGGGCGGCGTCAGCGCCGGCCCAGCCTTCGATCTTGACCCACTTGCCCTTCTCCAGATCCTTGTAGTTGGCGAAGAAGTGCTCGATCTGCTGGATCAGCAGCGGTGGCAGGTCGGTGTATTCCTTCACGTCGACGTACAGCTGCGACAGCTTGTCGTGCGGCACGGCGATGACCTTGGCGTCGCCGCCGCCGTCGTCGGTCATGTTCAGCACGCCGACCGGACGGGCGCGGATCACCGAGCCTGGCGCGACCGGGTACGGGGTGACGACCAGCACGTCCAGCGGATCACCGTCGTCGGCCAGGGTGTTGGGGATGAAGCCGTAGTTGGCCGGGTAGAACATCGGGGTGGCCATGAAACGGTCGACGAACAGGGTGTCGCTGTCCTTGTCGATCTCGTATTTGATCGGCGCGTGGTTGGCCGGGATCTCGATGGCAACGTAGATATCGTTCGGCAGGTCTTTGCCTGCCGGAATCTTGCTGTAGCTCATTGGGCTGTGCCCCCATGTTTGACCAGAAAAATTGGCCGCGATTATAGGCACATTCCCCCGGCCCATGCCACGCCCGCCGGGCCTTCGTGGGGCTCAGGCCGGGTCCGGGCGATAGTGAGGGTGCTCAGCCTGCAGCCGGCTCAGGCGGGCGCGCGGGTCCTGTCGATAGAACCGCTGCAGCTGCTGGTACACCTGGGGATAGGCCTCGTGCAGCAGGTCCGGTGCGCTGAAGAAGTACTCGCTGGTCACGGCGAAGAACTCGGCCGGGTTCTCGGCGGCATAGGGGTCGATGGCGGTCTGCGCCTCGGGGTTGGCGTCCAACTGACGGTTCAGGTCGTCGTAGGCGCCTTGCATGGCCTGGGCCCAGTCTTGCACCGACTGGTCGCGGTGCAGCGGTGGCAGGCCGTTGGCGTCGCCGTTGAGCATGTCGAGCTTGTGCGCCAGTTCGTGGATGACCAGGTTGTAGCCATCCCAGCCACCGCTGGCCAACACCCCCTGCCAGGCCAGGATCACCGGCCCCTGCTGCCAGGCCTCGCCACTGTGCTCGCCGTCCCAGGCATGCTCCACGCCACTGGCGTCGCGGTGTCGCTGCGGGCTGCGGAAGTCGTCGGGGTAGAGGATCAGTTCGTGAAAGCCCTGATACCAGTTCAGGTCGCCCAGGTGCAGCAGTGGCAACTGGGCCTGGGCCGCCAGAAACAGGCGCTGGTCGGCGTCCAGTTCGAGCCCGGACAGGCTGGTCAGGTGCTTGTCGTGCAGGAACAGCACACTGGCCTCGCGCAGCCAGCGGTCTTCCTCGTCGCTCAACCCGTCGAGCAGCGGCAGACGTTCACGCACGGCCTGCCACTGCTGGGCATCGAGCGGGTAGCGGGCCAGGGTGCGCCGGCGCTGCCAGGCGCGTAAGGACCACATGGGCGTCTCAGTGTGCCTTGGCCGTGCGTGCGCCGCGCCCGCGCACCAAGCCGATGATCATCGGTACCAGCGATACCAGGATGACCACCACGACCATCAGCGATAGGTGCTGCTTGATGAACGGCACGTTGCCGAAGAAGTAGCCGAGCGTCACCAGGCTGCCGACCCACAGCACCGACCCGGCGACACTGAAACCGAGGAAGCGCGGGTAGTTCATGTGCGCGATGCCGGCCACGAAGGGGGCGAAGGTGCGCAGGATCGGCAGGAACCGCGCCAGGGTGACGGTCTTGCCGCCATGGCGAGCGTAGAAATTGTGGGTCTGGGCCAGGTAGTCGCGGCGGAAGATCTTCGAGTTCGGGTTACGGAACAGCCGCTCGCCGGCGGTGCGGCCGATCACGTAGTTGGTGCTGTCGCCGAGAATCGCCGCTGCCATCAGCAGGCCGCCGAGCAGGACCGGGTCCATGCCACCACCCGCTGCCACCGCACCGGCGATGAACAGCAGCGAGTCACCCGGCAGGAAGGGCATCACCACCAGGCCGGTTTCACAGAAGATCACCGCGAACAGGATGGCGTAGATCCAGGGGCCGTAGTTGTTGACCAGCAGGTCGAGGTAGGCATCGAGATGCAGGATGAGATCCAGCGGGTTGAAATCCATGTACAGCACCTGTTCTGGAGCCACGTCGGAGCGACTCGCGATGACGGAAAGGGCCTCGGTGTAGGCAGGTATACCCAGGGGTGGGTAATTTTTCACACAAGATTAACGGCATTATACGGTCAGATGACGTTTATGCCTGGAGAGATTGTAGCGAGGGATTACCGGGCGGGGCGGCGGGGTCAGCGAGCTTCAGGCGAAAGCGAGGTGCGCTGATTCTACGGGTCCTGCGGACCCGATCGTGGGCAAGCCCGCCCCCACAGAACATAAAATATCTTTTTGATTTTAAAAGGAATAATTCAGGATTTTGTGGGCCCTGCGGGCCCAATCGCGGCCGGTCCGGCGCCCCGGCTGGGGCCGCTCCCACAGGTGACCGCGATAGCCTGCAACCCCGCGGTGGGGCTACGGGTGTAGGAGCGGCCCCTGTGCCGCGATGGGCCGCAAAGCGGCCCTAAAATCGACTAGCAATGAGGCTTCGGATCCTGCCAGCTATCGCCATGTTCTCTGCGCGACAGCGCGGCGCCAAGGCGGCGGGCGGACTACCACCCAGATCTCGACACCCTGTTGGTGTAGGCATGGCTGCGCGAGCAGCTTGTAGGAGCAACTGTCTTTTTCTACTCGGTAGATGCCCGACCGCATGGGCTGATGTGTGGGCTTACCTGCGACGCAGGTGATGCCTGACAGGGCCCTATCGCGGGCAAGCCCGCCCCACCCAGATCTCTACAACCTGTTGGTGTAAGCATGGCTGCGCGAGCAGCTTGTAGGAGCAACTGTTTTTTTGTACTCGGTACATGCCCGACCGCATGGGCTGATGTGTGGGCTTACTCGCGACGCAGGCGGTGCCTGACAGGGCCTTATCGCTGGCAAGCCAGCTCCCACTCAGATCTCTGCAGCCTGTTGGTGTAGGCATGGCTGCGCGAGCAGATTGTGGGAGCGGGCTTGCCCGCGATGGCGTCCGGTCCGTCGCCGCCTGCATCGCAGGTGAGGCTGTCCTCACAAACGAGTGCGACGGTCTTCCAGACCAGCCACGCGGTCCAGGCTGCGGGGCCGCTGCTGATGCAATCGGGTGTGCGGGCACCCTGAACGCGCCCGCCCTCACGCCCGTTCATTCGAGCAGAAAATTCCCGGCCGGCCGGGTCGCGTCCCCCTCGACCTGCTGCAGCTGCGCCTCATCCTTCAGCTTGACCCCCGACAGCTGGCGCACGCAGGCTTCGCGCATCAGGTACAGCAGCCGGTGCGCGGCCAGCCCGTAGCTCAGCCCTTCCAGGCGCACATTGGAAATGCAGTTGCGGTAGGCATCGGTCAGCCCTGCCCGTGGGCCATAGGTGAAGTAGATCCCCAGGCTGTCCGGCGAACTGAGCCCCGGGCGCTCGCCGATCAGCATCACGGTCATGCGTGCCCGCAGGCGTTCGCCGATCTCGTCGGCCACGGCCACGCGGCCTTGTTCCACCAGCGCCACGGGTGCCATCGACCAGCCTTCGCTCGCCGCCTGCTCCTCGAAGCGCGCCAGCAAGGGCAGGGCGTGACGATGCACCGCCAGGGCCGACAGACCGTCGGCGATCACCACCGCCAGGTCGACGGCGTCCGGGTGCGAGCGGGCGTGTTCCTCCAGCGTGGCCACCGACGCTTCGTCCAGACGCCTGCCCAGGTCCGGGCGTTGCAGGTACTGGTCGCGGTCGTGGGCGGCGCTGTGCAGCGACAGACTGGGCCGCCCCTGTTGTGCCAGGGCATCGCGCAGCGTGGCGTGGTCGAACGGCAGGTGCACCGCATCGCGCGCCTGGGCGTGGGCGAACTGGAAGTCCAGTTGCGCCTGGGTCGGCAGGCTGGTGCCGACCCGGCCCAGGGCGATGCGCGCCGAGGTCAGGTTGCGCAGCGATGACCAAGGGTTCGCAGGCGTGTTGTCCATGTCCAGCTCCTATCCCAGTTGCGCCAGGGCCTGGCGGAAGGCCGGCGGCAGGTGCTCGCCGAAGCGTACCCGGCCATCGGCCTGGGTGAAGATCCCGGTACGTGCCAGCCACGCCTCGAACTCCGGCCCTGGCCGCAGGCCGAGGGTCTGGCGCGCGTAGAGCGCATCATGGAACGAGGTGGTCTGGTAGTTGAGCATGATGTCGTCCGACCCCGGAATGCCCATGATGAAGTTGATGCCGGCCACCCCCAGCAGGGTCAGCAGGGTGTCCATGTCGTCCTGGTCGGCCTCGGCATGGTTGGTGTAGCAGATGTCGCAGCCCATCGGCACGCCCAGCAGCTTGCCGCAGAAGTGGTCCTCCAGGCCGGCGCGGATGATCTGCTTGCCGTTGTAGAGGTATTCCGGGCCGATGAAGCCGACCACCGTGTTGACCAGGAACGGCTTGAAGTGCCGGGCCACGGCATAGGCGCGCGCCTCGCAGGTCTGCTGGTCGACCCCGTGGTGGGCGTTGGCCGACAACGCACTACCCTGGCCGGTCTCGAAGTACATCAGGTTCTGCCCCAGGGTGCCGCGCTTGAGGCTCAGGCCGGCTTCGTAGCCTTCCTGCAGCAGGCTCAGGCTGATGCCGAACCCGGCGTTGGCGGCCTCGGTGCCGGCGATCGACTGGAACACCAGGTCCAGCGGCACGCCCCGGTTGATCGCTTCGATCGAGGTGGTGACGTGGGTCAGCACGCAGGACTGGGTCGGGATCTCATAGCGCTGGATGATCGCGTCGAGCATCTCCAGCAGCGCGCAGATCGACGCCGTGCTGTCGGTGGCCGGGTTGATGCCGATCATCGCATCGCCGTTCCCGTACAACAGGCCGTCGAGGATGCTCGCGGCGATCCCGGCCGGGTCGTCGGTGGGGTGGTTGGGTTGCAGCCGGGTCGACAACCGCCCGCGCAGGCCCATGGTGCCGCGAAACCGGGTGACCACGCGGATCTTCTGTGCGACCAGCACCAGGTCCTGCACGCGCATGATCTTCGAGACCGCCGCAGCCATCTCCGGCGTCAGCCCTGGGGCCAGGGCGCGCAGGCTGTGCTCGTCGGCCTGCTCGCCGAGCAGCCAGTCGCGCAATCCGCCCACGGTGAGGTGGCTGACCGGCGCGAAGGCCTGGGCGTCATGGGTGTCGACGATCAGACGGGTGACTTCGTCTTCCTCGTACGGGATCAGTGCCTCGTTCAGGAAGTGCTTGAGCGGGATGTCGGCCAAGGCCATCTGCGCCGCCACGCGCTCACCGTCGTTGCGGGCGGCGATTTCTGCCAGAAAGTCGCCCGAACGGGCCGGGCTGGCCTTGGCCATGACGTCCTTCAGGCTGTCGAAACGGTAGGACTGGTTGCCAACCGTGTGTACGAAAGATGCCATCTACAACCTCCAAAGCGGCGCCACCCAGGCGCCGCGTGGCTTCGAACGCCCCCGTCGAGGAGGCGCACGCGTCGATCAATGCAAGGTCTGCTCGGCCTGCTGGATCGCCGCCAGTTCTTCTTCGGGCGTGCCGGCCACCAGGTGGTGGCGGCTGTAGAACGCGAAGTAGGCGATCAGCACCGCGTAGATCACCGCCGCGCCGATCACCACGCGCGGATCGACCAGGAAGCCGGCCACCACCGCGATGCACGCCAGCACCAGTGCCACACCAGAGGTCACGATCCCACCCGGGGTGCGATAAGGACGCTCCATTTTGGGGCGTCGAATACGCAGGGTGATGTGCGCCGCCATCATCAGCACGTAGGACAGGGTCGCGCCGAACACCGCCACCAGGATCAGCAGATCGCCCTGGCCGGTGAGCGACAGCGCGAAACCGATCAGCCCCGGGATCACCAGTGCCAGCACCGGCGCCTTGCTCTTGTTGGTTTCCGACAACTTGCGCGGTAGGTAACCGGCCCGCGAGAGGGCGAAGATCTGCCGCGAGTAGGCGTAGATGATCGAGAAGAAGCTGGCGATCAGGCCGGCCAGGCCGACCAGGTTGACGAAGCTGCCCATCCAGGTCGAACCGCCGTAGGCCTTGGCCAGCGCCTCGACCAAGGGGTTGCCCGAAGCCTTGAGCGCTTCGGCACCCGCACCGCCCGGGCCGATCACCAGAATCAACAGGGCGAAGCTGAGCAGCACCAGCATCGCGCCGATCAGGCCGCGGGGCAGGTCGCGTCGTGGATTCTTGGTCTCTTCGGCGGCCAGGGGCACGCCTTCGACCGCCAGGAAGAACCAGATCGCATAGGGGATCGCCGCCCACACGCCCACGTAGCCGAAGGGCAGGAAGTCGCTGGCGCCGGCGGCCTGGGTCGGGGCGATGTCGAACAGGTTGGCGGCGTCGAAGTGCGGCACCAGGGCCAGCAGGAACACCGCCAGCGCGATGGCGGCCACCGCCGTGATGGCGAACATCAGTTTCAAGGCCTCACCGACCCCGAAGATGTGGATGCCGATGAACACCACGTAGAAGGCCAGGTAGATCATCCAGCCGCCGATGCCGAACAGCGACTGGCAGTAAGCGCCGATGAACACGGCGATCGCCGCGGGCGCGATGGCGTACTCGATGAGGATTGCCGTCCCGGTCAGGAACCCGCCCCAGGGGCCGAAGGCACTGCGGGCGAAGCCATAGCCACCGCCGGCGGTGGGGATCATCGACGACAGTTCGGCCAGGGAGAAGCACATGCACAGGTACATGGTGGCCATCAGCAGCGTGGCCAGGAACATCCCGCCCCAGCCGCCCTGGGCCAGGCCGAAGTTCCACCCGGCGTAGTCGCCGGAAATCACATAGGCCACGCCCAGGCCCACCAGCAGGACCCAGCCTGCCGCGCCCTGTTTCAGTTGTCGTTGCTGGAAATACGCGGAGTCGACGTTCTCGAAGTCGACCGACGCGCCCGCCGGCGCGTTTGCAGCCTGTTCGCTTGGCATAGGTTCACCTTTCTTCTTGTTGGCCGGCATGGTGCCGGCCCCGTGGTGATAGGGTGTGCAGGAAGCGGGCCAGGCGAGGCGGGAGAGCTGCAAGCTAGAAGCTACAAGCTACAAGCCGTGCACCCCATGCCGCCTCACCACCGTCCCGCTTTTACTTGCCGCTTGCAGCTAGCCACTTGCAGCTTAAAAGAACCCCAACGGATTGATGTCGTAGCTGACCAGCAGGTTCTTGGTCTGCTGGTAGTGGTCGAGCATCATCTTGTGGGTTTCGCGCCCCACGCCGGACTTCTTGTAACCGCCGAACGCCGCATGCGCTGGGTACAGGTGGTAGCAGTTGGTCCAGACCCGACCGGCCTTGATGCCACGGCCCATGCGGTAGGCGCGGTTGATGTCGCGGGTCCAGACGCCGGCGCCCAGGCCGAACTCGGTGTCGTTGGCGATCGCCAGGGCTTCGGCCTCGTCCTTGAACGTGGTCACGCTGACCACCGGGCCGAAGATCTCTTCCTGGAACACGCGCATCGCGTTGTTGCCCTTGAGCAGGGTCGGCTGGATGTAGTACCCGGTGGCCAGGCTGCCTTCGAGTTTCTCGACCTTGCCGCCGGTCAGCAGCTCGGCGCCTTCCTGCTGGGCGATCTCGAGGTAGGAGAGGATCTTGTCGAACTGCTGCTGCGAGGCCTGGGCGCCGACCATGGTGTCGGTGTCCAGCGGGTCGCCACGCTTGATCTTCTTGACCTTCTCCATCACCACCTGCATGAACTGCGGGTAGATCGACTCCTGCACCAGCGCGCGCGACGGGCAGGTGCACACCTCGCCCTGGTTGAAGAACGCCAGGACCAGCCCTTCGGCGGCCTTGTCGATGAAGGCCGGTTCGGCGTTCATGACGTCTTCGAAGTAGATGTTCGGCGACTTGCCGCCCAGCTCCACCGTGGAGGGGATGATGTTCTCGGCGGCGCACTTCATGATGTGCGAGCCCACTGGGGTGGAGCCGGTGAAGGCGATCTTGGCGATGCGCTTGCTGGTGGCCAGGGCTTCACCGGCTTCACGGCCGAAGCCCTGGACGATGTTGAGCACGCCCGGCGGCAGCAGGTCGCCGATCAGCTCGGCCAGCACGGTGATGCCCAGGGGCGTCTGCTCGGCCGGCTTGAGCACCACGCAGTTGCCGGCGGCCAGGGCCGGGGCCAGCTTCCAGGCGGCCATCAGGATCGGGAAGTTCCACGGGATGATCTGCCCGACCACGCCCAGGGGCTCATGGAAGTGGTAGGCCACGGTGCCTTCGTTGATCTCCGCGGCCGCGCCTTCCTGGGCACGCAGGCAGCCAGCGAAATAGCGGAAGTGATCGACTGCCAGGGGGATGTCGGCATTGAGGGTTTCGCGGATCGGCTTGCCGTTGTCCCAGGTTTCGGTGATGGCCAGCAGCTCCAGATTGGCCTCGATGCGGTCGGCGATCTTCAGCAGGGTGTTGGAGCGGTCCTGCACCGAGGTGCGGCCCCAGGCCTCGGCGGCGGCATGGGCGGCGTCCAGGGCCTTGTCGATGTCGTCGGCCGTGGAACGGGGGAATTCGGCGATCGGCTGGCCATTGACCGGCGACGTGGTGGTGAAGTACACGCCGTTCACCGGTGCGACGAACTCGCCGCCGATGTAGTTGCCGTAGCGGGCCTTGAAGCTGACCTGGGCGCCGTCGGTACCGGGATGTGCGTAACGCATGGTGTGTCTCCTGGCTCTTGTGTTGTGGTGGAGTCCCAAAGCGTAGAGCAAACCCCGGGCCAACGCCGTGGAAGGCGCTGGGGCAGGGGTTTCAAGGCATCGAGGCAAGGATCGGGTACCAGGGTGTGCCAGTCCCGGCGCAGCCTTTCGCCACAGTCTGTACCGTTTCTGACACGTTTCACGGACACGTCCGGCGCCCTTCGTTGCAAACCCGGCGTGGGTGGAGGATGCTGGCCGCACGAGTCATCTGCGGAGAACAACAACCATGCAGAGCACGTCCTTGAGCCGCCATGCCAGCCAGGTGCTGACCGTGGCGCGAGGCGCGAAGAGCGATGCCGTCAGCGACCCGTCCATCGCCCGGTCCTGGCTACGCTGCCTGGACGACTATCACCTCGATCCGGCCGTCCTGCAGGACCCGGTGGTGCTGGAGCAGGCCGGCCTGCGGGAGCGCCGCGAGCGCCTGCAGCAGGTGCTGGACATCGCCAGCGGCGAGCTGAACAGCCTGCACCAGCAACTGGCCGGGGCCGGGCATGCGGTGCTGCTGACCGATGCCCGAGGCATCATCCTCGAATGCGTCACCGCACCGACCGAACGCCGCGTGTTCGAGCGCGCCGGGCTGTGGCTGGGCGCGGACTGGAGCGAAGCGCGCGAGGGCACCAACGGGATCGGCACCTGCCTGGTCGAGCGGCAACCCTTGACCATCCACCAGGACGAGCACTTCCGGGGGCGGCACACCGGGCTGACCTGTTCGGCGAGCCCGGTGTTCGACCCCCACGGCGACCTGCTCGCCGTGCTCGACGTGTCCTCGGCCAAGGCCCAGGTGTCCCGGCAGAGCCAATTCCACACCATGAGCCTGGTGAACCTGTCGGCGCGGATGATCGAAAGCTGCTACTTCCTGCGCCAGTACGCGCACCAGTGGCTGTTGCGCTTCCACCCCCGCGCCGAGTCGGTCGGGCTGTTCAGCGAAGGGTTGCTGGCCTTCGATGAGGAAGGCCGCGTGTGCGCCGCCAACCAGAGCGCCTTGAATTTGCTGGCGATCAGCCGCGAAGCGTTGCTGGGGCAGGCGCTGACCCACTGGTTCCGCTGTGACCCGCAGATGCTGATCCAGCGCGCCATGCCTCAGGGCAGCACTGTCTGGCCGCTGCACACCCGCGACGGCCGCTCGCTGTTCGCCAGCGTGCGCGGGCCTGCCGTCGCCCGGCCCCAGGGCGTGGCCCCCCCGGTCCAGGCCGTGGGCGAGGGGCTGTGCCTGCTCGATGCCGGGCTGCGCGAGCAGTTCCGCCGGGCCTTGCGGGTCTTCGAGCGGGACGTGCCGTTGTTGCTGCAGGGCGAGACCGGCGTGGGCAAGGAGGCGTTCGCCAAGGCGATCCACCAGGCCAGCACGCGTCGGCAGGCGCCGTTCGTGGCCATCAACTGTGCGTCGTTGCCCGAGAGCCTGATCGAGAGCGAGCTGTTCGGCTACCGCGGTGGCAGCTTCACCGGCGCGCGCAAGGACGGCATGCCCGGCAAGCTGTTGCAGGCCGATGGCGGGACCGTGCTGCTGGACGAGATCGGCGACATGCCGCTGGCCTTGCAGACCCGCCTGTTGCGGGTGCTGGAGGAGCGCCAGGTGGTGCCGATTGGCGGCCAGGCACAGGCGCTGGACGTGCGTATCGTCAGCGCGACCCACCGCGACCTGCTCGAACAGGTCGCCCAGGGCAGCTTCCGGGAAGACCTCTATTACCGGCTCGCGGGGCTCGAAGTCGAGCTGCCGGCCGTGCGCGAGCGTACGGACACCGCGCACCTGCTGGAGGTGCTGCTCGCCCAGGAGGCCGGCGACCGTCCCGTGCGGCTGGAGGCGACGGCGCGCCAGCGTCTGCTGGCCTTCGCCTGGCCCGGCAACGTCCGGCAGTTGCGCAACGTGCTGCGCACCTTGGTGGCGCTGTGCGACGACGGGCTGATCCGGTTCGAGGACCTGCCGGCCGCGATCCGTCGGTCAGGTGTGGCCGAGGCCTCGCCACCCGTGACCAGCAACTGCCTCGAGGACGCCGAGCGCGCGGCCTTGCTGAGCACGCTCGAGGCCCACCGCTGGCACATGACCCGCGTCGCCGAGCAGCTCGGCATCAGCCGCAACACCCTCTACCGCAAGCTGCGTCGACACGGCATCGAGCGCCGTCGCTGAGCGAAACAGCGGGTGCGATTTGCGCCCGCCTGGGCTACCCTGCCTCGACGTTTTGCGAGGTCGATCATGCACATTCACATTCTCGGTATCTGCGGCACTTTCATGGGCTCTCTGGCGGTACTCGCCAAGGAGCTCGGCCACCGGGTCACCGGCTCCGACGCCAATGTCTATCCGCCGATGAGCACCCAGCTCCAGGCCCAGGGCATCGAACTGACCCAGGGCTACGACGCCGCCCAGCTCGATCCGGCGCCCGACCTGGTGGTGATCGGCAATGCGCTGTCGCGCGGCAACCCGGCCGTCGAGCACGTCCTCAATGCCGGGCTGCCCTACGTGTCCGGCCCGCAGTGGCTGGCCGACCACGTGCTCCAGGGGCGCTGGGTGCTGGCAGTGGCCGGCACCCACGGCAAGACCACCACCAGCAGCATGCTGGCCTGGGTGCTGGAGCATGCCGGAATGAGCCCGGGCTTTCTCATCGGGGGCGTGCCGCAGAATTTCGCGGTGTCTGCCCGATTGGGCGGCACGCCGTTTTTCGTGGTCGAGGCCGACGAGTACGACAGCGCCTTCTTCGACAAGCGTTCGAAGTTCGTGCACTACCGCCCGCGCACGGCGATCCTCAACAACCTCGAGTTCGATCACGCCGACATCTTCCCGGACCTGGCGGCCATCGAGCGGCAGTTCCATCACCTGGTGCGCACCATCCCGGGCGAAGGGCTGGTCATCCACCCGACCACCGAGCCGGCGCTGGCGCGGGTGATCGACATGGGCTGCTGGACACCGGTGCAGACCACCGGCGAAGGCGGCCAATGGCAGGCCCGCCTGCTGAGCGCCGACGGTTCGCGATTCGAGGTGCTGCTCGATGGGCAGGCGCAGGGCGTGGTGGACTGGGCGCTGACCGGCCAGCACAACGTCGCCAATGCCCTGGCGACCCTGGCAGCGGCTCGCCACGTCGGGGTCACCCCGGTCATGGCGATCGACGGTCTCAGCGCGTTCAAGAGCGTCAAGCGCCGGATGGAAACGGTCGCCGAGGTCGCGGGTGTGACGATCTACGACGATTTCGCCCACCACCCGACCGCCATCGCCACCACCCTCGACGGCTTGCGCAAGCGGGTCGGCGAAGCCCCGGTGATCGCCATCATCGAACCGCGCTCCAACTCCATGAAGCTGGGCGCGCACCGCGATGGATTGCCGGAGAGCGTGGTCGCCGCCGACCAGGTGATCTGGTACGCACCGCCCAACCTGGGCTGGGACCTGGCTGGCACGGCGGCGAACTGCCCGGTGCCGGCCGTGGTCGCCGACAGCCTCGAGGCGATCATCGAGCGCGTGAAGGGCCAGGCGCGGCCCGGCACCCACGTGGTGATCATGAGCAACGGCGGCTTCGGTGGCCTGCATGGCAAGCTCGCCGGGGCCCTGCGATGAGCGGGCCACGGCGCGTCACCCTGGCCATGACCGGCGCTTCGGGCGCGCAATACGGCCTGCGGCTGCTGGACTGCCTGGTGCGTGAAGACCGCGAAGTGCACTTTCTGATTTCCAAGGCCGCGCAGCTGGTGATGTCCACCGAGACCGACGTGATCTTGCCGGCCAAGCCCCAGGCCATGCAGGCCTTCCTCACCGAGTACACCGGCGCGGCGGCGGGGCAGATCCGCGTGTATGGCAAGGAAGACTGGATGTCGCCGGTCGCCTCCGGCTCCGGTGCCCCGGCGGCCATGGTAGTGGTGCCGTGTTCCACCGGCACCCTGTCGGCGATCGCCACGGGCGCCTGCAACAACCTGATCGAGCGCGCCGCCGACGTCACGCTCAAGGAGCGCCGGCAGCTGATCCTGGTGCCGCGCGAGGCGCCGTTCTCCACCATCCACCTGGAGAACATGCTCAAGCTCTCGCAGATGGGCGCGGTGATCCTGCCGGCGGCGCCGGGCTTCTATCACCAGCCGCAGACCCTCGACGACCTGATCGACTTCGTCGTCGCGCGGATCCTCAACCTGCTGGAGATTCCGCAGGACATGCTGCCCCGCTGGGGCGAGCACCACCTGGGCGCCGCCGAGGAGTGAAACCGAACCGCAGCATCGCCCTGGCCCTGGTGCTGGCCCTGAGTTGCGGCTGCGCCACCGTGCGCACCCTCGATGCGGCCCACCCGGGCGCGCCGGTGGTGTACGCCGGCACACGGCTGGACCTGTATGCGCTGAACGGCGGGTGCTGCGCGATGCAGCGCTTCGGCACCGAGGCCCCCGCCTGGCCGCGCCTGGACCTGCCGGGGAGTCTGGTGCTCGATACGCTGCTGCTGCCGTTGTCGGTGCTGACGGTGCTGGGGATTCGGTATCAGGCGCAGGGTGGGTTGTAGGCGGCACGCTTCAGAGTTCAGCCATCGTCCTGGGTCCACGGGCTGCCTTGCCGCCCATCGCGGGCAAGCCCACCACAGCAGGGTTGCAGGCTATCGCGGTCACCTGTGGGAGCGGCCCCTGCCGGGGCGCCGGACCGGCCGCGATTGGGCCCGCAGGGCCCACAAAAATTCTAAAATTATGTCCTTTGAAATCAACAAACTATTTTTTGTTCTATAGGAGCGGGCTTGCCCGCGATGAGGCCAGGACCGGCAATACTGTTCTCAAGCTTGGAGGGTAAGCGACCGGCGCCCTTCGCCGCCGGTTGCCAGTCGGCCACGTCATGCCGTCATCACTTGCCCAGCCGCCGCAATTCATCCGACTCCACCACCCGCACACCGTCCTGCTCCTCCAGGGCCAGGCGCCACAACGCCCGCGCCAGGACGCAGGCTTCGATTCCGTGGTACTTGCCCGGCACCAGTCGCGACAGCGGTGCGGCGATGCGTTCGGCCAGGCGTGGCTCCAGGCGCTCGCCAATGAGCAGCGAAGGACGAGCCAAGGTCAGCTGCGGCCAGTCCTGCGCGCGCAGTGCCTGCTCCATCTCGCCCTTGACGCGGTTGTAGAAGATCGACGATTCCGGGTCGGCGCCGATGGCGCTGATCACCAGCAAATGCCGTGCGCCCAACGCACGGGCACGGGCGGCGAACGCCACGACCAGGTCCAGGTCGATCGCACGAAAGGCCGCTTCGGAACCGGCCTGCTTGAGCGTGGTGCCCAGGCAGCAGAAGGCGATGTCCACCGGGCCTTCGAGCTGCTCCAGGACCTGGGCAGGCTCGCCGACCGGGTTCTCGAGATGCGCATGGGCGACCAACGGACGCCGGGTCGGGGCCAGCACCCGACTGACAGTCGGCTCGTTCAGCAGGCGGTCGAGCAGGTGCTCGCCGGTCAGCCCGGTGGCGCCGGCGAGCAGGACGTGCTGAGGGGTCAGGTACATGGCGGTTTCTCCCGGAAAGGCGACGCGGTCTAACGGCGGACCGTGCTGCTCGCGTGTGACGAGGCCGGTTTCGAGGCGACGTTGCGCAGGGCATCTTCGGCTTGCTGGTGACGCAATCGCCGCCAGTGCGCGAGCACCGGCTCCGGTGCCCAGATCTGCGGTTCGGACGCTTCGAACCCTTCCTTCTGTTCCCGTTCGGCAACGCTCTGGCGCGCCAGTTCAAACGCCTGTTCGAGGTCGTCGGTCTGGTTCAGTGCCTGGGCGAACAAGGCGTCGCCGAAATAGGTGAAATCCGCTTCCTCGGAGCAGCCGAACGACACCCGATCTGCCCGCGCCGCGGTCATGATCAGCGTGTGCTCGTCCTTCAGCGGCGCCAGGTAGCCGCCCGAGTAGCAGGCGGATATGACGATCACCTTGTTGCGTGACTTGAGCGGCGCCAGGGCGCTGGCCAACTGGTCGGCCGACAGGTCGGCCAACTGCAGGCGCGGCTGGTCTAGCACCAGCTGATGGTCGCTGCTGCCATGGCTGGTCAGGTAGATGAACAGCAGGTCGTTCGGCCCGCTGCGCTCGGCCAAAGTGCGCGCGGCGCGGGTCAGGTTCTCGCGGGTCGCCATGGGCCGATCGGCCAGGTGATCACGGTGGTTGACCAGGGTGACCTGGCTGCGTGCGCCGAAGCGCACCTTGAGCAGGTTGCTGACGTAATCGGCCTCGCGCAGGAACACGCTCTGCTGGCCATCGCCGGCCACCACCAGGCTGTACAACTGGATCGCCTTGCCCGACCGGGTGACCGCGCCCAGCGCCTTGTCCAGCAGCGTGCCCTGGTTGAGCAGCGCCAGTTCGAGCGGGTCGGGCAGCAGCGCGCCTTTTTCGTCCCGCACGCGCACGCCATTGATCCATTGCCCGCTCTCGACCCGCCCGTCGGCCAGCAGCAATCGACCGTGGCCGTGGTAGGCGTCGTTGTCGAAGCCGCCGACGTACTGGCTGCCATCGGCCAGTTGCAGGCGGCCTTCGCCACTGAAGCGCCAGTCGCGGAAGCCGCCCTTGTAGCGGCTGCCATCGCTGCCGAGCAGTTCGCCCTCGCCGGTCAGCGCGCCGTCCTTGAAGGTGCCGATCCAGACGTCGCCGTCGGCGTTCTCGTAGCGGCCACGGCCTTCCAGGCGACTGTCCTTGAACTCACCGATGTACTGCTCGCCCTCGACGCTGTTGTAGGTGCCGCTGCCCTGCAGCAGGCCATTGACGAACTGGCCGCTGAACTGGTTGCCGCTCGGGTCGCTGCGCATGCCGGTGCCATTGGGCTTGCCGTCGCTGAACAGCCCCTGGTAGCGGCTGCCGTCGGCCAGGTCGAGCTGCCCGGCGCCCGAGTACTGATCGTCCTTGAACTGGCCGCGGTAGGTCGACCCTTGCTCCTTGAGCGTGCCTTCGCCATCGCGCCTTCCGTGCTTGAACGTGCCGGCGTAATGGCTGCCGGAGGTGACCAGGTCGCCCAGGCCATGGAACAGGCCCTGGGCGAATTCGCCTCGGTACACCTCGCCGTTGCTGCCGTGCCATTCGCCCTGGCCATGCCACTGCCCGTTGACGAAATTGCCGGCATACCAGCTGCCGTTGGGGTAGTCGATGCGTCCTGCACCCTGCAGCAGGCCGTTCACCACCTCGCCGCGATAGCGGCCGCCGTCCGGCAGACGGGCGTCGGGCGGCGCAAGTGACTCGCCCTCGCCACAGGCGGCGAGCAACAGGATCAAGGACAAAGGCAGCAGTGGGCGCATGGCGGCTTCCGGGCACAGGATGGCGCGAGTATGCCGCAGAACGGGCAGGCGCAGACAGTCACCGAACGTCTACCGATGGCTGTGTTCGGACGAAACGCGGCCTTGCCGTAAAGAAGGAAGGGCATGGTTATAATGCCCCGTCATGCGAAGGAGGTCCTCGATGCTGTTGCGCGGTCTGACATGGCTGGTGCTGTTCCAACTCTTGGGCACGGCGCTCAACCACCTGCTGGTACCGGTCTTGCCCGGGCCGATCATCGGCCTGCTGCTGCTGTTGGTGTTCCTGATGCTGCGCGGCGAGGTCGGCAAACCGCTGAGCGAAGCCTCGGCCAGCCTGCTGCGTTACCTGCCATTGCTGCTGGTGCCGCCTGCGGTGGGCGTGATGGTGTATGCCGCTGCCATCGCCGCCGACTTCTGGGCGATCGTCGGTGCGCTGGTGGTGTCCTGCCTGGTGACGCTGGTGTTCGTCGGCCTGCTGATGCAACGGCTGATGCGCCGTCATGCCCACCCCGAGGACCGACCATGATGCTCGACTGGCAAGGCGCGGCGGGCGCCGTGACCCACCATCCCCTGTTCGGCATCGGCGTGACGCTGGGCGCCTACCAGCTGGCCCTGGCGCTGTACGAAAAGACCCGCTGGATCTTCCTGCAGCCGGTGCTGCTGTCGATGCTGCTGGTCATCGGCGTGCTGCTGGCCTGCGGCATCGACTACCGTGAGTACCGGAGCAGCACCGAGATCCTCAACATCCTGCTCGGGCCGGCGACGGTGGCCCTGGCGGTGCCGCTGTACCTCAACCTGCGGCGCATCCGCCAGCTGTTCTGGCCGATCCTGATCACGCTGGTGCTTGGCGGCGTCTTCGCCACCGGGGCCTGCGTGGCACTGGGGTACGGGTTCGGCGCCGAGCACATGATCCTGATGACCATGGCGCCCAAGTCGGTGACCTCGCCCATCGCCATGCTGGTGGCCGAGCAGATCGGCGGCGTGGCGGCCCTGGCGGCGGTGTTCGTGCTGATCACCGGGGTGCTGGGCGCGATCTTCGGCCCGGCGCTGCTGACCCGCTGCGGCGTGCTCAGCCCCGAAGCACGTGGCATGGCCCTGGGGGTGACCGCCCATGCGGTGGGCACCTCGGTGGCCTTGCAGGAAAGTGACGAATGCGGCGCCTTCGCGGCGCTGGCGATGAGCCTGATGGGCGTGGCCACGGCGGTGTTCCTGCCGCTGGCGGTCAGCCTGGCGACCTGAGGAATGACGATGAGCCTACCGCTGTTTCCCCTCGATACCGTGCTGTTTCCCGGCTGCTGGCTGGACCTGCAGATCTTCGAGGCCCGTTACCTGGACATGATCGGCCAGTGCATGAAGCAGGGCGATGGCTTTGGCGTGGTCTGCATCCGCGAAGGCGAGCAGGTCGGCAAGGCACCCCTGGCCGTGGCGCCGATCGGCTGCGAGGCGGTGATCCGCGACTTCACCCAGCAGGACAACGGTCTGCTGGGCATCCGGGTCGAGGGGCGCCGACGTTTCGAGCTGATCGACACCCAGGTCGACAAGCGCCAGCTGATGCACGCCGAGGTGCGCTGGCTGGACGAGATGGCCGACAGCCCGCTGGTCGAGCAGGACGACGACCTGCTGGCGCTGCTGACGGCCCTGGGCGAGCACCCGATGGTCGAGGCGCTGGGCATGCCCACGGCGGTGACCGGGCGCCAGGCCTTGGCCAATCAGTTGGCCTACCTGCTGCCGTTGATGGACGAGGACAAGCTCGAACTGCTGGCCATGGACGCACCTGGGCAACGCCTGGACCGCATCCAGGCCTTGCTCGAGCGCTTGCAGGGCGAGTTGTTCGCCTGAACCGCGCCGCTCAGGGCTGCGGCGCGTCGAGCAGCTCGTAGCGGTAGCGCGCCACGGCGTCGGGCAGCGCGTACAGGGCGAAGAACGTCAGCAGTGCGACACAGGCCGGCACGACCAGCCACCAGACCCGTGGTGCCAGGGCCGGCAGCGGCTGGTGGCGCTGGACCAAGGCCAGGCTGGTGGCGCAGACGCAGCAGGCCAGCAGTGAGCCGGCGAGGATATCGGTCGGCCAGTGGGCGCCCAGGTAGACCCGCGACGTCGCGATCGCCAGCGCTGGCAGGCAGCCGAGCACGATCCAGGTCAGGCGCAGGCGCACCGGCTGGCTACGCCCGGCCAGCACCGCCACCGTCAGGAAGAACGCGAACGACGCCGAACTGTGGCCGCTGGGCATGCTGTAGCTGGTCAGCGGGTCGCTCAGCACTTCCGGGCGGGCGCGGGCGAACAGCCACTTGAGCGTGCCGTTGGCCACCGCGGTGCCCAGCAGCGTGCCGCAGGCGAACAGCGCATGGCGCCACTGCCGAGTGATCAGCAGCAAAGCGGTGAGCAGGGCGGCCAGAACGAACTGGGTGCGGAAGTCGCCGAGCCGCGTGATGACCACCATGACCTGGTCGAGGGCTTGACGGCGATGCTCCTGGATCAGCGTCATCACCCCCTGGTCGAAGTGCAGCAGGTACGGCCAGCCCAGGAACAGCGCGACCAGCGCCACCAGGCTGACACCGGCGATCAGGCGCGTGCCGTACCGCTGGTGGCGCACGCTGCTGTTGATGCTCAAACCGATCAGCACCGCCAATACGCCAGCGATGATCCCGGCTTGCCACCAGAAGCCCTCGGGCAGCGGCAGACGCATCGCCGCGCCGGTGGCCCAGCCGGGCAGCAGGTAGGCGACCGACCAGCCGGCGGCAGCCACCACGCTGACGCCGATGAAGCGCGCCAGGGGCATGTCGAACATCCCGGCGACCATGGGCAGCATCGGCCGCAGCGGGCCGATGAAGCGGCCGACCAGCAGACTGGCGATGCCGTAGCGATGGAAGTAGGTCTCGGCGCCGCCGATCCACTCCGGGTGGTCGCGCAGCAGCGGCAGTTGGCGGATGTTCTGGTGGAAGCGCCGGCCCAGGGTGTAGGACAGGGCATCACCCAACAGTCCGCCGGCGAACCCCAGCAGCAGCGTCTCGCTTAGCGACATCGCGCCGCTGCCGGCCAGCACCGCCACCGCGAACAACAGCACTGTGCCGGGCACGATCACCCCGGCGATGGCCAGGCACTCGATGCAGGCCACCAGAAAAATCGCGACGCCAAGCCATTGAGGGTTGGCGCTGAGCCAGCCCGTCAGGCTGTCGAGCCATTGGCCCATGGTTCAGCTTCCTTGTTCGAGAATGAAGAAATCCCGGCCTTCGACCTGGCCACGCCGAAGCGGGTTGCGTGTGCAATGGCGGGCGTAGTCGGCATCGACGAAGCGGTAGGGCAGGTGCTCGTCGCGGCCGTGGGGGATCCCCAGGCGGGTGGTCTGGATGATGCGTTTGACCTCGATGCCGCAGTCTTCGACGTACAACCGCTGCGGGTCGAAACGCTGGGCGTCCCACTGCGGCACCTTAAGCCCCAGGGCCCGGCAGAGCAGGGTCTGCCCGGCACACAGGCGTTCCGGCGGTCGCGGCTGGCCGCTGGCGTCGGGGTTGTTGAGTTGCATCTGTGCCAGGCTGTTGGCATCGGAGATGGCATCGACCCAGGGGTAGGCGGACTTGATCAGCACCGCGTTGCCCGGGCCGTGGGCGCTGAAGTTCACCGAGTCGCCGCCGCGGGCGTAGTACATGTAGATGTGCCCGCCATCGAGAAACAGGGCCTTGCGCTTTTCGGTGTAGCCCAGCGACGCATGGCTGCCCTTGTCGGACAGGTAGTAGGCCTCGGTCTCGATGATCCGCGCCGCCAGCCACAGGTCGCCCTGGCGGTGGCGGATGACCTTGCCCAGCAAGGCCTGGGCCAGTGTCTGGGCATCACGGTCGAAGAACGTGTCGGGCAGGGCGACCGCAGGGCAGGGGGCATCAGGCATACGGTCGGCTCGGCTGGGCGGTGTGGGGATCATAGCAAGTCGTCGGTGTCCGGTGGATGAGGTCTCGTGCGCGAAACGCGTTCAGTTGCCTAGACCGCAGTGGGTGGAAAAACTCACCGGGCCGATTGTATCGAGGCACGTCGTGGATGAGCGCCCCCTTTGTGGAAGCGGGCTTGCCCGCGATGCAGGCGGCGCCGGGCCGGACGCTATCGCGGGCAAGCCCGCTCCCACAAGCTGCTTGCGCAGCCATGCCTGCATTGACGGCTGCAGAGGTCTGGGTGGGAGCTGGCTTGCCAGCGATAGGGCCTGCTGGGTTGCTCCTAGGCGTAATCCCACCCCGTTCAAGGAGGCGTTTCACGGTCTTCAGGTCAACCCCGGTTACATCTTTCATACAGATTATTCCTACACAACATCTGCCATCGGCCTGCCACCGCTGGGCGTATACCCATGTGGCAGTTATAATCAGCCGCTTTCCCCATCGCCAAGACACAGAACCCATGACTGAGTCCGTTCTTGACTACATGACCCGTCTCGGTCAGGCCGCCCGTGAAGCCTCCCGTGTGATCGCCCGTGCCAGCACCGCGCAGAAGAACCGCGCGCTCAATGCGGCCGCCGACGCCCTGGATGCCGACCGCGAGGCCTTGGCCGCCGCCAATCAGCGTGACCTGGACGCAGGGCGTGCCAACGGCCTCGAGCCGGCGCTGCTCGACCGTCTGGCGCTGACGCCGGCACGCATCGACGGCATGATCGCCGGGCTGCGTCAGGTCGCCGGGCTGCCGGATCCGGTGGGGGCAATCCGTGACATGAGCTACCGCCCGTCGGGCATCCAGATCGGCAAGATGCGCGTGCCGCTGGGCGTGATCGGGATCATCTACGAGTCGCGGCCGAACGTGACCATCGATGCGGCGAGCCTGTGCCTGAAGTCCGGCAACGCCACCATCCTGCGCGGCGGCTCCGAGGCGATCCATTCCAACCGGGCCATCGCCGCGTGCATCCAGCGTGGGCTGGCCACCGCCGACCTGCCGCCTGCCGTGGTGCAGGTGGTCAAGACCACCGACCGCGAAGCGGTGGGCGCCTTGATCAGCATGCCGCAGTTCGTCGACGTCATCGTGCCGCGCGGTGGACGGGGCCTGATCGAGCGCATCAGCCGCGACGCCCGTGTACCGGTGATCAAGCACCTGGACGGCATCTGCCACGTCTACGTCGGCGAACACGCCGACCTGGACAAGGCCTGGCGCATCGCCTTCAACGCCAAGACCTACCGCTATGGCATCTGCGGCGCCATGGAGACCTTGCTGGTCGATCAGCGCCTGGCCTCGGCCTTCCTGCCGGAAATGGCCCGGCGCTTCCAAGACAAGGGCGTGGAACTGCGCGGGTGCGAGCGCACGCGCCAGTTCATCGAGGCGATCCCGGCCAGCGAGGACGACTGGAGCACCGAATACCTGGCGCCGATCCTGTCGATCCGCGTGGTCGAGGGCCTGGACGCGGCAATCGAGCACATCAATCACTACGGCTCGCACCACACCGACGCCATCGTCACCGAACACCAGGGCCAGTCGCGGCGCTTCATCGCCGAAGTCGATTCGGCCTCGGTGATGCTCAACGCACCGACCTGCTTCGCCGACGGCTTCGAGTACGGCCTGGGCGCGGAGATCGGCATCTCCACCGACAAGCTGCACGCACGTGGGCCGGTCGGGCTGGAAGGGCTGACCTGCGAGAAGTACGTGGTGATCGGCGACGGTCAGCTACGCGGCCAGGAGCCTTCCTGAGGTGAGTGGCGCGCAGGCGGTGCGACGCGTCGGGATTCTCGGCGGCACGTTCGATCCGGTGCACATCGGCCACCTGCGCGGTGCGCTGGAAGTGGCCGAGTTCATGGACCTGGACGAGCTGCGCCTGCTGCCCAACGCCCGCCCGCCGCACCGCGATACGCCCCAGGTGACGGCCAACGACCGTCTGGCGATGGTCCGGCAGGCGGTGGAGGGTGCCGAGCGTCTGAGCGTCGATGCGCGGGAGCTGTCGCGCGACAAGCCGTCGTATACCATCGACACCCTCGAGTCGATCCGCGCCGAACTGGCGCCGAACGATGCGCTGTTCCTGCTGCTGGGCTGGGACGCCTTCTGCGGCTTGCCAGGCTGGCACCGCTGGGAAGAGCTGCTGCAACACTGTCACATCCTGGTGCTGCAACGCCCGGATGCCGACGTCGAACCCCCGGACGCGCTGCGCAACCTGCTGGCAGCGCGTTCACAGAACGATCCCACCGCGCTGCCAGGGCCGGCGGGGCATATTTCGTTCGTCTGGCAGACGCCGCTCGCGGTGTCGGCCACACAGATCCGACAGCTGCTGGCCAGCGGCAAATCGGTACGGTTCCTGGTGCCGGACGCAGTACTGGCCTACATCGAGGCGCACGATTTGTACCGTGCGCCGAACTGAAGGCGCGCCACGCGCCTCATCCAATGAGTTGAACGAGTTTTTATGACCAAGCAGAACATTACCGGCGAAGAGCTGGTCGAGCTGGCCAAGTCGGCCCTCGAAGACGTCAAGGCCCAGGACATCCAGGTCATCGACGTGCGCGACAAGCACAGCCTGACCGACTACATGATCATCGCCACGGGTACGTCGACCCGCCAGATCAACGCGATGCTCGAGAAGACCCGCGAAATCGTCAAGCAGAAAGGCGTGCAGCCGCTGGGCGAAGAAGGCAAGGGCGACAGCGACTGGGTCCTGCTGGACCTCAACGACGTCATCGTGCACATGATGACTGCCGCTGCCCGTCAGTTCTACGACCTCGAGCGCCTGTGGCTCGGTGCCGAGCAGAGCCGTGCGGCCGATGGCAAGCACCACAGCCCGGAAAACACCCACAGCTACGCCGACAACCTCAAAGATCGCGGCTGAGGACGGATCGTGCGTCTACGCCTGATCGCGGTCGGTTCGCGCATGCCTCGCTGGGTGGAGGACGGTTGGCACGAGTATGCCAAGCGTCTGCCGCCCGAGCTGGCCCTGGAGCTGGTGGAAATCCCGCTCAATACCCGCGGCAAGAATGCCGATGTCACGCGCCTGATCCGTCAGGAGGGCGAGGCCATGCTGGCCAAGGTCCAGCCGGGCGAGCGGATCGTCACCCTCGAGGTGCACGGCAAGCCGTGGAGCACCGAGCAGCTGGCGGTCGAACTGGACCGCTGGCGCCTCGATGCGCGCACCGTCAACCTGATGGTCGGTGGCCCGGAAGGCCTGGCGCCGGAGGTCTGCGCGCGCAGCGAACAGCGCTGGTCGCTGTCGCCGCTCACGCTGCCGCACCCGTTGGTAAGGATACTGATCGGCGAACAGCTCTATCGCGCCTGGACCGTGCTGTCCGGGCATCCTTACCATAAATGAGCCAGTAAGCCTTCCCGATGTCGCAGCCGATTCGTCTCAAGGACCACGAGAAGGACGCCCGCCTGGTGCGCAATCGTGTCGTGGTCGGCGCGAGCGCGGTCATGCTGCTGGTGTGCGTGCTCATCGCGCGCCTGTATTACCTGCAGGTGATCCAGTACGACTATCACTCCACGCTGTCGGAGAACAATCGGGTGCATGTGCAGCCGATTCCGCCGACCCGTGGGCTGATCTTCGACCGCAACGGGGTGATCATCGCCGACAACCGGCCCAGCTTCAGCCTGAGCATGACCCGCGAGCGGGCCGGCGACTGGCAGCAGGTGCTCGACGCCATCGTCGAGGTGCTGGAACTGACCGAGGACGATCGGGCGCTGTTCGAGAAGCGCATGCGCCAGGGGCGTCGGCCGTTCGAGCCGGTGCCGATCCTGTTCGAGCTGACCGAGGAACAGATCGCCCGCGTGGCCGTCAACCAGTTCCGCCTGCCCGGTGTCGAGGTGGTGGCACAACTGGTGCGTCACTACCCGCAAGGGGCGCATTTCGCGCACTCGGTCGGCTACGTCGGGCGCATCAACGAGAAGGAACTCAAGACCCTCGACCCGGTGAACTACAGCGGCACCCACCACATCGGCAAGACCGGCATCGAGCGCTTCTACGAGCCGCAGCTGCATGGCCAGGTGGGCTACGAAGAGGTCGAGACCAACGCCCGCGGCCGTGTGCTGCGGGTGCTCAAGCGCACCGACCCGAAACCGGGCCAGGACATCGTGCTGAGCCTGGACATCAAGCTGCAGGAGGCTGCCGAGGCTGCCCTGGCCGGTCGCCGGGGCGCCATCGTCGCCCTGGACCCGCGTACCGGCGAGGTGCTGGCGATGGTCAGCCAGCCGAGCTTCGACCCCAACCTGTTCGTCACCGGCATCAGCTTCAAGGCCTATGCCGAGCTGCGCGACTCGATCGATCGCCCGCTGTTCAACCGCGTGCTGCGCGGGCTGTATCCGCCCGGATCGACCATCAAGCCGGCCGTGGCCATCGCCGGCCTGGACAGTGGCGTGGTGACGGCGGCCAGTCGGGTGTTCGACCCCGGTTACTACCAGCTGCCCAACTACGACCACAAGTACCGTAACTGGAATCGCAGCGGCGATGGCTGGGTGGATCTGGACACCGCGATCATGCGCTCCAACGACACCTACTTCTACGACCTGGCGCACAAGATGGGCATCGACCGACTGGCCAGCTACCTGAACCGCTTCGGCATCGGCCGGCGCGTCTCGCTGGACATGTTCGAGGAGTCCGCCGGGCTGATGCCGTCGCGCGAATGGAAACGCGCCACCCGGCGCCAGGCCTGGTTCCCCGGCGAGACGCTGATCCTCGGCATCGGCCAGGGCTACATGCAGGCCACGCCCCTGCAGCTGGCCCAGGCCACTGCGCTGATCGCCAACAAGGGCAAGTGGAACCGTCCGCACCTGGCCAAGACCATCGAGGGTCAGCCGCCGGTGGATGATGACCCGATGCCGGACATCGTCCTGCGCGACAAGTCTGACTGGGCCAAGGTCACCCATGGCATGGAGCAGGTGATGCACAACGCCCGGGGCACCGCACGCAAGGCCTCGATCGGCGCCCAGTACCGCATCGCCGGCAAGAGCGGCACCGCCCAGGTGGTGGCGATCAAGCAGGGCGAGAAGTACGACCGCAACAAACTTCAGGAGCGCCACCGCGACCACGCCCTGTTCGTCGGCTTCGCCCCGGCCGACGATCCGCGGATCGTGGTCTCGGTGATGGTCGAGAACGGCGAGTCCGGCTCCGGCGTCGCCGCCCCGGTCGTGCGCCAGGTGATGGACGCCTGGCTGCTCGACGAGCAGGGTCACCTCAAGACCGAATACGCGCCAGCCACCGTCGCCCAGGAAACGGCCCCGTGAAGAACAATTTCGATCGCATGCTCTCCAGCGAGGACGTGATGCGTCGACGCGCCAGCTTCTTGCAGCGCATCCACATCGACGGTCCTCTGCTGATCATCCTCCTGACCCTGGCCGCCGGCAGCCTGTTCGTGCTGTATTCGGCCAGTGGCAAGAACTGGGACCTGCTGCTCAAGCAGGCCAGCTCCTTCGGCCTGGGCCTGGCCTCGATGTTCGTCATCGCCCAGCTCGAGCCGCGCTTCATGGCGCGCTGGGTTCCCCTGGCCTACCTGGTCGGGGTGCTGCTGCTGGTGGTGGTGGACGTCATGGGCCACAACGCCATGGGCGCCACGCGCTGGATCAACATTCCGGGGGTGATCCGCTTCCAGCCCTCGGAGTTCATGAAGATCATCATGCCGGCCACCATCGCCTGGTACCTGGCCAAACGTACCCTGCCACCGCACCTCAAGCACGTGATGATCAGCCTGGTGCTGATCGGCGTACCGTTCATCCTCATCGTGCGCCAGCCCGATCTGGGCACGGCCTTGCTGATCCTCGCCTCGGGCGCCTTTGTCTTGTTCATGGGCGGGTTGCGCTGGCGCTGGATCCTCAGCGTGGTGGCCGCGGCGGTGCCGGTGGCGGTGGCCATGTGGTTCTTCGTCATGCACGACTACCAGAAGCAGCGCGTGCTGACCTTCCTCGACCCGGAGAGCGATCCGCTCGGCACCGGCTGGAACATCATCCAGTCGAAGGCCGCGATCGGCTCGGGTGGGGTCTTCGGCAAGGGCTGGCTGCTGGGCACCCAGTCGCACCTGGACTTCTTGCCGGAAAGCCACACCGACTTCATCATCGCCGTGCTCGGCGAGGAGTTCGGCCTGGTGGGCATCTGCGCGCTGCTGCTGATCTACCTGCTGTTGATCGGCCGTGGCCTGATGATCACGGCCCAGGCCCAGACCCTGTTTGGCAAGCTGCTGGCAGGCAGTCTGACCATGACATTCTTCGTCTATGTGTTCGTCAACATCGGCATGGTCAGCGGCCTCTTGCCCGTGGTGGGGGTGCCGCTGCCCTTCATCAGCTACGGCGGAACTTCGTTGGTGACGCTGCTGTCAGCGTTTGGCGTTTTGATGTCGATCCACACGCACCGCAAATGGATCGCACAGGTTTGAATAAGGTGAACACTCATATGCAAGCAGTGCGTGGCTGGGCAGCCCGTTGTATGCCGTGGATCGGCGCGATCGGGCTGGTTGGCGCCGTCCAGCAGGCCATCGCCGGCGACTATGACGGCTCACCGCAGGTCGCCGAGTTCATCGGCGAGATGACGCGCGACCATGGCTTTGCCAGCGAACAGCTGACGAGCGTGTTCAGCGAAGTCCAGCGCAAGCAGTCGATCCTCGACGCCATCTCGCGGCCGGCCGAACGGGTCAAGCCGTGGAAGGACTACCGGCCGATGTTCCTCACCGAGGCGCGCATCGCCCGTGGCGTGGACTTCTGGCGCCAGCACGAGGCGGTCCTGGCGCGTGCCGAGCAGACCTACGGCGTACCGGCCGAGGTCATCGTGGCGATCATCGGCGTGGAAACGTTCTTCGGTCGCAACACCGGCAACTACCGAGTCATCGACGCCCTGTCGACCTTGGGCTTCGACTATCCGCCCCGGTCGGCGTTCTTCCGCAAGGAGCTGCGCGAGTACCTGCTGCTGGCACGTGCCGAGCAGCTCGATCCGCTGGTGCCCAAGGGCTCCTACGCCGGTGCCATGGGCCTGCCGCAGTTCATGCCCAGCAGCTTCCGCGCCTATGCCGTGGACTTCGACGGCGACGGGCACATCAACATCTGGACCGACCCGGACGACGCCATCGGCAGCGTGGCCAACTACTTCAAGGCCCATGGCTGGGTCGCCGGGCAGCCGGTGGTCAGCCGCGCCGTGGTGATCGGCGACCGGGTCGACGAAGGCCTGACGCCGGGCATCGAACCGGCCAGCACCGTGGCGCAGTTGCGGGCGCTGGGCTGGTCGAGTCAAGATGCGCTGCCCGACGACCTGTCGGTGACCGCCTTCCGCCTGGACGGCGAGCAAGGCCCGGAATACTGGATGGGCCTGAAGAATTTCTATGCGATCACTCGCTATAACCGCAGCGTGATGTATGCCATGGCGGTGCATCAGCTATCGCAGCAGCTGGTTCAAGCCCGGGGTATCAAGTAATGCGTGCACCGTACATCGTCACTTCCTTCAAGTTGCTCACCTGCCTGGCCCTGGGCCTGGCCGTGGCCAGCTGCTCGTCCAGCCGTCCCACCGCGCCCAAGGCCAAGGGCCCGTCGGTGGTGCGTGCCCAGCCAGGGCTCGACATCAACCGCGCGCACAAGGACGGCGCGCCCTGGTGGGACGTGGACGTGAGCAAGATCCCCGACGCCACGCCGACGCTGCACACCGGCAACTACAAGGCCAACCCCTACACCGTGCTGGGCAAGACCTACTACCCGATGCAGGACTTTCGCGGCTACCGCGCCGAAGGCACCGCGTCCTGGTACGGCACCAAGTTCCACGGGCAGAACACCGCCAACGGCGAAGTGTACGACCTCTACGGCATGAGCGCCGCGCACAAGACGCTGCCCCTGCCGGCCTACGTCAAGGTCACCAACCTGGACAACCAGCGCAGCGTCATCCTGCGGGTCAACGACCGCGGGCCGTTCTATTCCGACCGTATCATCGACCTGTCTTATGCGGCGGCCAAGAAGCTGGGCTACGCCGAGACCGGCACCGCGCGCGTGCGCGTCGAAGGGATCGACCCGCAGCAATGGTGGGCCTCCCGGGGTCGCCCGGCGCCCCTGGTGCTCAATGAGCCGCAGGTTGCCCAGGCCCAGCCGATCACGAAGAGCACCGGCACGGTAGAGCAATGGACACCGCCGCCCCAGCAGCACGCGGCTGCCGTGGTACCGGTCCAGGTGTCCAGTGGCGCCGTGCCGAGCAACAACGGCGGCATGTTCCTGCAGGTCGGCGCTTTCGCCAACCCGGACGCTGCCGAGCTGCTGCGGGCCAAGCTCAGCACCATGGTCAGCGCACCGGTGTTCATCAGCTCCATCGTGCGCAACCAGCAGACGCTGCACCGCGTGCGCCTGGGCCCGATGAACAGCCAAGGCGAGGTCCAGCAGACCCAGGACAGCGTACGCCTGGCCAACCTGGGCCAGGCCAAGCTGGTCACGGACTGAGGCCGCCGCAAGCCATCAGCGCTGGGCGACCGGCGGCAAGTGACAGGCAGGGCGATCACCGCTGCTGCTTTCACTTGCCGCTTGAGGCTCAAAGCTTGAAGCTTGACGCGGCCCTTCCATGTACAATGGCGGCTTTTGCCCACCAGCCGCTGGCCTTTGAACAGGCTGCCTTCGGGCAGCGAGACCATTAGCCATTTCGAGAGACGGATGAACATCACCTCTATTGCCAAACGCCTTTGCCTGCCCGTTCTGCTGCTGATCGCTCCCGTGACCTTCGCGGCCGAGCAGATGATGCCGGCGCCCCCGCAACTGGCCGCCAAATCCTATGTGCTGATGGATGCGTCCAGTGGCAACGTGCTGGTCGAGAACAATGGTGACGAGCGCCTGCCGCCGGCCAGTCTGACCAAACTGATGACCGCCTACATCGCCACGCTCGACATCCGTCGCGGGCAGATCGGCGAGAACGACCCGGTCACCGTCAGCGAGAACGCCTGGCGGACCGGTGGTTCGCGGATGTTCATCAAGGTGGGTAGCCAGGTGACCGTCAGCGACCTGCTGCACGGGATCATCATCCAGTCGGGCAACGACGCCAGCGTCGCGCTGTCCGAGCACATCGCCGGCAGCGAAGACGCGTTCGCCGACATGATGAACAAGACCGCCGCCGACCTGGGCATGAGCAACAGCCACTTCATGAACCCGACCGGCCTGCCGCACCCGGAGCACTACTCCTCGGCGCACGACATGGCCCTGCTGGCGCGCGCGATCATCAACGAAGACCCGGCGCACTACGCGATCTACTCGCAGAAAGAGTTCTTCTGGAACAACATCAAGCAGCCCAACCGCAACCTGCTGCTGTGGCGCGACAAGACCGTCGACGGCCTGAAGACCGGTCACACCGAGGAAGCCGGCTACTGCATGGTTGCCTCTGCCGTGCGTGATGGTCAGCGCCTGATCGCCGTGGTGTTCGGCACCAACAGCGAGCAGGCCCGTGCCGCCGAGACCCAGAAGCTGCTGACCTATGGCTTCCGCTTCTACGAAACCCAGACCTTCTACCAGAAGGGCACCGAACTGGCCCAGTCGCCGGTCTGGAAAGGCGCCACTGGTCAGGTCAAGGCCGGCCTGGCCGACGACCTGACCCTGACCATGCCCAAGGGTCAGCTCAAGCGCCTGGCAGCGTCCATGAGCCTGAATCCACAGCTGACCGCGCCGATCGCCAAGGGCGACGTCATCGGCAAGGTCGAGGTCAAGCTGGACGACAAAGTGGTCCACAGCGCCGACCTGATCGCCCTCGACGCGGTCGAGGAGGGTGGTTTCTTCCGCCGTATGTGGGATAGCATTCGTCTGTTCTTCTACGGGTTGTTCAACTGATCCGTGACCTGCATGCCCCTGCGCGCCGCGCGGGGGCTTTGTTGTCGCCACGCCTTGCGAGGCCGTACCCGCCATGAGCGAAGCAGACGTCAAGTCGCACAAAATCGAATTCCCCTGCGAGGACTACCCGATCAAGGTGATCGGCGAGACCGGTGTCGGTTTCAGAGACAGCGTGATCGAGATCCTCAGCAAGTACGCCAAGGTCGACCTGTCCACCCTGGCCGAGCGTCAGAGCAAGGAAGGCAAGTACACCACGGTGCAACTGCACATCGTCGCCACCAGCGAGGACCAGCTGCAGGACATCAACAGCGCCCTGCGCGCGACCGGCACCGTCAAAATGGTGCTGTGATGTCCGCCTGTCTCGGTGTTCGCGTGCTTGGCCTGCAGCCCTATGAACCGGTGCTGGAGGCCATGCGGCGATTTACCGAGCAGCGCGATGCATCGACCATGGACGAAGTCTGGCTGGTCGAGCATCCGCCGGTCTTCACCCAGGGGCAGGCCGGCAAGGCCGAGCACCTGCTGGTGCCGGGCGAGATCCCCGTGGTCCAGAGCGACCGCGGCGGGCAGGTGACCTACCATGGGCCAGGTCAGCTGGTCGCCTACCTCCTGCTGGACGTGCGTCGCCTGGGTTTTGGCGTGCGCGACCTGGTCAGCCGCATCGAACGCAGCCTGATCGAGTTGCTGGCAGGGTATGATGTCCAGGCCGCCGCCAAGCCGGACGCGCCAGGCGTCTACGTGAACGGCGCCAAGATCGCTTCTCTGGGGCTGCGTATTCGCAACGGTCGCTCGTTCCATGGCCTGGCCCTGAACGTGGACATGGACCTGGCACCGTTTCGCCGAATCAACCCTTGCGGCTACGCCGGGCTGGCCATGACCCAGCTGCGCGATCTCGCGGGGCCGATCGAATTCAACGAGGTCAGCACAAGGCTGCGCGAACAGCTGGTCAAGCACCTCGACTATGCCGAGCAGACGACCCTCACGGGCGGAATCGACTGATATGACTATTGTGCAAGAAGCCGTGCCTAACCTGATCCCGACCACCGACGCAACCGCGCGCCCTGCGCCGCGCAAGGTCGAGGCCGGCGTCAAGCTGCGTGGCGCCGAGAAGGTCGCGCGCATCCCGGTGAAGATCATTCCCACCGAAGAATTGCCGAAGAAGCCTGACTGGATCCGTGTACGCATCCCGGTCTCCCCCGAGGTGGATCGCATCAAGCAGCTGCTGCGCAAGCACAAGCTGCACAGCGTCTGCGAAGAAGCGTCCTGCCCGAACCTGGGCGAGTGCTTCTCCGGCGGCACCGCGACCTTCATGATCATGGGTGACATCTGCACCCGTCGCTGCCCGTTCTGCGACGTCGGCCACGGTCGACCCAAGCCGCTGGACGTGGACGAGCCGAAGAACCTGGCCGTGGCCATCGCCGACCTGCGTCTGAAGTACGTGGTGATCACCTCGGTCGACCGCGACGACCTGCGTGACGGTGGCGCCCAGCACTTCGCCGACTGCATCCGCGAGATCCGCGCGCTGTCGCCCGGCGTGCAGCTGGAGACCCTGGTGCCGGACTACCGTGGCCGCATGGACGTGGCGCTGGCCATCACCGCGGCCGAGCCGCCGGATGTGTTCAACCACAACCTCGAGACCGTGCCGCGCCTGTACAAGGCTGCGCGTCCGGGGTCGGACTATGACTGGTCGCTGGACCTGCTGCAGAAGTTCAAGCAGCTGGTGCCGCACGTACCGACCAAGTCGGGCCTGATGCTCGGCCTGGGCGAGACCGACGAGGAAGTGATCGAGGTCATGCACCGCATGCGCGAGCACGACATCGACATGCTGACCCTGGGCCAGTACCTGCAGCCATCGCGCAGCCACTTGCCGGTGCAGCGCTTCGTGCACCCGGACACCTTTGCCTGGTTCGCCGAGGAAGGCTACAAGATGGGCTTCAAGAACGTCGCTTCCGGGCCGCTGGTGCGCTCCTCGTACCACGCCGACCAGCAGGCGCACGAGGCCAAGATCAAGCTCTGATCACCAGCCGTCTGCGAATGCCGGCGCACGTCCACGGACGGCGCCGGCATTTTGCTGTCTGGCAGCCTGCCGTTCGACCTGCCACGGACGGGGTGAAGCGACCCTCGCTATCGCGGGCAAGCCCGCTCCCACACCTGTAGTCATACCGCAGCAGTACAGTCGATCGCGGCCCCTGTGGGAGCGGGCTTGCCCGCGATGGCGCCAGATCCGTCACCGCCTTCGCGGGCAAGCCCTACGCCCGTCGTCATACCGCAAGAGTAGAGTCGATCGCGGTCCTCTGTGGGAGCGGGCTTGCCCGCGATGGCGTCAGATCCGTCACCGCCTGATTCTGGGCTCGGCGCATTCCGGTGTTCTTCGGCAGGATCGCTGCTGTATGGTGAAAACCCTTCCAATCCACTGCATCCCCAGTCATCGCGCAAAAGGACGCCTCGCATGTCTCTCGCTTCCGCCTCCGTTTCCCGGCTGCCCAAGGCGCTCACGGCCAACGCCTGCTTCGCCATCATCGCACCCGCAGGCCCGGCCCGACTGGACGCCGAACAGGCGCGTCTCTGGCTCGCGCAGCACGGCTACCGCTGCCGGGTGTTTCCTGGCGTGTTCCAGGCCGAAGGCTACCTGGCCGGTCCGGACGAACAACGCCTGGCCGACCTGCACGCGGCCTTCGCCGACCCGGACATCGACGCGATCCTCTGCATGCGCGGCGGCTACGGCAGCATGCGCCTGCTCCACCGGCTGGACTTCGACCTGCTGCGGGCCCATCCCAAGCCACTGATCGGCTACAGCGACATCACCGCCTTGCACACGGCCATCCATCGCCACGCCGGCTTCCCCACCTTCCACGGAGCCATGCTCAACGCCGACCTGCTGGGCGACAAGCAACCCCCCACCAGCAGCTCACTGTTCCAGCAGCTCAGCGGCATGTTAAGCGAAGGCTCGGTCATCGAGCATCCGCACGCATTCGCGCTGTCCTGCCTCGTGCCTGGTGTGGCGGCGGGGCGCCTGATGGGGGGCAACCTGTCCATGCTCGGTGCGACCTTGGGCACCTGCGCCGAGGTCGACCTCGAAGGCTGCATCCTGTTCATCGAGGACGTGAACGAACCGCTCTATCGCGTCGACCGTCTGCTCACGCAGCTGCGCCTGGCAGGCAAGCTCGGGGGTGTGAAAGGGGTGCTGGTGGGGGATTTTGCCGGTATCACGGTGACAGCGCTGACGCCTCTACTGCGCGATATCTTCGAGCCACTGGACATTCCAGTGCTGGCCGGCTGGCGCAGCGGGCATTGCGACCCTAACGTGTGCCTGCCTCTGGGCGCCCAGGTGACGCTCGACAGCGAGGCCATGTGCCTGTCGTTGAATCAGGCACTATTCGCCCTGTGATCACGCAAGCGGCCTGCCATGGCTGACAGGCCGCTTGCAGCGCCGACTCACGGCTGGCGCAGGCTGTCGAGCAGGGGATGGGTCGGGTACCCGTCGGCCGGCCAGCCCAGGGCCTGCTGAGCGTTACGGATCGCCTTGCGGGTATTGGCGCCGATGATGCCGTCGGCATTGCCGGCATCGTGGCCCCGAGCATTGAGCAGGTTCTGCAGCTCCATCCGCTCGCTGCGGGTCAGCGGCTTGTCGTCCTTCGGCCAGCTGCCGGCGATGAAGCCCCAGCCCGAGAACCGATCGCCCAGCAGGCTGACCGCCAGCGCATACGACGACGAATTGTTGTAACGCAGGATGGCGCGGAAGTTGTCCAGCACCAGGAACGCCGGGCCGCGTGCGCCTGCTGGCAGCAGCAGGGCAGCCGACAACTGCTGGCTGCCGTCCGGAAGGCGCGTACCCGTCGGCAGCTGGACGCCCATCTGCAGCCATTCGCTCACGGTCTTGCGCTGTGCGCCGTCGGCCTGCCAGTAGTCGAACCCGCTGGGGACTTGTACCTCGAAGCCCCATGGCTGGCCACGCTTCCAACCCGAGCTTTGCAGGTAGTGCGCGGTCGAGGCCAGGGCATCGGGCGTGCTGTTCCAGATGTCCCGCCGGCCATCACCGTCGAAGTCCACGGCGTGGGTGTTGTAGGTGGTGGGGATGAACTGCGTCTGGCCCATGGCGCCGGCCCAGGAGCCGCGCATGGCGTCAGGCTGGATGTCGCCGTTCTGCACGATCTGCAGGGCGGCGATCAGCTGGTCATGGGCGAAGGCCGGACGGCGCCCTTCGTAGGCGAGGGTGGCCAGCGAGCGAATCACCGACTTGTTGCCCTGGAACTGGCCGAAGTTGCTCTCCATGCCCCAGACCGCCACGAGGATCTGCCGGTCGACGCCATAGCGCTGTTCGAGCTGCTCGAGCAGTGCGGCATGCTTCTCGAGCAGCGCCTTGCCGTTGCGCACGCGAACCGGCGACAACGCACCGTCGAGGTATTCCCACACCGGTCGGGTGAATTCCGGCTGGCTGCGGTCGGCCTTGATCACGTCCAGGTCAGGGGTGACACCGGCGAAGGCGGCATCGAAGACACTGGCACGAATGCCGGCCTGCAAGGCCTGTTCACGGAACTGCGCCTGCCACTGCTCGAAGCTCTGCTGTGGCTGGATCTCGTTGTCCGACGGCGGAGTGACCCGCGGCTGCACCACGGCGGGCGCAGGCGTACTGGCCGGTTGCGAGGTAGCGGGCAGCGGCACCGCATCGGCAGCCGTGGGCTTCTCGGCGCACGCCACCAGCAGGATGAGGCTGGTAGCGGCCACCAGTTGACGAGGCTGTTGACGCAGCGAAAGACAAGAGAGCATGCACGAATCCAGAAAATGCAGATTAGGTGAAGACCATACCATGCCCGCGCGGTTCGTGCCTCACGCGGCCAAACGGCAAGAAGCCTCCCAATCTCTCGATTGGAAGGCTTCGCGGCGGTAGCTGCCTTTGCCCTTGCCGGCGCGTTCCTGACGACAGCGGAACAGCGGCTGGGCGACGATCGACTTGGCTTTGTTGGGGCGGGTGGTGCTGGACTTCTTGCTCATGGGCAGGGCCTCGTGAGGGGATTGCGAGGCGCACTGTAGAGGCGAGGGGATTCGGGGGCTAATTGATTGTATGCATCGAAAGCTCGAGGGCGGCTGATTGCCCAACCACGGCCGGTCCAGCGCCCCGGCAGGGGCCGCTCACCCGTAGCCCCGCCGCGGGGTTGCAGGCTATCGCGGTCACCTGTGGGAGTCCGCCCGCCGCCTTGGCACCGCGCGGTCGCGCAGAGAGCATGACGATAGCTGGCATGGCTCAGAGGCTTTATCTCTGATCGATTTCTGGGGCCGCTTTGCGGCCCATCGCGGCACGGGGGCCGCTCCTACACCCGTAGCCCCACCGCGGGGTTGCAGGCTATCGCGGTCACCTGTGGGAGATTCTATGGTAATTGCCAAGCGCTTAAGCGGCTTTGGGACGATATTCCTCTCCGCTTCTGATCAGGGCAAAGACCACTCGAGCCAGCTTGCGGGCCAGCATGACCAGGACTTGAGTCTTTTTAAAACCGCGGCTCTGCTTGTCTTCGTAAAACGTTTTCCAAGCAGCTGTCCTACCTGCTGACATCGCCGCGTTGTGCAGCAAACGACGGACCTCTGGATCGCCTCGTTTGGTCAACGTCGAGCGTTCTTTTTTCTTGCCCGACTGAGCCACTCGCAGGTCCATTCCTAGAAAGGCGATAAAGGCATCGGCACTCTTGAACTCGCCTCGCTGGTAGGTGGCGACCAAACGCGCAGCGGTAAGAAAACCAATACCTTCAACTTTCATACACTGCTTTACTAACGGCATCAGTCCTGCCTGGTCGAGCAGCTTCTTGATCATGTTTTCAATGAGGTCTTCAAGGCGCTTCATCGAGGTGAGCTGGGACTTCAAAAGGCTCTTGAGCAGCGGCTCACCCTCCCAGCTCAGTCTCAGCGCTGTACGCGTCTGGACGAGCATCGCGCGCCTGCGAAACAGGCTGACAAGGTCGCGATAGAGCGTCGAAGGTGGGACCCAGGGGGTAAGATTAGCGCCTTCGTTCTTGAGGTACCGGGCCAGTACCCTTGCATCGATCGGGTCAGTCTTGGCGCGTGAACCAATACCTTTTCGGTAGTGACTCAGGGCATAACCATCCATCAAGTAAAGGGTATGTCCTGCTTCATGGACCATATCGGTAAACAGCAGGTGATAGACATTGGTGGCCTCGATTGCAATCGAGACCTTGCCGTGCAATGCCTTGATCCATTGCTTGATGGCCGTCTTGTTGTTGGCAATAGTGCTCAACTGTCCGGAGCTGTCTTCGTAAATGACGAGCTCAGCCTTAGCAACGTCGACGCCTATGATCGTGCTGTGTTCGGATGATGGCATTGCCATGAGCGCGTCTCCGCAGGTAAGGTCTAAGGGCTTGAAGGGCCACCCAGAGGCGCAGGCTTGTACTTTCGTCGGTCAAAACCGGAAGCATTCCTTATCGGCGCTTGGGTGAAGGGAGGAGGGGCGAAATCTCCCACGGTCTGTACTGCGCGAACAGTCAGAAGCGGATCTAGTCCCTCCTCCTCCCTTCAAGTCCTACCATACAAGCGGCCCCAGTGCCGCGATTGGGCCCGCAGGGCCCATGAAACCCGCCACGCCATCTGTCAGATCAGCTACGGCAACGACCAGCAGGATAGTCCCATCGGCACCTGCTCGGACCCGTTACTGCGCCGGCAACGACACGCGCTGCCCGGCCATCAACAGCACCAGCCTCGCCAACCCCATCCACGGCGAACCCTCCGACTGGCCCTTGATCTGCGCATCGATCCGCTGGGCATCCACCAGCAACTGGTTCCAGCGCGGCGCCGACAGCCGCTGCAGCGCCTTGCCGACCAAGGGCCGGCGCTTGTCCCAGACTGGGGGCTTGGCCTGGCTGAAGGCCTTGTCCAGCGGGATGCCCTGGCTGAATTGCTGGGCGATGCCGGCCAGCAGGCGCAGCTCGCGTGCCAAGGCCCAGAGGATCACCGGTGCTTCGACCCCTTCGCCCCGCAAGCCTTCGAGCATGCGCAGGGCATGGCTTGCCTCGCCCTTGAGCACCGCATCGACCAGCCCGAAGACATCGAAGCGTGCGCTGTCGGCCACTGCCGCCTGCACGGTCTCCACCGTCACCTGGTTGCCCTCGGCCAACAGCTTGAGCTTCTCGATCTCCTGGGCCGCCGCCAGCAGGTTGCCCTCCACGCGCGCTGCGATCAGGTCGACCGCTTCGCGCTGGGCGGACAGCCCGGCCCGCGAGAGGCGCTGGTTGATCCATTGCGGCAGCTGGTGGGCATCCACCGGCCAGATCTGCACGAACTGGCACTGGGCACTTTCGATCAGGGCCTTGCCCCATTTGGATTTCTGCGCGCTGGCATCGAGCCTGGGCAGGCTGACCAGCAGCACCGTGTCTTCGGCCGGCCGGCTGACGTAATCGATCAGCGCCGCAGCCCCCTTGTCGCCCGGCTTGCCGCTGGGCAGCCGGACTTCCAGGAGACGCTTCTGGGCGAACAGCGACAGGCTGGCACCGGCAAGCAGCAGGCTGCCCCAGTCGAAGTTGGCATCGGCGGAGAATACCTGGCGCTCGTCGTGACCCTGGTGGCGCGCTGCGGCGCGGATGGCGTCGGCGGCTTCCTGGCACAGCAACGGGTCGTCGCCGCTGACCACGTAGATGGGGGCCAGCGTGCCTTGCAGGTGCTTGTCGAGTTGAGCGGGGGCGAGTTTCATGGGCGGGAGGGCAGGACACCCGGAGGTGCCCCGCCTGGCATCACTGAGCCGGCAGTTCCAGAGGCGACTGCTGCGGCGTCTCGTCCTGAGCGCGGCGTGCGTCTTCCAGGGCCTGGGCTTGCGCGCGGGCACGGGCGTCGGCGTCCTTCTGCAGCTCGTCCAGGCGTGCTGGGGTCAGCAGTTGCAGACGTACGATCATGGCCTGGATCAGGTCGCGACGCATTTCCTTGCGCACCTGGGCCGCTTCCTGGTCGCCACCGGTGACGTTGTTGCCGTCACGGGTGTAGACACGGCGTACGGTGACCTTGTCCGACAGCAACTCGGCGTTGTTCAGGCCGGCGATGGTGTAGTTCAGCACGGTGGTCAGCTCGTAGTCGGCCGAGCGGCTGCCGCCGGCGTAGGTGGCGGCGCGCTGGTTCTCTTCCTCGCGGGTCAGGATCAGGCGATAGGGCGCGCTGCTGCGCACGGCCACACCGTCGTTCTCCAGGGCCTGGCGCAGCTGCTTCACGGTGTCGCCATAGGCGTTGCGGGCGCTGACGTCCAGTTCGCGCAGGCTCAGGTCGGATTGGCCGGTGCCACGCAGCTGGAAACCACAGGCGCTCAGCAGCACGGCCAGGCCCACTACCAGCAGATTGCGTTTGATCATGTTGTTGCTCCCTTCTGGGCCGATTCCGCCTGCCTGCGCCGTTCGCAGACAGGCGTTGCCATCAATTGGCGACGATGTTGACCAGCTTGCCTGGCACCACGATGACCTTGCGGATGGTCAGGCCTTCGGTGAAGCGCAGCACGTTCTCGTTGGCACGGGCGGCGGCTTCGACTTCTTCGCGGCTGGCGCCGGCCGGCATCTCGACCTGGCCGCGCAGCTTGCCGTTGACCTGTACCACCAGCACGAGGCTGTCCTGTACCAGCGCCTGTTCGTCCACGGCGGGCCAGGGCGCATCGATCACCGGCTGTGCATGGCCCAGCTGCTGCCACAGCACGTGGCTGATGTGCGGGGTGATCGGCGCCAGCAGCAGCGTGACGGCTTCCAGGCCTTCGTGCAGCAAGGCACGGTCCTGCTCGGTAGCCTGCGGGGCTTTTTCCAGCACGTTCATCAGCGTCATCACCTGGGCGATGGCGGTGTTGAACTTGTGGAACTGACCCACGTCGGTCCCGGCCTGCTTGATGGCGGCATGGATGGCGCGGCGCACGACCTTCTGTGCGTCGTCCAGCGCGGCCACGTCCAGCGTGCCCGGCAGGCCGGCGCTCACGTGGGCCTGGGCCAGGCGCCAGACACGGCGCAGGAAGCGGCTGGCACCTTCGACACCGGCGTCGGACCACTCCAGGCTGGCGTCAGGCGGCGAGGCGAACATCATGAACAGGCGGCAGGTGTCGGCGCCGTAGACCTCGATCATCGACTGCGGGTCGACGCCGTTGTTCTTCGACTTGGACATCTTCTCGGTGCCGCCGATTTCCACCGGCAGGCCGTCGGACTTCAGGCGTGCGCCGATGACCTTGGCCTTGGCGTCACGCTCGATCTCGACGTCGGCCGGGTTGAACCAGTCCTTGCCGCCATTGCTGGCCACACGGTAGTAGGTGTCGGCGACCACCATGCCCTGGGTCAGCAGGTTCTTGAACGGCTCGTTCGAGGTGACCAGGCCTTCGTCGCGCATCAGCTTGTGGAAGAAGCGCGCGTACAGCAGGTGCAGGATGGCGTGCTCGATGCCGCCGATGTACTGGTCCACCGGCAGCCAGTGGTTGGCCGCCTTGGGGTCGACCATGCCGCCTTCGTAGTGGGGCGAGGCGTAGCGGGCGAAGTACCAGGACGACTCGACGAAGGTGTCCATGGTGTCGGTTTCGCGCTTGGACGCCGCGCCGCAGGTTGGGCAGCTGCAGTCGTAGAATTCGGGCATGCGGGCCAGCGGGGAACCGGCGCCATCGGGCACCACGTTCTCCGGCAGGGTCACCGGCAGTTGGTCTTCCGGCACCGGCACGTCACCGCAGTTCGGGCAGTGGATGATCGGAATCGGGCAGCCCCAGTAGCGCTGGCGGCTGATGCCCCAGTCGCGCAGGCGGAACTGGGTGCGCGACTTGCCGAGGTCCTTGCGGATCAGGGCGGCTTCGATGGCATCGAAGCCGCCTTCGAAGTCCAGCCCGTCGAACGCGCCGGAATTGATCAGTTGGCCGTGCTCGCCGTAAGCCGGCTGCCACTCGTCACCGACCGTGTCGCCCGCGCTGGTGCGCACCACGGCCTTGATCGGCAGCTGATACTTCTGGGCGAACTCGAAATCGCGCTCGTCGTGGGCCGGGACCGCCATCACGGCGCCGTCGCCGTAGTGCATCAGCACGTAGTTGGCGACCCACACCGGCAGCTTCTCGCCGGTCAGCGGGTGCTCGACGAACAGCGACGTCGGCATGCCTTTCTTTTCTTGGGTGGCGATGTCGGCTTCGGCGACGCTGCCGCTCTTGCAGGCGTCGATGAACGCTTGCAGCTCAGGGTTGCCTGCGGCGGCCTGGGTGGCCAGCGGGTGCTCGGCGGCCACGGCCACGTAGGTGGCGCCCATCAGGGTATCGGGACGCGTGGTGAAGACTTTCAGCGCGCCGGCATGGCCGATGCTGGCCAGGTCGTGCGGGAACTGCACTTCCATGCCGCGCGACTTGCCGATCCAGTTGCGCTGCATGGTCTTGACCTGCTCGGGCCAGCCCGGCAGCTCGTCGAGGCTTTCCAGCAGCTCGTCGGCGTAGTCGGTGATGCGGAAGTAGTACATCGGGATTTCGCGCTTCTCGATCAGCGCGCCCGAGCGCCAGCCGCGACCGTCGATGACCTGCTCGTTGGCGAGCACGGTCTGGTCGACCGGGTCCCAGTTGACGGTACCGTTCTTGCGGTAGATGACGCCCTTCTGGAACAGGCGGGTGAACAGCCACTGCTCCCAGCGGTAGTAGTCCGGCTTGCAGGTGGTCACTTCGCGCGACCAGTCGATCGCCAGGCCCAGGCTCTTGAGCTGGGTCTTCATGTACTCGATGTTCTCGTACGTCCACTTGGCCGGTGCGACGTTGTTCTTCATCGCGGCGTTTTCCGCCGGCATGCCGAAGGCGTCCCAGCCCATGGGCTGCAGGACGTTCTTGCCGAGCATGCGCTGGTAGCGGGCGATCACGTCGCCGATGGTGTAGTTGCGCACGTGCCCCATGTGTAGCTTGCCGCTCGGGTACGGGAACATCGACAGGCAGTAGTAGGTGTCCTTGCCTGGCTGTTCGGTCACGGCGAACGACTGGTTCGCTTCCCAGGCCTGCTGGGCGGCGGCTTCGATTTCACGGGGCTGATATTGTTCGTGCATGGCTACTTTGCGCTGAGAGATGAAAGACCCTGTCCAGGCAGCGAAAACCTCGCTGCGACGGCAATCCGGCGTCGGTGGAGTGAACGCCGTAGCATACATGAGCGCCGCCTACCGTGGGAAACCCTGATTGCGTCGGGGCCTTGCCGATGGCCGTTGGTCGCGGCGTCCGGCTGCCGGCGCAGGTGCCGCTAAGCTCAGGGGTGCAATGAGACTGTCATCCCCAACGAGGTGCCCGCATGGGAGAGCCGCACACACCCCAACCCCCAACCAATGTCTATGAACGTCTGATCGACCGACTTGGCCTAGCCCTGGAGACGGCCCGCACGTCGGTGCGATTGCGTGACGAACAGCCGCTCGAACTGGAACTGCGCGGCCTGAGCCGTGCCGAGTACGACGTGCTCAAGACCTACCTGGACGCGCTGCCCCCGCATCAGGGCCTGGCGGCCGAGGCGCCTCGACAGCGTCCCGCCAGACGCACCGCCGAGGTCGTCTGGCTGCGCGATCGCAAGCGCCGCGACACGTCGGCCCGCGCACACCGCCTGCCGGCGCGCTGACCGCTCTCGACACCGGGCCATGGCTTGTGGCCCGGTGTCGATCCCCCTAGGCTGCGTGCACCGACACGAGGTGCACCATGCCGATCCGCTTTCTCCTCAAACACCTGTTGCTGCCCCCAGGCTCGCTGTTGCTGCTGGTCATGGCCGGCTGGTGGCTGCGGCGCCGTCGTCCGCGCCTGGCCCGGGCGTGCCTGGTGCTGGGGCTGGGTGGGCTGTGGCTGATGAGCCTGCCGCTGGTGGTGCAGCAGGCGGCGCGGCTGCTCGAACGCGAACCGCCCCTGCCCCTGGCGCACTGGTCGACGCTGGCCTCCGAGGCCCAGGTCATCGTGGTGCTCGGCGCGGGCCGCGAGCGGGGCGATCCGGCCTGGGGCGGGGAAGATCAGCCGACCGGTGTGGCCCTCGAGCGCATGCGGTTCGCGGCGCAACTGGCCAAGGCCTCGGGGTTGCCGCTGCTGACCAGCGGCGGGCTGCACGAAGGGACACCGCCAAGCGAAGCGCACTTGATGGCCAAGCGCCTGCGGGAGGACTTCGGGGTAGAGGTGAGCTGGGAGGAGGGCGCCAGTCGCACGACCTGGGAGAACGCCCGGCTCACGGCCGAACGGCTGCGTCCCCTGGGCATCGATCGGGTGGTGCTGGTGACCCAGGCCTGGCACATGCCCCGTGCCCGCTGGAGCTTCGAAGCCAATGGCCTGACCGTGGTGCCGGCGCCCGTGGGCTTTCTCGGCCACGCACCGGTCGGGCCTTTCGCCGGGCTGCTCCCCGAGGGCCGGGCGTTCTGGCGCAACGGACAACTGCTCAACGAGGCGGCAGGCCTGGTGGGCTACCGCCTGTTCGAAGGTAACTAAGCGCGAGCCGAGCGACGCCGGGCCAGTGCGGCCCAGCCCAGCAACAGGGCACAGACCAGTGCCAGTGGCCACGACCGCCAGCGCAGGTAGGGCGTCAGTTGCTGCATCGGTACCACCTCTCCGTACAGCACGGCCTGCTGGAACTGCGGCACCCGCTCGGTGATCCGGCCGAACGGGTCGATCAGCGCGGTGACGCCGTTGTTGGTGGCGCGGATCATCCAGCGACCGGCTTCCAGGGCGCGCATCTGCGCCATCTGCAGGTGCTGTAGCGGCCCGATCGAGGTACCGAACCAGGTGTCGTTGCTGATGGTCAGCAGCAGGTCGCTGCGCGCGGCCAGGCCGGCGGCGAACTCCGGATAGACCACCTCGTAGCAGATGTACGGCGCGATCCTGTGTCCCTTGGCTTCCAGCAGCGCCTGCTGCGCCGGGCCACGGGCGAAGTCGGACATCGGCAGGTTGAAGAACTCGATCAGCCCGCGCAGCATGTCCTGCAAGGGTACGTATTCACCGAACGGCACCAGCTTCTGCTTGAGGTAGGTCCCTTCGCCGCCGCCGGCCACGGTGACACCGTTGTAGTAGCGCGACTGGCCATCGACTCGCTCGCGTACCGGCACGCCGGTGATCAGCGACGAGTGACGGTCCGTGGCGAACGTCCCCATCATGTCGATGAAGCCCTGAGCCTGGTCCTTGAGCACCGGCACCGCGGTTTCCGGCCAGACCAGCAGGTCGACCGGCCGCGAGGCGAAACTCAGGTCGCGGTACAGCGCCAGCTGCGCATTGACGTGCGCCGGGTCCCATTTCAGGTCCTGCTCGACGTTGCCCTGGATCGCCGCCACGGTCAGGGGTTTGCCGGAAGGTTGCGTCCAGGCATGCCCCTTGAGTGCCCAGCCCAGTGCCCAGGGCGCGATCAACAGAACCAGGCCGCCAGCCAGCAGCCCTCTTCGGGCACGCAGGCGCGGCAGGTTGCACAGCAGCGCCGCGCTCAGGGCCAGTACGAACGACACCAGCCAGACACCGCCGAGCGGCGCCAACCCGGCCAGTGGGCCGTCGAGCTGGCTGTAACCGGCGTACAGCCACGGGAATCCGGTCAGGAACCAGCCACGGAAGGCTTCCTGCAGCAGCCACAGGGCCGCGAAGCCCAAGGCATCGGCCAGCGGGGCTTCGTCGCGCCGCAGCCAGCGTGCCCAGAGCCAGGCGGGCAGGGCAAAGAACCAGGCGATGGCGGCGAAGAAGGCCAGCAGCAGCAGGGTCGCCAGCAAGGGCGAGGCGCCGCCGTAGGTGTTGATGCTGACGTAGATCCAGCTGGTGCCAGCGCCGTACAGGCCGAAACCGTAGCACCAGCCACGGCCCAGGGCCTGACGCGGGCTGAGCTGGCGCAGGCCGAGGTAGAACACAGCGATCGCCAGGAGGGCGAGCGGCCAGACGTCGAACGGCGCCAGGGCCAGGGAGGTGCTGGCGCCGGCCGCCACGGCCAGCAGGTTACCGGGCCAGCCGGGGCGGGTGATCCAACGCATGACTATCCTTGGCGATTGATGGGGGTCAGACGCAGCAGGTGGATGCGGCGGCTGTCGGCGTTCAGGACGCGGAAGCGGTAGGCACCGATCTCGGTGGTCTCGTTGCGCTTGGGCATGTAGCCGAACGCCTTCATGACCAGCCCGCCGACGGTGTCGAATTCGTCATCCGAGAAGTCGCCGTCGAAGGACTCGTTGAAGTGCTCGATCGGGGTCAGTGCCTTGACCAGGAAGTCGCCGTTGGGCAACGGCTTGATGTAGCTGTCTTCCTCGACGTCATGCTCGTCCTCGATGTCGCCGACGATCTGCTCGAGCACGTCCTCAATGGTCACCAGGCCTGCCACGCCGCCGTACTCGTCGATGACGATGGCCATGTGGTTGTGGTTGGCGCGGAATTCGCGCAGCAGCACGTTCAGGCGCTTGGACTCGGGCACGAAGGTGGCCGGGCGCAGCAGGCCCTTGATGTCGACGCTGTCGCCGTTTTCCTTAAGGATCAGCGGCAGCAGGTCCTTGGCCAGCAGCACGCCGAGCACGTCATCGTGGCTTTCACCGATGACCGGGTAGCGCGAGTGCGCCGCGTCGATCACCGCCGGCAGGAATTCGCGCGGGGTCTGGGTGGCGCGGATGCTGATCATCTGCGAGCGCGGCACCATGATGTCGCGCACCTGCAGGTCAGCGACCTGGATGGCGCCCTCGACGATGGCCAGCGCTTCGCTGTCCAGCAGTTTGTTCTGGTGGGCTTCGCGCAGCAGCTCGAGGAGCTCCTGGCGGTTCTTCGGCTCATGGGCAAAAGCCTGGGTCAGTTTGCCCAGCCATGACTTCTGCCCATTGCTCGATCGGTCTTCGCTCATGGCGGTTACTCGTGATCCTTGCAGGTATCGGGGTGTGAAGGGTCGGTGTCGTCGTCGGCGTACGGGTCGGGGTGGCCGAGCTCCGCCAACAAGGTACGTTCCAGTGCTTCCATTTCCTCGGCCTCATCGTCATCGATGTGGTCGTAGCCGAGCAGGTGCAGGCAACCGTGGATGACCAGGTGCGCCCAGTGCGCCTCCAGGGCCTTGCCCTGTTCGGCGGCTTCGCGCTCGACCACCGGCACACAGATCACCAGATCGCCGAGCAGCGGAATGTCCAGCAGCTCGTCGGGCACGTCCGCCGGGAAGGACAGCACGTTGGTGGCGTAGTCCTTGTGCCGGTAGGTGTGATTGAGATCGCGGCCCTCGTCGAGGTCGACCAGGCGAATGGTCATCTCGGAGTCGGCGCTGCGCTGGCGCAGGGCCAGTTCGCACCAGCGACGGAAGGCGGCGTCATCGGGCGCAGCGGCCTCGGTGGCCCGCTGCAGATCGAGTTCAAGCATTTTTGCCGGTCGCCTCGGGCTTGGCCTGCTGGGCATCGAAACGCTCGTAGGCTTCGACGATGCGCTGCACCAGCGGGTGGCGCACGACGTCCTTGGGCTGGAAGTGCGTGAAGCTGATGCCCGGCACGTCGCGCAGCACCTCGATGACGTGAGCCAGCCCGGACTTGGTGCCACGCGGCAGGTCGACCTGGGTGATGTCGCCGGTGATGACCGCCGTGGAGCCGAAGCCGATCCGGGTCAGGAACATCTTCATCTGCTCGAGGGTGGTGTTCTGGCTTTCGTCGAGGATGATGAAGCTGTTGTTCAGGGTGCGGCCACGCATGTACGCCAGCGGCGCGATCTCGATCACCTGGCGCTCGATCAGCTTGGCCACGTGTTCGAAGCCGAGCATCTCGTAGAGGGCGTCGTACAGGGGGCGCAGGTACGGGTCGATCTTCTGGGCCAGGTCGCCGGGCAGGAAGCCGAGCTTCTCGCCCGCCTCGACCGCCGGACGCACCAGCAGGATGCGGCGCACCTGTTCACGCTCCAGCGCATCCACCGCCGCGGCCACGGCCAGGTAGGTCTTGCCGGTACCGGCCGGGCCGATGCCGAAGTTGATGTCGTTGGCCAGGATTTCCTTGACGTAACGCTGCTGGTTGGCGCCGCGCGGGCGGATGTTGCCCTTGCGGGTGCGCAGCGACACGCTGACTTCGTTCGTTGCCGGGGTTTCGAGGGCTTCCACGGTCGACTCCTGGAGGTACAGGTGGACCATTTCCGGCGACAGCTCGGTGGCTTTCGCTTCGCGGTAGAGCCTGCGCAGCAGCTGTTCGGCGGAGAAGGTGGTCTTGGGCTCGCCAATGAGCTCGAACTGATTGCCGCGGTTGCGGATCTCGATGTCCAGGCGCTGTTCGATCAGGCGCAGGTGCTCGTCGAACTGTCCGCACAGGTTGGCGAAACGATGGGCCTCGAAGGGCTCGAGGATGAAGCGATGGGGTTCTATGGGTGCGTTCAAGGTGGTCTTGGGCCGCTCGCCGGCTAGGGAATGTGAGATCAAGAATAACCCTTGATCGGCAGTGGCGAAAGGTCCGCTGCGATCAAGGGTTGTCCGGGGTCGTTCATGCCTGTTTGGAGCGCACGCAGACGCGATGGTTTCATGGGTCGGGCCAGCATGGCCAGGCGCCGTCTGCTATGCTGCGCGCCCTTTTCCGCACCGTTGATCCTGCCGCCATGACCAAACGCGACGCGCCGCTGTTCAAAGTGATCTTTCTCAACCAGGGCCAGGTGTTCGAGATGTACGCCAAGCAGATCTACCAGAGCGACTTGTGGGGGTTCCTGGAAGTCGAAGAGTTCGTCTTCGGCGAGCGCACCCAGGTCGTGGTCGATCCCAGCGAAGAAAAGCTCAAGGCCCAGTTCGACGGCGTGGTGCGCAGCTTCGTGCCGATGCACGCCATCGTGCGCATCGACGAGGTGGAGCGGGTCGGCGCGGTGAAGATCAGCGAGGCCAGGCCCACCGGCAACGTCATGCCGTTCCCGATGCCGATGCCGGAGAAGTGAAGGTCGGTTGAGCCGCGTGCCGCTCAGGGCAGGGGCGAGAAGGGCGTACGGCCGTCGGCGTTCTGCAGTTCCAGCAGGTACTTGCGGAAGATCTGCCCCAGCACCTGGGTCGCCCGCTCGAGTTCTTCGCGCGGCATGCTGGCCGACACCTCGTCGGCCATGTCCAGCGCATCCTCGGCGCCATTGACCGCGGCCATCTTCAACAGGATGTAGGCCTGCACCTTGTTGGCCGCCACCCCTTCGCCCTGGAAGAACATGGCGCCCAGCTTGGACTGTGCCTCGGCATGGCCGAGCAACGAGGCCTGCTCGTAGTAATCCAACGCCTTGTGCAGGTCCTGCGGCACCTGGTCGCCCGCATGGTACAGCTCGGCCAGCTCGTACTGCGCCTGGGCATCGCCCGACGCCGCCAACTGCTCGCACGCCTTCAGGGCCCTGTCCACATCCTGCGGCCGGGTGTCGAACGTGCAACGTCCCGTGGTCGGGATCAGCAGCGAGTTGCCGCCTTCCGCCAGGGCCGACAGAGGCTGGAGGAGAAGCAGGCAGCCCAGGCTGAGGGCGCGGCCGGTGCGGTTCATGGGGATCGACTTACCTCTGCAAAGCTGCGGCCAATGTCTCTGGTGGCTCATTATGGGATAAGCCACCCGTACCTTACAAAGTTTTACTCGATTTTCTGGCGATTGCAGGGACAGGCCCCCGGACCTCCGCCCCAGGGGGCCGACGGTCGGGGGCAGCGACTGCTCATTTCAGCGCGGCGAAGGCCTTTTCCGCAGCGTCCAGGGTGATCTTCAGCTCGGTCTCGCCGTGGGCGATCGAGGTGAAGCCAGCCTCGAAGGCGCTCGGGGCCAGGTACACGCCGCCGTCGAGCATCAGATGGAAGAACCGCTTGAAGCGTTCCGCATCGCTGCCCATCACGTCGTCGAAGGTGACGATGTCGTCGGCGCCGGTGAAGTACAGGCCGAACATGCCACCGGCCTGGGTGGTGACGAACGGCACGCCCGCGGCATCGGCACGCTGTTGCAGGCCGTCGAGCATGCGGCTGGTAAAGGCGCTCAGCTCGTCGTGGAAGCCCGGACGGCTGATCAGGCGCAGGGTGGTCAGGCCCGCGGCCATGGCCAGCGGGTTACCGGACAGGGTGCCGGCCTGGTAGACCGGACCCAGTGGCGCGATGCATTCCATGATCGCGCGCTTGCCGCCGAAGCAGCCTACCGGCATGCCGCCGCCGACGATCTTGCCGAAGGTCGACAGGTCGGGGGTGATGCCGTAGTGGCCCTGGGCGCCGCCCAGGGAGACGCGGAAGCCGGTCATCACTTCGTCGAAGATCAGCACCACGCCATGCTTGTCGCACTGCTCGCGCAGGCCTTCGAGGAAGCCCGGCGCCGGCGGCACGCAGTTCATGTTGCCGGCCACCGGCTCGACGATGATGCAGGCCACGGTCTGGCCGACGTCGGCCAGGGTCTTCTCCACCGCGTCCAGGTCGTTGAACGGCAGGGTCAGTGTGTGCTTGGCGAAGTCCGCCGGCACACCGGCCGAGCTGGGCACGCCGGAGGTCAGCAGGCCGGAGCCGGCCTTGACCAGCAGGCTGTCGGAGTGGCCGTGGTAGCAGCCTTCGAACTTGATGATCGCGTCGCGGCCGGTGTAGCCACGGGCCAGGCGGATGGCGCTCATGGTCGCCTCGGTGCCGGAGCTGACCATGCGCACCATTTCCATCGACGGCACCAGCGAGCAGACCAGGTCGGCCATCTCGGTTTCCATCGCGGTCGGTGCGCCGTAGGACAGGCCGTGCACCAGTTGGCGACGTACCGACTCCAGGACGTCCGGGTGGCCATGGCCGAGGATCATCGGCCCCCAGGAGCCGACGTAGTCGACGTAGCGCTTGTCATCTTCATCGATGACGTAGGCGCCTTCGGCGTGCTTGAAGAACAGCGGGGTGCCGCCGACGCTGCGAAACGCGCGCACGGGCGAGTTCACGCCGCCGGGGATGTGCTTCTGGGCTTGGGCGAACAGGGATTCAGAACGGGACATAGAAAGGCTTCTCTCGAATCAGGAGGCGAACAGGGCGTTGAAGGCGCGAGCGCGGCGGGTGACGTCCTGCGCGCTGTCGGCACCGAACAGGCCGTGGATCACCGCCAGCAGGTCGGCACCGTGGGCGACCAGCGGGGCGGCGTTGTCGAGGGTGATGCCGCCGATCACCGCGATCGGCAGCGGCAGGTCGGCGCGCGCCTGGGCCAGCAGGTCGAGGCTGGCCACCGGGGCGCCGGGCTTGGTCATCGAGTTGAAGAAGCGGCCGAAGGCGACGTAGCTGGCGCCTTGCGCCACCGCCTGCTGAGCCAGGTCGAGACGCCCATGGCAGGTCGAGCCGATCACCGCCTGCGGGCCCAGCTGCGCACGTGCCGGGTGCAGCGGGCCGTCGGTCTGGCCCAGGTGCACGCCGACGCCCAGCGCGGCCGCCAGTGCCACGTCGTCGTTGATCACCAGGGGCGTGTCGTAGCGCTGGCACAGCTCGCGCAGGGCCTCGGCCTCTTCCCGGCGACGCGCGGCATCGCCGCTCTTGTCGCGGTACTGCAGCAAGGCCAGGCCGCCTTCGAGCGCCGCTTCGACGTGCGACAGCAGCCGCCCGGCCAGAAGCTGGCTGTCGGTGATCGCATACAGGCCGCGTCGTGTCATGTCGCCCTCGTGTCAGGTCAGGAACAGAAATCCAGCGGCAACCGGCGTGGCACGTACTGGCCACGGCCCAGCTGTTCGGCATCGCGCAGCGTGCGCCAGGTGTAGTCCAGGGCGCTGCGCACCGCGCTGTGCAAGTGCTCGCCCTGTGCGAGGCGGCCGGCCAGGGCACTGGCCAGGGTGCAGCCCGAGCCGTGGTAGCTGCCGGGCAGACGCTCGCAGGTCCAGACCTGGCAGTCGCCGTCGCGGCTGTAGAGGCGGTTGTGGATCTGCTGCTCGTCGCCGTGCCCGCCGGTGATCAGCAGGTGCCGGCAGTACGGCAGCAGCTTCTCGGCGCACTGGTCCGCCGTGCCGTCCGGCAGTTCGGCGAGGATGCGGGCTTCGGGCAGGTTGGGCGTGGCGATCGCCGCCAGCGGCAGCAGACGCTCCCGCACGGCGTAGCCGACTTCGTCCTTGCCCAGCCGCCCGCCACCGCCTGCGCGCAGCACCGGGTCGCAGACCATGGGCAGGTGCGGATGCGCCCGCAGCAGCTCGGCGACCGTGTCGACCATGTCGATCGAGCCGAGCATGCCCAGCTTGACCGCCGCCACGCTGGAGTCGGCGAGCACGGCGTTGGCCTGGGCCAGCACCCACTCGCGGTCCAACACCCGGAAATCGGACACATTGACGGTATCCTGCACGGTCAAGGCGGTGACGGCAGGGGCCGCATGGCAACCTTGGGCGAGCAGGGCTTCGATATCTGCCTGCAGGCCGGCGCCGCCACTGGGGTCATGGCCGGACAGACAGAGGACAACGGGGCGAGAGCTGTAGATAGTCATGGAGGGCGAGCTTACCACCAAACGTTTCCAGGTGCCTCCGTCCCATGGCTGTGACGCCTGCCTTCTGCTCCGACGCGTGGCGCGCGCCAGGCCGCCCGCTTGAGCATCCGGCATGGCGCTGCTTCACTGTCCTGACCTGCCCCGAATCGGGAGTCGTCCCATGCCCCTGCGCGCGTTCGCCGAGACCCACACGGTCACCAACCAGCCGCCCCCGCTGGACGGCGCCAACCTGTACCGCCTGGACCTGCCGTTGCAGGCGGGCGTACGACGCCACGGTGCGACCTGGGCCGAGGCACGCCTGGACACCTACGGCGCGCTGGCCGGGGGGCCGTTGAGCGAGGCCGGCCTGCTTGCCGAGCGCTGCCCGCCGCGCTTCAGCAGCCATGACCGCTACGGCCATCGCATCGACCTGGTGGAGTTCCACCCGGCCTACCACACACTGATGCGCACCGCTGTCGAACATGGCCTGCCGGCGTTGCCGTGGGCTTCGCCTGGCGAAGGGGCGCAGGTCGCACGCGCCGCGCTGGTCTACCTGCACATGCAGGCCGATGCCGGCAGCGGTTGCCCGTTGACCATGACCTTCGCCGCCGTGCCCGCCTTGCGTCGCCAGCCGAGCCTGGCCGCCGACTGGTTGCCCAAGGTGCTGGCGCCGACTTATGACCCGCGCAACGTCGGGGCGGCGCACAAGGCCGGGGTCACCCTGGGCATGGCCATGACCGAGAAACAGGGCGGCACCGACGTGCGCGCCAACACCACCCGCGCCTGGCCGGTGGGCCAGCCCGGCCCTGGGCAGCCCTATGAACTGGTGGGGCACAAGTGGTTCTGCTCGGCGCCGATGAGCGATGCCTTCCTGACCCTGGCCCAGACCGACCAGGGCCTGAGCTGCTTTCTGCTGCCCCGACACCAGCCCGACGACAGCCGCAACCTGCTGTATATCCAGCGCCTGAAGGACAAGCTCGGCAACCGCTCCAACGCCTCCAGCGAGATCGAACTGCGCGGTGCCCTGGCCTGGATGGTCGGTGAAGAAGGCCGTGGCCTGGCCACCATTCTGGAGATGGTGAGCCTGACCCGCTTCGACTGCGTGCTCGGCTCCAGCGCCTTGATGCGCCAGGCCCTGACCCAGGCGACCCACCACTGCGCGCACCGGCAGGTCGGCGGCCGCCCGCTGGCCGAGCAGCCCTTGATGCAGAACGTGCTCGCCGACCTGGCGCTGGAAAGCGAAGCGGCCTTGGCCTTGAGCCTGCGCCTGGCCCAGGCCCTGGACCAGCAGGCCGATCCGCGCCAGGTGGCCTTGGTGCGGCTGGCGACGGCGGTGGGCAAGTACTGGGTCTGCAAGCGTGCGCCGGGCATGATCAACGAAGCCGCCGAATGCCTGGGCGGCGCCGGTTATGTGGAAGACAGCGTGCTGCCACGGCTGTACCGCGAGGCGCCGGTCAACTCGATCTGGGAAGGCTCGGGCAACGTGCAGTGCCTGGACGTGCTGCGTGCCCTGGCCAAGACGCCGGCATGCGCCGAGGCTCTGTGGCACGAACTGGACGGCGGGCATGGCGATACACGGCTGGCGCGGCACGTGGCCGCCTTGCAGCGGGCACTGGCCGATCCTGGAGACCAAGCCTACCGCGCCCGTCAGCTCAGCGAGGACATCGCCCTGGCGCTGCAGGCCAGCGTGTTGCTGAAGGCCGGTGACGACAGGGTCAGCGACGCCTTCATCGGCAGCCGCCTGGCGCCGGGCGGGCGCGCCTACGGCTGTCTGCCGCGCGGTATGGATGTGCGGGCGCTGCTGGCGCGGGCGACGCCTGCCTGGCCGGGCTGAGTAGGGGGTGTATTTGCCGGTGAACCTAGGCAAGATGGAACGCTTGCAAGTCCAGACAGGAAACACAGTGTGAGCCAAGCGTTCGTTGTCGTTGATACCCCCGAGCAGGCCGTCGACCGTCTCGCGGCGCTGCATGAACAAGCCACCGGTGCCCTCAGCCAGGCCCTGAAACGTTACCTCAAGGACCGCACCGAACCGGATGCCGACGAGCGTGCCCTGTACCGCTACCCGGCGCTGCGGCTGACCTACTACTGCCAGGGCGATGCGCCGGTCACCACGCGGGCCTACGCCAAGGTCCAGGTTGCCGGCACCTACACCGTGACCATCACCCAGCCCAAGGCCTTCCGCAACTACCTGCTCGAGCAGCTGCGCCCGCTGATGAGCGACTTCAGCGTCACCGTCGAAGTCGGTGCCAGCGCCCAGGACATTCCCTACCCGTACGTGGTCGAGCAGGGCGACGAGCTGGCCGGCAGCGGCATCACCGCTGCCCAGCTGGCGCGGGTATTCCCCAGCACCGATCTGTCGGCGGCCACCGATGACATCGCCGACGGCCTGCACGACTGGGACGGCGCCGAGACCTTGCCGCTGGCGCTGTTCGACGCCGCGCGCGTGGACTTCTCGCTGCGCCGCCTGGTGCACTACACCGGCAGCGACTGGCGCCACGTGCAGCCGTGGATCCTGCTGACCAACTACCACCGCTACGTCGACCAGTTCGTCGCCCATGGCCTGGAGCAGCTGCGCCAGGACCCGCGCTTCGTGCGCATGGTGCTGCCAGGCAACGTGGTGATCGAGAAGGACGTGCCGGAAGACCAGGTGCAGGCCCTGGTCGCCGGCGTGGTCTGGCACCGCTTCCAGATGCCGGCCTATCACCTGATCGCCGCCGACGGCGACGGCATCACCTTGGTCAACATCGGCGTCGGCCCGTCCAACGCCAAGAACATCACCGACCACCTGGCCGTGCTGCGGCCGCACTGCTGGCTGATGATCGGCCACTGCGGCGGCCTGCGCCAATCGCAGACCATCGGCGACTACGTGCTGGCGCACGCCTACATGCGCCGTGACGGCATCCTCGACCGCGTGGTGCCGCCGAACATCCCGATTCCGGCGCTGGCCGAGGTGCAGCTGGCCTTGCAGGAAGCGGCGGCGCAGATCACCGGCGAGCGGGGCGACCAGCTCAAGAAGCGTCTGCGCACCGGCACCGTGCTGACCTACGACGACCGCAACTGGGAGCTGCGCTGGGCCCAGGAGCGTCCGCTGATCAACCTGTCGCGCGCCGTTGCCGTGGACATGGAAAGCGGCACCATCGCCGCCCAGGGCTATCGTCTGCGGGTGCCGTACGGCACCTTGCTGTGTGTCTCGGACAAACCGCTGCACAGCGAGATCAAGCTGCCCGGCTCGGCCAACGCCTTCTACAACCGCGCCGTCAGCCAGCACCTGAAGATCGGCATTGCCGCCCTCGACCTGTTGCGCACCGAGCTGGATGCGCTGCATTCGCGTAAACTGCGCAGCTTCGATGAGCCGCCGTTCCGCTGAGGTTGCATGCCACCGCCGTCCCGTCCCACGCCGCGTCGCCCCTCGACGCGGCCCACCGGCCCGCGCCGCCCGGCCAAGGCCGCCCCTGCTGAAACGCGGCTGATCCTGTTCAACAAGCCGTTCGACGTGCTGACGCAGTTCAGCGACGGCGAAGGGCGCGCCACGCTCAAGGACTACATCGACGTGCCCGGTGTGTACCCGGCCGGTCGCCTGGACCGTGACAGCGAAGGCTTGCTGCTGCTGACCAACAACGGGCGCCTGCAGGCGCGCATCGCCGACCCCCGGCACAAATTGCCCAAGACCTACTGGGTGCAGGTGGAGGGCGAGCCTGACGACGAGCAGCTGCAGCGCCTGCGCGAGGGCGTGCAGCTCAACGATGGCCTCACCTTGCCCGCCGAGGCGCGGCGCCTGGACGAGCCGACCCTCTGGCCACGCAACCCGCCGGTGCGCTTTCGCAAGAGCGTGCCGACGCACTGGCTGGAACTGGTCATCCGCGAAGGCCGCAACCGCCAGGTCCGGCGCATGACCGCTGCCGTCGGCCTGCCCACCCTGCGCCTGGTGCGCGTGCGCATCGGTGACTGGACTATCGACGGGCTCGAGCCTGGGACGTGGCGGGAGGGTGAGGTCTAGCGGCCGTTTGCAGCCGCCCTTACCGCAAGTGGGTCAGCGGCATCTCGGTGCTGGCCAGGACCTGGTTGAGCACGAAGCTCGAACGCACGCTGGTGACGCCTTCGATGCGGGTCAGGCTGCCTAGCAGCAGCTTCTGGTAATGATCCATGTCGGGCACCACGACCTTAAGCTGGTAGTCGGCGTCGATACCGGTCACCAAGCAGCATTCGAGCACCTGCGGCAGGCTGCGGATTGCCGCTTCGAAGGTTTCGAAGCGCTCGGGCGTGTGGCGGTCCATGCCGATCAGCACGTAGGCGGTCAGGCTCAGCCCCAGCTTCTTGCGGTCGAGCAGGGCGACCTGGCGAGCGATGTAGCCGTCGTCTTCCAGCTGCTTGACCCGGCGCGAGCACGGCGAGGGCGACAGGCCGATGCGTTCGGCCAGTTCCTGGTTGGAGATGCGCGCGTCGCGCTGCAATTCGGCAAGAATGCTCAGGTCGTAACGGTCAAGTTTGCTCATGGCAGAAGCCTTTTCTATCTGGATTGCGGCGAATTATTGATCTTGAGTCAAAAATTGCGCAAGTCATATTTAATCCAGCAATCTTAGCAATCCTCTGCCGCCGCCGATCCCTTATCGTTATCCACAGAATCACTGCCCGGACATCAGTCCACGGCGACCGACCTTAGGCAGGCGGTTGCGGCCAGACGCTCCTACAGGCGTCGTCAGGCCCCCGGGCTACGCCCCGTCCAGAAGACGAGGCGAGGTGAGCCGACGCCACAAGCGTCGAGCACGGACTCTATCTTCCAGAAGGGAGGCCCTCGGGCCTCCCTTTTTTCATGCCTGAAATTCGTCTGCATGCGCTGGCGGCGTTATAGACTGCGCCTTAATCGAACCATCTCCCTATCGAGGGCAATTCCATGACGTCGCGTGTATGGCAGTGGGCGGCACTGACGGTGTGTTGCATGGCCAGCGGTATGCCCGCCTGGGCCCAGGACCCGAATGCCGGCCCCGGTCCCGGCCACTCCCCGTTGCAGTCGCGCGACGAAGTGCGCCAGACCCAGCCGCCGCGTCCCGGGTATTACCAGGACATTCCACGGCGTCCGGGCGATGGGCGCGGCTGGCAGGCAGGCGGCCCCGGGCAACGTCCTGGCGACGGGTGGGGAGGGCGGCCTGGCGAGCCTGGAGATGGCTGGGGGCCAGGGCCGCGCTATCGTCCGGGCCAGGCCATCGGGCAGTTTCCCGATCGCTACTGGAGAGTGCCCTATCGTGGGCGGGAGTATTTCTTCTCGGGGGGCTACTGGTACCAGCCCCAGGGACCGGGCTACGTCGTGGTGCGTCCGCCATTCGGCGCGCGGGTCGGCTACCTGCCGCCCTATGCCCGTGAAGTGTGGGCGGGCGGTACATTGCTCTACGGGGTGGCCGACGCCTACTACCAGTACCAGCCCGAGAGCGGGGAATACGTGGTGGTCGACCCGGCCCAGGTGGGGCAGGTGTCGGCGGGCGCCGAGGGGCAGGGCAACGGCTACGACGTCATCGCCTACCCGGCGCAGGGGCAGCCGCCGCAACAGCAGGAGCAGGATCGCTATCAGTGCCATCGCTGGGCGGTGGAGCAGTCGGGGTTCGACCCGGCCGGTGCCGGGTATGCACCACCCGGTGACGGCGTGCAGGTGTACAGGCGAGCGCTGGGGGCGTGCCTGAGCGGGCGCGGTTACAGCGTCAATTGAGGTGTGGCGGCGGTATCATGTCGCTGACCTGTTCGGGTTGACTGCCGCCACCCCATCGCTGGTTTTACGGCCCCTGCGGGCCCGATCGCGGCACAGGGGCCGCTCCCACAGATGACCGCGGTGGCCTGCAACATCGTGGTGGGACTACGGGTGTAGAAGCAGCCCCTGTGCCGCGATCGGCCCATATCGGCACTTGGCAGAACCCTAGAATCTCCCACAGATGACCGCGATAGCCTGCAACCCTGCGGTGTGGGCTACGGGTGTAGGAGCGGCCCCAGTGCCGCGATCGGCCCCGCAGGGGCCGTAAAATCAGCGATCCCGCTCATACCGGCACACACTGCCCACCCAGCCCCCACCTCACACCGGATCCGCATGCACCATCACATCGGCCTGTGGATAACGCGCCCTTATCCGCGCCGACGCCTCCACGCACAACGCATGCGCCTCATGCAACGGCAACTCCCCCGGCAACTCCAGGTGCACCTGAACGAACCACCGGTGCCCCGACACCCGCGTGCGCAGGTCATGCGCGCCCACCACACCCGGCAGCCCACACACCAACGCGCGCATGGCCTCGGACACCTCACTGGGCAGTTCCTTGTCCATCAGGATGCCGCCACTCTCCCGCGCGATCTGCACCGCACTCCAGAAGATGTACACCGCGATCCCCAGGCCGAACAGCGCATCGAGCTGTGGCCAACCGAAACGCGCCAGCAGCAGGGCGACCAGGATGCTGCCGTTGAGCAGCAGGTCGGAGCGGTAATGCAGCGAGTCGGCACGGATGGCCGTCGAGCCGGTGACGCGCACGACCTTGCGCTGAAACGCCAGCAACCCCACCGTCAACACCAGCGACAGCAGCATCACGCCGATACCGGCCGTGGTATTGCCCAGCGGCGCGGGCGACTGCAAGCGCTCCACCGCCTGCACGGCGATGATCACCGCACTGGCACCGATGAACAGCGCCTGGGCCATCCCGGCCAAGGCCTCGGCCTTGCCATGCCCGTAGCGATGGTCGTCATCGGCGGGGCGCAAGGCGTACTGCACTGCCAGCAGGTTGAGCAGGGACGCCACCGCGTCCAGCGCCGAGTCGGTCAACCCGGCCAGCAGGCTGACCGAATCACTGAACCACCAGGCCAGCGCCTTGCTGATCACCAGCACGCAGGCCACCGTGAGCGACGCCCGCGTGGCCAGTCGCAGCAGGCGCTGGTGCTCGGCGCTCGGGGTCATGCCCAGGCTCCGCGCCGTGACGGGATCATGCCGCCGGCACCGTGTTCAGCGCCGCCAGCTGCTCGACGCTGCCGCGCTGCTGGATCAGCCGCGGATCGTCCAGCGGCAGGCGCTGGCCCAGCTCGGCCTCGAGGATCGCCTGCAGCTTGAGCCTGTCCACCTGGCCATCGGCATTGATCGCCGGTCGCAAGGTGGCCGGGTCGACCTGCGCCGTGACGCCGCCCGGGTAGTAGATGGCGCCCGTGGCGAAATCGATGCCGAAGGCGATCAACCCCGGGATCACGTAGAAGAGCAGGCCGACCGCGTCCAGGGCCACGATCACCGGGTCGACCCGGCCATCGATCTGACCGCGACGATCGGGGTAGAACAAGGTGCCACAGGCGGTCAGTTGCGTGGCGATCAGGGCGCCACCGATCAGGCGAGTGGGAATGCGCATGGGAGTCTCCGCGAAAAAGGGCGCAACGAGGCGGGCAAACGCCGGCCTCCGTGAATGGGACCGTGACGAGTCAGGCCCGGTTCGCCGTTATACTGGTCCGCTCGCCTGAGGACCACTATGATTTCACTACCGATCGATACCGTGTTGCCCGCGCTGCGCCAAGCCCTCGAGGCACGCCATGAAGTCGTACTCGAAGCGCCGCCGGGCGCCGGCAAGACCACCCGCGTGCCGCTGGCCCTGCTCGATGCACCCTGGCTGCAGGGCCAGACCATCGTCATGCTCGAACCCCGCCGCCTGGCCGCCCGCGCCGCCGCCGAGCGCATGGCCAGCGAGCTGGGCGAACGGGTCGGTGAAACGGTCGGCTACCGCATTCGGCTGGACAGCAAGGTCGGGCCGAACACGCGGATCGAGGTGGTCACCGAAGGCATCCTGACTCGCCGCCTGCAGGACGATCCGGCGCTGGAAGGCGTGGGGCTGGTGATCTTCGACGAGTTCCACCTGCGCAACCTGGACGCCGACCTGGCCCTGGCCCTGGCGCTCAACGGCCGCGAGCTGTTGCGCGAGGATCAGCCGCTCAAGGTCCTGTTGATGTCCGCGACCCTGGAGGGCGAACGCCTGTCGCGCCTGCTCGACGACGCGCCGATCGTCACCAGCGAAGGGCGCATGCACCCGGTCGACATCCGCTGGGGGCGGCCGACGCAGCCGGGCGAATTCATCGAGCCACGGGTGGTGCAGGCCTGCCTGGAGGCGCTCGACGAGCAGACCGGCAGCCTGCTGGTGTTTCTGCCGGGCCAGGCCGAGATCCGCCGGGTACAACAGGCCCTGGACGAGGCGCTGGGCCAGACGCCCCAGGTGCAGGTCTGCCCGCTGCACGGTGAACTCGACCTGAACGCGCAACGGGCAGCGATCGACCCGGCGCCGCCCGGACAGCGCAAAGTGGTGCTGGCCACCAACCTGGCCGAGACCAGCATCACCATCGAAGGCGTGCGGGTGGTCATCGACGCCGGACTGGAGCGCACGCCACGTTTCGACCCACGCAGTGGCATGACCCGCCTCGATACCCAGCGCATTTCACGGGCCAGCGCCACCCAGCGCGCCGGCCGGGCCGGACGGGTGGAGCCGGGCGTGTGCTACCGGCTGTGGTCACAGGCCCAGCACGAACAGATGGCCGCCTTCAGCGCGGCCGAAATCCTCCAGGCCGACCTGGCCGGGCTGGCCCTGCAGCTGGCCCGTTGGGGCGTCGAGCCGGACCAGCTGACCTGGCTCGACGCGCCGCCCGGCGCCGCCTTCGCCCAGGCCCGCGACCTGCTCGAACGCCTCGGCGCGTTGCAGCCCGAGGGCGGTCTGTCCCGCCATGGCCAGGCCATGGCCGAACTGCCCGCGCACCCGCGTATCGCCCACGTGCTGCTGCGCGGCCACGCCCTGGGCCTGACCCAGCAGGCCTGCGACCTGGCCGCCTTGCTGGGCGAGCGCGACATCCTGCGCGGCGGCGGGGCGGACGTGCACAGCCGGCTGGCCCTGCTCGCAGGCGATCAACGCCTACCCCGAGGCACGCAGGGCAGCACCCAGCGCGCCCGACAACTGGCCCGGCAGTACCGCGCACACCTGCGCGGCGCCTCCGGCGACAGCGTGAAAGACCCAGAGCATCCACGGTGGACCGGCTGCCTGCTGGCGCTGGCCTACCCTGACCGCGTTGCACGCCAGCGCCAGGCCGGCGGCGGCGACTACCGCTTGGCGAACGGCCGCGCCGCGCAGTTCGGCGAGCCCGACGCGCTGATGAAGCACGCCTGGCTCGCCATCGCCGACCTGGGCAGCCGCCAGGGCCAGCGCGAAGAACGCATCTACCTGGCCGCCGACCTCGACCCGGCGCTGTTCGAGACCGTCCTGGGCGAACAGGTGCGCCAAGTCGACATTCTGGAATGGGACGAACGCGAAGGGGCCTTGCGCGCCGAACGCCAACGCAAGGTCGGCGAACTGGTGCTCGACCGCCAGCCCTTGCCCGACCTGGACGCCGACGCACGCGCCCAGGCCCTAGCCGGACTGGTCCGCCGCAAGGGCCTCGAGCTGCTGCCCTGGACTCCGGAGCTGCGCCAGTGGCAAGCCCGCGTGGCACTGCTGCGCAGCCTCGACCTCGCCCAGACCGGCACCAGCGACTGGCCCGACCTGAGCGACACGGCCTTGCTCGCCTCGCTGGAGCAGTGGTTGGCGCCCTATCTGGGCAAAGTCACCCGACTGAGCCATTTCGCCCAGCTCGACCTGTCCTCGATCCTGCGCAACCTGCTGCCCTGGCCCCTGCCGCAGCAGCTGGACAACCAGGCCCCACAGACCCTGGCGGTGCCCTCGGGGTCGAACATCCGCATCGACTACAGCGAACAGCCCCCCGTGCTGGCCGTGCGCTTGCAGGAACTGTTCGGCCTGGCCGAGACGCCGCGCATCGCGGGTGGCCGTCAGGTGCTCAAGTTGCACCTGCTGTCACCGGGGCGCCGGCCTGTGCAGGTGACCCAGGACCTGGCAAGCTTCTGGCGCACGACCTATGACGAGGTGAAGAAGGATTTGAAGGGGCGGTATCCGAAGCATGACTGGCCGGACGATCCGTTGGTGGCGGAGGCGACGGCGCGGGCGAAGCCGAGGAAGGTTTGAGGGGCGGCGGGGTGTTTCAGATGGCGCGTTGGGGGAGGGGTGGATTTGATGCCGACTGGGGTTCTGGAGTGCCGAGGTGGGAGGGTGTTTCAGAGGTGCCGTATGGGGCAGATGCATCGGGAGAGCTTGATCGTAATATGATCATCAGCTCGTCGGCAGGCAACGTCGAGGCGAACTGTCAGGCTTTGCGCTTTATGGCGTCATAGCCAAAGCGATTGGTGAGCTTGTCCTGGCTACGGTAGCCCTCGCGGTGCAGCTCGTTACGTCATGTTTGCTTCTATCACTGAATTTGTAGAACTTCATGGCAGCGCTCTCACCTCAAACTATTTCGTTGGTACGGTCGCACGCCTGAAGGATGCTCATGTTGGACGTAAAATTTGATCTGGCATCAAACCTACAATCTAAAGAGCGCCTTTAAGATGTGCTATTGTTCGTCCCTGTCCCCATGCAAGGTAATCAACTCCAGAATCTGTCCGGCGTATTTTTTTGCATGAGGAATCCTGGATAGCTTTAAATAGGCAAGTAGTTTTTCTGGGGATTCTGTTCCCAAGAGGTACTCAATTGTATTGGTCAGTAAAAAACCTTGAGAATAAGTGCCAGCTGAAATTGTTTTGCTTCTGTCATGCGATTCAGGCTCCTCCCCTGGAGGGTACTCTCCATCATTTTCATCGTCACTAGACATCAAGTTAAGCTTTGCAATCGAGTAGCTGATTATTTGCTGACCGTTTTCACCTAAAGTGCGAGATATGTCTCCAGCGTCAATTTGTGCTCTTGCAAGTTTAGCCAGATCAAGATTGGCGAGCACGTCCTCGTACGCGGGCTCAATCTTGATATTCGCTATGCCCTTTATTTTAAGTAGCCCATCCTGGTAAGTATCAGAAGCCACCAGTGCTTGTACTTCGTGTAAACTGTCAGCTGCCATGCGTCAACCTCGTTAACAACCTTGATCAAACATCCCGCAGTATCCGCAGCTTTCGCCATAGGAAGCGCTTCTGCTCGGCCAGAGTACTGATCTTAACCCGAGCCAGCGCTTACGCTCGCCGGTTCACTTGCCGCGCAGTGACGCTAGCGCCTTTTCTAGCGTAGACAGGTTTTTTACATCTCCACCAGTATCCAGATAGTTAAACCAGGCCGGAATGGCTTTTTTGAACAACTCAATGGCTTCGCTACTCGAATCGGAAGCGTTTAACACAAAGTCTTGCCTTAGGTTTCCCGAGGCATCGAAGGGATTGACGTAAATTAATTCTTCGCTTTTTAAGAAGTCCATCAAGTTCGTGAGTTGCTCCCGCACCATGCCCTTGTAGTCTTCGTTTTTGTTTCTGCTCATGAGCATGGGTACGCTGCAAAGTTTAAAGTCCATGGTTTCTCCCTGTCCAATGAAGTCGTATAGCATCAGGCGCGTCTAGGGTTTCTATCAGCTGTCTTATTCTTGGGTCTCACCACGCACTTTATCCAGCGTGCGCACCAGTTCATCGACCGGGTTCTAGCTGGTAACGGCGGTGGATCGCGTTGTAGCGATGTTCCACATAAAGCGCCGTCTGGATGCCTGCGTTGTACACCTGCAACAGCTTGTCGGCAGGCAGTGTCGAGGCGTACTGCCACGCCTTGCGGCCTGTGGCATCGTAGCCAAAGCAGCTGGTAAGCTTGCCCTGAGTGCGATACACCTCACGATGCAGGTCATCGCGCTCCATGTCGTTGATGACCTGGCCGTCCATGTTTAGCTGGTGCAGGTGACCGCTGCCGTAATACAGGTGATTGATCTTGCGCCCATCGAGCAAGGTCAATGTGGTTTCACGATCAAAATACTGACCCTGCCCTCCAAGACATTGCTCGATCTCTTTTACTAGAATCTTTTTTGGTTCGACCCATGACCGACACGTCACCCGCCATACAATGATGGAATTAATCATGGTATTTTTCTGGGTTTTTTAGGTGGCTTCGGAGGCTTCCAAGATATCAAAACCCCGTGCGCGCCCAGCTCGTTATTAACCTTCTCTAGCTCCCATTCATCCACTGTCCAAAACCACAAGTTTCTAGGTCCTTGCCTTAGAGTACCATGTGATGCATCACTTGAAATCCACTCGCGCAAGCTATAAGCGCCAATCCGTAACTCTAAGTGCGCATCATTTATAACATTTGCAGAATACGCCATTCTGAGCTTTTCTTTTTTGTAAAGCTCCGCCCCTTCGAACACGCCTCCTGTTTCCATGTAGAAAAGATCTGGATCCTCATTGTCATACACTCTTACAAAATTTCCACCTGCAGCATAATAGAATGCGTCAGTTACATCATCAGTAGAGTAAAAAATCGCGTAATCCATTGATCCCGTTGTGCAAAAATTGCTTGCAAACTCTAAAAATTTTTCTTGACTAAAATGTGAGGCTAACCCCTGAGCATCAATATGATAGAATCCTCCGAAATCCTTTGTTGAATAACCAAAGGAAGCATCCCAAAGAGCCCTGCTATTGCTTTCATGGTAAAGCCTAAAAGAGGTTGCGCTTCCATTCTCAATTGCAAGTCTCAGGTCACTTAGCGAAACATCTATAAGATTAAGGTCCTCCTCTGATCTGTCTTCGCGATATTTGTAATAAGCGGCACTTGTGATGCTTAAACCCATAACCTCGAAAAACATCATGCCTATTTCATAAATTTTTTTCGGGGTATTTTCTTCTATCCCATAAACTGCTAAAGCGTTTGCATTGCGCATATCAATCTACCTATAATTATGCCTTGCTAATCAAGTTATCTAGCATTGTTTTTATTGTTGAAGCCTCGTAAGGATGTTTCAATACTACAATCTTTCCCCGATTGGGCATAGGCATTTTTTTCATTGCATCCTCATTTCGAGATGTCAAAGAGGGTAATTTCCTGCCTATATCAGTTTTAGAAGCAAGCTCAATTGCATGAACCCTTCCAGATTTGTCAGCGGCCATAATATTTGGACGCCGGGCAGATACATCTTTGCTGTTCGCAAAGCTACAAGATCTATTCATATAAACTTCTTTGAATTTTCCACTCATTGCCAATTTATTAGCAATGATCAGCGGCCATGGTCATCGGCCAGCACGGCGCCGGCAAGGACAGCTATGCCGCGTTGCAGGTGGCAGGGGCCGTGGCGACCATCGTCGTTCTGTTCGTGCTGGCTCGCGTCGTGCTGTCACTGCGGGTACTCGGCGGTGTCGGCTACTGCATGATCGCAACCGGTGCACTCATCACGGCGTTGAGTCCGGGCCTGTTCGGTTATGGCGTGGGCTTTCTGCTGATCGTTGCGTTCGACAAGATGTTCAACGTCTACATGCGCACGATTCGCCAGCAGGTGATACCGCCCCAGGACTTCGGAAAGACCGTTGGTGTGATGACGCTGTTGAACAACCTGTCCCAGCCACTGGCGGGTTTGCTGGTGGCGTTGTTGGCTGCGCCCCTGGGGGCACGGTACGTCATTCTGATCGTGACGGTGATGACGGTGCTGTTGGGGGCGAGTGCCGTGGTGCGCTTTGGGAGAAGGCGCCATGGCGTCCCGCTCTCTGGACTCGATCACGGTGCAGAGGCTATTCGAGTACAGGACGAAGAAAGCTCCTCTCGTAGCTCACGATGAACTTCAACGTTGTCGCTTCTTCCACCAGACGCATACATTCGGGATCGTGTGCTGCTGCTTGCCGGTACTGCTCGTACTCGGCAAGGGTGGCGAAGCTAAAGAGGCAATAGGCGACGTTGTTGGCGCCTTCGGCCGGTAGGAAGTAGCCGTGATGTTGTCCTCCCAGGCGCTCTACTATTGAGATCCATGCGCGTGAATAGCGCTCGAATGCACTGACCTGGTAAGGATCGATGATGTATCGGACATGGCAAGTGATCATGAAAAGACGTCCTTGAGTGAGCGTGCTTGATTCCACAGGCATCGACAGCGCGCAATAATGATGACGAGAGGGCTGATGATGAATGATTCAGTCGACATTAGGTCAGGTGGTCGATTTTTTTAACCAATCGGCCCGCGTCATTTCCCATATCTCAGCCTTCATCGGTCCAGACACGAACGTTCGTTCCTGCATGCCTACCAAGTGCATGCCTTCATGCTCGGACACGCTGCGAGACGCCTGGTTGGCCACCGCTTTGGGAACCTGCATGAGCGGACGCGCCAGGGTCACGAACCAGTAGCCGTTGATGACCTGGCATGCCTCACGCATGTAGCCGTTTCCCCACCACTGCGGGGCGAGCCAGAAGCCCCTGTTGTTTCCAGGCTGGTCGTACAAGCTGATGCTGCCCAGGGTGCAGCCAGCCTCGTCGCGCTTGCGGATCATCCAGTGCCATTCACGTCCTGCTGCCATGGCGGGCAGGGCGATATCCCGGACATAGACCAGCGCCCCATCGTCTGGGTACGGCCAGGGGACTCGGCTGTCCAGGTAACGCACCACTTCCCACTGGGGAAATAGCGCCTGAATGACAGGAGCGTCCTCCAATTGAAGAGGCGTGAGCGTCAGCCGATCGGTGATGAGCGTAGGAGGAGCATCCATGGCAGTTATTCCTGGGCATTGCTGTCAGGTTTTGATTATCTGTACCGAGCCTGTCCGTGTCGACCGGCCGTTTGTCATCGGATGGGCAGCCTGCGGTTCGACGTTCTGGCCTGTCCGGAAGATTGAACGACGCCTGAAAGCCTGTTCTTGCCAGGAGTAAGCCAACGACCATGACCCCTCAAAAGCTGCTGACCTACCTGCCACGTGATCTGGTCGAGCCGATCACCCGTGATGTCGCCCAGGCGACGGTCTGGCAGATGCTGGGTGCTGATAAGCACGTCCATGAAATCCTGACGGCACGGGTGCCCGCGATGCAGGCGGCGCCTGACAGGGCCCTATCGCTGGCAAGCCAGCTCCCACCCAAAGCTCTGCAATTTGTCGGTGCAGGCATGGCTGCGCAAGCAGTCTGTGGGAGATGTTATGGCTCTGCCAAGGGCTGATATGGGCCCTGGCGGGCCCAATCGCGGCACAGGGGCCCACACACCTGTAGCCCCACCGCAGGGTTGCAGGCTATCGCGGTTACCTGTGTGCGGGTTTGTCCGCGATGCAGGCGGCGTCTGACAGGGCCCTATCGCTGGCAAGCCAGCTCCTACCCAGATCTCAGCAATTTGTCGGTGTAGGCAGCATGCCAGGCAGCACGCAGTCCAGGCCCTGCGACCCCTGCCAAGTGCTCTACACCACCTCTTCGATCAGATACTCGTGCAACTCACCTTCACCCACCGTCAACGAATAGAACTGACCGGGCTGGTGATGCGGCGTATCCGGCTCGGCCTTGACCTGATGCCCCAGGTGGTCGCGCCAGCGGCAGATCAGGCGGCCGTCGATGACCTCGAGCGGCTCGATCTTCCAGTCATCGGTCACCTCGGCACGCTCGTACAGCCCCAGGTAGCCATTGCGGCTGATGCCGAGCTGGCCGCGCGCGCGTGGGCCCGTCCCTGATATGCGGTAGTGCCAACGGTCCTCGATGTGAGACACGTAGGTGAACTGCAAGACGGGCGGCCATTCGTCGCCGCCGGCTTGTAGCCAATCGTACGCTGGGGCAATCCCCCAGCCGAACTTGTCTTGGGTGCGGCTGATACGCAGCGGGAGGGCACAGTCGCCTTGCAGCAGGTAGACGCGGGCTCGGAAGGACGTGCCCGGCTGAAGCAGGGCAGATGACGAGGCTTGGGTCATGAGAGGGGCTCCTGTCGGTCGTGAGGGTCGGCACCATGACGGTGCCAGGCGACCCTACAGCGGGGCAGGAGAGGGGCGAAGATTGAAGGGTTTCCGGGGTGGCGCCGGGCCTTGCGTGCCGAATTGCAGGGGCAGCGCGCAAGACCCTTGGTGAGCGTACGGTACGCTCATCCCTAGCGCGGTTGCTGCTCCTCGACCAGCATGAACAGGCGATACAGCACCACCAGGCTGAACAGCTGCAGGAAGGTGCTCAGGCTGGACAGCGCGATCCGTCCTACCAGCGATAGATCAGGCACCAGCACGAGTGTCCCAAGCTCCAGTAGAACGATCGGCACCATCACCGCCAGCATGCAGAACATGATCCTGAAGAAATGGCCACGGGTCATGCGTACGCTTTCGCGCATGGCCTCGACGATCGGGTAGCCGCGCAACACCAGCAGGTACTGAGCGAAGACCAGCCGAACCATGACCCAGATGGCTGGCACGACAAGCAACATGAAGCCGATCAGAACCAGCAGGGCACCAAGCGCCCGTTGGCCCAGCACTTTCGGGTAGAACGGGCACATGCGATTGAACACGGCGCGCAGGGTGGGCGTCTTGCCGCGGCTGCGGGCGTCGAGGTACAGCAGCAGCAGGGTGCTGTACATCGGATAGAACACAGCGCCCACGACCACGGCCTGCACGGATTGCTCGTCACCGTCGAATTGCCAGAACCACAGTTGCAGCAGCACCGACTCGAGCACGATCAGTGGCAGACACAATCGGACAATATTCATCAGGTGTCGGCGGGAGAAGTACAACGAGTCGCGTAAAACGGTCAAGACATCCATAAGTCCGGGTCGCCAAGCAGAAAGCAAGGCCCCACTTTAGCCCAGAGCCCGGCCCGGGCTGAAGAAAGTTTCACCCGGCGTGATTGAATCCGTTCGCGTCTTGCCCCATCTTCAGCACTGTCCGATGTCCAGGCACTGCATGAGGTAGCCCATGAACACTGAAGAACAAACCTTGATCGATGGCCTGTTCGGTCGTATCCGACAAGCCGAAGACGCCGGCCAGGCGCGCGACGCCCAGGCGCTGGCGCGCATCGAGGAGCACGTCCGTCAGCAGCCGGCGGCGCCGTACTACATGGCCCAGGCGATCCTGGTGCAGGAAGCGGCGATCAAGCGCCTGGACGAGCAGAACACCAAGCTCGAGGCCGAGCTCAAGCAGCTGCGGGCACAGGCCTCGGCGTCCCAGTCACAGTCCCAGCAGGGCGGGGGCGGCGGCTTCCTGTCGAACCTGTTCGGCGGCACCTCGCGACCTGAACCCCAGCGCCCCTCGGCCCCGGCATCCGCACCCGCTCCGGCGTCGGGTGGCGGCTGGCGTGACGGGCCGCGCTCCAACTTCCAGGGGCAGGCACCGGCTCAGCCCCAGGCCTCGGGCTTCGGCGCTGCGCCAGCGGCCGGGCGCGCGGGTGGCGGGTTCATGAGCGGTGCCTTGCAGACCGCGGCGGGGGTGGCCGGTGGCGTGCTGTTGGCCCAGGGCATCAGCAGCCTGTTCCACGACAAGCCTGAAGAGGTGGTCGAGGTGATCCAGGAAGAGCCGGCACACGCCAGCGACAGCGGCGGTGGCTGGAACGACCAGGGCGAGCATGCGCAGGTGGCCGACAATGGCTACGGCAACGACCAGGGTGGGTTTGCCGACACCGACTACGGCAGCGACGATGGCGGTGGCGACTTCTTCTCGGACGACGACAGTTTTGTCTGAGGTGCCTGGTCAGGCGGCCCGAATTCCGCGGGTCGCGCTGTTCGCCGACGTGCAGAACCTCTACTACACCGTGCGCCAGGCGCACGGTTGTCATTTCGATTACAGCGCGCTCTGGGCCCAGGTCAGCCGCGAGGGCGAGATCGTCGAGGCCAAGGCTTATGCCATCGAGCGCGGCGACAGCAAGCAGCAGCAGTTCCAGCAGATCCTGCGCAACCTGGGTTTCGAGGTGCGCCTCAAGCCCTTCATCCAACGCAGCGACGGCTCGGCCAAGGGCGACTGGGACGTGGGCATCACTCTGGACGTGGTCGACGCGGCGCCCCAGGTCGATCGGATCGTCCTGGCCTCCGGTGACGGTGACTTCGACCAGCTGCTGCAGCGGGTCGCCGAGCGTCATGGCGTCGAGACGGTGGTCTACGGCGTCCCCGGCCTGACCGCCAATGCGCTGATCCGCGCTGCGGACCGTTACGTACCGATCGAAGGCCGCCTGCTGCTGCGGCGCTAGGCGTGTACGGACGTCGAGCGACGAGCCGACACGTTACCTACAACGCCTGGGCCTTGCGCCCAGCCTGAAGCAGATGCTCCAGCGGCACCCGCTGCTCGATCGGGCTGGACAGGATAATCGAGGTCTTGCTGAAGCCGAACTGGGCAATCTGGTCGATCACCGTTTCCAATTCCTCCATCGAGCCGACGGCTGCCAGCAGCACGACGCAGGCGTCGCCGGTCACTCGGTGACACTGCGTCAATTGCGGGATGCGCGCCAGCGCCTCGTAGGCCTGCGGGTTGCCGTGATGGCTCAGGCGCAGTTCGACCAGGCACTGGATCGGCAGGCCGATACGGTCCAGGTTCACCTTGGCGGTATACCCGGTGATGACCCCACTGGCTTCGAGCTTGGCCACCCGCTCGGCCACGGCCGGGGCCGACAGGTTGACGTGGCGCGCCAGCTGCGCAAAGGAGGCGCGGCCGTTTTCCAGAAGAGCGGCGAGAATCAGGCGGTCGTAGCGGTCCATACGGGTCTCGTGGGTAGGCTGTGGATTCGATGGTCAAAGGGCGACAGAACCGTTCATTCGAAGGTGAAGGGCCCCGGCAAACCCTCTTCGCGGCTTAAGTTTGCGCGCTGGCCTTTCTAAACTAAGCCACCTTCAAATGGATTTCGAGTACTTCCTCATGCCTGCCTCTTCGCGTTTGCCGTGGTTGTTGATCGGTGCCTTCCTGGCGCTCTACCTGGTCTGGGGGTCGACCTACCTGGCGATCCGCATCGGCGTCGAGTCCTGGCCGCCGATGATGATGGCCGGCATTCGCTTCCTGGTCGCGGGCGGGCTGCTGTATGGGTTTCTGCGCTGGCGCGGCGTGCCGGCCCCGACCTGGGTACAATGGCGCTCGGCGGCGGCCATTGGTTTTCTGCTGCTCAGCTGCGGCAACGGCGGCGTGACCCTGGCCGAGCATGCCGGGGTGGCTTCCGGCGTCGCGGCCCTGGCGATCGCCACGGTGCCGCTGTTCACCTTGCTGTTCGGCCTGTGGTTCGGGCAGCGCACCACGCGCCTGGAGTGGGCCGGGATCGTGCTGGGGCTGATCGGCATCGGCCTGCTCAACCTGGGCCCGAACCTGCAGGCCAGCCCCATGGGCGCGGCGCTGGTGGTGTTCGCCGCAGCGGCCTGGGCCTTCGGCTCGGTGTGGAGCAAACGCCTGCCGCTGCCCCAGGGCGCCATGGCCAGCGCCGCCGAGATGCTTGGCGGTGGCCTGGTGCTGCTGATCGGCAGCGTGCTGAGCGGCGAGCGCCTGACCCAGATGCCGTCGGTGGCGAGCTGGGCCGCGCTGGGCTACCTGATCGTGTTCGGCTCGATCCTGGCGTTCAGCGCTTACCTGTACCTGCTCAAGCACGTGCGCCCGGCGGCGGCGACCAGCTACGCCTACGTCAACCCGGCCGTTGCGGTCCTGCTGGGCATACTCTTCGCCGGCGAGCGCATCGAGCTCGAGGAAGGCCTGGCGATGCTGGTGATCATCAGCGCGGTGGTGCTGATCGGCCTGCCGCAGTGGCGCCGTCGGGGTGTGCAGCCGGTGGTGGTGGGCGATGGCGAAATGTGCAAGCCGGGCAAGGCGTTGCGGTAAACTGCCGGCTTTGCTGAACCTCTACACGGTATTGCCATGACCTTCGCCACGCTCGGCCTGATCGAACCCCTGCTGCGCACGCTGCAACAGCGGAATTACACCACCCCAACGCCGATCCAGGCCAAGGCGATCCCCGCCGTGCTGGCGGGGCGCGACGTGATGGCGGCGGCGCAGACCGGCACCGGCAAGACCGCCGGTTTCGCCCTGCCGGTGCTGCAGCGCTTGACGCAGGAAGGCGGCAAGGTCGCCAGCAACTCGATCCGGGCGCTGGTATTGGTGCCGACCCGCGAACTGGCCGAACAGGTGCACACCAGCGTGCGCGAGTACGCCGAGCACCTGCCGGTGAGCACCTATGCGGTCTACGGTGGCGTCAGTCTCAACCCGCAGATGATGCGCCTGCGCCGTGGGGTCGACCTGTTGGTGGCCACGCCTGGCCGCTTGCTCGACCTGTTCCGGCAGAACGCAGTGACCTTCGGCCAGGTGCAGATGCTGGTGCTCGACGAAGCCGACCGCATGCTCGACCTGGGCTTTGCCGAGGAGCTGCGTGCGGTGTATGCCGCGCTGCCACGTCAGCGGCAGACGCTGCTGTTCTCCGCCACCTTCTCTGAGCAGATCCGTCTGCTGGCCGGCCTGGCGCTGAACGATCCGCTGAGCATCGAAGTCAGCCCGCGCAACACCACCGCCAGCACCGTCAAGCAGTGGCTGGTGACGGTGGACAAGAAGCGCAAGGCCGAGTTGTTCCTGCACCTGCTGCGCAAGCACCGCTGGAAGCACGTGCTGGTGTTCGCCAAGACTCGCAACGGTGTGGATCAACTGGTCGAGCTTCTGCAGGCCGAAGGCATCAGCGCCGACGGCATCCACGGCGACCGGCCGCAGGCCACGCGCCAGCGCGCGCTGGACACCTTCAAGGCCCGCGAGATCCAGATCCTGGTCGCCACCGACGTGGCCGCCCGGGGACTGGACATCGACGACCTGCCGCTGGTGGTCAACCTCGACTTGCCGATCGTCGCCGAGGACTACGTGCACCGCATCGGGCGTACCGGGCGGGCGGGCAACAAGGGCGAGGCGATTTCCCTTGTGTGCGCCGACGAGGTGCAACTGCTGTCGGCCATCGAAGTGCTGATCCGTCAGACCTTGCCGCGTCACGACGAGCCGGACTTCATCCCGGACCACCGTGTGCCGCTGACCGATGCCAGCGGGCAGGTGATCAAGAAGCCGAAGAAACCCAAGAAGCCCAAGGAAAACAGCGCCAAGCGCGGCCTGGGCCGCTGGATGGACAGCGACGAGACACCGGCCAAGGCGCCTGCGGTGAAGGCCGTGCGCAAGGTGCCAAGCTTCAATGGGGGAGCGCGCAAGCGCAAGCCGTGAGCGTTTCAGGCTTTTTGGGGGCTGCGGGCCCAATCGTGGCCGGTCCGGCGCCTTGGCGGAGGTCGCTCTTGCACCCGTAGTTACACCGCAGTGATACAGGCGATCGCGGTACTGTGGGAGCCACCGTCTTTTCTACTTGTTACATGCTCGACCGCATGCGGCGCCTGGCAGGGCCCTATCGCTGGCAAGCCAGCTCCCACACAGATCTCTGCAGCATCAAATAGAGGCATCACTGCGCAAGCAGCTTGTGGGAGCAACTGTCTTTTCTACTTGTTACATACATGCCCGACCGCATGCGGCGCCTGGAAGGGTCCTATCGCTGGCAAGCCAGCTCCCACCCAGACCTCTGCAGCTGTCAATGTCGGCATGGCTGCGCAAGCAGCTTGTGGGAGCAACTGTCTTTTCTACTCCGTACATGCCCGACCGCATGCAGCGCCTGGCAGGGCCCTATCGCTGGCAAGCCAGCTCCCACCCGGACCTCCGCAGCCGTCAATGTCGGCATGGCTGCGCAAGCAGCTTGTGGGAGCGGGCTTGCCCGCGATAGCGTCCTGCCCGGCGCCGCCTGCGTCGCGGGCAAGCCCGCTCCCCCACGGTCCGTGACAGCCAGTCACGCCGCGCCGACGGCCCGTTTCGCCCACGCCGCAGCCGCCTGGCCAGCCTTCAGCCCGCTGGCGAAGCAGGCGGTCAGCAGGTAGCCACCGGTAGGCGCTTCCCAGTCCAGCATCTCGCCTGCGCAGAACACGCCGGGCAGCGCCTTGAGCATCAAGCCCTCATCCAATGCCTCGAATCGCACACCGCCAGCGCTGCTGATCGCTTCGTCGAGCGGACGGGTGCGCACCAGTTCGATGGGCAAGGCCTTGATCGCTTGCGCCAGGGTGACTGGGTCGGCGAAGGCCGCCGGGTCGGTCACTTCACGTAACAGGGCGGCCTTGACGCCGTCCAGCCCCACCTGGCCCTGCAAGTGCTTGGCCATCGAGCGCGAACCCCGGGGCTTGCTCAAGGCGCGCACCAGGTTATCCACTGGCCGGTCGGGCAACAGGTCGAGCCACACTGTGGCGCGCCCGGCCTGATCGATGGCCTGGCGAATCGGCGCCGACAGGGCATACACCAGACTGCCTTCCAGGCCTTGGGCGGTGAGGATGCACTCGCCCTTGCGCGGTGTGCTGCCGGGCAAGGCCATGGCCACGTTCTTCAGCGGCGCGCCAGCGAACTTGTCCTTGAGCAGGTCGCTCCAGGCCTCGACCTCGAACCCGCAGTTGCTCGGTCGCAGGTCGGTGACCTCTACACCCCGCGCTGCCAGCAGCGGCAGCCAGGCACCGTCCGAACCCAGACGCGCCCAGCTGCCGCCGCCCAGGGCCAGGACCACCGCCGCGGCCTCGATGACGCGCTCGCCCTGGGGGCCAGCCACGCGCACCCGGCCATCGGCCTGCCAGCCAAGCCAGCGGTGGCGGGTGTGAATGACCACGCCGTCGTCGCGCAGGCGCTTGAGCCAGGCGCGCAGCAGCGGGGCGGCCTTCATGTCGGTCGGAAACACGCGGCCCGAGGTGCCGACGAAGGTGCTGACGTCCAGGCCATGGATCCACGTACGCAAGACCGTGGCGTCGAAGCCTTGCAGCAGGCGATCGACCTCGTCGCGGCGCTCGGCGTAGCGACCGACGAAGGCCGGGTAGGGCTCGGAATGGGTGATGTTCATGCCGCCCACGCCGGCCAGCAGGAACTTGCGGCCCACCGACGGCATGGCATCGAACAGCTCCACGGCCAGGCCGGCCTGGGCCAGCGCTTCGGCGGCCATCAGGCCGGCAGGGCCGCCGCCGATGACGGCGACCAGGGGGCGAGGGGAGGGGGCGGAATCGGTCATGGCAACCTGGGCTGTGGAAAAACCGGCATTCTACCGCACCTGCGTCGCCCCAGGCGCTGTACGAAAAATGATCAGTTCTCTGCAGGGCTTGTGGCGTAAGGGCTAGCGAGGGTTTCGCTCAGGTTATCCACAGGCGGTTCCACACTCAGTGTGCACAACCCAGCACCTGGGCGGCCGTGTGGTGCAAGATGCCATGCCGCCTGGCCAGGGCCTCGCGGTCCTTGTCGTAACCGCCGCCGATCACGCCCGCCACCGGGATGTCCCGGCCCAGGCAATGGCGCAGCACCCGCGCATCCCGCTCGGCCAGGCCCTGATCGGTCAGTTGCAGGTAGCCCAGCGCATCGTCCCGGTGCACATCGACCCCGGCGTCGTACAGCACCAGGTCGGGTTGATACAGCGGCAGCAGGTAGTTGAGCGCATCGTCCACCACGTCCAGATAGGCCGCATCGCCCATGCCGCGTGGCAGCGGAATGTCCCAGTCGCTGTGGGCCTTGCGCGCCGGGAAGTTCTGCTCGCAGTGCAGCGACACGGTGATCGCGTCCGGGGTGTCTTCGAGCATGCGCGCGGTGCCGTCGCCCTGGTGCACGTCGCAATCGAAGATCAGCACCCGCTGCACGCGACCGGCTGCCAGCAGGTAGCGGCTGATCACCGCCAGGTCGTTGAAGATGCAGAACCCTGCCGGATAGTCGTGATGGGCATGATGGGTGCCGCCGGCCAGGTGGCAGGCCAGGCCATGCTCGAGGGCCAGCTCGGCGGTGAGCAGCGAGCCGCCGACGGCCCGCACGGTCCGGCGCGCCAGGGCCTCGCTCCAGGGCAGGCCGAGGCGGCGCTGGTCCTCGCGGGACAGGTCGCCGCTCAGGTAGCGCTCGATGTAGCCGCGGTCGTGGGCCAGGGCGAGGATGTCGTGGGAGCAGACCTCCGGGCGGATCAGCGCCGCGTCGGTGGTCAGCCCGGTGTCCACCAAGTGGTCGCGCAGCAGGCGGAACTTGTCCATCGGAAAGCGATGCTCCGGTGGAAAGGTCGGGCTGTAGTCGTCGTGGTAGATCAGCGGCAAGGGCATGGCAGGATCGCATCGGGGCGTGGATCGATCTTGCCAGTGGCGCTCGCCTGGGGCAACGGCGAGGCGCCGAAGGGTGCGCCGTGTTGCCTTTGCGACGGCTACGCTCCTAGCATGGCGTTCAGTCGAACGCGGAGTGCTTCCATGAACCCTGTCCTGCGCCTGGAAAGTGCCCGGCTCCTGCTGCGCCAGTGGCGCGACGAGGACCTGGCCCCCTTCGCCGACCTGTGCGCCGACCCCCAGGTGATGCGCTACTTTCCCGCGCCCCTGACGCGGCTCGAGGCCGCGGCGCTGATCGGGCGCATCCGGGGGCATTTCAGCGAACACGGCTTCGGCCTGTGGGCGCTGGAGCGGCTGGACACCGGCGCGTTCATCGGCCTGACCGGGCTGCTGCGGGTGAACTTCGAGGCGCCGTTCGCCCCGGCGGTCGAGATCGGCTGGCGCCTGGCCCGCCGCCACTGGGGGCAGGGCTACGCCAGCGAAGCGGCCTGGACCTGCCTGCGCTGCGCGTTCTCGCAGTTGCACCTGGACGAGGTGGTGTCGTTCACCAGTGTCTCCAACCTGCCGTCGCAGAAGGTCATGCAGGCCATCGGCATGGTCGAGGACGTCCAGGGCCGCTTCGAGCACCCGCGCCTGCCGGTCGGGCACCCGCTGCGTCCCCATGTGCTCTACCGCATGGACCGCGCGCGCTGGCAACGGACCTTGCACGGGTGAGCGCGGCCTGACGGTCAAAACTTGTATCATCTGCCGGCCTCTATAATGCCGTGATGCCTTGCCGGGAGATTTCAATGAGCCATGTGCTGGACGACCTCGTCGACCTGTTGAGCCTAGAACCGATCGAAGAAAACCTGTTCCGCGGGCGCAGTCAGGACCTGGGCTTTCGCCAGCTGTACGGCGGCCAGGTGCTCGGCCAGTCGCTGTCGGCCGCCTGCCAGACGGTCGAGGACGCACGCCACGTGCACTCGCTGCACGGCTACTTCCTGCGTCCGGGCGACGCCAGCCTGCCGGTGGTCTATTCGGTGGACCGGGTGCGCGATGGCGGCAGCTTCAGTACACGCCGGGTGACCGCGATCCAGAAGGGCCAGCCGATCTTCACCTGCAGCGCCTCGTTCCAGTACGACGAACAGGGCTTCGAGCATCAGGCGCCGATGCCGGACGTGGTCGGGCCTGAAGGCCTGCCCAGCGAGGTGGAGCTGGCGCGCACCCATGCCGAACGTCTGCCGGAGCGTCTGCGCGACAAGATCCTCTGCGCCAAGCCGATCGAGATCCGTCCGGTCACCGAGCGTGACCCGTTCAATCCGCAGCCGGGCGATCCGGTCAAGTACACCTGGTTCCGCGCCGACGGCCAGTTGCCGGACGCGCCGGCCCTGCACAAGTACCTGCTGGCCTACGCCTCGGACTTCGGCCTGCTGACCACCTCGCTGCTGCCCCATGGCAAGTCGGTGTGGCAGCGCGACATGCAGATCGCCAGCCTGGACCATGCGCTGTGGTTCCATGGCAACCTGCGCGCCGACGAATGGCTGCTGTACGTCAACGACAGCCCCTGGGCGGGCAATGCCCGTGGCTTCAACCGGGGCAGCATCTACAACCGCGCGGGTCAACTGGTCGCGTCCTCGTGCCAGGAAGGCCTGATTCGCCATCGCAAGGACTGGGCATGACACTTTCCGAGATTCGCCACTGGGTGTTCGACATGGACGGCACGCTGACCGTGGCCGTGCACGACTTCGTCGGCATTCGCCGGGCGCTGGAGATCCCGCTCGACGAGGACATCCTCACCCACCTGGCCGGCCTGCCCAGCGAGGTCGCCGCGGCCAAGCACGCCTGGCTGCTGGAGCACGAACGCGATCTGGCGCTGGGCTCACGGGCGGCGGACGGGGCGGTGGAACTGGTGCGCGAGCTGGCAGGGCGGGGGTGCCAGCTGGGCATCCTGACGCGCAATGCCCGCGAGCTGGCCCACGTCACCTTGCAGGCCATCGGCCTGGCCGACTGTTTCCCGGTCGAGCAGATCCTCGGGCGTGACGAGGCGGCGCCCAAGCCCAGCCCGGACGGGTTGTTGCAGATCGCCAAGGACTGGAACGTCGCACCGTCGCAGCTGGTGATGGTCGGCGACTACCGGTTCGACCTGGACTGCGGGCGGGCTGCCGGGGCGCACACGGTGCTGGTGAACGTGCCGGACAACCCCTGGCCGGAACTGGCCGACTGGCATGCGCACGACTGTCATGCCTTGCGGCGTCTGCTGGGCTGACCGCCGCTGCGCGGACGCGATAGGCGACCCTCACAGGGCTGTCGAGTTGCCATCATTGCGGGTTGCGTCACGGGTCATGGCGCGGATGGATACGTCATCCGCGACATCTGGCGCATCCAGGCATTGCCTGTCGTGATCGAACAGTTGCGGGACGTTTTCGAATAATTTCCGCACGCGGTGCCCGGCTTACAGTGAGGCCGCACTTCACTGACGCGCCGCGATCCTGCATCGCCGACAATAACAACGCTTCGGTGATCCACATTCCCCCTCGTCCCACAGGAGACGCTTTCGCCTACGCCTGCCTTCCTTCCTTGTGTCAGCAAAAAGAGAACAAGATCAATGAACACCGTGGGATCTGATGGTAGTGCCCTTGCACAAGGGTTCAAACCACGTCATGTAACGATGCTGTCGATTGCCGGCATCATCGGTGCAGGGCTGTTCGTCGGTTCAGGACACGCCATCGCGGCGGCCGGTCCGGCAACCATAATCGCTTACCTGGTGGCCGGTACCCTGGTGGTGCTGGTCATGCGCATGCTCGGCGAAATGGCCGTCGCTCATCCGGATACCGGGTCGTTTTCCACCTACGCCGACCAGGCCATCGGGCCTTGGGCCGGGTACACCATCGGCTGGTTGTACTGGTGGTTCTGGGTGCTGGTGATCCCCATTGAGGCACTGGCGGCCGGGCATGTGCTCAACCTCTGGTTCCCGGAGGTGGACAGCTGGCTGTTCGCCCTGGCCTCGATCGTGCTGCTGGCGGCGACCAACCTGTTCAGTGTGGCCAAGTACGGTGAGTTCGAGTTCTGGTTCGCGGTGCTCAAGGTCACGGCGATCATCGGCTTCATCAGCCTGGGCTTCGCCGCGCTGATGGGGTGGTTGCCGGAGCGTGAGGTCAGTGGCCTGGGATCGTTGATGGCCCAGCATGGCGGCTTCGCCCCGAACGGCGCGTCGGCGGTGGTCGGTGCGTTCATCACGGTGATGTTCAGCTTCATCGGCACCGAGGCGGTGACCATCGCCGCGGCCGAGTCCAGCGACCCTTCGCGCAACATCGCCAAGGCCACCCGCTCGGTGATCTGGCGGATCAGTACCTTCTACCTGCTGTCGATCCTGGTGATCATCTCGATCGTGCCGTGGAACGACCCGCAGCTGGCGGTGGTGGGTTCCTACCAGCGCGCGCTGGAGCTGATGAACATCCCCTATGCGTCGTTCATGGTCGACTTCGTGGTCCTGGTCGCCGTGGCCAGCTGCATGAACTCGTCGATCTACATCGCCTCGCGGATGATGTACTCGCTGGCCAAGCGCGGCGACGCGCCGGCCATGCTGAAGAAGACCTCCCGCGTCGGCGTGCCGCGTGCGGCGGTGTTCGGCAGCACGCTGATCGGCGTGGCCATCACGGTGCTCAACTATTTCGCACCCAAGGGCGTGTTCGAGTTCCTGCTGGCCAGCTCCGGCGCCATCGCCTTGCTGGTGTATCTGGTGATCGCCATTTCCCAGCTGCGCATGCGTGCACGCCTGGAGCGCGAGAACGCCCAGCTGAAGTTCCGCATGTGGCTGTTCCCGTGGTTGACTTGGGCGGTGATCGTGTTCATCACCTGCGCGTTGGGGGTGATGATGTTCACCGAGGAGCATCGGGCGGAAATCAGTGCGACCTTGGGGCTGGCGATCGTGATCTCGTTCCTGGGCATCATCAGTTCGCGCGGGCATGCGCGGGCGGCGCAGGGGCGGGTGTTGGGGGAGGTGAGGTCCTGAGGTTCTGAGGTTCGGGGCTGGGCATCGGCTTATCGCCGGAAAGACGGAGGGGCTGGTTTACGGCCCCTGCGGGCCCGATCGCGGCACAGGGGCCGCTCCTACAGGAGACCGCGATCGCCTGTTCAACCGCGGCGTGAATACGGGTGTAGATCGCGGTACCGGATCCACGGCCATCGCGGGCAAGCCTCACAAGGGGGCTGCGACCGCCTGTTCAACCGCGCTGTGACTACGGGTGTAGGAGCGGCCCCTGCCGGGGCGCCGGACCGGCCGCGATCGGGCCCGCAGGGGCCGTAGACCCGCCACGCTGACCTCTCCATGTGCCACATCCAACCAGCAGCGGAAAAGCCTCTGCAACACCCCCGTCTGCCTGCCGAGGACCTCGGTACCGGATCCACCGCCATCGCGGGCAAGCCCGCTCCCACCGGCCCTCATTCCAGACAGCTACTCGGTATCGGCCTAATGACTGGTCCCCATTCCAGACAGCTACTCGGTATCGGCCCAATGACTGGTCCCCATTCCAGACAGCGCCGGTCTCAGCCCAATGACTGGGTCCTCATTCCAGGCAGCCACCCGGTATAGGCCCAATGACTGGCCCCCTGTGGGAGCGGGCTTGCCCGCGATGCAGGCGACGCGTAGCCCGGCATTGCCACTGACAAGCCAGCGCCCATTGCTTCCTGTTTCAGGCACCGCGCGCTTCACACCTCATCAGTGCCTGCCGTCCTCATACCTGAAACCGCGCCACCATGCCGTTGAGCTCCACCGCCAGCCGCGACAGTTCCTGGGCCGAAGCGCTGGTCTGGTTGGCGCCGGCCGAGGTCTGCATCGACAGGTCGCGGATGTTGACTAGGTTGCGGTCCACCTCGCGCGCCACCTGGGCCTGTTCCTCCGAGGCACTGGCGATCACCAGGTTGCGCTGGTTGATCGAGGCGATGGCCTCGGCGATGGTCTGCAACGCCTGACCGGCGCCCTGGGCGATGTCCAGGGTGCCGGTAGCACGGCCCTGGCTGTTGTGCATGGCGCTGACCGCGCGGGTGGTGCCGGACTGGATGGCGGCGATCATCTGTTCGATCTCCTGGGTCGACTGCTGGGTGCGGTGGGCCAGGGCACGCACCTCGTCCGCCACCACCGCGAACCCGCGCCCGGCTTCACCAGCACGCGCCGCCTCGATGGCCGCGTTGAGCGCCAGCAGGTTGGTCTGCCCGGCGATGGCGCCGATCACGTCCAGCACGCGGCTGATCTCGTTGGCGCTGGCGGCCAGCTGTTCGATGTCCTGGGAGGTGCCGGTCACGTCCTCGACCAGCGACTGGATCGACGCCAGCGCCTGGTTGACCCGCTCGCGCCCTTCGCGGGTGGTCTGGTCGGCGTCCTTGGAGGCATCGGCGGTGCTGACCGCGTTGTTGGCCACTTCTTCCACCGCAGCGGTCATCTGGTTCACCGCCGTGGCGGCCTGGTCGATCTCGGCGCTCTGCTGGTGCAGGCCGCGGCTGGTGTCCTCGGTCACGCTGTGCAGCTCTTCGGAAGCCGAAGCCAACTGGTCGGAGGACGCCGCGATCTGGCGGATGGTGTCGCGCAGGTTGGCCTGCATGCGTGACAGGGCGCCGAGCAGCAGCGCCGGCTCGTCACGGCCCTCCACGGTGATGTCCTGGGTCAGGTTGCCGGAGGCGACGCGCTCGGCCACCGCCACGGCCTCGGCCAGTGGCGTGACGATGCTGCGCGTGAGCAGCACCGCGATGGTCACCAGCGCAATGAGGATTACGCCCAGGGCCAGGGTGATCAGCATGAACGCCTCATCGGCGGCCTCGGCGCTACGGGTGGCGGCACGCTCCGAGCCGTCGGCGTTGTACGTCATCAGCGCCGTGAGGGTCGTCATCATCGCTTCGGTGCTCTGGGCCAGCGGGCCGTTGACCAGCTGACGGGCGTTGTCCAGACGGTTGGCCAGCACGGCTTCACTGACATTGGCCTGTTGCGCCTGGTACTGCCCCTTGGCTGCCATGAAGGCCTCGAACAGGGCACGGTCTTCCGGATCCTGGATGGTGCTTTCGTAGAACGTCAGGTTCTTCTGCAAGCCCTGATTGATGTCGTTCACTTTGCGCAAGGTCGCTTCACGGGTGCTGGCCTGGTCCTCGAGGATGCTGCGCATGGTCAGTGCGCGGGCACGCCCCACGTCGCGGCTCACCTCGCTCAGGGCCAGCACGGCAGGCATCCAGACGGTCCGGGTCTCGGCGCTGGCGCTGTCCATCTTGCGGGTTTCGTACAGGGCGACCGACCCCAGCAGTGCGACCAGCACGCCGATCAGGGCGAACAGGACCGCCGCGCGTTTACCCACCTTGATGTGTCTGAATTGCATGAAGCGTTCCTCTCCAAGTGCCGGACAGCACAAGCCTTTGTTGTCGTGTGGGTTCGATGATGGCAAATCGGCATCGTTCCGTGGCCCACGGGCGCTTGTCGGCATTTAGGTATTTTTTTGCGCACCCCGAGCCGTTTGCATTCAAGCGTGGTCCATACAGGTCGATAGATAGTGGCACAGGGCCATGGATTCGGCTGTCTTGGTCCTTTGAATGAGTGTCTTGAACATGTTCCAAATGTTTCGCAGCCGTGATGAGCGTCAGGCCTTGCAGCAGGTCCTGCAGAGCCTGCCTGGGTCGGAAGGTGGCATGCAGCCAGGCAAGGCCGGCTGGCGCAGAGTGCTCGCGGCCTGGCAAGCCCTGAGCGAGCGTGCGCAGGCCAGTGCCACCCGCGAGGCGCACTTGCAGGCCGAACTGAGCGCGACCCGTGAGCTGCTCGAGCAGGCGACCGCTTCGGCGACTGCATCGGAGACCCGTTTCGATCTGGTCAACCGCGCCTCGAGCGAAGGGTTGTGGGACATGGAGGTGGTCGCAGGCGACCCAGTCAACCCGAAGAATCGTTTCTGGTGGTCCCAGCAACTGCGGCACCTGCTGGGTTTTCGCGATGAAAACGACTTCCCCAACGTGCTGGCCAGCTGGGCCGACCGCCTGCACCCCGAGGATCGCCAGGCGACCCTGGACGCCTTTGCCCGCCACCTGAACGACAAGTCCGGCGCTACCCCCTACCGGGTCAAGAACCGGCTGGCGATGAAGGACGGCCGTTACCGCTGGTTCTACGCCCAGGGCGAAACCCTGCGCGACAGCCGTGGCACGCCCCTGCGTGTGGCCGGTTCGCTGCGCGACATCCATGACGAGCTGGAGCGCGATCAGGCCCACGAGGTGATCATCACCCGCTTCGAGCTGGCGCGCGAAATGCTCTCCGATGGCCTGTGGGACATGGAAGTGATCGCTGGCGACCCGGTCAACCCGAAGAACCCCTTCTGGTGGTCGACGCAGTTCCGTCGGCTGCTGGGGTTCGAGACCGTCGAGGAATTCCCCGACGTGCTGGACAGCTGGGCGTCACGCCTGCACCCCCAGGACAAGGAAGCCAGCCTGATCGCGTTCGCCGCGCACCTGAACGATCGCACCGGCAAGACGCCGTTCGACATCGAGTACCGGTTGAAGATGAAAAGCGGCGAGTATCGCTGGTTCCGGGCCCGCGGACAGACCCGACGCGATGCCCAGGGGTTGCCCCTGCGGGTGGTCGGCGCGCTGGTGGACGTCGACCTCGAGCACCAGCAGCAGGCGATGCGTGAAGCGGAGGCGGCGCACCAGCAGAGCCTGGAAGCGAACATCGCCCAGTTGACCGAGATCGTCGGCACCATTCAGAGCATTGCCAGCCAGACCAACCTGCTGGCGTTGAACGCGGCAATCGAAGCAGCGCGGGCGGGGGAGGCGGGCAGGGGGTTCGCGGTGGTGGCGGACGAGGTGCGCAAGTTGGCGACCCGGACGACCGAGGCGACCCAGCAGGCGGCGGGGATGATGGCGCGTAAGTAGGGGGAGTCGGGGGCGGCGGGGCTGGGCCTCAGATGTATGCCGGAGGGGCAGAAGGGCTGGTTTTGTGGGCCCTGCGGGCCCAATCGCGGCCGGTCCGGCGCCCCGGCAGGGGCCGCTCACCCGTAGTGACACCGTGATGAGGCAGAACATCGCGATCCTGTGTGCGGCCCATGCCGGTGCAGCTCGCTTGGGTGTGGGAGCGACTGCTTTTTCTACTCGGTACATGCCCGGCCGCATGCGGCGCCTGGTAGGGCCCTATCGCTGGCAAGCCAGCTCCCACCCAGACCTCTGCAGCATCAATATAGGCATCACTGCGCAAGCAGCTTGTGGGAGCGGGCTTGCCCGCGATGGCGTCTGGTCAGCCACCCTCGTACCCGCCGACATATACCTGCCTCAAGGCCTCCCCCTAACCAAGCCATCACCCTTGGCCCTCACTCAATACCCCGGATACTTTCGCCAGATCCGCTCATTCAACGCCAGCTCCGGGCTGTACTCGCCAATTCCCCACCCGCGAAAGTCATAGAGATCCTGCGCCAACTCGGCAATCACCTCACGCAGCTCCAGCGGCGCCAGCCAGCGTTCGGGGATCGCCTGCACGCCGTGCACTGCCCCCAGCAGGTTGCCCACGATCGCCCCGGTCGAATCGGAATCGCCATCGTGGTTCACCGCCAGGATCACCGCCTGTTCGAGGTCAGGCGCGACCAGCGCGCAATACAGCGCGATCGCCAGGGCTTCCTCCGCTACCCAGCCTTCGCCCAGGCGTGCAATGGCCTGGGCAGGGGGCAGGTCGGACCGCGCCAGGGCCTCGGCCTGTTCGATGGCGTGCAAGGTCTCTTCAGAGTGGGGTGCCTTCTGCAACGGCACCTTGGCTGCGGCGATGGCTGCCTGCAAACCAGCGCCCTCGACCAGGGCCAGGATCAGCGCCGCCAACACCCCACCGGTCAACGACCCGGTCGGGTGACCATGGGTCAGCGCCGCCAGGTCCGTGCCCAGGGCGAACGCCTCGCCCACGGCGTTCGCCTGCTCCAGGCGCGAAAGGAACAGCCCCACCGGCGCGACCCGCATCACCCCGCCACAGCCCTTGCTGTCGTTGCATGCCGGTCGCCCCAGGACCGGCATGTCACGCAGCGCCTTCAGGCACGTCATGCCCGGTGCGCGCCGGTGGTGCAGGGCGTCCTGGCCGATCAGCCAGCCCGCCTCGCCGTGCAGGGACGCCTCGAGTGGCGACTGTTCGCCCTGGGTCTTCAGCCAGCGCAGATAGGCATGGGCGGTCACGCCGGTATAGGTGGTGATGCCCTTGAAGCAGCCACGCACCCAGGCGCGCAGCAGGCCTTCGGCGGTGAACAGGGTCATCTGCGTGTCGTCGGTGATACGGCCCAGGCCACCGTAGGCCTTCGCGTAGTCGGTGATCCCCGAGGGGCCGAAGCGGCGCAGGATCTCGGCGCGCGAGAGAAACTCCACGGGCGCGCCCAGCGCATCGCCGACGGCACCGCCCAGCAGGCAGCCGAGAAAGCGCTCTTCGACGGTAGGGAGGCGCACAGAAGGGGGCAAGTGGGGATCAAGCGGCATGGGGCGTCCTCGACGGTCAGCGCAGTCGACACCGATGCTATCAGCCCAGGCCTTGCGCAGGGCAGGCAAGGCTGCGCGGTTGCCGTGCGGGCAGTGGAGCCGGGACGCGTGCCGTCAGCCAGAGGCGCGTCCCGGAGGTAGGGCGGCAGGGCGCGACGTCAGCGCCCGGCTGCCCGGCGCGATGGGTTCAGTGCGCCTGTTCGTTCAAGGCGTCCAGCTGTCGCTGCGCGCAGGCCGCCTGCCAGTAGGCATGCAGGGTCTCAGCGATTTCCTCGGTGCTCAGCTTGCGGCCGTTGCACATCAGACCGGCCGACAGGATGCGCAGATGCGGCACGGGCTTGTTCAGGGCCATGGCCTGGTTGCCGAACAGCTTGCCTGTGGCGCGGTGGGTCGGCAGCGTGCAGTCGGGCCGCACGATCAGCTTCTGCTGGGTGATCAGCCCTTCGTCCTTGACCTCGACGTCGACGATGTCGGTCAGGTCCACCGGCGCGCTCAAGGTGTCGACGAACAACTGGCGGCGGGTCAGGCGCATGAACACGTGGCGACCGGAGTTGCGGTGCTGCCAGGTCAGCACGGCGAACACCAGGGCCATGAGACCGCCGAAGATCGTCAGCTTGTTCCCGTCCTGGGTCAGCCCCGCGGCTGCCATGGCCAAAGCACCCAGCAGCAGGACGGGGCCCAGCACCTTGAAGCGAGCGGTGTTGGTGAATTCGCTCTGCTCGGGCACGCGTTCGATCACTTCGCGAAGGTCGGCGACGACCTGGCCGCGCTGGGCTTCACGGGCCTGGCCGTACTCGTTGCCCAGCGCCTCGGACAGGCGTGACAGTGGATCGGGCTGCGAAGGGGTGCTCATGGGATGGATCCTTGTCTGAAAGGGCTGCATCGGGCAGCCCGAGGGGTCATGGGGAAGGCGGCTCACGCGTCGCGCGGGGCAGTGCGCAACGCCTGTAACTGGGCATGGGCCCGGGCGACGTGACAGTACCCGTAGAGCAGTTGCATCAACTCTTCAGCGTCGAGCAGCTCGCCATCCAGCTCGAGCCCATAGACCGACAGGCGAACCTGAGGCACACGACCGCGCTTGATCTTGGCCGTGGGCATCAGCGGTCCGAACCGCTTGCGGATGCCGGGCAGGGGGGCGCTGCGATCCAGGCACAGGGTGATCTGCGTCATGCGTCCATTGGCGATGCGCACCTCGGTGACGTGCTGCAGCTCGATCTCGGCATCCAGCGCCGGGAACCACAGGTGCGTGTGGGTCAGGCGCATGCCCACCTCCGTGCCCGCGTTCCGGTGCACCCAGAAACCGGCGACGAAGCCCAAGGTCATGATCAGCAGGGGCACACCCGCCAGCCGGGCAGCGTCGTCCGTCAGGCAGAACACGCTCAGGCCGCCCAGGAACAGCGTGAAGATCACCAGCGTGCGATAGATCTTGCGGGTGGTCTTCAGCTCGGTGACGGCCGGGTAACGGGCCAGCAGCTGCTCGTGCTCCTGGATCGCGTGCTGCTGGCTGGCACTGGCGTGCTGGTTGAAGTCCTGGGTCAGCGACTGGCCAAGGTCGGCCAGTGGATCGTTGGGGTGGCTCATGCGGGTGTTCCCATGTCAGTGGTGTCAGTCGTGGGGCGCACGTGGCTCGCCAGGCGTCCGAACCACTGGCGATCGTCTTCGCTTGGCATGCGGGTCGCCTGGGCCAGCAGGGCGGCGTCCATGTCCACTTTCAAGTGCTCGAGGCGCTGCACGGTCGGTGGGTGCGTGTCGAAGGGGTGGGCGATTGCCTGGGCGATGACGCGCTGGTCGACACTCAACGAGGTCTGTCGCAGGTGCTGGGCCAAAGCCTGCACCAGGTCCCCGCCTCGCTGCGCGTGCAGCAGGCGGGTGACTTCGCCTTCCAGGGCGATCACCCGCAGCAAGGCCTGGCAGAACACCCGCTCACCGGCGACCTGCGCGCCTGCGCGGTCCGCGACCAGCTCCTGGGCGCGGCTCCAGTGATGCACCGCGACCTGGAAGTGGTAGAGGAACTGCCCGGCCATCCAGATCGCCGGACGCTCGATCCAGGCCGGGTCGGCATCCTCGGCGCTGATCAGCGCGAAGTGCGCGCACATCAGGCTGAAGCGTGCGCCGGTTTCGCTGCCGCGCTCGGTGTCACGGCTGCTGAAGTGGCCCAGTTCATGGCCGACGATCGAGGCGGTTTCCTGCTGGCTCAGCGCCGACAGGTACGGCAGGGGCAGGTACAAGGTGCGCCCGGTCAGCAGTTGCCCGGACGGTTGCAGCGCCACGTCGACGCTGGTGACGAAGAACGACTGGTCGATGCCGACCACGATGTGGTCGGGCACCGGGGCGTTCAGGCGGTTGGCCACCGTTTCGATCCAGGCCCAGACACCCGGGGCCTCGGCGCGGCTCAAGGCCCGGCCGAGGAAAGCCGAGCCTTGGTGGTCCAGTTCGAACCACTGCTTGCGCAGGCGCTCGATCAGCAGCACGCCCAGGTACATCACAGCCGCCACGGGCACGCTGAACAGCAGCATCACCCAGCCGCCATCGGCGCGATGGCTCCAGCCCCAGCTGAGCTGGTACAGCAGGATCATCCCCAGCGAGGCGCAGACCAGGCCGGTGTAAGCCACCAGCCAATGCCCCAGGGTGCGCCAATTGTCGGCCAGGTGATCGTGCAGGTAATCCCGTGAGGCACGGGCACGGCGCGCATCCAGGCGCAGCTTGATCCAGGTCGCCGGTCCGGCGATCAAGGCCGCGACGGCCAGCCAGTAGCCGAGCCCGGCCAGGACCTGGCGCAGCCGCAGCCCGGCGGTGTCGGCCTCGGCGAGCGCGACGCGGTACTGGAAGTTCTCGCGCCGGCCCTGCTCGCTGATCACTTCCTTGCGTTCCCTGACCGACAAGGCTTCCAGCCAACGGTCGTCAGGCGCTGCCAGCCACTGGCGCATGGCATGCGCCTCGTCCAGTACGCTGTCGGCGCGCCAGCCCTGCAGGCTGCTCCAGCCCATCAGGATCAGCGGCAGCACCAGGATCATCAGCGCCCAGCTCAACCGTCGTATCGCGGTCATGGGTCATTGCGCCTGCAGGTAATCGGTGAGGAACGCCTGGGCGTTGCCTTGTTCGGAGAGGTACTCGTCGTAGGAGACGTTGATGGTCTGCGACTCGCCCGGCAGGGTCAGTTCGCCCCAACCGTTGCGCACGATCAGCGCGACGAAACGCTTGCCGTCCACGGTGGTGACGTAACGGGTATCCTTGTCGGTCTTTTCCACGGCCATCTTCTGGATCTTCATGTCCCAGTCGTGGTCTACGCCTTCGAGCTGCACCAGGGCCTGGTGTTCGCTGCGCGCACCGATGCGCAGGGTCCAGACCTTGATGTTCTGCTCGCCCGCGTAGGCGACCACCTTGTCAGCCACTTCAGGGCGGTCTTCGGCGTGGGCGAACCCGGCCAGGACGGCCAGCGTCAGGCCCAGCAGGGCCATCCATGTGCGATAGATCGGCATCGGTCGAGCTTCCTAGAAATGTCAGGGGGGCAACCATTGAAGTCAACCATCGCCGCCCTGCCAAGCCAGGTGGCCGCCGCGCACAATCAATAACCACTCGTTCACAAGGGCGCCTGCCCAAGGTGTGACCGGGTTAACATGGCCTGCCTATGCCAGGCACCGACGGACACCCCTGCCAATGAAACGCTGGAACCCTTATCTGGACACGCAGTTCTGCTTCGACCGGCCCGAGGCGCTGGACCAGGCCGGTGTGTTCGACCAGCGCGCGCGGCAGGTGGTCGGCAGCGCCGTGGGCCATTACCGCGCCCGCAGCGTGCGTCCGCAGTTGCAGTACTTCGACTGCAATTTGCAGTTTCCCGAGCCGGTGCGCATCGACAAGGTGCTGCCCGACAGCCTGTGCCTGGTCCAGGTGCTGGAAGGGCAATGGCAACACCGCGTGGACGGCCACCTCAATCGCTACACCCAGGGTGCCACCCACGCGCTGGGCCTGAGCGAAAGCATGGAAGCGGTGGACGAGCTCGGTGCCGGCAGCCATGCGCGCATGGCCGGGCTGCGCATCGGCCGTGAGCTGCTGCAGGAGCTGGCCGAGGAAGACGACGCCTTCACGCCCCTGCTCGGGCTGATCGGCGACGGCATGCGGTTTTCCGAGCTGCACGCCTGCCAGGCCCTGGGCGGGCTGCTCGAGCGGCTGTACCACTCGCCCTACACCGGCGCGATGGAACGGCTGAATCAGGAGAGTCTGAGCCTGGCAGTGCTGGTGGAGCTGGCGGCCTTCCTGCAACAGACGCCCAGCCGGCCGACGACGGTGCCGCGCGGCCAGCGCGAGATCGCCTTCGAGGCGCGTGCGGTGCTGGACGCAAACCTGGTGGAGCCGCCCGGCAGCGCCGACCTGGCGCGCTCGGTGGGCGTCGGCGAAACCACGCTGCGCCGGGCCTTTGCGGGGGTGTTCGGGCAGTCGATGCTGCAGTACGTGCGTCAGCAGCGCATGGAGCTGGCGCGGGTGCTGCTGCGCCAGCACAAGTGGCAGGTCGCGCAGATCGCCTACCGGCTGGGCTACACGCACCCGGCCAACTTTAACCACGCTTACAAGGCCTACTTCGGCCACCCGCCGGGCATGGAACGCGGCTAGAGCACCGTCGCCTCAGCCGTGGGCGACCGGCAAGGTCAGGTGCAGGCACAGACCGGGATGACCGTTGCTGGCCCACAGTCGCCCGCCTTGCAGTTCGATGGCGCGCCGGGCAATGGCCAAGCCCAGGCCGAAGCCGGCACCCGTGCCGTCCAGACGTTGATAGGGCAGGAAGATGCGTTCCAGATCGGCCGGTGGCACACCGGGGCCCTGGTCGCTCAGGCGCAGGTGCCAGTGATCGTCTTCGCGCCAGCCATCCAGGCGGATCCGGCCCTCGGGCGGTGAATGGCGCAGGGCATTGCGCATCAGGTTTTCCAGGGCCTGGGCCAGGCTGTCCAGGTGCGCCTGTACGCGGCAATCGAGGCCGAGCGAGCAGGGCAGGCGCGCGCGGTCCCAGCCGCTTTCGAAGCACAGGTCCTCGCACAGGGCTTCCCACACCGACACCACCAGCACCGGCTCTGTGGGCAGGGCCGGCTGTTCCGTGTCCATCCACGCCAGGTCCAGGGTGTCCTCCAGCAGCGTCTGCATGCCGGCGACCTCACGGTCCAGGCGCTCGCGCAACTGCGCCGCGGGCAGGTCGCTGTCGTGGGCGATGCGTAGCCGCGCCAGGGGCGTGCGCAGCTCGTGGGACAGGGTGCGCAGCAACAGCCGTTGCTGTTCCAGGCTCTGGCGCAGGCGCCCGGCCATGTGGTCGAAAGCCTGGGCCAGCTCGCCCAATTCGTCACGCCGGTGTCGCAGCGGCAGGCCCGGGTTGTCCAGATCGTCGGCGCGCAAGGCGTCGGCGCGGTCGCGCAGCTGATTCAGCGGCACCACCAGGTGGCGATAGAGCAGCAGCCCCAGCAGCAGAGCCAGCAGGCTTGGCGCCAGGCCATGGGTGACCAGGTGGGTCCAGGGCGTCAACCCGGTAGGAAGCAGGCGTTCGGGCAGCTGCAGCACCAGGCGCCCGGCCTGCGGCTGCTGCGGAAACTCGATGCTGACATAGGGCAGCTCGTCACGCAGGCGCCGGCTCAAGGGCCAGTTCAGCTTGCGCATGAAGGTCAGGTGGCTGGCTTCCTCCGCGCTCAGGGGCGTCGTGCCCAAACTTTGCAGATGGGGGCCGACCAGCGCCACCCAGGTGTGCTCATCCCGTGACAGCCGCATCCGAAAGGCCTCGGCACCCGCCGCGCCGCCCTGGCGCCAGGCCTGCTCGGCCTCCTGCGCATGGCGGGCCAGGTAGTCCTGGTCGGCCTGGGGCAAGAAGTAGGTGCTGCGCTCCACCGACAGCCCCCAGGTCCAGATCAGCCAGGTCAACAGCAGGCAGAAGCCGATCTGCAAGCCGGCGAGCTTCCACAGCAGGCGATGGCGGCGCATCACGCCGGGCCCGCTTCGACCAGCAGGTAGCCTTGCCCGCGCACCGCCTGGATCTGCACATGCTGCGCCCCGACGTCGGCCAACTTGCGGCGCAGGTTGCACACGTGCACGTCCAGGCCACGGTCCAGGCGGGTGTAGGCCCGGTGCAGCACGGTCTGGTAGAGGAACGCCTTGCTCAAGGCCTCGCCAGGGCAGGCCTGCAGCGTGACCAGCAGGCGGAATTCGGAGGCCGTCAGCCCAGCGGCCCTGCCGTCATGACGCACGTCCTGGGCCTCCGGGTCGAGGGTCAGGGCACTGGCAGGGGCCCGTGACGGCAGCCGCCGGTCGAAGGCCACGCGCCGCAGCAGGGCATCGACCCGCGCATCCAGCTCCGCCAGGCTGAAGGGCTTGGGCAGGTAGTCGTCGGCGCCGCGGGTGAAGCCACTGATCCGATCCTGCTCGGCCCCCAGCGCCGACATCAGCATCACCGGCACCGCCTGCCGACGGCGCAGTTCGTCGAGCAGGCTCAGGCCGTCGATGCCCGGCAGCATGATGTCCAGCAACACCAGGTCGAACGACGCCTGGCGCAGCACGTTCAAGGCCTGGGTACCGGTGGCGCATGCCTGGACCTGAAAGCCGCGCTGCAGGAAGTGGCGCGCCAGGTCCTGACGCAGGTGGGGGTCGTCTTCGGCGAGCAGCAGGGAAGTGGGCACGGTGAGCCTTGAATGAGAACCTGTATCAGTTGCGGATCATCCCACCGCGCGTGGGGGAGGGCAACGCCTGCTGTGTTAAGAAGGTTAATCCTGCTGCACCACTGGCAGCCCTGCGGTATCGTTCGCAAAAAGCAATGTGTTTCGTTTGCGAATTACTGTCATTCATGCGGCTGCTGGCCCATGTCCCAGTCTCCCTGCGCGGTGATCGTCCGGCCCTGCCCGTGACGCCGCACAGGGCTGCCCGCCAGAACGTGGTCCGAACCACGCGACGCGGCGCAGACGAACCCTTGCGCCTCTGTCATCGCAGTGCCAACGAAGGAAGGGTCATGAACGGTTCGAAAGGTATGGGGCGCCCGTACGGCGCACGGGGCTGGCTGGTGCTAGGGTTGATGGCGCCGTTTTCACTGTCGGCGCTGGCCGAGACGGTCGCCGAGCCGATCACCATCGACAGCGGCGCGCTCGACCTGCCGGCCCTGACCATCGACGGCAACCGCTTGTACGACATGCTGCCGTCGGAAGCCACCGGCGGCTACAGCGTCGATGCCGCCACCGTCGGCACCAAGACGCCCGCGGCGCTCAAGGACATCCCGCAGTCGATCACCGTCTACACCCAGGACTACGTCAAGGATCGCCGTTTCGTGCACCTGGACGACCTGGCCAAGTACACCGCCGGCCTGCGCACCCTGACCAACGACAGCGGCCGCTCGTCGATCTATGCCCGGGGCTACGAGTACAGCGAGTTCAACATCGACGGCCTGCCCGCGCCGATGGCCAGCATCTTCGGCACCGTACCGTCGCTGGCAGCGTTCGACCGGGTCGAGATCATGCGCGGCCCGGCCGGGCTGTTCAGCAGCACCAGCGAACTGGGCGGTATCGTCAACATGGTGCGCAAGCGCCCGACCGCCGAGTTCCAGGGCCATGTCGAAGGCAGCTACGGCACCTGGGACACCAACCACGAAGAAGTCGACCTGAGCGGCCCGCTGGACGACGCCGGGCGTGTGCGGGGGCGCTTCGTCGCCTCCCGTGACGACACCAACGGCGAAGTCGACTACAACGCCAACACCAGCAACACCTACTACGGCGCGCTGGACATCGACCTGGACGCGGACACCCTGCTGTCGTTCGGCCTGATCCACGAAGTGAAGAACCTCGTCCCGCACAACGGCTACCCTGCCACCTTGAACGGTGAAGTGCCGGACTTCAGCCACTCGCGCTTCCTCGGCGCCGACTGGAACAGCTTCGACGGCAAGACCACCGACCTGGTCGCCGAACTGACCCACCGCTTCGACAATGGCGGCTACGGTCGCATCGCCGCCCGTGGCTCGCAGCGTGACACCGAGTACCTGTACGCCTTCACCGCCACCAACGCCAGGAACGGGGCCAACTCCGAGCGCGCCAGCGCCCGTGACTTCACCCAGGACACCTATTCGCTGGACGCCAGCTACAGCCAGCCGTTCGAAACCTTCGGCCAGATCAGCGAGTTCGTGGTCGGCAGCGACTACAAGAACTACGACAGCGAATACCGCAACGGCACCACCAACCTGGGCACCATCAACGTCAACACCTACTCGCCGACCCGCTTCGGCAAGCCAGCGCCGAACTACAGCACCGAGGTCGGCACCCAGGAAGAAGAGTACGGCCTCTACTCCAAAGTCACCTTCCGCCCCATCGAGCGCCTGGCGCTGATCGGCGGCGGCCGTTTCAGCTGGTACCGTGGCGACTTCTACACCACTACCCTCAAGACGGGCGCCACCGATGCCGACAGCAAGCGCGTGGACGGCCACTTCACGCCTTACGGCGGGCTGGTCTATGACCTGAACGACACCCATGCGCTGTACGCCAGCTATTCACAGGTGTTCAAGCCACAGTCGGCCACCGACGGCCAGGGCCGGGTACTCAAGCCGCGCGAAGGTCAGCAGTACGAAGTCGGCGTGAAGAGCAGCTACTTCGGCGGCGACCTCAACACCCGCCTGTCGGCCTTCCGCCTGACCGACGAGAACCGCGCCAGTGCCCTGTACGACGCCGACGGCGTGGCCACCACCAACTCCGTCGCCTCCGGCAAGACCCGCGTCAAGGGTGCCGAAGTGGAAGTCAGCGGCAAGCTGACCCCGAACTGGGAGCTGCTGGCCGGCTACACCTGGATGCAGACCGACACCGTCAAGGGCGACCCCGAGACCACCTTCTTCATCATGCCGCGCCACCAGGCCTCGCTGTGGAGCAAGTACACCCTCAGCCAAGGCCCGCTCGAAGGGCTGGCCATCGGCGGTGGTGTGTCGGCCATGAGCAACTTCCATTCCGAGAACGGCGGGGTGCGCATCGACGCGCCGGGGTATGCCACGGTGGATGCGCTGCTGTCGTACCCGGTGACGCCGAAGCTGACCGCCACCCTGAACGTCAACAACCTGTTCGACCGGGATTACCTGTCGCGGGTGGGATCGACCTCGACGTTCAACTTCTATGGGCCGTCGCGCAGCATGGTGGTGGGGGCGCGGTACGACTTCTAAGGGCAGGGTGAGCCCAGGGGCCGCTGGACGACGACATCGCCCGAGCGCCCTCTGGGCCCGCGCCGACAGCGGGTCATCGCCTCATGCGTGGCACCGCTGACGGCTTGAAACATTTTGAACCAAATATTCCGCGGACTTCTCCATCGAGTACGCAGCGAAGCAATGGATCGCCCCGCCGGTAACGGACCTGGCGCGCCGCGTAACCCTTTCGCTGCCTTCGGAGAGTCCCATGGTTCAGACCCCGCTACTCATCGGCTTCATCGTGATGTCGCTCGCCTCCCTGATCATCTACGCCAAAGGCGTGCACCACGGCCCCTTGCGCGGCCACACCCTGATCCATGCCGCCGTCCCCTTCATCGCCGCCACCGCCTACCTGTCCATGTACCTGGGCGTTGGCAACCTGATCAAGCTCGATGGCAGCGTGACCTACCTGGCGCGCTACCTGGACTGGACCTTCACCACCCCGTTGCTGCTGGCAGGCGTCGTCTCCTCGGCGTTCCTCGGCGCCCGTGAGCAGGAAGGCAAGGCCGGGTTCGTGGCGTCCATCGTCACCCTCGACGTGGTGATGATCGTGACCGGCCTGATCGCCTCCCTGGCGCCCTATGGCGTGGTCAAGTGGGTGTTCTTCGCCTGGTCCTGCGCAGCCTTCGCCGGCGTGCTGTACCTCCTGTGGAAGCCCCTGGTGACACTCGCCAACCAGCACACCTCGATCGGCGCCGCCTACCGCCGCAACGTGGGTTTTCTGAGCGTGCTGTGGTTGATCTACCCCGTGGTCTTCGCCGTCGGCCCGGAAGGCATCTGGGCGGTGAGCGATGCCGTGACCGTCTGGGTATTCCTGATTCTCGACGTGCTGGCCAAGGTGGTCTACGCCTTCACCTCCGAACGTAACCTGCGCACGGCACTGGCAGGCCGGAGCGCCTGAGTATGATCCCCGCCGGGCGCGGCTGGGATCTGCTGGCGCTGTGCGCCGGGGTCGCCAGCCTGGTCGGCGGTGGTGCGCCCCTGGCCTTCGCCCTGGCCGTCGGGTTGGGGTTGGGGCTGCTGCATGGGGCCAGTGATCTGCAACTGGTCGCGCGGCCTCGTTGGCTGCGCTTTCTCGCCTGGTATCTGGGCGTGGCTGTGGGTTACCTGCTGCTCTGGCAGGTGGCCGGTGTGGTCGCGCTGGTAACCTTTCTGCTGATGTCGATCTGGCATTTCGCCCATGAAGATGACGTCTTCGCGCACCGCCATGAACAGGTGGCGTTGGGCGTGTTCATCGTGGGCGGGCCGGCGGTGCTGCATGCCGAGGCGGTCGGACGGTTGCTGGACCTGGCCATGGGCGCTGGGGCGCCGGCCGGGCTTGGAGCGGGATCGGCCGAGGTGCTGGCGGTGGGCGGCGCGTTGGCGGCGGCGGTGCTGGCGCTGACGGCCTGGCGGACGCGGGATGGGCGGTTGGCGGTGACGTTGCTGCTGATCGTGGCGCTGCCGCCGCTGGTGGGGTTTGCGCTGGGGTTCTTCCTGCTGCACGCGGCGCCGCAGACGTTGGTCAGGCAACGGCTGTTGGGGGCAGGGCGGCTGGGGGCGTATGTGTGGCGGATCTGGCCGGTGCTGCTGGCGGCATTGGGGTTCGCGGTGGTGGGCGGGTGGGTGTTCGTGGTGCAGGAGCAGACCGGGATCCGCTCGCTGTTCGCGGTGCTGGCGGCGTTTGCGTTGCCGCATATGGTGGTGTTGCCGCGGTTTGTGGCTTGCACACCGCATCACGCACGGGCCTAGGGCGTTTGTCTGGTCCAGGGCACATGGTCGATGGCGTAGGCGAGCGCCTGGATCAGTGCTTTCACGGTGTACCGTTGCGGCCATGCAGACGGAAGCCGGGTCGCTCGCTCAGGCGCTGGTAATAGGCGCCGACCGCCGGAAAGTCCGGGTGGTCCAGCGGCGTTTCGAACCAGCGGTTGACCGATAGACCGATCGGAATGTCCGCCAGGGAAAATGTGCTGCCGCTGACGTATGCGCCCGTCGCGTCGAGTTGCCTGTCCAGGATTGCCATGTGCCGGGTCCATTCGCGGCATCCCCATGCCAGCGCGTTCGGGTCTTGGTGGGCAGCGCTTTGCCTGACCAGCGACATGAAGGCATAACTCCAGGCTGCGTTGAAGTCGGTCGCCTGCCAATCCATCCACTGGTCTACACGGGCCTTGGCTTTTGCCTCGGTCGGGTACAGGTGCTCGGCGCTGGTCCTGTTCGCTAGGTAGCGGATGATCGTGTTGGATTCCCACAGCACGAATCCGTCGTCATTGATTACTGGCACCTTCGCGTTGGGGTTCAGCGCTGTGAAATCGGGGGTGGTGGTGTCTCTGAAGCCAGTGCCCCAGTCGTGTCGTTCAAAAGGCAGCTGCAGTTCGGCGCAGGTCCAGAGGACCTTGCGCACGTTGATCGAGGAGGCTTTGCCGAGTAGGTGGAGCATGTCATTTCCTTATGATGGTGGGACTTCGCCCTTCGTCCTGAAGTTGGCTGTGACGCAGAGAACATGACGAGCGTTGGCAGCGCTCAGAGGCTCTGTCGCCGGTCGGTTTTTGGGGCCGCCTTGCGGCCCATCGCGGCACAGGGGCCGCTCCCACACCCGTAGCCCCACCGCGGTGGTGCCGACAGTCGCGGTCCTCCTGTAGGAGCGGCCCCTGTGCCGCGATTGGGCCCGCAGGGCCCACAAAGCCTGTAAATCACTTCTTTCAAACCAACAATATAATTTCACGAGAGCAGCCCTGCTTATCACCCCCGCTGCGAGATTAACCCCAAGCGTCAGGAGCATCCGTCCCACACCCACCGGGAAACCTCCTACACAAGACCCAAAATCGATACAACTTGACATATCTATTGATAGGAATTCTTATTCGCTACCTTTTCCTATCAACACGGACCGTTCAATCCATGTCGTATCGTCCCTCATCAAGCCGTTTCACGCCGGCCCACAACCTCCTGGCCGCCGCCGTCTGCCTGGCCACGCTGACGCCCGCCTGGGCTGCCACCCCTGATGAGGGCCAAGCGCAGAGCACTCCAGGTGTCATGGAATTGGGGGCTACCGAAATCATCAACACCCAGCTAGGCAGCGTCACCGAAGGCTCGCAGTCCTACACCACAGGCGCCATGTCCACCGCGACCAAGCTGCCCCTGACCATGCGTGAAACACCCCAGGCCACCACAGTGATCACCCGTCAGCGCATGGACGATCAGAACATGACCAGCATCAATGACGTGGTGAAGAACGCACCCGGTCTGTTCCTCAACTTCTCCAGCGGCCCAGGCCGCCAGACCTATTCGGCGCGCGGCTTCGACATCGATAACCTGATGTACGACGGCATCCCCAGTGGCTACGAAGGCTGGACGGTCGGCTCGCAGCCCAACCTGGCGATGTTCGACCGCGTCGAGATCGTGCGCGGTGCCACCGGTCTTGTAACCGGTGCAGGCAACCCCTCGGCGGCAATCAACCTGGTGCGCAAGCGTCCCCTGGCCGAGCAACGGGTCACCCTGACCGGCGCCGCCGGCAGCTGGGACGACTACCGCGGCGAGATCGACGCCTCCAGCCCGCTCAATGACAGCGGCACCCTGCGCGGTCGCGTGGTCGCCTCGTACCGCGGCAACGACAGCTTCGTGGATGATGTCGACGAGGACCACGGCCTGTTCTACGCCGTGACCGAAGCGGACCTGAGCGACGACACCACGCTGACCCTCGGCTTTTCGCACCAGAAGGACAAGACCAACTACTTCTGGGGCTCCTCGCTGGTCGGCCTCGATGGCCGCCACCTGAACCTGCCGCGCTCGTTCAACCCAGGCAGCAAATGGGAAGACAAGGACCAGGAGATCGACACGGTGTTCGCCGAAGTGCGTCACCGGCTGGCCAACGACTGGAACCTGCAGGTCAACGCCAACTACAGCCAGCAGGACGCAGTGTTCTCCGGTTCCTACTTGTCGCGCTTCGATGATCTGAAACTGAACCGCACTGTGTACCAGTCGGGCCACGATCAGAAGAAGTCAGGTGTGGACGCCTTTGTCAGCGGTCCTTTCGAGGCATTCGGCCGGACACACGAGTTGGTGGTGGGCGCCAGCAAGCGCGTCTACGACATGACCCAGAAGAATTACTCGCCCTATACGACTGAATGGCCAGTTGACGGCGCCAAACCCAATTTCAATCGCACGGGCAAAAGCCACGACGTCACGACACAAGATGGCGTGTACATGACCACACGCCTGACCCTGGCTGACCCGCTCAAGTTGATTCTCGGCGGGCGTCTGGACTGGTATGAGTACGACGACAAGGGCAGTTCGGAATCCGACCAGAAAGTGACCCGCAACGTCACCCGCTATGGCGGGCTGATCTACGACCTGGACGACCACCACTCGGTGTATGTCAGCTACAGCGACATCTTCAACCCGCAGACTAACAAAGACGCCGGCGGTGGCATGGTCAAGCCGGTGGAAGGCAAGAACTACGAGATCGGGCTGAAAGGCGAGTACTTCGATGGCGCCTTGAACACCAGCGTCGCGGTGTTCCGCGTCGATCAGGAGAACCGGGCTGTTTCCGTGATTGGTGCTGACCGTTTCAACTGTGATGACCCAACCAACTGCTACGAGGCCTCGGGCGAGATCCGCAGTCAGGGCGTGGAGTTCGAAGTGCAAGGCTCGGTGCTGCCGAACTGGGAGGTGGGGGCAGGGTACACCTATGCGCGTACGCACTACCTGAAGGACGCCAGCAACCCGCAGAACGAGAACCAGCAGTTCGACACCGACATGCCGGAACACCTGTTCAAGGTGACCACCAGCTACCGGTTCCAGGGGCCGCTGGAAAAGCTGCGCGTGGGCGGGAACGTGTATTGGCAGAGCCGGATGTACAACGACGTGACCACGGCGGATGGCAGCGTGTACCGGTTGCAGCAGGGCGGGTATGCGGTGACGGACCTGATGGCGGGGTATCGGGTGAACGAGCACCTGGACCTGCAGGTGAATGCGAACAATATCTTTGACCGCAAGTACTACTCGGCGATTTCGAGTTCGATTGAGTACGGCGGGGATGTGTATGGGGCGCCGCGGAATGTGATGGTGACGGGGAAATATACGTTCTGAGAACGAGGTGCTCTGCATTAGCGATTCTGGCGTTTTCTCGCCAGGCGCCATGAAGTAGCTGTAAGACAAGTCTGAATCTCACCCTAAATGCTTGGGGAGGATCACGTTCGGAAGTATCCTACAGCCGCTTCGGAAGCTTCCACCTTGGCGTGGAAATGTCGCAGGGGTAACGTCGCCGGGTCGTCGATGTTGACGACCGGGTGTGAGAAGCCCGTGTGGACTACGACAGCTTCCAGTAATGGTAGCCGGGCACGAGCAGGTTTCGGCCTGGCCGTGGTGTCGTGGACACGGTCTTCTCACCTCGCGTCCGGCTACCACCCGATCTGTGAGAAGGGCAGGTGAGTAGCTTTCCGTAGCTATCCACGAAGACCATTCCATGAAAAAGATCGTCCCAGATCCGCCAGCCAACCTCATCACTACTCCCTATTTTTCCATCCACTCCGAAATCATCCCGCCGGATGCCTTGGCGCATGCTAGTGAGCTGTTGCGTGGCGTGGAGGAAACCTTTGCCCACTGTCGACGAAATCAGGACGGTGACCCCTGCGTGAACATGCTCGCCAATGCTCAGCATGCGACCGAAATGGCTCGGGTGCTCATTGAGCATGCCCTTAGTAAAATCTGACTTGGGGATGGCGCATGGAGAATTTGACAACTGCCTGCAGCACGGCGGGTGAGGAACACTTTCTTGAGCTGTTTTGCGTTCAGCGTGGGGTTCCGTACGACCGGGTGTTCGAAGAGCTCTCGGTGCTGCTGGGCTGTATTCGAGATCTGACCTATAGGGCAGAGGTGGAGAAGGATTTGCCTTCGCTCACGTCGATTCGGTACCTGAGTTCGCTTGCCAAGGCGCTCATCAATGACATTGAGCTTGCCGGGCATCGTAGCGGCTGAGTCGTAGGCGGGGCCACAGAGAAAAACCGAGCGCAGGCTCGGTTTTTTGAAAGAGGCGCCTGATGTGGCCGGCTAGCATCCTTCACAACAGCTTCATCCGCTCCGGCTACCAGTCTCTGGCTTCTGGCGTCGACTTGGTCCCGATGTAGCCTTTACTCGATCCCAACTTGGTCCCAATGTAGTCTCTACTTGGTCTCTGTTTCGACCATATTTAGCCCCATTTGGGCCTAACTTAGTCCCCCCTATGTTAGCTAAAAATTAGTCAGATAAAAGCAAGGTGTCGTATACCGATAGGCATCTTCCATAACGAGTCGACTATGCCAATCAATCGGGAAACCTATGGCTGCTAAGTCAATTTCCAAACGCGCCAGATCATCCATGCAATCGGCAGTTCTTGCTGGTATGCGCGCTGGCCTGACTCATCAGCAGAGTCAGAATGTACAACTGCGCGGTTTTGTACGCGCCGGCCGAGATAATCATGGGTAGGGCAGGTGTCTTGCGTGACAGGATAGACACGATAGGCCGCTTTGCAGACAGATTGGCTCCACGTTGGCGAGCAAAACGCCATTTCGCCGCATGATTTTAGCGCTATCTCCAGTGAGCTTATTGATCACGTATCCTGTGTGCTAAAAGAATCAAGCCATGGCAAGTGATGGATCAGCCGGAAGACTGAGCCTTGCCTAAGTTTATGTGGCTCGCAACATTCTACGAAACCAGATCGATATAGGAGTATTTTGTGAGTGATGTACAAGGAAGGTCGTTCATAGTTGGCTGACGGACACAGGAAAAACACTCGATACCGCCAATAGCTACCTCGCTGGCCTCAACGCGGTAAGCGAACATTTGGGCCGCAACGTTCTGCATATCCATGATGGGGAGGAACTGGTCTCGCTGTACCGTCAGTACGGGCCGGATGGTGAATTTGCGGACGTTGGCGGAAATAGCAGCAATAACGTGCAAAGCGGGCTGAAGCAATGGCTTGAATACCAGCGACAGCACAACTCAGGTGCCATAGCGGGTTACGCCGACCAACGCGTGCTGCAGCTGATGAGTAAGGGGACGAAGGAGGAGCGGATGTGGGTGTGGAACCTGATCCGACGCTTCTGCAAGAAGTACCCTCAGGCTGACCATTGGGCTGTCAATTCGACACCAGCAAAAATCCGAATAGGTATGCGCGAGCCAAACAACCTAAAAGGAAGGCCCGCATTCACACTTTACTGGTACGGCGGTGAGATATGCTGTGCTGTTCGCAATATCAGCGATCATCGTGAGCTGTTGGAAGCTCAAAGCACCCGCTGGAGAGTCAGCGCAAGCACTTGCCCCACCCAATCTGATGTGGGGAGCTAGCTGAACTCGGTCGACCAAATCCTTACCGAAAGGCATCTGCCAACGCAGGGCATGGGCCTCGTACCTAGCGACTATCACCACACTGAACAGGACGAAGCCGTGCCTTTCATTGATCTGCCAACAACCAAGCACCGCTCAGCCAATCCTATTCGGCCCGCCTGGCACTGGCAAAACCTATGCGACCATCAACCAAGCTTTGGCGATACTCGCGCCCGATTTCCTCGCTCAACACTCCGGCAATACGCCCGAAACTCACCAACGACGGCCTCAGTGTAAACAGGATGGTCAGGCAGTAAAATTTTGGGGAGGTTGAGACATCACTGCCCCCGGTGTCACTGAGTAGAGGCTGGGGGCGATGTAAGCAAAAGCTTCGCGTGTACGTTACGGCCCAGGAGGCAGACCTACCGGGGCCCTGGGGCCGAGGCATCCGTCTGCTCCCTTGCCATGAACATCCTGAATCCAGGTACTGTAGTACTCCTGGACAGAGTCTCAGAATGCTGGCTAACTCTCCTGTCGGCTATTAAAATTCCGCCCTAGCGCCCGGCTGTGGCGAAAGCAGCAGCGATAAACAGGGTTACGTACGCCATGAATGACGCATAAGGAAACAATAGGCAGAATGTGGAAAAATAATAACTGGCATACTTATGACGAAGCAAGCGACACGGCGATCATATTTGTTCATGGCTTTTTTTCAAACTCGCATAGCTGCTGGGCTAACAAAAAAGCAAAAACTTTCTGGCCAGATCTAGTAGTCGAAGATGTGAGGATTCCTCGTGTGTCAATCTACTTGGGCGGATATTATACTAATGTCGATTCGGGTCTGTTGGGGGTTCGAGAGTGCTCCGATCAACTGTTCGATGCTTTGCGTCGAAGAAGCCAAATAGGAGATGCGGCACCGATCACATTCCCAAAATTGGTATTTGTGTGCCACAGTTTGGGTGGGATTGTTGTAAGGTACATGCTGGAATCCTATAGAGAACATTTTGCAAGCCACAAAATCGGCGTGGCTCTGATGGCGTCACCGTCAATCGGCTCAGATTACGCTGACACATTAGCGAAGATTGCAAGTTTCTACAAAAACAGAGTTGGTAAGCAGCTGCGCATGAACAGCGAGCTGTTAGCTGATTTAGATGGCCGCTTCAAGGCATTTGTTGAAAGCCGCGAGCACGGAACTTTTATGGGTATTGAGGCGGTCGAGCACGTAGGATTCTTACACCTACGCTGGCTACCTGGATTTAAGCCAATAGTCTTAGAGCAGTCGGCATCGAGATATTTTTCAGGGCGACGGATTATCCCTGATACAAATCACTCGACGATTGTAAAGCCTGGTGATTTGGATCATGGCGGTCACTCAACATTGGTTGACTTCCTGAATAATAAATTCTTCCCCTCAGTTGGCGAGCCAGTCATAACTGAAAAGGATGCTTCTGCTGTTAAAAGCCAAAAGCACCGTTTTAAATTGGCCGTCGGGCAAGGGCCTCTTTTTGATATTTATGATGAAACCTGTGAGCCCTATTATCTTGAGCGAAAGATTGATAAACAGATTGCAGTGGAATTTAGCCTCAATAGTTTTTGGGTGTATGGGGACTCTGGAACAGGAAAAACCTCAATAGTCAAAAGACTGCTGGGTTGTGCAGGTGCGAAAGCAGTCGAAATGTGCTTCTCACAATGTACAGATAGCGACTATAGAAAAGCTTTTATTGCTGAAATGATAGAGACTCTACACCTTAGTGATAATAATGCAGAAACAATTCCAGATCGAACTTTTAATAATTTAAAGCGAATAATATTGGATGGTGTTGAGGCAAATAAATTCCTATTTATCTATATTGATGAGGTTCCCAGTACTGGCGATCGAGAAGGCGCTGAGAAACATTTGTTACTTCTGGTTGAGGAGCTACTCACCGCAGTGAAGCAGTTGGCAAAGACAAATGCATTTCGTTTAGTCGTTTCTTCCTTGAAAAAACCGAACCTTGACTCGAGCCAGAATCTTTCTAAGCTTAGTGGTTATATGCGATTTGTTGAGTGCGAAAGGTGGACGGAAGATGAGCTAGCGGCTTTGATCGAATTAATAACCGATAATTTAGATATGGTTGGATGTGATGACCTCCCAGATAATTTAATATCTAATTCTCATGGTTCTCCTCGCTTCATTAAAACGTTTTTAAAGTCGAAGATTTCGTACCCTGATAAGAGTGACGCCGAGCTTATTAGTATTTCGTCTCAGGGCTTCCAATTTTAAGGTAGAGAACATGGTTACAAAAAAGATCAAGCCGTATGCTATCGTTCCCCCAGACATGTACGTTGAGAGGCAAGCAGACATACAGCTGCGCCAGATCATCGAAGATATGGGGCGTCCGAGCTATGTTTTAGTATCGCGACAGATGGGTAAAACGAATCTATTGCTCAATGCGAAAAGAGAGATTGACTCTCAAGATGATTTGTTCTCATACCTCGATGTGTCGAATTGTTTCTCGGATCTCAGATCGTTCTTCAGAAATATAATTGACACCACGATTTTAGCTAGAGATCAGCTTTCTGAAGTTTTGTTTGATGATCTTACTCGGATGCGTTCTAGTACAGTAAATTTACAGGCGCATAAAGAGCATGAGCTTGAGCTAAAGAAGATACTCGATATACTTCCTGGAAAGCTTGTTATTTGTCTTGACGAAATTGATGCTCTGACGAACGTTGATTATTCAGATAATGTCTTTTCGCTGATTAGGAGCATATACTTTTTTGGCAGGACTCAATTCGCCCAGTTTAAGAGATTAACGTACGTACTTTCAGGTGTGGCTGATCCAGCTGAGTTGATTAAAAATAAGGCAATATCTCCATTCAATATCGGTGAGAAAATTTACCTTGAAGACTTTACGTTTTCTGAAACGAAAAGATTTCTTGAGCAGTGTTCCTTGGTGCTGCCTGATGAAGCCGTCGAAAGAATCTATCACTGGACTTCGGGAAATCCTCGTGTAACGTGGGATGTATGCTCAGCTGCGGAAACTGAGCTGTCTCAAACATCAATGCTAAACGAAAGTTCGATAGACAAGATTGTTAACTCGCTATATTTGACGAGTTTTGATTTGCCACCGTTTGATCACATTCGCACCAGAGTTCAAAGCGATAAAGAACTGCGAAATTCGGTCATGGTAATCCACTACGGAAAAACAAAATCACTTTCAGATAAAGTAAAGGACAAGCTTTACTTGGCCGGAATAAGTACTCCGAAGACAGAAACCGGTGAAATATCGTTCAAAAATAGGATCATGTCTGAATCGTTGTCCGAAAAATGGGTATCAGATATTGAGGGTGAGTTGTTAACAATTGACGAGCGCGCCAATGAGAAAATTAAGCTTAAGCGCTACGATGAAGCTCTCGCTTTATATCGTGAATCTCTTGCCCAACATATAGACCCTGAAAGCTGCTTGGCTTCTCGGCTAAATATTGGGTTTTGTCTTATTCAGCTTGGTGACATAGAGTCAGCTATTGTTGAGTACGAGAGTTGCGATACTAATAATATTGATGACAGATCTCTGCTTAATGCTAAGCTCCACTGGTCAGGTGTGTGTTATATGTTTTCACACCGCTGGGATGATGCGGCGGCCCAGTTTCGCGCATTGATTAATGGTGCCGCAGGTAACAAAAAAGGTATTTTCTTTCCAGAGGCTTGCGTTAATCTGGCTAGTGTATTGTTAGCTCAAGCTGACACGGGAGCGTCTAATACAGCTCTGCCTGAGGAGATCGAACATGTCCTATTGAGCGCAATCGATTATGTTAGGACCGTCAGCTCTAGCGGTTCAGCTACCGAAAATCATATTCTGTATTCGGCATATTATCAACTGAGTAGATACTACAGCATGGCCAAAAATGCCGATATGGGAAGAGACTATTTGGATGAGGCTCTAGAGGTAAGTATTTCTGAGGTTAGGAGTACTTTGCTTTATCAGAGGGCATCGTATGAAAGCGATCCATTCGAGCAGGCAAAATATTATGAGCGTTGCGCTAGGAATATTATAGATAATAAGCTGTCACTCACAGGGAAAGATATATCTAATCAATTGAGATTTGGACATGCGGAATGCTCACCACTTCTAATGGATTTGGTACGTCTTGATAGGCAGTCCGCCGCTGACGAACTGTATCGATACATCTGCTCTATAGAGTCTAAGCAAAATTTCAGTGCTTGGGAGGTAATTACAAATTGCGTTATGAGTGGTGCATCTGGGAGTGACATATCCAAATTACCAGACTTGACCAGGCTTGCGTTGAGATATAAGAGCGCACCAGTTGAGGAATTACGGCAAATACTTACGCTGAGCATATTGGTAAATTCATCTACTGACATTGATCAGAACAAGGTCTTGTATGATGCCTATCTTTCGCTGTTTGGCAAACTCGAAAACCCTTCAATGCTTGAGGGCGATTTCAGGATAATTCACGACATATTTAGTCAATACTTTATTAGGGATGAGTACGAACGTTGCGAAGAGATTATTGCTGCAATTGAAGTTCTTTTTGAACAGACTGTCGAGCAGGGATCACTTTCGGACCAAGTTATTAGCTCTGGAGCATTAATACTACTGCTGCTGAGGCTGAGGTTGAATACATCGCGAGCTGATTCAGACTCTCTGCCTAGTCAGTTGATGCCGTATTTGGATAATATAAAGAGCACAGATAGTTTTTCTTTATTATATTTTCCGAGTGACTACTCTGAGTCATTAGCACAAGCTTTTAGGAAAATGGTACATCCCGATTTTTTTGATGAAAATGCGATAGATATTGGTCAAAATGTGATCGTGACTGTGCAGTATAACTCTGGTAAGGTTAAACAGGGTAAGTTTAAAAAATTTAAACTTGACATAATTAAGAAGTTGTGCAGGGTGGTTTGAGTTGCTTGCTAAAAAGCTTGCCGCGGCGACGTGGCGAGCTTTATGGTCAGGGAATCCCTGCTGTGTCAAGTTTCATAAAGATTACGAGAAGGATTTAGTGATGCTATGATCTACTAAACCTTTAGCCTGGCGGCGGCAAAAATTGAGTGTAACACCTGACCAATCCGGTAGTAAGCACTCCATGAACTGCACCTACCGCAAGGTGGCGCTACGGTTTACCATGGCATCTCCGATAAGCGGTTCCACGGAAGCAACGCTTCATAGTCGGCCACCGACTGCGCATGTGGCAGCCTTTTAAGTATGTGGCGCAGCCACGCATAAGATCCGTAAGCGCTCCATGAACCCCACATGCCACGCGCTTGTTTGATGCTCGATACTGTGCTCCCGATTCTCTGAGGAGCCCATTTGCCATGATGCGACCCGGTACCAAAGTCGAAAAATTTTATCTCTACCCCAAACCCGTCGACTTTCGAAAGTCCATCGACGGCCTGACCGCCCTGGTCGAACTGGACATCAAAGTCGCCGTGTTCGAACCGGTGCTCTTCGTTTTCCTCAACAAGGCCCGTAATCGGATCAAAGTGATGTATTGGGAGCGCAATGGCTTCTGCCTCTGGCTCTAGCGCCTGGAAGCCGAGCGCTTCAAGACGTCTCCAGACACCACCGACGACGTCATCGTCCTCACGGTGCAAGAGCTGAACTGGTTGCTTGACGGTTTCGACCTCTGGCGCAACCGTCCTCACCAGGTTTTAACTCCACGCTACGTGGCATGACCCGGTATGATCCGGGCCATGATTTCATTGCCCGATGACCTTCCTGAGGACCCTGCTGCGCTCAAGCAATTGCTTGCGCAGCTGCTGGCTGAGCGCACGGTTGACAAAGACCACATCGTCGACCTGAAAGAGCAGATCAGGTTATGGCGTGACCGTTTCTTTGGCCGCAAATCCGAGCAAATCGTCGACCCCAATACGCCGCAACTGGCCATGTTCGACGAAGTGGAGAACGAACCTCTGCTGGCTGTGATCGACGATGCCGACGAAGAAGTCGTCGCCCCAATCAAGCGTCGTGGCAAACGCAAACCGCTATCCGCTGACCTCCTGCGCATCTAAGTCATCCACGACCTGCCCGAGCACGAGCTGACCTGTGCCTGCGGTTGCCGCAAGCATGTGATCGGCGAAGAGACCAGCGAACAGCTCGACATCGTGTCGATGCAGATTCGTGTCCTCGAGCACGTACGCAAGGTCTACGGCTGCCGCGATTGCGAAGCAGCTCCGGTCACTGCCGACAAGCCGGCACAGCTGATCGACAAGAGCCTGGCCAGCCCGAGCGTGTCGGCCATGTTGCTGACCATCAAGTATGTCTACGGCCTGCCGCTGCATCGCTTCGAAACGGTATTGGCCCGGCACGGCATCGACATCCCTCGGCAAACGCTGGCCCGTTGGGTCATCCAGTGCAGCGAACACGTCCAGCCCTTGCTGAACCTGATGCGTGATCGATTGCTGGACAGTCCGGTGATCCACTGCGACGAGACACGGGTTCAAGTGTTGAAAGAATCGGATCGTGACCCGACTAGCCAATCCTGGATGTGGATGCAGGCCAGTGGGCCGCCTGATCGACCGGTCGTGTTGTTCGACTACACCACCAGCCGTGCGCAGGAGGTGCCGTTGCGTCTGTTGGAAGGCTATCGCGGCTACGTGATGACCGACGACTACGTAGGATACAACGCCCTGGCGTTGCAGCCCGGCGTCGAACGCCTGGCGTGCATGGTGCATGCGCGGCGCAAGTTTGTCGAGGCGCAGAAGGTGCAACCCAAAGGCAAGACCGGCCGTGCCGATGTCGCGCTGGACATGATCAACAAGTTGGATGGCATCGAGCGCGACCTCAAGGATGTCAGCGACGAGCAACGCTTGTTCGGTCGCCAGGCGCGAAGTCTGCCGATCCTCGCAGAGCTGAAGCGCTGGCTGGACAAGACGCAGTCCCAAGTCACGCCGCAAAGCGTGCTGGGCAAGGCGGTCAACTACCTGGCGAACAACTGGAGCCGGCTGGAGCGCTATGTCGAGGCGGGCCACTTGCCGATCGACAACAACTTGGCCGAGCGTGCGATAAAGCCGTTCGTCATCGGGTGCAAGGTCTGGTTGTTCAGTGACACGCCCAAAGGCGCTGGGGCCAGTGCGCGGATTTACAGTTTGGTCGAGACCGCCAAGGCCAACGGCCAGGAGCCCTATACGTGGCTTCGCCACGTCCTGGAGCGGTTGCCGCATGCGTCGTCGGTAAGCGGATTACGAAGCGCTTCTGCCGTGGAACTGCTCGCCAGAGATGCCACGGTAACGCGCTGGTCTCGCGGTGGGTAGGTGGGGTTTATGGATCGCACTCGTTCCTCCTCTCATTGCAGGGGGTATTCTTGCCGACGTTGACTTGGTCGCTTCCTTTGTCAGGTCGGATCATGTGGATAGAAATAAGGCATCAAGCACCATTCGGTGTTTTCCAAGATGGATCATCCTATAAATTGATCAGGAAGCCCGTGGCGATTGAGTCGATTTAGCAAGCTCGCTGAGTCATTCATGCAAACGCCTACCACCACTTAGATGCGGGATGAACTGGCACATTAGTAGATTCAGATACGCAGCAAGGTGAGAATCAGCGAGTTCTGTATTGGCTATTGCAGGGCTTCTATAAGAGCTGGTCGTTTTGGCAGGTTGGACTGTTTGCTATCTCACAACTGCGCAAGGCGCGCAGGCGGGGCGGATGGTCGGAAGGGGACGCACGGGGGCTGCGATAATGACCCTGACAAGTGAGGCTTACTGAGAAGTCTGACAAATAATAAAAACCCGCTACAATTTGTGCATGGCTGCGCAGAAGTCATAGGCATGGCGGGTATGTTACTCGGCAAGATAAGCTCGGCAGGGCTGACTTGCAAGCAGTTTGGCTTCCCGTTGGTGAGCAGAAAGATCGTGTTGCCGCCTAATTTTGTAGCCGTTTCGGTGAGCGTATTGACCCGGCATCCTGCTTGCTGAAAGATCAGCACAAGTACCCGTCAAAGGGGCGAGCCATTGATGCAATGGGTCAGTCGAAAGGATGAGGGCGTGCTCAAATACATGAATCGCGATTTTCTACGAAAACCAAGTCGATACAGGAGTGTTTTGTGAGTGACGAGCAAGGAAAGCTGTTCAAGGCTTGGCTGACGGATACAGGGAAAAAACCTAATACCGTCACCAGTTACCTATTCGGCCTCAACACGATGAGCAAGCACTTAGGACGTGACGTGCTGCTTATCAGTGATACGGAAGAGCTGGCTTCGCTTTGCCAGCAATACGGGTCGGGCGGTGAATTCGCGCACGTTGGCGGGAACAACAGCAATAAAGTGCAAAGCGGGCTGAAGCAGTGGCTTGAGTACCAGCGCCAGCACAATTTAGGCGCCATCGCAGGCTATGCCGACCAACGTGTGCTGCAGCTGATGAGTAAAGGCACGGAGGAAGAACAGGCTTGGGTGTGGGGCCTGATTCGGCACCTCCGCCACCAGTACCCTCAAGCTGATCACTGGTCGGTCAATTCGGCACCAGCAAAAATCCGAATAGGCATGCGCGAGCCAAACAACCTAAAAGGAAGGCCCGCCTTCACGCTTTACTGGTACGGCGGTGAAATATGCTGTGTGGTTCGCGATATCAGTGATCACCGTGAACTGTTGGAAGCTCAAGGCACCCGCTGGAGAGTCAGCGCAAGCACTTGCCCCACCCAATCTGACGTGGGGGACTGGCTGAGCTCAGTCGACCAAATCCTTACCGACAGGCATCTGCCAACGCAGGGCATGGGCCTCGTACCTAGCGACTATCACCACACTGAACAGGACGAACCCGTGCCCATCATTGACCTGCCAACGACCAAACCACCGCTCAACCAAATCCTGTTCGGCCCGCCTGGCACCGGCAAAACCTATGCGACCATCAACCAAGCTTTGGCGATACTCGCGCCCGACTTTCTCGCGCAACACACCGGCAATACGCCCGAGACTCGTCAACGCTTGAAAGCCGAATTCGAACGGTTCGCCTCAAAGGATCGCGTGCGCTTCGTGACCTTCCACCAAAGCTTCAGCTATGAAGATTTCGTCGAAGGTATTCGCGCGGATTCAGACAGCGAGACAGGACAGTTGCGCTACCCCATCGAAGCCGGCGTGTTCAAACGCATCTGCGACGACGCGAAGACGCAGCCTGCTACCGATCTAGGCATACGAGCGAACCCTGCCATCTGGAAGATCTCCATCGATGGCGCAGGCATGTCGTCCAGCAAAAGCTATTGCTTGGCCCAAGGTGAAGCCCGTATCGGTTGGGGCAAAAGCGGTGATTTGCGTGAAGACCGCGAAAATAACGCGTATTACCAAGGCCTGGGCTCGGGGGATAAGGGCACACTCGATTACTTCGCCGAGCAAATGGCGATAGGGGACATCCTGCTGTGCATTCAGTCAGCTGAGAAAATCGGCTCGATTGGGGTCGTGACTAGCGAATACCGCTATGAAACCAAGGTGCCCGCGGGTGTGAATGCTGACTACCAGCATGTGCGCTCGGTGCGCTGGTTATACAAGGACATCAACCTCCCCATCTTGCCAATCAACGGTGGCCGCCAGTTCACGCTGAAGACCGTCTATGCCATGAACCGCTTCAGTTGGGCAGACTTGCTGACGTATCTTCAGCACGAAGACGCAAAGCCCGTCGACCCCTCACCACTGAGCGACGCCGCTTCTACAGACATGCCTTATGTCCTGATCATCGATGAGATCAACCGAGGCAACGTGTCACGCATTTTCGGTGAATTGATCACCTTGATTGAGCCTTCCAAGCGTGATGGCGCGGACGAAGCGCTTAGCCTGCAACTGCCTTATTCGAAGAAGCCATTTACGGTACCGCAGAACGTCTACCTTATCGGTACCATGAACACGGCAGACCGTTCGCTGGCAGGGTTGGATATCGCGCTGCGTCGCCGTTTTGCGTTCAGGGAAATGCTGCCAGAGCCGCATCTGCTGGATGGAACACGCGTAGAGGGCGTGGACATCGGCCAGCTGTTGCGCGTGATGAATCAGCGTATCGAAGTGCTGTTGGATCGAGAGCACTGCCTGGGGCACGCCTACTTCATGCCGCTGCTGAACGAGGGGACGCTTGCACAGCTAGAGCTCATCTTCCGCAATCAGGTACTGCCGCTGCTGCAGGAGTACTTCTTCGAGGACTGGCAGCGCATTCAGTGGGTGCTGAACGACCACCGTAAACGGCCTGAGGATCGCTTTGTGGTCCAGGACAAGCATGACCTGCGGGCGCTGTTCGGAGACACCGTGCCTGCGCAGGACCACGTCTGGCGTATCAACCCGTCGGCGTTCAACCGACCTTCTGCTTACGCTGGAATCATCGATATAGCCAAAAGCCCTATGGTCGATGCAAGCGCAGAGGAGCAGCAGGGTTGAGCACGAACGTCGTCGTTCGAGAATACGCCACCCTCACGACTGCACCCGTGCCGTTGGAAAGCCTGGATTGCGCCCGCATCTCGGAGACTGCTTTCGATTGGCTGTGCGACCTCAGCGCGAGCTTCAACCGTTCCGGTGCGAAGCTATTGCAGGTGGAAGGTCGGCGGTCGCTGAAGTGGGACAGCTACGTCGGTGTACTCGAAACACCCTGCGGCACGAGGCTGGAAATACTGCCAAAGCATGTCGAGCAGGATGGGTGTATTCAGAAAAGCCGGGCGCTGTTACGCAAGCTGATCCAAGCCGCGCTGGACCTGAAGCCACGGCAAGTATCAGTGGCAGCGCTCGAGTTGTTCAATGCGCCGCTCAGCGAGTGGGTGATGGGCCAGTTCTTGAGCGAGCTGGATACGCTGGTGAAGCGCGGTATTCGCTTCGATTATAGGCGTGTCGAAGAAGAGCAACGGTTTCTCCGTGGGCAACTGAACGTAGTGGCACAGCTTCGCCAGCCGCCTGCTCGCCAGCACCATTTTCAGATTCGCCATGATGTGTATTTGCCCAACCGTGCTGAAAATCGCTTGCTCAAATTGGCGCTCGAGCAGGTCGCTGCGGCTACGCAGGCACCTGCCAATTGGCGACTTGCGAATGAGCTGCGGGCGCTGTTAGCAGACATACCGGCCAGTCGGCAGGTCGCACAAGATTTGCGCTCTTGGAGCAGTGACCGTTTGATGGCGCATTATTGCGCTATCAAGCCATGGTGCGAGCTGATATTGAATCAGCAGATGCCTGTGGCGGTGAAGGGTGCTTGGCAAGGCTTGAGTCTGTTGTTCCCAATGGAGCGGTTGTTCGAGCGTTACGTGGCGCAGTGGCTAGGCAAGCAATTGCAGCCTGGTGCGAAGCTAACGACGCAGGCTGCGAATGAGCACCTGTGTCGTCATGGGGGAAGCGGGATGTTCCGTCTGAAGCCGGATCTTCTGATCGACACTGCGCACCGGCGTTGGGTGCTGGATACCAAGTGGAAACGCATCGATCAACATAGCCCTGGGCGGAATTACGACCTCAGTCAGAGTGATTTTTACCAGCTGTTTGCCTATGGGCATCGGTATCGCAGAGATGAACATGCACCGACGTTGGTGCTGATTTATCCCTATTGGTCTGGGCTGCAGCGTGCCTTACCCGTGTTTGACTATGGGGGCGGGATGCAGCTCTGGGCGTTGCCATTTGATTTGGAAAACGAGCGCTTGCTGGAGGCGGAGGTGGCTGGTGTGCCGCTGGTGCTTTGAGGAGCGACTTGCACAGGTGGCAATGGAACCATGGCTCTAGGTCGTGTTGCATTCTTTGCCTGTAGCAACATATTCCACGGGCGTTCGCGGCGACGTGTGTTCACAATTGGTTTCTGGATCGGCGGGAGTGCGACAGTACGGCTACGTAGGCTGACCTGCAGCGATGCGCAGATGCTAAGAGGGGCGAGTGATCGGGACCGTTGATTACGGGGAGGGGTGGCCTTGGGATCTGCCTGACGTACTCGCTACTGGGAAAATTTGGTTTGGCCTGTCTAGCCCTCGTAGCCTGGTGCTTACCTTCGATGTGGTACACATTCTCCCCATCGAGGGTTGTGTACCTGCATTCACAAGAAAATTGCTCATTTGCGCCTAGGCGCCATCACATAAGGTGCTGCCAGCGCTCGCTGTCTACGCGAACGTGTCGATGCGATGGAAGGATTTTCATCGACGATGTACTAACCTTGAGCACAGGCGACGCCTGACCATAGAGATGACCATGAGTCTAATAGAACAGTTGGATGCACTACGTATCGCCAAAGACCTTCGTACCCCTATCGAGCGGCTGATGCGCGCGCTGGATGAAGCGGTGGACGAAGAGGAGGTGGCCAGGGAAGCGCAGGTGCAGATTGAGTTCGTGCAGGCCATGGAGGTAGCCAGAAAACTGCGTGGGCCGCAGGTGGAAGCGCTCTACATTCTGTTTGATGATGCGGTGCAGGCGCGGCTGGGGGCTTTGTAGGACTATCTCGGTAGGCACAGCCAAAAAATCAGTAGGCCGTTTTGTGGTGCTCATTGCAGCCAAAAGCCCAAGCTTTAAGTAGGGGTATAGAAGTCCCAGGAGGCAACTGGCTCTGAGCAACCTATATCCAGAAATATGGGGCCAAGCTGAACAAAGCGATCAATTCGGTTCCTCTTGGGTTGCAGCCTAAGGATGCTGACCTCTATAGTTCTTTGGGAGAAAAGGAGCGCAGACGGCTTGAGCAAGGTGTATTTTTCAACGGCCAGGGGAATTGACCATCACGTCATAGGTGTGGTAGCGCTAAGGCATTACATAGTCGGGTCAAGAGCGGCAAAATCCAGTGCTGCAGGTCAAAAAGCACTGCAGCTGCTCACCTAGTACCTTCTGATGTAGCAGATTTGGTGCCGGGGGGATTTGAACTGATCTTTTAATTTATTGATTTTGATTTCAATAGTTGTTCTCTACTTTTCGTTTGGAATGCATTTTGGAATACCTTCGACGTGCTGACCAGGGAACCTGACAGCGTTTTTGGTCGGCTCAGTGCGGCGATCGTTGGCGCCAAAGGAGCGGGCGTGCTGCGGGTTGACAGGCACCGCACGTAGGTAGGATTTGCTCTTTGTCACGACAGTGGAGACGACTATGTCCTGCAAAAATCTGATGGTGTCAAACCTGGCCTTTCGCCGATGCATACCTCTTAGGGGGCTACAATGAAACATACGATACGTCTTGAGTGAGAAACAGCCTCTACGGTAGCCGGCTGCCAAAGTGTTAAGTGTGTTGCATCAATAACGTCCCTCACTCAAGAGGGAGCGGAACCGACTCTGGCTCGCGAGAAGTGAGGGCAAATGGCCGTAAAATGATCTGGACGAAGCAGAGGCGATTGCCATAGATTCCATGGTAAATGCTGCCATGGATGTCAAGATGGGGCCTAATGACTACGGCGTAGCCGAATCTGGTCACTTGGTAACGGATTGGGGGGAAAAGTGGATTCGTTGAACTTCGGTTTCTTGGGACTGCACAACAAACAATTAGTCACCCTTGGTGGCCTTGCAGAGAGCTATTTCCCTAACGATCCGTCTACTGCGATCGTCAAGCTACGCCAGTTTGCTGAACTGATGGCGAAGCTTGTTGCTGCCCATCACGCTGCTTATCGTGATGAGCGCGAAACATTCGACGAAACTCTGCGGCGTCTGTCGTATGACCGACTGATACCGAAGGAAGCCGCTGATATCTTTCATGCCCTACGGAAGGCTGGTAACAGCGCCGTGCATGAAGCTACGGGCGACCACTCTATTGCTCTCACAGCACTGAAGTTCGCTTGGTCTCTAGGCATCTGGTTTCATCGGACTTACGGCGGCGCTCCGAACTTTAGGTCAGGTGCCTTTGTGCCGCCGCGCCAACCCGCCGATGCGACGGTTGCGCTGCGTGAAGAGATTGAAAAACTCAGGCAAAGAGTAGCGGAAACCGAGGGGGAGGCGGCTCGCGCTCGCCTCGAAGCCGAGGAACAGGCTCACGCACGTGAGGCGGTTGAGGAGAAATTGGCGCGTGAGGCTGATGAGCGTGCTGTATGGGAGAAGATCGCCCAGGACATCGATGCCGAGAGAGGAGAGGTCACAAGCAAGCTCGCCGCACTTCAAGCCGAGGCGGAAGCCACCCCTCGTGCTCAGGCTGCTCAGCTGGTGGAGCGGGGTGAAAAGGCTGCGGTAAAAATTGACCTCGACGAGGCGGAAACACGCGTGCTCATAGACCAGCAACTGCGTGACCGCGGATGGGAGGTTGATACCCGCGACCTTCGATATAGAAAGGGGGTTCGCCCAGTCAAAGGCCGTAATCTCGCCATCGCTGAATGGCCAACGGCGAATGGCCCCGCAGATTACGCCCTGTTTGTCGGCACCATCCTAGTCGGCGTTGTTGAGGCGAAGCGGCGTCGGAAGAACGTTTCCGCTGCGATCGACCAAGCTGAGCGCTATTCGACCGGCATCAAAGACAGCGGCGACTTCAGTTATGCCGGTGGCCCTTGGGGGATTTTAAGGTGCCATTTGTGTTCAGCGCGAATGGACGACCCTACCTCAAACAGATTGATACAGAGAGCGGCATATGGTTCCGCGATACCCGCCGTGCTGCAAACCATCGCCGAGCGTTGGTGGACTGGCCGACGGCGGAAGGCCTCAACGGGCAGCTTGAGGTCGATCAGGACGCGGCAGTTGCTGCCCTAAAAGCGCAGCCATTCGAGTTCGGATTTCCACTCCGCCACTACCAGGAGAGCGCGATCCGCGCGGTCGAGGCCGCCGTGTCTACTGAACAACGGGCGGTCTTGGTCGCAATGGCAACTGGCACCGGTAAGACTAAGCTCGCCATCGCCATGCTTTATCGTTTGCTGGCGGCCAAGCGATTTCGGCGCATCTGCTTCGTGGTCGATCGCAGTGCTCTAGGCGATCAGACTCAGGGCGAGTTTTCCACTACCAAAGTCGTATCTGGAAAGACATTCGCGGAAATTTTCGGCCTCAAGGGGCTCGGAGACATGACGCCGGATGTGGAAACTAAAGTCCACATCTGCACGATTCAAGGCCTAGTAAAGCGCGTGCTCTTCGCTACCGATTGTGCATCGGTGCCCCCCGTTGACCAGTATGATCTGATGGTCATTGATGAATGCCATCGTGGCTATCTACTTGATCGCGAAATGTCCGATGTTGAGCTGAGTTTCCGGGGCCAGGACGATTACATTTCCAAGTACCGCCGGGTGCTTGAATACTTTGATGCGGTAAAAATCGGTCTGACCGCTACGCCTGCGCTCCATACCACCGATATTTTCGGCGATCCGGTCTTCACCTATTCCTACCGTGAGGCGGTGGTTGAGGGGTTTCTAATTGATCATGAGCCGCCGATCCGCATCGAAACCGCGCTGGCAAAGGCCGGTATCAAGTTCGAGAAGGGTGAAAAACTCGAGAGGCTCAACAGCCGGACCGGCGAGATTGATCTGGCTCATGCGCCAGACGAAATCCGTTTCGAGGTCGAGGCATTCAACCGGAAGGTCATTACCCCGGAATTCAATCGCGTCGTTGCGGAGGAGCTGGCGCGTCATATTGATCCGGCGCTACCAGGAAAAGCGTTGATCTTCGCCGCTACCGATGCCCATGCAGATATGGTGGTCAGCGCCATAAAGACCGCATTTGCCGAGGCCTATGGCGAAATTGATGACGCCGCCGTAAAGAAAGTTACCGGGAGCGTGGACAAGGTCAAGAAGTTGATTCTCTCGTTTCGCAATGATGCCAATCCACAAATCGTAGTGACGGTCGATCTACTTACCACCGGAGTTGACGTGCCGAAGATCACTAGCCTCGTGTTCTTGCGCCGAGTGAACAGCCGTATTCTGTACGAACAGATGATCGGTCGTGCGACGCGTCAGTGCCCTGAAATAGGGAAAGAGGTTTTCCGAATTTTCGACGCCGTCGATCTCTATCCGCATCTTCAGAACATGACTGACATGAAGCCTGTCGTCGTCAACCCGTCGATCAGCTTCGATCAACTTGTTCGGGAACTAACTGGCGCGGAAAATGATGAGCAGCGGGAGGCTATTCGTGGACAGCTCGCGGTGAAGCTGCGCCGCCGGATCAAGAAGCTGACTGATGAGGCACGGCAGCAGTTCGAAGCTGAAGCGGGCGAAACACCGGAGGTTATGCTGCAACGGGTCGTTTCCGGGGATACACTTGACCTAGCCGAATGGCTGAAGGGCCGTGCAGCGATCGGCCTGATCCTTGATTGGCAGGCTGATGATAATAGTCTCGGCTATGTCCCGATTTCCAAGCACACGGATCAGATTGTCAATGTGTCGCGTGGTTATGGGAGTGCAGCGAAGCCAGAGGATTTTCTGAATAGTTTTGCCTCCTTCGTGCGCGACAATATCAACACGATCGCCGCGCTCAAGCTCGTCGTGCAGCGCCCTCGTGATCTGACCCGTGCCGATCTAAAGGAGTTACGCCTTGCCCTTGATTCCAAAGGGTTTTCCGACGCCAATTTACGCCGTGCTTGGGCCGATGCGCGCAATGAGGAGATCGCCGCCTCGGTCATCGGGTTCGTCCGTCAGGCCGCGCTGGGTGATGCCCTGATTCCATACGAAGACCGTGTCCGGGATGCGATGCGTGCGATCATGGCGAGCCGCGCATGGACCGATCCGCAGAAACGCTGGCTGAAGCGGATCGGCGAACAGATTGAAAAAGAGATCGTGGTGGACCGCGCTGCCATCGACAAGGAGCCGTTCATTGCCGACGGCGGTTTCAATCGTCTTAATAAGGTATTCGGCGGAGAACTTGAAAGCATCCTCGCCGGGATTAATGAAGAGTTGTGGAAGAAGACTGCGTAAATGAAAACTACCACCGATATCGTCGCCAAGCTTTGGGGCCTATGCAACGTCCTGCGCGACGATGGCATTACCTACAACGAATATGTAACGGAGCTGACCTACCTGCTGTTCCTCAAGATGCTGGAGGAAACCACCAAGCAAGAGCGTCTGCCGGAAGGGTGGCGCTGGGGTCTGCTCGCCAAGCTTGAGGGTATGGAACAGCTCGATTATTACAAGGCAATGCTGCTCGAACTTGGCAAGGCGAAGGACGAGCTGGTCGGCGCGATTTTCATCGACGCCCAGACTCGCCTACGTAAGCCTACCAACCTAAAGGCGCTGACGTCGAACATTGATCAGCTTGATTGGTTCTCCGCTCGTGAAGAAGGGCTGGGCAACCTCTATGAAGGATTGTTGGAAAAGAACGCGGCTGACAAGAAATCCGGCGCGGGGCAGTATTTCACACCCCGCCCGCTGATCGACTGCATCGTGCGCTTGATGCAGCCACAGGCTGGGGAGGTGATCCAGGACCCAGCAGGGGGAACGGCAGGCTTCCTAGTGGCGGCAGATCGCTACATCAAGGACCACACCGAAGATCTGTACATGTTGACCGAGCAACAGGCCTTCTTTCAGCGTCACAACGCCTTTTCAGGGGCGGAGCTGGTACCCGATACCCATCGGCTGAGTATGATGAACCTGCTGCTGCATGGCATCGAAGGCGGGATGAAAAATATCGACACGCTTTCGCCCGATGGCGAGGCGCTGCCTAAAGCAAACTTGATCCTGACCAATCCGCCCTTCGGCACCAAGAAGGGCGGAGGGCGTCCGACACGCTCCGACTTCTCGATCACGGCCGATACGTCCAACAAGCAGCTAGCCTTTGTCGAGCATATTGTCCGCGCATTGGCGCCCGGCGGCCGCGCGGCCGTTGTCGTCCCCGATAACGTGCTATTTGAGGATAATACTGGGCGCCGCCTTCGCACTTGGCTGATGGATCTTTGCGACCTACATACCATCTTGCGCCTGCCAATCGGAATTTTTTATGCACAGGGCGTCAAGACGAACGTGCTTTTCTTCCAGCGTGGCAAGAGCGATAAGGGAAATACAAAGGCCGTCTGGGTCTATGACATGCGTGCGAACATGCCCGCCTACGGCAAGACCCGTCCACTGACCCTGGCCGACTTCGCAGATTTCGAGGCAGCCTATGGCGCTGATGCAAACGGCGGAGCCACGCGGCAGGATCAGGGCGAGGATAGTCGCTGGCGCAAGTTTGATCGTGCAGCTCTCAGGAACCGCAATGACAAACTCGACATAAACTGGCTTCGGGATACAGAAGCAGAGGCGGAAGAAGCGCTGACTGAACCGGAGGACATTGCGGCCGCCATCATAGGTCACTTGAAGGCCGCGTTGGAGGAAATCGAGACATTGTCGGAGGAGCTAGAACAAGATAGTACAGTAGTAGGCGCTGTGGTTGCGGGGGCTGTGGAATGACTGAGTTGCGGTCGGGGTGGCAGATTACTTCCACTTCAGAGGCGTGCGGGCTTGTCCAGAGCGGTGGAACTCCGAAAGCTGGGTTCGTTGCTTCAGCAGGTATTCCTTTTCTCAAGGTCTATAATATCGTAGATCAGAACATTCGGTTTGAATACAAACCGCAATTCGTCACGCAAGAAGTTCATGAGGGCGAGCTGCGAAAATCGAAAATTCGGCCAGGTGATGTTTTGATGAACATTGTAGGGCCCCCACTCGGAAAGGTCGCAATTGTTCCGGATACCTATCCAGAATGGAATGCAAATCAGGCACTCACAATTTTTCGCCCAAGTGCTGCGGTGTCCACAGACTGGCTTTACTACTTCCTTTGCGGGGGAAGCAGCGTTCAGAGTGTAATTAATGAAACTCGAGGCTCAGCTGGGCAGGTCAACATCTCGTTGTCGCAGTGCCGCAGTTTTGAGATACCGCTGCCGCCTCCAGCGGAACAACAGCGGATCGTGGCGAAGATCGACAGCATCACCGGGAAAGCTAGACGAGCCCGCGACAATCTCGACCACGTCCCCCGTCTGGTCGAGAAATACAAACAGGCCATCCTCGCCGCCGCCTTTCGGGGTGATTTGACGCGCGAATGGCGCGCTGCGAATCACACCTTGGAAACGGCTGCTCAAATTGTTGACCGCATTGATCCGCCCGTGCAGTCACGAGGCGGTCGTGAGGCCACAACTAATATCGTCCCTGGCATAGCAGGGCTTTCCGTCAACGATCCCGGCACGAAAGCACCGGAAGGCTGGTCGTGGATCGGGCTTCGACGCATTGCGCGACAAGAGACAGGGCACACGCCAAGCCGCTCGAAATCAGCTTATTGGAACGGTGGAATTCCTTGGATCGGTATTCGCGATGCTGGCAGTCATCATGGCCAGGTAATTCATGACACGATCCAAACCATTAGTGATGAAGGGTTAGCGAATTCTTCAGCAAGACTTCTCCCTGCCGGCACGGTCTGCCTTTCACGCACTGCATCGGTAGGCTATGTCACGGTGATGGGCAGGCCAATGGCTACGAGCCAAGATTTCGCAACTTGGACCTGCACTGAAGCCTTGTTGCCCGCTTATCTGATGTACGCTCTAATTGCGGAAGGTGAGCACATTCGCGAATTTGGCGAAGGATCGACACACACTACGATCTATTTTCCCGAAATTCGGGCGCTGCACATTTGTTTGGCGCCACTGGAGGAGCAGAGGGAAATCGTTCGGCGTGTAGAAAGCTCGTTCGCTTGGATCGAACGCCTCGCTGCTGAAGCCACAAGTGCGCGCAAGTTGATTGATCATTTGGACCAAGCTGTGCTTGCCAAGGCCCTCAGGGGAGAACTTGTCCCACAGGATCCGACCGATGAGCCCGTTAGTGCTGTGCTCGACCGCATCCGAATGGAGCGCGCCGCCGCGCCGAAGATCAAACGCGGTCGCACTAGGTCTACCTGATCTTATCGCCATACCCAATTAACAAAGATTGATGCTGCCGGTGATGCGCCTCACTGTTAGGGGCGCACAGTACGTGGGCTATGCGGCCGAGTGCATTGCCCACGATCTTGCCCTCAGCCCGCCGAGGGTGATGAAATGTTGTCAAAGAACGGCAGCGGCTACACCATAACTGCATACATTGGTCAAACCTCTAAATATCCAAGTCGGGCCTTGTCGCTTCGTTGAATCGTGGACGCGTCATCGTGACCCATGCGGGCCTAGCGCTGCTCAGCCCAGTCTCGGGCGGGTCGGCGTGAACGAGCTGAAAGACTATTGGAGGCTTTTACAAATTTCACAGCGATCAGAAACCTTCCGATTCGGTTTCTGCTCTATCCATTTGAGCTATAAGATCCTCAATAGAGAGTGCTGGAAATTTTCTATGCAACATCGCGTGACAATTAGGGCAAACTGGGCGAAGATCGGTTACCGGGTTGAGTTCATAAGATTCTCCTATTTCAGCTAATGGTTTTAAGTGATGGACATGAATAAATTTTTCGCCCAGCTCCCCATATTTTTCCGAGAAGTCGAACTTGCAAACAAAACACTTCCAGCCCCAGTGGTGGGTGCATTTTAGACGAGCGCCTCGGTCTCGCTCGTAAATCTTAGTCGTTACAAATTTAGCTCCACCTTCGGTCACTGTATCGCGATTGTTGGTTTGTAAAATTGATTCGATATCTGATTCTAGGAGGTCTTGATCAAAATCCCAGATTACCTTTACTGGTGAAGTATTGGATACTTGGTAAGGTTTAGCGACTCCTGCAAATATGAATGGCTCACGATCAGACTGGCGATAAAATATGTAGACGCGACCTAGAGGTTTTAGCAGTCTCTGTATTGAGTTGTGTTGCAACTTTGACGGGCCTTTGCCTGACCACACCAAGCGATCACCTTCAAAATAGTTTTCGTAATTATGGCCAGTTCGTCCAGGAGCACCAATGTTGCAAAATATAAAAGCATTCCCCTCGTGCTCCGTGTAGCCGGTGAACCAAGCGCCACCTTTTGGTTCGGGACTCAAGCCAAGTATTTTGAATACATCGGACCTGCTATATATTTCACCCAAAATAAACTTCGGTAAAGTTGGCTGTTTTTTTTGGCTAGCAGGTGAGTCAATTTTTCGTAAAGGGATATCAGAAACCTCTGAGGCAGCAATCACATAGCCGACCTGCTTAAGACGTATTTCTGCTGCTCGGAGGATATCTGCGCTAAAGCAGCGCCGCCATATACTTTGCGTAACTAGAGCTTCAACTGAAAGATCCAGTCTTCCGCCCTCCCAAAGTTTGGTAAATCCATCGGATGGTTTCGAATGGGATATCAAGGAAATCACGGTTTGATATCCACCTAGCGAACCTAGCATTTGGAGGAATAATGCTGGTCGGTAGTTTAGTGCTGATTGTGCTTCCATCGCTTTATGGCGCAAGAATGTTGTGAACTCTTCGTCTTCCACAGTTGTCATCGGCATTTTGGTTCTCTTATATTTTGTAGTGTGCTGATTGTGCGATTACTGGCTTCAAGCTGCAACATGTGTTTGAGTCGATCCTCAGTCCATAGGCATAGATATTTGGCCGCTTCTGTTGATTGCTGTCGGTTGAGACTATAAAAATCAGATTCGATCAGATGTTGAACACCCATGTTTTTCCCAGGCGGAGGGCAAGCAGCCGCACGGTCAGCAGATAGTAATACCGGGTGGCCTTGCTTCGTCGATCCAAGCGATGCTCGAGAAACCAAACCAAATGCTTTCGCTGCCAGGCCCAGGGTGTCGCTCGCTGCCATCGCTCTGCAATTTCAGCCTGGATCATCTTCGCCTGCCGCAAATGACGTTGCCGGGTCGCGGACGAGCCGGTCAGAACACCAGCCAAGAACAATCCCATATCGAATGGCTTACTCATGCCCGGCCACCAATGTAGGCCGCGACCACGTCGATCCGACCGTGTCCAAGCTCGTAACTGATTCGCCTCTGGGCCTCGCCATCAAGGTTCCTATCTACCTGGTAACATTTGCCACCATTGATTGGCGCGGGGCATTGGGTGATCTGCTCGTAGCGCTCACATGCGTACGCTGCTCGTAGCTCATGGAAGCCTTTGAGGTTGTGTGCATGCAGGATATCCCGCGCAGGGCGGATAACTTGTTGCAGAAGATCTAGGTAGTTTTCGTGTGCCGCAATCAGGTTGCGGCTGCCCGCAGACGACACCTGCTGCGCAAACTCAAGTGCACTTCGAACATGGTCATCTACCGCAATCCAACGGGGCGCCGAGGCGCCGGCGCGGCCGCCTTTGGTGCCATCTTGAATGTTAATTCTGCCTAGCTCTTTAGCCTCATGGCTCAGCCGTGGCAGGTCTGCCAGGATGGCCTCGCGCAAGCGCATGCCGGTGGCTCGCGCCAACAGAACGATCGCGGCGGCCTGCAGATGATCACGAATGCAAAGTGCGTCGACAATCTTCTTAACCTGTTCGCGGTCTTGGCCCTGAGGCACCGAGTGTCGAACCCCGGTGCGCTGCATACCCAACGCCTTGCTAGGACTTGGCAAATTCACGTACTGATCACCGCGAAGCGCAGCCATGGTCCTGTTAACGCTGGATAGCCGATTTTGTGCGGTGCTGACAGCGAGATCACCGCGCCTAACCATGTCGCGCAGGTACGCCGCATAGTCGGCCAGCACCTCCCGATCAATCAGCCGCGCATCATTGATACCGGGCCCTTGTTCGGAGCGGCACCACTTCACGAATGCCTGCCACCGATCACAGTGTGCCCTCACCGTGCCGTAGTGACCGCCGCCGAACATGTCTTTCAACGCCTGCGGCCCTGCATAGCTCAGTTGCCTGCCGTAGCCGAAGTTACGGCCATCGCGTCTACCCACCAATGCCATGTCGAATCACCTCATCGCCTGGTCTCCGATCCTCGCCCCACGTCATCCCGCCAAGAATGTTGAGTGTTATCAGGGATCAAGGCCCCTGCGACCTGTGGGGATGTCCACTACGCGGGACTAGCGGCTCCTTACGTCCGGGAGCAAGGGCATCTCATGATCTGGCCTCCTGAACACCGTTACCGGTGGGCGGGTGGAGGCAGCACTGGCTGACGAGACCAGCGCCTGAAGATCCTGAGCCATGTGCAAGCAGCAATGCGATGACCGGGGCATACCTGACTGTCAGTCAGGTGCAGTCCATTCCTTGGTCTGCGGCACCATCATCTACAGCGCTGTTGCTGGTGACATCGGCGTTTGTCACGCCGATTGTCACGAGGGGGAATGCCGCAAAGCCTTGTGCGATCAGGGCTGCAGCAGTGGTAGAAGTGCCCGTCTCTTTCCAGAAGAAAGAGACGGGCACAGGTTGGCGCAGTATTCGGCCAAGCGGATAGGTTGCTGCAGGGCAGCGAGGTACGGTGTATCTGGCGCACGAGCGCTACATGTGTAAGAGCATCCATCACATGGGTAGTGACCGTACGAGCTGCCGGATGCGAATCGTACTTGGGCTGAACCACCGCGGGAGCGGCGTGACCTTTAAGGCTCGGGTCACCTGGGGTGCTGTCATCGACAGCCTTTGCACGGCCAGTTCTACGCCTGTGGATAAACCCGGTCAAGGGCCGAAATTAAGCGCCCTTGAGGACGTGAAAAGCGGTTATCCATCGGTGGAATTACTTGGTAAATCCCGGACAACGTCGTGGCTTTTAGCTCTTCAAAATGAGGTCCATCCAAACAGGGCGGCTTCGCAGCCCTGTTTGGATGGACCCGCGCTGAGAAGCAGATAAGCGAGGCTGCTTGCCCCGAATCTTGGACGTTCAGTTGTTTCCGCAATTCTTGCGCCGTACAGAGCTAGCGGATCGGTACCACGTTCTTGTCTCTGACTTGACCGTATGCTGAGGCAAGCAGGCTGCCGGTGGCAGCTTTCTGGATGTACTCACTCCACCAGGCCATCATCGGTCGTCTGCGTTCAATGTAGTCGGCTCGGTTGTAGGCGCTGCGCACCTCATCCTTGTCGACATGCGCCAGTGCGACCTCAATGAGTTCGGGGTCCCACCCATGTTCATTCAAGATGGTGCTGGCCATCGAGCGCATACCGTGGCTGACCAATCGATCCTGAAAACCCATGCGTTTCAACGCCATGTTGGCGGTCTGGCTATTGGCGTGAGTGCGTGGATTTCTATCGGCCGGAAAGACGTATTCGCGATGGCCGCTGTGAGTCTTCAGTGACTCCAACAGTGCGACAGCGTGATCACTCAACGGGATGCTGTGTGGGCGGCGCTTTTTCATCCGCTCCGGTGGGATAGTCCAGACACGCCTTTCAAAGTCGATATCTGCCCAGCGAGTGGTCGCCGCCTCGGCGGGGCGAGTCATCGTGTGCAACTGCCACTCGATCAGGCAGCGGGTGGTGCGTTTGATGTTGGCGTTCGCGATCTCCAGCATGAGTTCGGGGAGTTCTTCGGGCGGGAGCGCAGCCATGTTCTCTTTCTTGGGCTTCTTGAATTCTGCTCTGATGCCGGTGAGCGGGTTGGCGAAGATCAGGCCGGAGTTTACGCCGTAGGTCATGATCACTTTTAGTCGCTGGCTGAGACGCTTGACCGTCTCCAGGCTGCCTTTCGCTTCGATTAGACGAAGCAATGCGATCACCATCGGCGCGGTGATCTTCATCAGTGGGGTCGTCTTCAAATCGGGAAACACGTGCAGCGTGAGCGACCACCAGATGTCCTCGGCGTAGGCCAGGGTGACCGAGTCCTTCTTGAGCTCGAACCAGGCGGTGGCCACGTTCTCGAAGGTGTGTTCGGTTTCTGCGCGCTTGGCTTCATTCAACGTATTGCGCTGTACCTTCGGATCGATGCCTTAGGCGAGCAGCTCGCGGGCACCGACTGCCATCTTTTTTGCATTCACGAGTGACGGTTCGGCATAGGTCCCGAAGCCGATGTTAATGCGCTTCTTGGTCACCGGTTCGCGGTAGTTGAAATTCCACAGCAACGAGCCGTTGCTGCGTACGCATAACTGCAAACCATCATCGTCAGTTAGGACGTAATCTTTGGACGCTGGTTTGACTCCCTTGAGCTGTCGATCGGAGAGGCGGAGGTTTTGAGCAGGCATGAGATTGTCCTCAGGCACTGATTCGGTATTCCAAAGATTAGCATCGGACGGGCTGGAAACCGTCTGGAATCCCCGAATGGCTGTAACTCAAAAACGCTCAAAAGACCGTACAAGCGCTGAAAGCCACGTATTCACCGAACTGCAGACACAAAAAAAGACGCCCTAAGGCGTCTTCTCTTTTCGGATTTGGTGGAGCCGGGGGGATTTGAACCCCCGTCCGCCAGTGCTCCGCTGTCGGTCCTACATGCTTAGCCGTGTCTATTCAGTTAACCCGCAGCCGCCCGACGGGCAGGGTGCTTTGGGCGAGTTGTGTAAGTTTTAGCCACTTCGTCCACAACGTACTACGCGGCGATCCTGTTCTGTATGACAATCAGGTCGGGTTTACAGGCATCCCCTAGTGATTGCTGGAGCCGAAGCTACCAGAAGGGAGGGCTCGGCTGCTTACGCAGCGAGAGCGTATTCCCCGTAGGTTTCGTCATTGGCAACTATAGAAGTTGCAACAGTGGATTTACGAGTTCTGTTACCAACTCGGCATGCACCTAAAGTTTCACTACCGGCGTCGAATCCTAATCGGCCCCAGGGTCAAGCTCAGGTTGCCGTACCTCGCGGTACGTGAAACGGACTATACCGCATCTGGCGGGCGGCGTCGACTCCTGGTCTGGCCGCCTGCCGGGGGCGGCTTAGCGGCCGTTGCTGCTCTTCTCGAGGTTCTCGAGGTCGGTCACGACCTTGCTGGTGATCGCGATGCATTTCTTGGTGTCGCCAGCGGCCTGGGCGTCCTTGGCTTGCTTGGTCTGCTCGTCGATGTCGGCAGCTGGGCCACCGGTTTCGGTGGTGCCGACGTTGGCGGCGGTATTGGTCGCCTGCATGTCGTTGATCTTCTGCAGGTTGATGGCGCACAGGTCATCGGCGGCGAACGCCGGAGAGGCCAGCAGGGTGGCGGCTGCGAACAGGGCCGAAAGCGCGGTACCTTTCATAGATGTCTCCTCGGACAATGGCCTCTCACAGATGGGCCTGTTCCATGGACTGTGCGCGCTCACGTAGGGTTCAATCGGGACTGTGCCGCGATCTCCCATGAACGGCCCGGCTGGCCGGGCCTGGCAACATTTCGAATCGATATCGAACGCGGCCAGGCCTGTCAGCATGGGTGGCTTCAGGCCATCAGGCGGGTTCCGGTACGGGCGCGGTCTTGTTCAGCGGCCGTGTGACGCGGTCCACCAGGTAGACCAGGCCGTGGTAGTCGATGCCGCTGTGGTCGGAGAGGCCGATCTCGCAGGTGCGGCTGGTGGAGATACCTTCGCCGCAATACTGCACCGCGTCCTTGAGGCTGCGCAGGGCGTGGGCGTTCAGCTCGGGGGTGGTGAAGCCCTTGTCGCCGGCGAACCCGCAGCAGTGGATGCCTTCGGGGACGATCACCTGCGTGCTGCAGCGTCGGGCCAGGTCGATCAGGGCCTGGCTTTCGCCCAGGTGCTGGGTGCTGCAGGTCACGTGCACGGCAACGGGTTCGTCCTGGGGGGTGAACTCGAGCTTGTCGAGCAGGTAGGTGCGGATGAAGCGCACCGGGTCGTGCAGTTCCAGGCGGGTGTCGTCCAGGTCCTGGACCAGGCGCAGGGTGCAGGGGCTGGTGTCGCAGTAGATCGGGTCGATACCGCCGCGGCTGGCCTGGAGCAGGGCGTTGATCAGTTCCTGGCGCTTGAACTCGGCCTGTTCGGCATAGCCCTTGGAGGCGAAGGGTTGGCCGCAGCAGAGGCTGTCGGCGTTGTCGGGGAAGACCACCTGGTAGCCGGCCTTTTCCAGCAGGGCGCGGGTCTTGTCCAGCAGGGAGGTCTGCTCGCGGTCGCTGGCGGCCGGGCCCATGACGCGGGAGACGCAGGCGGCGAGGTAGACCACCCGTGGGCGTTGGTCCTGCTGGGTGGCCAGGGCGGGGGGTGTGCGCAGGGGCTGCGGCAGGGCCGGGGTCCACTGGGGCAGGCGGCCGCCGCTGGCCTGGGTGAGGGTGGCGCTGAGGCGGGCCAGGCGTGGGGCGCCAAGCAGTTTGCGGGCGCTGTTGGCGGCGGCCAGGGTCAGGCGGGCGCCGCGCAAGGTGGTGTGGAAGTGGTCGGCGAGCCAGTCGGCGGTCTTGGCGTGGGTGGCGGCCTGGGCGCGGAGCTTCTTCACCAGCTCGCCGGTGTTGATGCCGACCGGGCAGCGCTGGGCGCACAGGCCGGTGGCGGCGCAGGTGTCGATGCCTTGGTACTGGTAGGCCTGCATCAGCTCGCGAGTATCTTCGCCGGCGCGCTGGCGGGCCTGGATGTCGCGCCACATGACGATGCGCTGGCGTGGGCTGAGGGTCAGGCCCTTGGATGGGCACACCGGTTCGCAGAAGCCGCACTCGATGCACTTGTCGACGATGGCGTCGGCGGCGGGCAGCGGCTTGAGGTGCTTGAGGTGGATCTGCGGGTCGTCGCTGAGCACCACGTCGGGGTTGAGGATGCCGTCGGGGTCGAGCAGGCGTTTGAGCGTCCACATCAGCTGGTAGGCGTCGTGGCCCCACTCGAGTTCGACGAAGGGTGCCATGTTGCGGCCGGTGCCATGTTCGGCCTTGAGCGAGCCGCCGAATTCCACCGCCACCAACTGGGCGACGTCGTCCATGAAGGCCTGGTAGCGCGCCACTTCGGCGGGGCTGTTGAAGCCCTGGGTGAAGACGAAGTGCAGGTTGCCCTCCAGGGCATGGCCGAAGATGATCGCCTCGTCGTAGCGGTGCCGTTCGAACAGCTGGATCAGCCGGTTGACGCCTTCGGCCAGGCGTTCGACGGGGAAGGTGACGTCTTCGATGATCACCGTGGTGCCGGTCTGGCGCACGGCGCCGACGGCGGGGAAGGTGTCCTTGCGGATCTTCCACAGGAGGTTGTATACGCCTGGGTCTTCGCTAAAGTCGACCTTCTGCTCCAGGGGGAAGTGGACGATGGCGGCGCGCACCTGGTCGAGCTGCTCGTGCAACAGGCTCTGGGTGGCGGCGCGCGACTCGATCAGCAGGGCGCAGGCGCGGTCGGGCAAGGCCTTGACCCAGGTCGGCATGCCGACCATGTCCTGCACCGAGCGCAGGCTGCGGCGGTCGAGCAGTTCGACGGCCGAGACCGGCTGGCGCTTGAGCAGGGTCACGGCGTTGCAGCAGCTCTCGACGTCGGGGAAGACGATCAGCGCGGTGGCCTTGTGCGGGTGGTCGGGCACGGTGTCGTAGGTGACGGCGCTGATGAAGCCGAGCGTGCCTTCGGAGCCGACCATCAGGTGGCAGAGGATGTCCAGCGGCTGGTCGTAGTCCACCAGGGCGTTGAGCGACAGGCCGGTGGTGTTCTTCAGGCGGTACTTGTGGCGGATGCGTTCGGCCAGGGCGGTGTTGGCGCGGGTCTCGCGGCCCAGGCGCGCCAGTTCGGCGAGCAGCGGGGCGTGGCTGCGCTCGAAGGCGGCGACGCTGGCCGGGTCTTCGCTGTCCAGGCAGGTGCCGTCGGCCAGCACCAGGCGCAGGCCGGCCAGGGTGTGGTAGGTGTTCTGCGCGGTGCCGCAGCACATGCCGCTGGCGTTGTTGGCGACGATGCCGCCGATCTTGCAGGCGTTGATCGAGGCCGGGTCGGGGCCGATCTTGCGCCCGTAGGGGGCCAGCCAGGCATTGGCCTGGGCGCCGATGACGCCGGGTTGCAGGCGGATCTGCGCGCCGTTGTCGCGGATCTGCCGGCCGTTCCACTGGTCGCCCAGCACGATCAGCACCGAATCGCTGATGGCCTGGCCGGAGAGGCTGGTGCCGGCGGCGCGGAAGGTCAGCGAGACGCGGTCGCGCTGGGCCAGGTGGATCAGGCCGACCACCTCGTTCTCGGACTCGACGCGTACCACCAGCTGGGGGATCAGCCGGTAGAAGCTGGCATCGGTGCCGAAGGCCAGGGTCGAGGTCGGGTCGTCGAAGCGGCGCGCGGCCGGGATCAGGCGTTCGGCGTCGCGCAGGAAGGTGGCGGGCAGGCTCATGCAATCTCCTCGCGGGGCCGTGCCGTCTGGCGCGACAGGTGCCCCGGTCAATCGGGCGGTGTGAAGGGCGGGGTCAGGCGCCCAGTTCGCGCACCAGCGAGTCACGGCTGATCTCGCTGATGGACTTGGCACCGGTCAGCACCATGGCCACGCGCATTTCTTTTTCGAACAGGTCGAGCAGGTTTTTCACGCCGGCCTCGCCATGGGTCGCCAGGGCGTAGAGGAAGGCGCGGCCGATCAGCACGCTGTCGGCGCCGAGGGCGATCATGCGCACCACGTCCAGGCCGCTGCGGATGCCCGAGTCGGCGAGGATGGTCAGGTCGCCCTTGACCGCATCGGCGATCGCCGGCAACGCGCGGGCGCTGGACAGCACGCCGTCGAGCTGGCGGCCGCCGTGGTTGGAGACGACGATGCCGTCGGCGCCGAAGCGCACCGCGTCACGGGCGTCGTCGGCGTCGAGGATGCCCTTGATCAGCATAGGGCCGTCCCAGGTGTCGCGAATCCACTCCAGGTCCTTCCAGGAGATCGACGGGTCGAAGTTGGCGCCCAGCCAGCCGATGTAGTCGGCCAGGCCCGTGGGGTTGCCGCGGTACGCCGAGATGTTGCCCAGGTCGTGGGGGCGGCCGTTGATACCGACGTCCCAGGCCCACTGGGGGTGGGTCATGGCCTGCAGCACGCGGCGCAACGGGCCGTTGGCGCCGCTCATGCCGGAGTGGGCATCACGGTAGCGCGCGCCGGGCACCGGCATGTCGACGGTGAACACCAGGGTCTTGACCCCAGCGGCCTTGGCCCGCTCCAGGGCGTTGCGCATGAAGCCGCGGTCCTTGAGCACGTAGAGCTGGAACCACATGGGCCGGTCGATGGCCGTGGCGACTTCTTCGATCGGGCAGACCGAGACGGTGGACAGGGTGAAGGGGATGCCCTTGCTGGCGGCGGCGCGCGCGGCCTGCACTTCGCCGCGACGGGCGTACATCCCGGCCAGGCCGATCGGCGCCAGCGCCACCGGCATGCTTAGGGTCTCGTTGAACAGGCGGGTTTCCAGGCTCAGCTCGGACATGTTCTTCAGCACCCGCTGGCGCAGGGCGATGTCGGCCAGGTCCTGGACGTTGCGGCGCAGCGTGTGCTCGGCGTAGGCGCCACCGTCGGCGTAGTGGAACAGGAACGGTGGCAGCTTGCGTTGTGCGGCTGCGCGGTAGTCGGTCGAGGCGGAAATGATCATGGGATCTCGCAGCGTGAAGTGTGGGAAAAGGCCGGGCGCAGGTGTGCACGCCCGGCGTTCGTCACGTCAGTGCACCAGCATACCGGTCAGCCAGTAGGCCTGGACCAGGGTGATCAGGCCGACGATGGTGGCGAAGAACAGGCTGTGCTTGAGGGTGAAGCGGAACAGGTCCGATTCCTTGCCGACCAGCCCGGTGGCGGCGCAGGCCACGGCGATGGACTGGGGCGAAATCATCTTGCCGGTCACGCCGCCGCTGGTGTTGGCCGCCACCAGCAGAGTGTCGCTGACGCCGATCTGGTGGGCGGTGGTGGCCTGCAGCGAGCTGAACAGGGCATTGGACGAGGTGTCCGAGCCGGTCAGGAACACGCCCAGCCACCCGAGGAACGGCGAAAAGAACGGGAAGGCGGCGCCCGTGCCGGCCAGGACCAGGGCCATGGTCGACGACATGCCCGAGTAGTTGGTGACGAAGGCAAAGGCCAGCACCATGCCGATCGACAGGATCGGCCAGCGCAGTTCGTACAGCGTCTCTTTGAAAGTGGTCAGACCAGTTTTGACGTCGATCTTCAGTACCAGCATCGACAGCAGGGCGGAGAGGAAGATCGCGGTGCCGGTGGCGGAGATCGGGTCGAGCTTGAACACCGCTGGCATGGGCGTCGCGTTGACGACGATCGGCGCGGTCTTGATCACCAGCTGGTCGAGGTGCGGGATGGCGAAGTTGAACACCCAGTCGTACATCGCCCCGCCCGAGGCGAACGCGGCCTTGAACGGCTTGAGGGTCCAGACCGTCACCAGCACGGTGAGGATCAGGAACGGCGACCAGGCCTTGAAGATCTCGCCCAGGCTGTAGGGGCTGGGCTGAATGCCGCCGCCACTGGCGACCGCGGCGGTGCTGCCGGCCATGCTGGTCATGGCGCGCTTGGGCTGCCAGACCTTGAGGAACAGGGTCAGGGCGATCAGGCTGGCCAGGGCCGAGGTGATGTCCGGCAGTTCCGGGCCGATGAAGTTGGAGGTGAAGTACTGGGTGACGGCGAAGCTCAGGCCCGCCACCAGCGCGGCTGGCCAGGTTTCCTTCACGCCGCGCAGGCCGTCCATCATGAACACCAGCCAGAACGGCACGAACAGCGACAGCAGCGGCAGCTGGCGGCCGGTCATGGCGCCGATATGGAAGGCGTCGATGCCGGTTACCTGGCCGGCGACGATGATCGGGATGCCCAGGGCGCCGAAGGCCACCGGCGCGGTGTTGGCGATCAGGCACAGGCCGGCGGCGTACAGCGGGTTGAAGCCCAGGCCGACCAGCAGCGCGGCGGTGATCGCCACGGGCGCGCCGAAGCCGGCAGCACCTTCCAGGAAGGCCCCGAAACAGAAGCCGATCAGCAGCACCTGCAGGCGCTGGTCGTCGGTGATCGACAGCACCGAACTGCGAATGACCTCGAACTGGCCGCTCTTGACCGTGAGTTTGTAGAGGAACACGGCAGCGACGATGATCCAGGCGATCGGCCACAGCCCGTAGGCGAAGCCGTAGCCTGCGGCGGCGATGGCCATGTCGGCAGGCATCTGGAAAGCGAAGATCGCCACCAGGATCGACAGCGCCAAGGTGATGCTGCCGGCCACATGGCCTTTGAGGCGGAACACGGCCAGAGCCAGGAAGAAGAACACGATCGGGATGACGGCGGCGAGCGCGGACAGGCCCAGGCTGCCAAGCGGCGAGTAGAGTTGTTGCCAGGTTTGCATAATGGGGTGGCCCCTAATTGTTGTTGGTCATGCGCTGGCATTGTAAATTGGTAATACCAATTTACAATGTGGAGTGAGTAGGGTAAAAGCCTCGCCCAGGGTGTGTCAATTTGTCTCGGTGTCGACGTTGGTCGCAAGGCGATCGGCGGTGGCGCGGGTGGATGTCGCGCGGTAGTGGATGAGCGACAATGCGCGCCTGTGAGCGCGTGGTGAAGGAGTGCGTCAGATGGTGTTTGATCAGGTTCGCCAGCGGCGGTTGTCCGACGATATCGTCGAGCGCCTGGAAGCGATGATTCTCGAGGGCACCTTGACCTCCGGGCAACGCCTGCCGGCCGAGCGCGCGCTGGCCGAGCAGTTCGGCGTGTCGCGGCCTTCGCTGCGCGAGGCGATCCAGAAGCTGGTGGCCAAGGGGCTGTTGGTCAGTCGCCAGGGGGGCGGCAACTATGTGGCCGAGTCATTGGGGTCGACGTTCAGTGATCCGCTGCTGAACCTGCTCGAGCACAGCGGGGATGCCCAGCGGGATCTGCTGGAGTTTCGCCATACGCTGGAGGCTTCATGCGCGTATTACGCGGCCCAGCGTGCGACCGAGCCGGACCGGGAGCGGCTCAAGGCGGCGTTCGATGCGCTGCAGGATTGCTATTCACGGGCCGACCGCGTGAGCCGGGCGGAGGAGGGCGCTGCCGATGCGCGTTTCCACCTGGCGATTGCCGAGGCGAGCCACAACGCGGTGCTGCTGCACACGATCCGCGGGTTGTTCGACCTGCTCAAGCGCAACGTGGTGACCAATATTGGCGGCATGTATCAGCAGCGGGCGGAGACGCGGGACATGCTGATCACGCAGCACCGGGCGCTGTACCTGGCGATCGTCGAAGGTCGGGCGGATGAGGCGCGGGAGGTGTCCAGTCAGCACATTCTGTATGTGCAGGAGGTGTTGCAGGAGGCGCAGCAGGAGGCCCAGCGGGTGGCGAGGGCGGAGCGGCGGAGTGGGCGGTGAGTGGCTGAGTGTTTGGGGATTGATGTGAGAGGGGGTGGGCGGGGTTTACGGCCCTTGCAGGGCCGATCGCGGCCGGTCCGGCGCCCCGGCAGGGGCTGCTCCTACACCGACCGCGGCGGCTCAGGCGAACGCGATCTCCTGTAGGAGCGGCCCCTGTGCCGCGATTGGGCCCGCAGGGCCCACAAAACCAGCAACGCCGATCAAAAGCAGCAGTGCGGTACTCGGCACCCGAGATACAACGGTGTGCCAGGCGGCTACACGCCACCCAAATCCACCTTACTCGTCCTTGCCCTTGCTCCGCACGGCCCGCTGCATTTCGCGGTTGGAATCGCGCTCGCGCTCGGTGTCGCGCTTGTCGTATTCCTTCTTGCCCTTGCCCAGCGCGATCTCGCACTTGATCAGGTGCTTGCTCCAGTACAACGCCAGGGCCACGCAGGTGTAGCCCTTCTGCGCGACCGCCGCCTCGACGCGTTCGAGCTCGCGCTTGTTCAGCAGCAGCTTGCGCGTGCGTTGCGGGTCGGCGATGACGTGGGTGCTGGCCGCCGTCAGGGGGGTGATGTGGCTGCCGAACAGCCAGGCCTCGCCATCCTTGAGCAGCACGTAGCTGTCCGTCAGGTGGGCCTTGCCCGCTCGCAGGCTTTTTACTTCCCAACCGGACAGGACCAGTCCGGCCTCGAACTTGTGTTCGATGAAGTAATCGTGTCGCGCTTTCTTGTTCTGCGCGATGGTCCCGGTCGGATGTTTCTTTTGCTTAGCCATAGGGTTGGCATTATAAGCAGCGGTTTGCGTTGTCGGCTACGGGATTTCTGCATGCTTGAGCCTGCCGGACGAAACCCGGACAATACAGGCACTGTCTTTCCTACAGGACAGGTCCAGAGGCGCCACACGGCGCTGCCGCCCCCGCTTTGGAAGTGATGCCTTGACTACCCATATCCAACGTTCCGCCTTGCTGCCTTATCCCGCCCAGGCGCTCTACGATCTGGTCAATGATGTGGCCAGCTATCCACAGTTCCTGCCCTGGTGCTCGGCCGCGACGGTGCTCGAGTCCAGCGACACGCACATGCGCGCCAAGCTGGAAGTGGCCAAGGGCGGGATGAGCCAGCAGTTCGTCACCCGCAACATCCTGGTGCCGGGCCAGTCCATCGAGATGAACCTCGAGGAAGGGCCGTTCACCCAGCTGCACGGTGTCTGGGTGTTCAAGCCCCTGGGCGACAAAGCCTGCAAGATCAGCCTGGACCTGGCGTTCGATTACGCCGGGCCTATCGTGCGGGCGACCCTCGGGCCGTTGTTCAACCAGGCGGCCAACACCCTGGTCGACGCGTTCTGCCAGCGCGCCAAGCAGCTGCACGGCTGAATGCAAAACGGCCCGTCCAGTGACTGGACGGGCCGTTTCAGGCGAGCGCGGGTGGCGAGGCGACCCGCGAGGTCGACGCTGTTACTGCGGAGACGTCTCGAGCGGCGCCGGTGTCGGCACGGGCGTGGTCTCGATGGTGTCGATCTCGCGCTGGATCGACTCTTCCAGCGAACCAGGCTTGGCAGGCTGCTCGGCCGGTTGCGGCTGGCCGTTTTCATCCACGGGCGTAACGGTGGTGTCACCGCTGCCTTCGAGGATCGCCTGGTCCTTGCTCACGCCTGGCATGAAGTCGCCAGACAGGTTGACCAGTTGGTCGCTGTCGTTGAAGAAGACGCTCATGCGCTCTTGCTGACGCTGGCCACCACCGGGCTGCAGGGTATAGAGATAATCCCAGCGATTGGTGTTGAACGTGTCCTGAAGCAGCGGGTTGCCCATGATAAACCTTACCTGGCGCCGGGTCATTCCGGGGCGCAATTGGTCTATCATGTCCTGCGTGACGACATTGCCCTGCTGGATGTCGATTTTGTAAACCCCGGGAAACGAGCAACCGGCGAGTGCGAGCAGTCCCACGAAGGTGAGGCTGGTTAGCAAGAGCTTGGTGTTTTGCATCGGTGGGCGACTTCCACTATCTTGGCTGGACAACGTAAACCCCGATCATACCCGTATTAAGAGAAGCTGCGAAGCAGCATCGGCGAGAAAGCTGACCATGGTTGAAAATAGCGAATTACGCAAAGCCGGTCTCAAGGTGACACTGCCTCGAGTCAAGATCCTCCAGATGCTCGACCTGAACGAGCAGCGCCACATGAGCGCCGAGGATGTGTACAAGGCACTGATGGAGGCCGGCGAGGACGTGGGTCTGGCGACCGTTTACCGTGTCCTGACCCAGTTCGAAGCGGCTGGCCTGGTCGTGCGTCACAACTTCGACGGCGGTCACGCCGTGTTCGAATTGGCGGATGGCGGCCACCACGACCATATGGTCAACGTGGATTCCGGCGAAGTCATCGAGTTCTTCGACGCAGAGATCGAGCGGCGTCAGAAAGAGATCGTGCAGGAGCACGGTTACGAACTGGTGGACCATAACCTGGTCCTGTACATCCGCGCCAAGAAGGCGTGACCTGAGGGGGTATAGGGCGGCGAGGGCGGTGTGACAGCCGGTGCCGCCTGACCTGGACGACCGGGAGCCGGTCAGCGTCTCAACGGATCGGGGCGGCGCGCTTCCCGTCCAGGGCTGCCGTCTCGGCGGCACCTCTTCTTGGCAGGCGGCCCCAGGGCGCACCTGCCAGCCCCTTCCTTCCTTTATTTACCGCTGACGACCATCTTGCGTGCGTGGGCCAGGGATTCCTTGGTCAGGTCGATGCCGCCCAGCATGCGCGCCACCTCTTCTACCCGTTCCCGTTTGCCCAGGCTGGCGACTGCCGTGTGGGTGGTGTCGCTGTGTCGAACCTTGTGCACGAACAGGTGATGGTGCCCTTGCGCCGCCACCTGGGGCAGGTGGGTGACCGTCAGCACCTGGCCGCGATCGCCCAGGCGTCGCAGCAGTTGACCGACGATCTCGGCGGTCGGGCCACCGATGCCGACGTCGACTTCGTCGAAGACCAATGTCGGGATGCGCGAGGTCTGTGCGGTGATCACCTGGATCGCCAGGCTGATGCGTGACAGCTCGCCACCGGACGCGACTTTCGCCAGACCCTTGAGGGGCTGCCCCGGGTTGGCGCTGACCAGCAGTTCGACCGACTCCAGGCCGTGGGGCGAAAGATCGTCGCCGTTCAGCGGTGTCAGCGCGATGTGGAAGCGCCCGCCCGGCATGCCCAGCCGCTGGATCTCCTGCTCGACGGCATTGGCCAGTTGGCCGGCCGCCTGGTGGCGCAGGCCGCTGAGTTCGGCAGCCTTGAGCTGGTAGTGCTTGGCGTACGCGGCCAGCTCTTCACCCAGGCGTTCGACCGATTCATCGCTGGCGTTGAGGCCTTCGAGTTCGTCGATCAGGCGTTGCTGCAGTTCGGGTAGCTCGCTGGGTTGCACGCGGTGCTTGCGCGCCAGGGTGTACAGCGCATCGAGACGTTCTTCGAGGGCCTGCAGGCGCATCGGGTCGGCATCGAAATGGTCGAGGAAGCGGTTGAGTTCACCGACCGCTTCTTCGATCTGGATCTGTGCGCTGGCGATCAGGTTGGCCGCTTCGCCCAGGGCCTTGGGCCCGTCGCCGGTATTGCCCAGGCGACTGAGGCAGGCGCTCAGCACGCTGAGCACGTTGCCCGAATCGCTTTCGCTGCACTGGTCGATGACCTGGCGGCAGACGCCGAACAGGGCTTCGGCGTTGGTCAGGTTCTTATGCTCCTGCTCGAGCAGCTCCAGTTCGTTCTCGCCCAGGTTGAGGTTTTCGAGTTCCTCGAGCTGGTAGCTGAGCAGCTGGTGCCGCGCGCGCTGCTCGTCGCTGGAGTTGGACAGGCGCTCCAGCTCCTGGCGCGTCTGTCGCCAGCGCTGGGCGGCCAGTTGCACCTGGCGGGCCAAGTCGCTGGCGCCGGCGTACTCGTCGAGCAGGCGGCGGTGGGTGTCGGTCTTGAGCAGGGACTGGTGCTCGTGCTGGCTGTGGATGTCGATCAGCAGCTCGCCCAGGGCCTTCAGGTCGCCGAGCGGGCAGGGCGTGCCGTTGATGTAGCCACGGCTGCGGCCTTCGGCGGTGATCACCCGGCGCAGGATGCACGGGCCATCCTGCTCCAGGTCGCGTTCCACCAGCCAGGCATGGGCCTCGGGGATATCGACCAGGTCGAAGGTGGCCAGGATGTCGGCCTTGTCGGCGCCCGGGCGAACCACCCCGCAGTCGGCGCGATCGCCCAGGGCCAGGCCCAAGGCATCGAGCATGATCGACTTGCCGGCGCCGGTCTCGCCGGTGATGACGCTCATGCCGCGTGCAAGCTCGAGGTCAAGGTGTTCGACGATGGCGTAGTTGTGGATCGACAGATGCACCAGCATGGGCGGCTCCCGAGGGGTCAGGTCTGGTTATACATTCAGGTCTGGTTATTTATACAGTTCGCACGAAAGCGTGGCAATGCCCATTGGCCGGGTGGTGTTTGGCAGGGTGTTGCACGCGGAGGGCAAAGGCGCGTACCAGGCCGAGATTTAGTGAGCGCCGCGCCGGTTCGCGAGGTCGAAGCCAGCACGCCGATCACGACGGGCGGTCAGCCCTTGAAGCTGGCATTTCAGCCCCCATATATCCGGCAGACCAGCGAGCACGCCTCGCACAGACCCATTTGCGCAGGAGAGAGACCATGGCTGACGAACAGCTGGACGAGAACATCCTTAACGGCAACGTCGACGAAACCGGCGCGGACGAGCTCAGTGCCCGTGTCCAGGTGCTCGAGGAGCAGCTGGCCGCCGCCCAGGATCAATCCCTGCGTGCCGTCGCGGACCTGCAGAACGTGCGCCGCCGCGCCGAGCAGGATGTCGAGAAGGCGCACAAGTTCGCGCTGGAGAAGTTCGCCGGTGACCTGCTGCCGGTCATCGACAGCCTCGAGCGTGGCCTGGAGCTGTCCAGCGCCGACGACGAGACGATCAAGCCGATGCGCGAAGGCATCGAGCTGACCCTGAAGATGTTCAGCGACACCCTGGCACGCTACAACCTGCAGCCGATCGACCCGCACGGCGAGCCGTTCAACGCCGAGCATCACCAGGCCATGGCCATGCAGGAAAGCGCCGACGTCGAGCCCAACAGCGTGCTCAAGGTGTTCCAGAAGGGCTACCTGCTCAACGGTCGCCTGCTGCGCCCCGCCATGGTGGTGGTCAGCAAGGCGCCGACGGCAGCGCAACCTTCTATCGATGAAAAGGCTTGAAATCCTTCCGGGCATCCCCATCTAGGTGTCAAGCACTCACGTATTGCCGCAGTTGGCCTCAGCCGCCGCTGTAACCTAATTCAAGTTTCGGGAGAGTTTACATGGGCAAGATCATCGGTATCGACCTGGGGACCACCAACTCGTGCGTCTCCATCCTCGAAAACGGTAACGTCAAGGTCATCGAGAACGCCGAAGGCGCGCGCACCACGCCGTCCATCGTCGCTTACGCCAACGACGGTGAGATCCTGGTCGGCCAGTCCGCCAAGCGCCAGGCCGTGACCAACCCGCACAACACCCTGTTCGCGGTGAAGCGCCTGATCGGCCGTCGCTTCGAAGAAGACGTCGTGCAGAAAGACATCAAGCTGGTGCCGTACAAGATCGTCAAGGCGAACAACGGTGACGCCTGGGTCGAGGCCTCCGGCAAGGAAATGGCGCCGCCGCAGATCAGCGCCGAAGTCCTGAAGAAGATGAAGAAGACCGCCGAAGACTACCTCGGCGAAGCGGTGACCGAAGCGGTCATCACCGTACCGGCCTACTTCAACGACAGCCAGCGTCAGGCTACCAAGGACGCCGGTCGCATCGCCGGTCTGGACGTCAAGCGCATCATCAACGAGCCGACCGCCGCGGCCCTGGCCTACGGCATGGACAAGGCCAAGGGCGACCACACCGTGATCGTCTATGACCTGGGTGGTGGTACCTTCGACGTCTCGGTCATCGAGATCGCCGAAGTCGACGGCGAGCACCAGTTCGAAGTGTTGGCCACCAACGGCGACACCTTCCTGGGTGGCGAAGACTTCGACATGCGCCTGATCGACTACCTCGTCGACGAGTTCAAGAAAGAGTCCGGCATGGACCTGAAGAACGATCCACTGGCCCTGCAGCGTCTGAAAGAAGCCGCTGAAAAAGCCAAGATCGAGCTGTCCTCGGCCCAGTCGACCGACGTCAACCTGCCGTACATCACTGCCGATGCGACCGGTCCGAAGCACTTGAACGTGAAGATCTCCCGCGCCAAGCTGGAATCGCTGGTCGAAGACCTGGTCAAGCGCACCATCGAGCCATGCCGCACCGCGCTGAAAGACGCCGGTATCGACGCCAGCAAGATCGACGACGTGATCCTGGTCGGTGGTCAGACCCGTATGCCGATGGTGCAGAAGGCCGTGGCCGACTTCTTCGGCAAGGAAGCACGCAAGGACGTCAACCCGGACGAAGCCGTCGCCATGGGTGCTGCCATCCAGGGCGCCGTTCTGGCCGGTGACGTGAAGGACGTGCTGCTGCTGGACGTCAGCCCGCTGACCCTGGGTATCGAAACCATGGGCGGCGTGATGACCGCGCTGATCGAGAAGAACACCACCATCCCGACCAAGAAGTCGCAGGTGTTCTCGACCGCCGACGACAACCAGAACGCCGTGACCATTCACGTGCTGCAAGGTGAGCGCAAGCAGGCGTCGCAGAACAAGTCCCTGGGCAAGTTCGACCTGGCCGACATCCCGCCAGCCCCACGCGGCGTGCCACAGATCGAAGTGACCTTCGACATCGACGCCAACGGCATCCTGCACGTCGGTGCGAAGGACAAGGCCACCGGCAAGCAGCAGTCGATCGTCATCAAGGCCAACTCCGGTCTGTCGGACGACGAAATCGAGCGCATGGTGCGTGACGCCGAGGCCAATGCCGAGGAAGACCGCAAGTTCGAAGAGCTGGTCGCTGCCCGCAACCAGGGTGACGCGCTGGTCCACTCGACCCGCAAGATGGTCACCGATGCAGGCGACAAGGTGACGGCCGAAGAGAAGTCTTCGATCGAGTCCGCCGTGGTTGCCCTGGAAGCTGCCCTGAAAGGCGACGACAAGGCTGCCATCGACGCTAAGGTCGAAGAGCTGTCCAAGGTCTCTGCTCCAGTCGCGCAGAAGATGTACGCCGAGCAAGGCGAGCAGGCGCAAGGCGGTGCCCAGCAGCAGGCTGAGCCCGAAGCGAAAAAGGACGACGTGGTCGACGCCGAGTTCGAAGAAGTGAAAGACAACAACAAGCAGTAATCCCTGCAAGTTGTCGGCCAGTTGATCGCCTGGGGGCGATCAACTGGTAGGATGTCGCCGCGCGGGGGCTTGCTCCCGCGTTGGCGTGTCTGGAACACGAGAATTTTTACGGCATCTGTCTGGGCGCTTCCGAGTGTGGCGGCAGGTGCTGTCGGCACGGCGCATGATGCGCAGAGGTTTGCCGAACGCCCTCAAGAGTGCAAATGACCTATGGCAAAGCGTGATTATTATGAGGTGCTGGGTGTCGAGCGCGGCGCCAGTGAAGCTGACCTCAAGAAGGCCTATCGCCGTCTGGCGATGAAGCACCACCCGGACCGTAACCCGGGTGACAAAGAATCCGAGGACATGTTCAAGGAGGCCAACGAGGCCTACGAAGTGCTGTCCGACGCCAGCAAGCGTGCAGCGTACGACCAGTACGGCCATGCCGGTGTCGACCCGAGCATGGGTGGTGGCGGCGCTGGGTTCGGCGGCGCGAACTTCTCGGACATCTTCGGTGATGTCTTCAGCGACTTCTTCGGCGGTGGCCGGGGCGGCGGTCGCGGTGGCGCCCAGCGTGGCAGCGACCTGCGCTACACCCTCGAACTGAACCTGGAAGAAGCGGTGCGCGGCACCACCGTCAGCATCCGCGTGCCGACTCTGGTCAACTGCGCGCCGTGCGATGGCACCGGTGCCAAGAAGGGCTCCTCGCCGATCTCCTGCCCGACCTGTGGCGGCATCGGCCAGGTGCGCATGCAGCAAGGCTTCTTCTCCGTTCAGCAAACCTGCCCGCGCTGCCATGGCCAGGGCAAGATCATCAGCGACCCATGCACGTCCTGCCAGGGCGAAGGGCGCGTCGAAGAGTACAAGACGCTGTCGGTCAAGGTGCCGCCAGGCGTCGACACGGGCGATCGCATCCGTCTGTCCGGGGAAGGCGAGGCCGGTACCCAGGGCGGCCCGACGGGCGACCTGTACGTGGTCATCAGCGTGCGCGAGCACTCGATCTTCCAGCGCGACGGCAAGCACCTGTACTGCGAAGTGCCGATCAGCTTCATCGAAGCGGCGCTGGGCGGTGAACTCGAAGTGCCGACGCTCGATGGTCGCGTCAAGCTGAAGATTCCGGAAGGCACCCAGACTGGCAAGCAGTTCCGCCTGCGCGGCAAGGGCGTCGCGCCCGTGCGCGGTGGTGCACCGGGCGACCTGCTGTGCCGCGTGGCCGTGGAGACCCCGGTCAATCTCAGCCGCCGTCAGCGCGAGCTGCTCGAGGAGCTGCGTGATTCGCTGCAGGTCGACAGTTCCCACTCGCCCAAGGCCAGTGGCTGGTTCGACGGCGTGAAGCGCTTCTTCGGCGATCTCTGACAAGGAACACGACATGCGACGTATTGCGGTGATGGGCGCGGCAGGGCGGATGGGCAAGACGCTCATCGAGGCCGTGCAGCAACAGGCGCCAAGTGCGGGTTTGACGGCCGCGGTCGACAAGCCCGACAGCTCGCTGGTCGGTGCCGATGCCGGCGAGCTGGCGGCACTGGGCCGGATCGGTGTGCCCCTGTGCGGGGACCTGGCCAAGGTGGCGGACGAGTTCGATGTGCTCATCGACTTCACGCACCCGTCGGTGACCCTGAAGAACCTGGCCTTCTGCCGCAAGGCGGGCAAGGCCATGGTGATCGGCACCACGGGCTTCACGACCGATGAAAAGGCCCTGCTGGCCGAGGCGGGCAAAGAGATTCCGATCGTCTTCGCCGCCAACTTCAGCATCGGCGTCAACCTCTGCCTCAAGCTGCTCGACACGGCGGCTCGCGTGCTGGGCGACGAGGTGGACATCGAGATTCTCGAGGCGCACCACCGGCACAAGGTCGATGCGCCGTCCGGGACCGCATTGCGCATGGGTGAGGTCGTGGCTCAGGCGCTGGGGCGCGATCTGGATGAAGTGGCCGTGTACGGTCGCGAAGGCCAGACCGGCGCGCGGGACCGCAAGACCATCGGTTTTGCCACCGTGCGTGCAGGCGACGTGGTCGGCGATCACACCGTGCTGTTCGCAGCCGAAGGCGAGCGCGTGGAGATCACCCACAAGGCCTCGAGCCGCATGACCTTCGCCAAGGGCGCGGTCCGTGCCGCGCTGTGGCTGGATGGGCGCGCGCCTGGGTTGTATGACATGCAGGATGTGCTGGATCTGCGTTGAGTAAAGGTGGGTGCCTGGGCTGGTAAGGTCAGGTGCCTGCCGTGGGCTTTCAGCGGGGCGGTGCGGGTGGGTCATGCTGGCTGGCAGTGGTGTGGCGGATTGGCGGGTCCTGCGGACCCGATCGCGGCACTGGGGCCGCTCCCACAGGTGACCGCGATAGCCTGCAACCCCGCGGTGGGACTACGGGTGTAGGAGCGGCCCCTGCCGGGGCGCCGGACCGGCCGCGATCGGGTCCGCAGGACCCGCAAAGGCCTGCACCTCCTTCTCCGGGCATGCCACGCAAACAGGCCCCACGATCTACCCATGTCGCCATCCCATGTTTTTCAGGCACATATCCGGTAGACCCAAAACCCTCACTCCTGTAAGCTACAGCTTTAGTGTGTCCACTAAAAGCGCGCAGATAATCAGCATATTAAAGCGGAGTGACGTGTCCATACGTCATTCCGCTTTTTTGCAACCTGCGATCGCCCTTTCAGGCTTGATTTACGGGAGGTCTTCTTGACTAAGCCAGCCATACTCGCCCTTGCCGATGGCAGCATTTTTCGCGGTGAAGCCATTGGAGCCGACGGGCAGACCGTTGGTGAGGTGGTGTTCAACACCGCAATGACCGGCTACCAGGAAATTCTCACGGACCCTTCCTACGCCCAGCAAATCGTCACCCTGACCTACCCGCACATCGGTAACACCGGCACCACCGCCGAAGACGCCGAATCCAACCGTGTCTGGTCCGCCGGCCTGGTCATCCGCGACCTGCCGCTGCTGGCCAGCAACTGGCGCAACACCCAGTCGCTGCCTGATTACCTCAAGGCCAACAACGTTGTCGCCATCGCCGGTATCGACACCCGTCGCCTGACCCGCATCCTGCGTGAGAAGGGCGCCCAGAACGGTTGCATCCTGGCCGGTGACGACATCACCGAGGAAGCGGCGATCGCTGCAGCCCGCGGCTTCCCGGGCCTGAAAGGCATGGACCTGGCCAAGGTCGTGAGCACCCAGGAGCGCTACGAGTGGCGCTCCGGTGTCTGGGACCTCAAGACCGACAGCCACCCGACCATCGATGCTGCCGACCTGCCGCATCACGTCGTCGCCTTCGACTACGGCGTCAAGGTCAACATCCTGCGCATGATGGTCGACCGCGGTTGCCGCCTGACCGTCGTACCGGCACAGACCCCGGCCAGCGAAGTGCTGGCGCTGAACCCGGACGGCGTGTTCCTCTCCAACGGCCCGGGCGACCCCGAGCCGTGCGACTACGCGATCCAGGCGATCAAGGACATCCTCGAAACCGACATCCCGGTCTTCGGCATCTGCCTGGGTCACCAGCTGCTGGCCCTGGCCTCCGGTGCCAAGACCGTGAAGATGGGTCATGGCCACCACGGCGCCAACCACCCCGTGCAGGACATCGACTCCGGCGTGGTGATGATCACCAGCCAGAACCACGGTTTCGCCGTCGACGAAGCGACCCTGCCGAGCAACGTGCGCGCCATCCACAAGTCGCTGTTCGACGGCACCCTGCAGGGCATCGAGCGTACCGACAAGAGCGCGTTCAGCTTCCAGGGCCACCCCGAGGCGAGCCCAGGGCCGACCGACGTCGCGCCGCTGTTCGACCGCTTCATCGATGCCATGGCCAAGCGCCGCTAAGCATCCTGCTCCAGGGCTCCCGGACCGGCACACGCCGCGTCCGGACGCGCCCGACCAAGATCGTTCAAGACGGCTTGCCGACTGACCCGCGGATTTGAGTGACAACCATGCCAAAACGTACAGACATCAAAAGCATCCTGATTCTCGGCGCTGGCCCGATCGTGATCGGCCAGGCCTGCGAATTCGACTACTCCGGCGCCCAGGCCTGCAAGGCCCTGCGCGAGGAGGGGTTCCGCGTCATCCTGGTGAACTCCAACCCGGCCACCATCATGACCGACCCGTCGATGGCCGACGCCACCTACATCGAGCCGATCAAGTGGCAGTCGGTGGCCAAGATCATCGAGAAGGAGCGCCCTGACGCGGTGCTGCCGACCATGGGTGGCCAGACCGCGCTGAACTGCGCCCTGGACCTGGAGCGCCATGGCGTGCTCGAGCAGTTCGGCGTGGAAATGATCGGTGCCAACGCCGACACCATCGACAAGGCCGAAGACCGTTCGCGCTTCGACAAGGCCATGAAGGCCATCGGCCTGGAATGCCCGCGTTCCGGCATCGCCCACAGCATGGACGAAGCCAACGCCGTCCTCGAGCGCCTGGGCTTCCCGTGCATCATCCGTCCGTCCTTCACCATGGGCGGCACCGGGGGTGGCATCGCCTACAACCGTGAAGAATTCGAAGAGATCTGCGCCCGTGGTCTGGACCTGTCGCCGACCAAGGAACTGCTGATCGACGAATCGCTGATCGGCTGGAAGGAATACGAGATGGAGGTGGTCCGCGACAAGAAGGACAACTGCATCATCGTCTGCTCCATCGAGAACTTCGACCCGATGGGCGTGCACACCGGCGACTCGATCACTGTCGCTCCGGCCCAGACCTTGACCGACAAGGAATACCAGATCATGCGCAACGCCTCGCTGGCGGTGCTGCGTGAGATCGGTGTCGAAACCGGCGGCTCCAACGTGCAGTTCGGCATCTGCCCGGACACCGGCCGCATGGTCGTCATCGAGATGAACCCGCGGGTGTCGCGTTCCTCGGCGCTGGCCTCCAAGGCCACCGGCTTCCCGATCGCCAAGATCGCCGCCAAGCTGGCCGTCGGCTACACCCTCGACGAGCTGCAGAACGACATCACCGGCGGTCGTACCCCGGCTTCGTTCGAACCGTCGATCGACTACGTCGTCACCAAGCTGCCACGCTTCGCCTTCGAGAAATTCCCCAAGGCCGACGCCCGCCTGACCACCCAGATGAAGTCGGTCGGTGAAGTCATGGCCATCGGCCGGACCTTCCAGGAATCCCTGCAGAAAGCCCTGCGCGGCCTGGAAGTCGGCGCCTGCGGCCTCGACCCGAAAGTCGACCTGGCCAGCCCGGAAGCGGCCAGCACCCTCAAGCGCGAACTGACCGTGCCGGGCGCCGAGCGTATCTGGTACGTGGCCGATGCCTTCCGTGCCGGCATGACCCGCGACGAGATCTTCGCCCTGACCAGCATCGACCACTGGTTCCTGGTGCAGATCGAAGACCTCATCAAGGATGAGGAAAAGATCAAGACCCTGGGCCTGGCCGACATCGACGCCCACCTGATGCGTCGCCTCAAGCGCAAGGGCTTCTCCGACCAGCGCCTGGCGAAACTGCTCGGGATCACCGACAAGAACCTGCGCCGTCATCGCCACAAGCTGGACGTGCTGCCGGTCTACAAGCGCGTCGACACCTGCGCTGCCGAGTTCGCCACCGACACCGCCTACCTGTACTCCACCTACGAGGAAGAGTGCGAGGCCAACCCGTCGACGCGCGACAAGATCATGATCCTCGGCGGCGGCCCCAACCGTATCGGCCAGGGCATCGAGTTCGACTACTGCTGCGTCCATGCGGCCCTGGCGCTGCGTGAAGATGGTTATGAAACCATCATGGTCAACTGCAACCCCGAGACCGTGTCGACCGACTACGACACCTCCGACCGCCTGTACTTCGAGCCACTGACCCTGGAAGACGTGCTGGAAGTCTGCCGCGTCGAGAAGCCCAAGGGCGTCATCGTCCACTACGGCGGCCAGACCCCGCTGAAACTGGCTCGCGCCCTGGAAGAGGCCGGCGTACCGATCATCGGCACCAGCCCGGACGCCATCGACCGCGCCGAAGACCGCGAGCGCTTCCAGCAGATGGTGCAGCGCCTGAACCTGCTGCAGCCGCCGAACGCCACCGTGCGCAGCGAAGACGAAGCCATCCGTGCCGCCGGCGACATCGGCTACCCGCTGGTGGTGCGTCCTTCGTACGTGCTGGGCGGTCGCGCCATGGAGATCGTCTACGAACTGGACGAGCTCAAGCGCTACCTGCGTGAAGCGGTCCAGGTCTCCAACGACAGCCCGGTGCTGCTCGACCACTTCCTCAACTGCGCCATCGAGATGGACGTGGATGCGGTCTGCGACGGCACCGACGTGGTGATCGGCGCGATCATGCAGCACATCGAACAGGCCGGCGTTCACTCCGGTGACTCGGCCTGCTCGCTGCCGCCGTACTCGCTGAGCCAGGAAGTCCAGGACGAAGTCCGCGAGCAGGTGCGCAAGATGGCCCTGGAGCTGGGCGTGGTCGGCCTGATGAACGTGCAGCTGGCCCTGCAGGGCGACAAGATCTACGTGATCGAGGTCAACCCGCGCGCCTCGCGTACCGTGCCGTTCGTGTCCAAGTGCATCGGCACCTCCCTGGCGATGATCGCCGCGCGCGTCATGGCCGGCAAGACGCTCAAGGAACTGGGCTTCACCGAAGAAATCATCCCGAACTTCTACAGCGTCAAGGAAGCCGTCTTCCCGTTCGCCAAGTTCCCGGGCGTGGACCCGATCCTCGGCCCAGAGATGAAGTCCACCGGTGAAGTGATGGGCGTGGGCGACAGCTTCGGCGAAGCCTTCGCCAAGGCCCAGATGGGCGCCAGCGAAGTGCTGCCGACCGGTGGCACCGCCTTCATCAGTGTGCGTGACGACGACAAGCCGCAAGTCGCGGGCGTGGCCCGTGACCTGATCGGCCTGGGCTTCGAGATCGTGGCCACTGCCGGCACCGCCAAGGTGATCGAGCAGGCCGGTCTGAAGGTGCGTCGCGTCAACAAAGTGACCGAGGGGCGCCCTCATGTGGTCGACATGATCAAGAACGACGAAGTATCGTTGATCATCAACACCACCGAAGGCCGTCAGTCGATCGCTGACTCCTACTCGATCCGCCGCAACGCGCTGCAGCACAAGATCTACTGCACCACGACCATTGCCGCGGGTGAAGCCATCTGCGAAGCGCTGAAGTTCGGTCCGGAAAAGACCGTGCGCCGCTTGCAGGATCTGCACGCAGGACTCAAACCATGAGCATGACCAAGTACCCCATGACCGTTCAGGGCGCTCGCGCCCTGGAAGAGGAGCTGACCTTCCTGAGCAAGACCGAGCGTCCGCGCCTGAGCCAGGCTATCGGCGAAGCGCGCGAGCTGGGCGACCTGAAGGAAAACGCCGAATACCATGCCGCCCGTGAAGAGCAGGGCATGGTCGAGGCGCGTATCCGTGACATCGAAGGCCGCCTGCAGAACGCCGTGGTGATCGACGTCACCACCATCGCCCACACCGGCAAGGTCATCTTCGGCACCACCGTGCTGCTCGAGAACACCGAAACCGGCGATCAGGTGACCTACCAGATCGTCGGCGAGGACGAAGCCGACGTGAAGAAGGGCAAGCTGTCCAGCAGCGCCCCGATCGCCCGTGCCATCATCGGCAAGGAAGAAGGTGACACGGTGGTCGTCAAGACGCCCAACGGCACGGTCGAGTACGAGATTGTCGAAGTCAAGCACGTCTGACCGGCGCCTGCGGGCGCCGTCCCTCGAGGGCATCCTCTGGCAGCTGGCCCAGGTTTTCTGGGTCGGCGGCCTGTGGGTGTTCCACGTGGGGCTGGTGCCGGCGCTCAAGGTCAGCGGCCTGGCACCCTTGCTGGTGCAGGATGTCGCCGCGCAGATCGACCGTTGGCTGGTCGGCGTGGCATGGCTCGGGCTGATGATCCAGCTGGCGGTGCTGGCGCGGGTCGACGGTCTGCCGGCCTGGTGGCGTCAGTTCCGTGGGCAGATGCTGTTGCTGGGATTCACTGCCTGCGTGGCGTACTACACGCTGCGCTACGGCATTGCCGTCGGGGAGCGGTGGCAGATGCTCTGCTTCCTGACGCTGGGCTTTGCCGGCATCGTGCTGGTGGCCCAGCCGGTCCCCGTCAGGGCGCGCACGCCGCGCCGCTGAGGGGCTTCACCGCTTACTTGTAGCGGTGGACGTTCGACAGCTGCTTGTTCGGCTGCGGGTTCTTGCGGTAGATCAGGGCTTTCTTGCCGATGGTCTGCACCAGTTCGGCGCGGCCGACCTTGCACAGCTCGGCGATGGCCGCGGCACGTTCTTCGCGATCTTCCGAGCGGATCTCTACCTTGATCAGCTCGTGATCGGCCAGGGCGCGCTCCAGTTCGGCCACCACACCTTCGTTCACCCCATTGCCGGCGACGATCAGGACAGGCTTGAGGTCATGACCAATGGACTTGTACTGCTTCTTCTGCTCGTTATTGAGCGGCATAATCTGACCCTTTTCGTCTGATTCTGTAAAATTGACGGGCATTTTACCCGAGGGCCCGTGGCTCCGCCCAGTCAATCACGACGCATATCATCGAGGTGCCCCGTGGCGCAACGTTCCAAAAGCAGCCATAACTGGCTGAGAGAGCATTTCAACGACCCCTTCGTCAAACAGGCGCAGAAAGACGGCTACCGCTCGCGCGCCAGCTACAAGCTGCTGGAGATCCAGGAAAAGGACCGATTGATCCGCCCCGGCATGAGCGTGATCGACCTGGGCGCGGCCCCCGGTGGCTGGTCGCAGGTGACCAGTCGTCTGATCGGCGGGCAGGGGCGCCTGATCGCCTCCGACATCCTCGAGATGGACAGCATTCCCGACGTGACCTTCATCCAGGGCGACTTCACCCAGGACGAGGTGCTCGAGCGCATCCTGCAGGCGGTCGGCGATTCCCACGTGGACCTTGTGATTTCCGACATGGCCCCCAATATGAGTGGTACCCCCGAGGTCGACATGCCGCGGGCGATGTTCCTGTGTGAGCTGGCCCTGGATCTGGCCAGCCGTGTGTTGAAACCTGGCGGCGATTTCCTGATCAAGATATTCCAGGGAGAAGGCTTCGATCAGTACCTCAAGGACGTGCGTGGCAAGTTCGACAAGGTGCAGATGCGCAAGCCGTCCTCGTCGCGGGACCGTTCCCGCGAGCAATACCTGCTCGCCAGAGGTTGGAAGGGGTAGGGCGTGCCACAGGGCAGGCGCTGCCACGTCAAGTGATAGTTAATTCCAATCGGCGTTTTCTGACGGGCTTGTCGGATCTTCGTGTAGGCTAAGTTTCACAAAGGGTTACAGACGGCGCCTGCGGATGCGTAGGTAATGTAGTAAGTTACGCCGGTGAATATCATGCGAGGCACGGCCGCGTCGTGCGCCGGACCTCAGAGGGTAGCTAATTGAACGACATGGCAAAGAACCTGATCCTGTGGTTGATCATCGCGGCGGTCCTCGTGACGGTGATGAACAACTTCTCCAGCCCGAACGAGCCGCAGACCCTCAACTACTCCGACTTCATTCAGCAAGTGAAGGAAGGCAAGGTCGAGCGCGTGACCGTCGACGGCGCCGTCATCACGGGCAAGCGTACCGATGGCGACAACTTCAAGACCGTCCGCCCGGCCATCGCCGACAACGGCCTGATCGGCGATCTGGTCGACAACCGTGTCGTGGTCGAAGGCAAGCAGCCTGAACAGCAGAGCATCTGGACCCAGCTGCTGGTGGCCAGTTTCCCGATCCTGGTGATCATCGCGGTGTTCATGTTCTTCATGCGCCAGATGCAGGGTGGGGCCGGTGGCAAGGGCGGCCCGATGAGCTTCGGCAAGAGCAAGGCGCGCCTGCTTTCCGAGGACCAGGTCAAGACCACCCTGGCTGACGTCGCCGGGTGCGACGAGGCCAAGGAAGAAGTCGGCGAGCTGGTGGAATTCCTGCGTGATCCGGGCAAGTTCCAGCGCCTCGGTGGCCGCATCCCCCGCGGTGTGCTGATGGTCGGCCCGCCCGGCACCGGTAAGACCTTGCTGGCCAAGGCCATCGCCGGTGAAGCGAAGGTACCGTTCTTTACCATCTCCGGTTCGGACTTCGTCGAGATGTTCGTCGGTGTCGGCGCCAGCCGCGTGCGCGACATGTTCGAGCAGGCCAAGAAGCATGCACCGTGCATCATCTTCATCGACGAGATCGACGCCGTCGGCCGCCACCGTGGCGCCGGCATGGGTGGCGGTCACGACGAGCGCGAGCAGACCCTCAACCAGTTGCTGGTGGAGATGGACGGCTTCGAGATGAACGATGGCATCATCGTCATCGCCGCGACCAACCGTCCCGACGTGCTGGACCCGGCGCTGCTGCGTCCTGGCCGCTTCGACCGCCAGGTCGTGGTGGGGCTGCCGGACATCCGTGGCCGTGAGCAGATCCTCAAGGTGCACATGCGCAAGGCGCCGATCAGCGAGAACGTCAACGCGGCGGTCATCGCCCGTGGCACCCCTGGCTTCTCCGGTGCGGACCTGGCCAACCTGGTCAACGAGGCCGCGTTGTTCGCTGCCCGTTCAGGTAAGCGCACGATCGAGATGAAGGAATTCGAGCTGGCCAAGGACAAGATCATGATGGGCGCCGAGCGCAAGACCATGGTCATGTCCGAGAAAGAGAAGCAGAACACCGCTTACCACGAAGCCGGTCACGCCATCGTCGGTCGTGTGGTGCCTGAGCATGACCCAGTCTACAAGGTGTCGATCATCCCCCGTGGTCGCGCCCTGGGCGTGACCATGTTCCTGCCCGAGGAAGACCGCTACAGCCTGTCCAAGCGCGCGCTGATCAGCCAGATCTGCTCGCTGTACGGCGGCCGGATCGCCGAGGAAATGACCCTGGGCTTCGACGGTGTCACCACTGGCGCTTCGAACGACATCATGCGGGCCAGCCAGATCGCCCGGAACATGGTCACCAAGTGGGGCCTGTCGGAGAAGCTGGGTCCGCTGATGTATGCCGAGGAAGAGGGCGAAGTGTTCCTGGGTCGCGGCTCGTCGGGGCAGAACACCAGTGTCTCGGGTGAGACCGCCAAGCTGATCGACTCCGAAGTGCGCAGCATCATCGACCACTGCTACGACACCGCTCGCCAGATCCTCACGGAGAACCGCGACAAGCTCGATGCCATGGCCGAAGCGCTGATGAAGTACGAAACCATCGACGCCGACCAGATCGACGACATCATGGCCGGTCGCACCCCGCGCGAGCCGCGTGACTGGGACAACAACGACGCCGGGCCGTCCGGCACGCCGGCCGCGCCACAAGGCGATCGTCCCGAGTCCCCGATCGGTGGCCCTGCCGCTCAACACTAAGGGCGCCTATGAGCTCTCAGCAGTACCCCACCCGGTTGCCTTGCGGCAGCCGGGTGCTTGATCTGTCCCAGACCCATGTCATGGGCATTCTCAATGTCACCCCCGATTCCTTTTCCGACGGCGGCCAGTTCGCGCGTCGCGACGCGGCATTGCGCCACGCCGAGGCCATGGTGGCCGCCGGTGCGACGCTGATCGACGTCGGCGGCGAGTCGACCCGGCCGGGTGCGCGCGCCGTGTCGGTCACCGAGGAACTCGAGCGTGTGGCGCCCATGGTCGAAGCCATCGCGGCTCACCTGGACGTGATCGTGTCGGTCGATACCTCCACGCCCGCGGTCATGCGCGAAGCGGCGCGGCTCGGTGCTGGCCTGATCAACGACGTGCGCGCCCTCGAGCGCGACGGTGCACTGGATGCAGCGGCCGCCACCGGGTTACCCGTGTGCCTCATGCACATGCGCGGCGAGCCTGGCACCATGCAGGACGATCCTCGCTACGACGACGTGACCCAGGACGTGGCGCGCTACCTGGAATCGCGCATGGCAGCCTGTGCCGCCGCCGGTATCGACGCCAGCCGCATCGTGCTCGACCCGGGGTTCGGCTTCGCCAAGACCCTGGCCCACAACCTGAGCCTGTTCAAGCACCTCGAGGCGTTGCATCGCCTGGGTCGCCCGCTCTTGGTCGGCGTCTCGCGCAAGAGCATGATCGGCCTGACCCTGGAACGATCGGTCGACGAGCGACTCTATGGCAGCCTGGCGTTGGCTGCCTTGGCGATGACCAAGGGCGCGCGTATCCTTCGCGTCCATGATGTGCACGAGACCGTCGATATGGTGCGCATGATCGCTGCGGTGCAGAACGCCGAATAAAAGAATCCTGGAGCCTCGTCATGAGCAGAAAATACTTTGGTACCGACGGCATCCGTGGCCGTGTCGGTGAATACCCGATCACGCCCGACTTCATGCTCAAGCTCGGTTGGGCCGCAGGCATGGCCTTCCGCAAGCAGGGCAACTGCCGTGTGCTGGTCGGCAAGGACACGCGCATCTCCGGCTACATGTTCGAATCGGCCCTCGAGGCCGGGCTTTCCGCCGCCGGTGCCGACGTGATGCTGCTGGGACCGATGCCGACGCCGGCCATCGCCTATCTGACGCGCACCTTCCACGCCGAAGCCGGCATCGTCATCAGTGCCTCGCACAACCCCCACGACGACAACGGCATCAAGTTCTTCTCGGGCCAGGGCGTCAAGCTGCCCGACGACATCGAGCTGATGATCGAGGAACTGCTCGACCAGCCGATGACCGTGGTCGAGTCGAGCAAGCTGGGCAAGGTCTCGCGGATCAACGACGCCGCCGGTCGCTACATCGAGTTCTGCAAGAGCAGCGTGCCGAGCAGCACCGATTTCGCCGGCCTCAAGCTGGTGGTCGACTGTGCCCACGGCGCGACGTACAAGGTGGCCCCAAGCGTGTTCCGCGAGCTGGGCGCCGACGTCACCGTGCTGCATGCCCAGCCCGATGGGCTGAACATCAACGAGGGCTGTGGCTCGACGCACATCGAGTCGCTGCAGGCCGCCGTGCTGGTCGGGCATGCCGATCTGGGCATCGCCTTCGATGGCGACGGTGACCGCGTGCTGATGGTCGACCACACCGGTGCGATCGTCGACGGTGACGAACTGCTGTTCATCATCGCCCGCGACCTGCAGGAGCGCGGCAAGCTGCACGGGGGTGTGGTCGGTACCCTGATGAGCAACCTGGGCCTTGAGCTGGCCCTGGGCGAGCTGGGCATTCCGTTCGCGCGCGCCAAGGTCGGCGACCGTTACGTGATGGCCGAACTGCAAGAGCGCGACTGGCAGCTCGGTGGCGAGAACTCCGGGCACGTGGTGTGCTGCAACCACACCACCACCGGTGATGCGATCATCGCTGCCTTGCAAGTGCTGATGGCGCTCAAGCGTCGCGGCGAGACGCTGGCCCAGGCCCGCCAGGCGCTGCGCAAGTGCCCGCAGGTGCTGATCAACGTGCGCTTCTCTGGCAGCGACGTCGACCCGCTGGAACATCCCGAGGTCAAGCAGGCCAGCGCCGAGGCGACCGAGGCCATGGCCGGGCGTGGCCGCGTGCTGCTGCGCAAGTCGGGGACCGAGCCGCTGGTGCGGGTGATGGTCGAGGGCGACGACGAAGGCCAGGTGCGCAAGCATGCCGAATCGTTGGCCAAACTGGTCACCGAGGTTTGTGCGTGAAAGAGGCTTGCCAGCGCGAATCCGTTTGGATAAGATCTGCGCCCACTTTGATCGACGAGGTAAAGCATGCGTCGCCCCATGGTAGCTGGTAACTGGAAAATGCACGGTACCCGCGCCAGCGTCGCTGAGCTTGTCTCCGGCCTAAGCAGGCTGGCCCTTCCGGGCAGTATCGAAGTGGCGGTATTCCCCCCTGAGTTGTTCATCCATCGCGTTGTCGAGGGTGTGCAAGGCACGGGAATACTCATCGGGTCACAGAATTCTGCGGTACAGCCTGGGCAAGGCGCGTTGACCGGTGAAATATCACCGGCTCAACTGGCCGATGCAGGGTGCACACTGGTCCTGATCGGGCACTCCGAGCGACGCCAATTGATAGGCGAAGATGACGACGTGCTCAATCGCAAGTTTGCAGCTGCCCAGGAAAGTGGTTTGAAGCCCGTGCTGTGTATTGGGGAAACCCTTGAAGAGCGCGAGGCGGGCAAGACGCTGGAAGTTGTCGGCCGGCAGTTGAACAGTATCATCGATGCATTGGGTGTTACGGCCTTTGCCAATGCGGTCATTGCCTACGAGCCTGTTTGGGCCATCGGTACAGGGCTGACGGCGACGCCTCAGCAGGCCCAGGATGTGCACGCCGCGATCCGAAGCCAGCTGGCGGCAAAGGATGCCGAGATCGCCGCCAACGTACAGATCCTGTACGGCGGTAGCGTCAAGGCAGCCAATGCGGTTGAGTTGTTCGGCATGCCGGATATCGATGGGGGGCTCATTGGTGGAGCGTCCCTGAACGCAGACGAATTCGGTGCAATTTGTCGCGCCGCAGGAAACTGAACAAATGCTGGAAACAGTCGTAGTCGTTTTTCATCTGTTGGGTGCCATCGGGGTTATCGCGCTGGTGTTGCTGCAACAGGGTAAAGGTGCGGAAGCCGGTGCCTCGTTTGGCGCAGGTGCTTCGAATACCGTATTCGGTAGTCAGGGCTCCGCAACGTTCCTCAGTAAAATCACTGCTATACTTGCTGCCTCTTTCTTTTTGACAGCACTTGGGTTAGGATACTTCGCAAAGCAGAAAGCACATGAGCTTTCTCAAGCCGGTCTTCCAGATCCAGCGGTCATGGAAGTTCAGCAGCAACAAAAACCGGTATTGAATGATGATGTACCGGTGCTCCAAGAACAGAAGAGCGCAACGACCCCTAACACGGGTGATGTACCTCCTCCGGCTGAAGAGCAGCAGTAACAGGTTTCATGTAGTATTGCCGAGGTGGTGGAATTGGTAGACACGCAACCTTGAGGTGGTTGTGCCCATAGGGTGTAGGGGTTCGAGTCCCCTTCTCGGTACCAATTGAAGCATGAGAGCCCGCTGTTGCGGGCTTTCTTGCAGGTGGAGGTCAGATTGACCCCTTCGCGGGTTCGGTCTTATACTTTCGCTCCAGCGTTGACGCGGGGTGGAGCAGTCTGGTAGCTCGTCGGGCTCATAACCCGAAGGTCGTTGGTTCAAATCCAGCCCCCGCAACCAATGTCAGCGGAGCCCCTTCACAGGGGCTTTTTGTTAGCTGAACAGTCTTAGCGCCGTTGTCCGACGGCGTATCAGGGATGGGCGCTTCGCCCATTTTTTATTTGCACAGCATGCACGAGGGGGTTCAGGTGTCGAGCAAGCTAGAACAGTTGCAGGCCTTGCTGGCCCCGGTTGTCGAGGGTCTGGGCTACCAATGCTGGGGGATCGAATTCATCTCCCAAGGCAAGCATTCGGTCCTGCGTATCTACATCGACAAAGAGGGCGGCATCCTGGTGGACGACTGCGAAGCGGTCAGCCGTCAGGCCAGTGGCGTACTGGATGTAGAAGATCCAATCAGCTCCGAATATACCCTCGAAGTGTCTTCTCCCGGCATGGACCGGCCGCTGTTCACCCTTGAACAGTTTGCCCTGCATGCCGGTGAACAAGTGAAGATCAAACTGCGTACGCCGTTCGAAGGGCGGCGTAACTTCCAAGGCCTTCTCCGCGGTGTGGAGGAGCAGGACGTGGTGGTTCAGGTAGACACCCACGAGTTCCTGTTGCCGATCGACTCGATCGACAAGGCCAATATCATTCCCAGTTTTGACTGAGACGTGCCTGGCCCGGCGGAGATTCCGGGTCTGAAGGCTTGCGCAAGGCGAGGCGTACGATGAGCAAAGAAGTACTGCTGGTTGTTGAATCGGTATCCAACGAAAAGGGCGTTCCGCCCGGCGTCATTTTCGAGGCGCTGGAAGTGGCCCTGGCCACCGCGACCAAGAAGCGTTTTGAAGACGAAGTCGACCTGCGTGTGGAAATCAACCGCCACACCGGTAGCTACGAAACCTTCCGTCGCTGGACCGTGGTCGAGGAAGACGACCTGGACGATCCGGCCATTGAAGTCTGGCCGAGCAAGATCCAGGAAAGCCACCCCGAGGCCAAAGTCGGTGACGTGATCGAAGAAAAGATCGAGTCCATCGAGTTCGGACGCATCGCCGCCCAGACCGCCAAGCAGGTCATCGTACAGAAGGTCCGCGAGGCCGAGCGTGCGCAGATCGTCGACGCCTACCGCGAGCGCGTCGGTGAAATCATCTCGGGTACGGTCAAGAAAGTCACCCGCGACAACGTCATCGTCGACCTGGGCAATAATGCCGAGGCCCTGTTGGCGCGTGAGGACATCATTTCCCGCGAGACCTTCCGGGTCGGCGTGCGCCTGCGTGCGCTGCTCAAGGAAATCCGTACCGAAAACCGTGGTCCGCAGCTGATCCTGTCGCGTACCGCCCCACAGATGCTGATCGAGCTGTTCCGGATCGAAGTCCCGGAAATCGCCGAGGGTCTGATCGAAGTGATGGCTGCGTCCCGTGATCCGGGTTCGCGTGCCAAGATCGCCGTGCGCTCGAAGGATAAGCGCATCGACCCGCAAGGTGCCTGCATCGGCATGCGTGGCTCGCGCGTCCAGGCCGTTTCCGGCGAACTGGGTGGCGAGCGCGTGGATATCGTCCTCTGGGACGAGAACCCGGCACAATTCGTCATCAACGCCATGTCGCCCGCTGAAGTGGCAGCCATCATCGTCGACGAGGATGCCCATGCCATGGACATCGCCGTGGCCGAGGACAACCTCGCCCAGGCGATCGGTCGTGGCGGTCAGAACGTTCGCCTGGCCAGCCAGCTGAGCGGCTGGACCTTGAACGTGATGACCGAGAAGGACATCCAGGCCAAGCAGCAGGCCGAGACTGGCGATATCCTGCGCAACTTCATCGAAGAGCTGGAAGTCGATGAAGAACTGGCTCAGGTGCTGGTCGACGAAGGCTTCACCAGCCTGGAAGAAATTGCCTACGTACCGTTGGAAGAAATGCTCAACATCGACGGCTTCGACGAAGACATCGTCAACGAGCTTCGCGCTCGTGCCAAGGATCGTTTGTTGACCAAGGCCATCGCTACCGAGGAAAAACTGGCAGACGCTCACCCGGCCGAAGACTTGCTCTCCCTCGAGGGCATGGACGACGACCTGGCAGCGGAACTGGCGGTGCGCGGCGTGGTTAACCGCGAAGACCTGGCCGAGCAGTCGATTGACGACCTGCTCGACATCGACGGCATCGACCAAGAGCGTGCCGGCAAGTTGATCATGGCCGCCCGAGCCCACTGGTTCGAGTAATTAGGCGCGGCCTGAGGAGAGAAGTGCATGACGCAAGTCACGGTGAAAGAACTGGCCCGAGAGGTCGAAGCACCGGTAGAGCGCCTGCTGCAGCAGATGCGTGAGGCAGGTCTGCCGCACACCGACGCCGGTCAGGTAGTGACCGACAATGAAAAGCAGGTTTTGCTGAACCACCTGAAAAGTGGCCACAAGGCCAAGGCGGAAGAGCCGCGCAAGATCACCTTGCAGCGCAAGACCACCAGCACCCTGCGTGTCGCCGGTAGCAAGAGCATCAGCGTAGAAGTACGCAAGAAGAAAGTATTCGTTCAGCGCAGCCAGGAAGAGATCCAGGCGGAGCAGAAGCGCGAGCTCGAAGAGCGTCGTGCCGCCGAAGAAGCCGCGCGTGTCAAGGCCAACGCCGATTCCCGTCAGCGCATCGAGGAGCAATCCCGTCGCGAGTCGGGTGCAGCGCCCAAGGCCGCACCTGCCGCTGCACCTGCTGCCGCTGCACCGGCACCGGCTCCGGCCGCCGCACCTGCGGCCAACGCACCGACGTCCGAAGACGCCGCTGCGCGAGCTGCCGAGCGCAAGAAGGACGACGCCCGTCGTGGCGAGCGTGCCCGTGAGGACGATCGTCGTGGCGAGCGCCGCAACGAAGCGCCGCGCGTGTCGGTGAAGGTCAAGGTCAAAGAGAAAGAGAAGGCCCCGACGCCGCGTGCCGCGCCGCGTACCACCGAAGAAGAAAGCGATGGTTTCCGTCGCGGTCGCGGTGGCAAGGGCAAGCTGAAGAAGCGCAACCAGCATGGCTTCCAGAGCCCGACCGGCCCGATCGTCCGTGACGTCACCCTCGGCGAGACCATCACCGTCTCCGAGCTGGCACAGCAGATGGCCGTCAAGGGCGCTGAAGTCGTCAAGTTCATGTTCAAGCTGGGCACGCCCGTCACCATCAACCAGGTGCTGGACCGTGAGACCGCACAGCTGGTCGCCGAAGAGCTGGGCCACAAGGTCAAGCTGGTCAGCGACACTGCGCTGGAAGACTCCCTGGCCGAATCGCTGAAGTTCGAAGGCGAGACCGAATCGCGTGCACCGGTGGTGACCGTGATGGGTCACGTCGACCACGGCAAGACCTCGCTGCTCGACTACATTCGTCGTGCCAAGGTCGCCGCAGGCGAGGCCGGTGGTATCACCCAGCACATCGGTGCCTACCACGTGGAAACCGACCGCGGCATGGTCACCTTCCTCGATACCCCGGGCCACGCCGCGTTCACCGCGATGCGTGCCCGTGGTGCCAAGGCGACCGACATCGTCATCCTGGTGGTGGCAGCGGACGACGGCGTGATGCCGCAGACCCGCGAAGCCGTCCAGCATGCCAAGGCAGCGGGCGTTCCGCTGGTCGTGGCGGTGAACAAGATCGACAAGCCGGGTGCCGACCTCGACCGCATCCGCAACGAGCTGTCCGTCGAAGGCGTGACCTCCGAGGACTGGGGTGGTGACACGCCGTTCGTGAAGGTCTCGGCGAAGATGGGTACCGGTGTCGACGAGCTGCTCGAAGCCGTCCTGCTGCAGGCCGAGATCCTCGAGCTGAGCGCGACGCCGACCGCTCCAGGTCGTGGCGTCGTGGTCGAATCGCGTCTCGACAAGGGCCGTGGTCCGGTCGCTACCATCCTGGTTCAGGACGGTACGCTGCGTCAGGGCGACATGGTGCTGTGCGGTTCCAACTACGGCCGCGTCCGTGCCATGCTCGACGAGAACGGCAAGCCTGTGAAGGAAGCCGGCCCGTCGATTCCGGTCGAGATCCTCGGCCTGGATGGTACGCCGGAAGCCGGTGACGAGCTGTCCGTGGTCGCCGACGAGAAGAAAGCCCGTGAAGTGGCGATGTTCCGTCAAGGCAAGTACCGCGAGGTCAAGCTGGCCCGCGCCCACGCCGGCAAGCTGGAAAACATCTTCGAGACCATGGGTCAGGAAGAGAAGAAGACCCTCAACATCGTGCTCAAGACCGATGTGCGCGGTTCCCTGGAAGCGCTGCAAGGCTCGCTCGGCGGGCTGGGCAACGACGAAGTCCAGGTGCGTGTGGTCGGTGGCGGCGTCGGTGGTATCACCGAGAGCGATGCCAACCTGGCGCTGGCGTCCAACGCCGTGCTGTTCGGCTTCAACGTGCGTGCCGATGCCGGTGCGCGCAAGATCGTCGAGCAGGAAGGTTTGGATATGCGTTACTACAACGTGATCTACGACATCATCGAAGACGTCAAGAAAGCCCTGACCGGCATGCTCGGCAGCGATGTTCGCGAGAACATCCTGGGCGTCGCCGAAGTGCGTGACGTGTTCCGTTCGCCGAAGTTCGGCGCCATCGCTGGCTGCATGGTCATCGAAGGCACCGTCTACCGCAACCGTCCGATCCGCGTACTGCGCGAGGACGTGGTGATCTTCGAAGGCGAGCTGGAATCGCTGCGTCGCTTCAAGGACGACGCTGCCGAAGTGCGTTCGGGCATGGAGTGCGGCATCGGCGTCAAGAGCTACAACGACGTCAAGGTCGGCGACAAGATCGAAGTCTTCGAGAAGGTCCAGGTGGCACGTACGCTCTAAGCGATGTGTCAGGGAGAACGTCGGGTCGTCTTCTGCGAGGCCCGATCGCTCTCTACAAACAGCGCCCGGTCAGGCTTTCGCCTGGTCGGGCGTTTGCCGCTTCAGTGACAGGTAACAACGATGGCAAAAGAATACAGCCGTACCCAACGTATCGGCGATCAGATGCAGCGCGAACTGGCTGAGCTGATTCGTCGCGAGGTCAAGGATCCCCGTGTCGGTCTGGTGACCATCACCGCCGTGGACGTCAGCCGTGACCTGGGCCATGCCAAGGTGTTCATCACCGTCATGGGTGCCGACGGTTCCGACACCGTGGCGCAGACCCTCAAGGCGCTCAACAGCGCCGCCAGCTTCCTGCGCCTGCACCTGGGCCGCGCGATGAACCTGCGCAGCGTCCCGCAGCTGCACTTCCACTTCGACGAGAGCATCAGCCGGGGTGCCCACCTGTCGGCGCTGATCGAGCGCGCGGTGGCCGAAGACCGTCAGCACCAGGATGCCGACAAGCCGGACGCCGAGGAGTAAGCGGTGGCCCAGGTCAAACGTATCCGTCGTAACGTCAGCGGCATCATCCTGCTCGACAAGCCCTTGGGCTTCACGTCCAATGCGGCCCTGCAGAAGGTGCGCTGGCTGCTCAATGCCGAGAAGGCCGGCCACACCGGCAGCCTCGATCCGCTGGCCACCGGCGTGCTGCCGCTGTGCTTCGGGGAGGCGACCAAGTTCTCCCAGTACCTGCTCGATTCCGACAAGGGCTACGAGACGGTCATGCAGCTGGGCCAGACCACCAACACTGCCGACGCCGAAGGCGAGGTGCTGTGCACGCGCGAGGTGACCGTCGGTCGCCCCGACATCGACGCTGCACTGCCGCAGTTCCGGGGTCCGATCAGCCAGGTACCGCCGATGTACTCGGCGCTCAAGCGCGATGGCCAGCCGTTGTATAAACTGGCACGTGCAGGAGAGGTAGTGGAGCGCGAGGCGCGTTCTGTTACTATTAACCACCTGGAACTGCTCGACGTCGATGGCACACGTGCCAGACTGTCGGTGGGTTGCAGCAAAGGCACCTACATCCGCACGCTGGTCGAGGATATCGGCGAAGTGCTCGGATGCGGCGCCTACGTCGCCGAGTTGCGGCGTACGCAGGCCGGTCCCTTCGACCTGGCCCGTACGGTGACGCTCGAGGCGCTCGAACAGGCTCATGCCGAAGGCGGACACGAAGCGCTCGATCGCTTCCTGCTCCCTTCCGACAGCGGCCTGCTCGACTGGCCGCTGGTGCAGTTGTCGGAACACAGTGCGTTCTACTGGCTGCATGGGCAGGCAGTAAGGGCACCGGAAGCACCGGCCTTCGGCATGGTGCGCGTACAGGATCACGACGGTCGCTTCATCGGTATCGGTGAAGTGAGCGAAGACGGGCGTATCGCGCCGCGTCGCTTGATTCGGTCGGAATGACCGAAACCATGGGCAAAGGCTTCGGCCGATGCCCGTGGACCGAGGATGGCTGTCAATAGGCACGGTCACGCCTCTTACATTAATACAGGGCTCCGTCCCTGGCCTATTGGACCCCGCGTGCGGGATCCGTTTATCAGGAGAAGCCACATGGCCCTCAGCGTCGAAGAAAAAGCTCAGATCGTTGCAGACTATCAGCAAGCCGCCGGCGACACCGGTAGCCCGGAAGTTCAGGTTGCCCTGCTGACCTTCAACATCAACAAGCTTCAAGGCCACTTCAAGGCCAACGAGAAAGACCACCACTCGCGTCGTGGCCTGATCCGCATGGTTAACCAGCGTCGTAAGCTGCTGGACTACCTCAAGGGCAAGGACACCACCCGTTACAGCGCCCTGATCGGTCGCCTGGGCCTGCGTCGCTAATAGCGGCTCGGCCACGTGGTGCACATGGCGTGTTGCGGTCTCGAGCATCGCTGCCTGGCAGCGGTGCACGAGAACAGGTCATGTTCGTCGAAGAGGTTGGCGGTCTGGTCTGGTCGAGCGATGTTCAGCTCGGCCAGCCAGGCTTCCAACCTTTTGTTTTATCTGGACGGTCGACAGGGCCGATTCCCTGTACTGCCCAAGCATTCGCAAGAAACCCGTTTCCCCCAGAGCCATTGAAGAAGGTAGAAACCGTGAACCCGGTCATCAAGACATTCCAGTTCGGTCAGTCGACCGTTACGCTCGAAACGGGCCGCATTGCCCGCCAGGCCTCCGGCGCCGTGCTGGTCACCGTCGATAACGACGTGACCGTGCTGGTCACCGTGGTCGGTGCCAAGCAGGCCGATCCGAGCAAGAGCTTCTTCCCGCTGTCCGTGCACTACCAGGAAAAGACCTACGCCGCCGGCAAGATCCCAGGTGGTTTCTTCAAGCGTGAAGGCCGTCCTTCCGAGAAAGAGACCCTGACCTCGCGCCTGATCGACCGTCCGATCCGTCCGCTGTTCCCCGAAGGGTTCATGAACGAAGTGCAGGTCGTCTGCACCGTCGTCTCCACCAGCAAGAAGACCGATCCGGACATCGCCGCGATGATCGGTACCTCGGCTGCCCTGGCCATCTCCGGTATTCCGTTCGAAGGCCCGATCGGCGCCGCCCGTGTTGCCTTCCATGAAAGCACCGGCTACCTGCTGAACCCGACCTACGAGCAACTGGCTGCCTCCAGCCTCGACATGGTCGTGGCCGGTACCGACTCCGCCGTGCTGATGGTCGAATCCGAAGCCAAGGAACTGACCGAAGACCAGATGCTGGGCGCCGTGCTGTTCGCCCACGACGAGTTCCAGGCCGTCATCAAGGCCGTCAAGGAACTGGCTGCCGAAGCCGCCAAGCCGACCTGGGAGTGGCAGCCTGCCGCCGCCAACACCGCACTGCTCGACGCCGTGCGTGGCGAGTTTGGCGCAGCCATCTCCGAAGCCTACACCATCACCCTGAAAGCCGATCGCTATGCCCGTCTGGGCGAGCTGCGCGACCAGGTCGTGGCACGCTTCAGCAACGAAGAAACCGGCCCGAGCGCTGGCGCGGTCAAAGAGATCTTCGGTGAGCTGGAATACCGCACCGTCCGCGAGAACATCGTCAACGGCAAGCCGCGTATCGACGGCCGTGACACCCGCACCGTGCGTCCGCTGAACATCGAAGTCGGCGTTCTGCCCAAGACCCACGGTTCGGCCCTGTTCACCCGTGGCGAAACCCAGGCCCTGGTCGTCGCGACCCTGGGTACTGCCCGTGACGCCCAGCTGCTGGACACCCTGGAAGGCGAGAAGCGCGATGCCTTCATGCTGCACTACAACTTCCCGCCGTTCTCGGTGGGTGAGTGCGGCCGCATGGGCGGCGCCGGTCGTCGTGAAATCGGTCACGGCCGCCTGGCCCGTCGTGGCGTTCAGGCCATGCTGCCGAGCGACAGCGAATTCCCGTACACCATCCGTGTGGTCTCGGAAATCACCGAATCCAACGGTTCCAGCTCCATGGCCTCGGTCTGCGGTGCTTCGCTGGCCCTGATGGACGCCGGTGTCCCGATGAAGGCCCCCGTGGCCGGTATCGCCATGGGCCTGGTCAAGGAAGGCGACAAGTTCGCGGTCCTGACCGACATCCTGGGTGACGAAGACCACCTGGGCGACATGGACTTCAAGGTGGCCGGTACTGCCAAGGGCGTTACCGCGCTGCAGATGGACATCAAGATCAACGGCATCACCGAAGAGATCATGGAGATCGCCCTGGGCCAAGCCCTGGAAGCGCGCCTGAACATCCTCGGCCAGATGAACCAGATCATCGCCCAATCGCGTACCGAGCTTTCGGCCAACGCGCCGACCATGATCGCGATGAAGATCGACACCGACAAGATCCGTGACGTCATCGGTAAAGGCGGCGCGACCATCCGTGCCATCTGCGAAGAGACCAAGGCGTCGATCGACATCGAAGACGACGGCTCGATCAAGATCTTCGGCGAAAGCAAAGAAGCGGCCGAGGCTGCGCGTCAGCGCGTGCTGAGCATCACCGCCGAAGCCGAGATCGGCAAGATCTACGTCGGCAAGGTCGAGCGTATCGTCGACTTCGGTGCCTTCGTCAACATCCTGCCGGGCAAAGACGGTCTGGTGCACATCTCCATGCTCAGCAACGAGCGCGTGGAGAAGGTCACCGACATCCTCAAGGAAGGTCAGGAAGTCGAAGTGCTGGTACTGGACGTGGACAACCGTGGCCGTATCAAGCTGTCGATCAAGGACGTCGCCGCGGCCAAGGCCTCGGGCGTCTAAGCACGACACTGCGTCAAGAAAGGGCCCCTCGTGGGCCCTTTTTCATGCCCGCCGTGCGAAGGCATGCGGCAAGCTTGCATCTTGCCTGCAAAAAAACGCGACAGTATGCAATTTGCACGACGCATAATATTCCGCTAGCTGATAAGCTGTTGATTTAAAAGGGTTTTATTAAGAATTGAACCTGGCATCGCTTGTGCACTCTGATAAGTACTGACGCCGCAAAGACTGGCTCAGCCCTATCGAAGACCAGGAGTGTTCCGTATGAAGAAGTTCGCCATTGCTGCCGCTACTGCTACCGCTCTGACGCTGACCATGGCTAACGCCGCTTTCGCTCAGCAGTCTGCACAGGCACCTATGACGCTGGCGGCCAACACGACTACCCAAGAAGTCAAGCAAGACACCTCTGACACCTGGATCACCACCAAGGTCAAAGCTGACCTGCTGACCGAGAAAGGCATTCCAGGCAGCGACATCAAAGTCGAAACCAACAAAGGCGTGGTTTCCCTGTCCTCCGACGTGAAAGTCAGCGAGTCGCAGAAAGAAGTCGCCGTCTCGATCGCCAAGAAGATCAAAGGCGTTCAGGCTGTTTCGGCTGACGGCCTGAAAGCCGAATAAGCACCCAGCGAGTGGCCAGACGGATCTGGCCAACGTTGACCAAGACCCCCGGCAGCGATGCCGGGGGTCTTTTCGTTTGCGCCTCGTGTTCGGTCGGCAGACGTAGCTTATTCAGCGTCCAGGTGCAGCGGCGTGACGATACGGCCGTCAGGTCGTGCGGTGCCCAGGGTCGTGTCGATGAAGTAGACGCGTTCGTCCGCCAGCTTGCCGTGGCTGACCAGGTAATCCTTGATGCTGCCGGCACGCTCCTGCCCGAGCAGCCGCAGCAGGGTAGGGCTTTTCGCCCATGTGTCGAGAAGGGCATCGCGCAGCCGTGCGGTACGTTGCGCGGCATCGAGGCGCTCCCATTCGGCGGGCGGCTGCTGCTTGAGCCGTGTGCGGTAGATGCCTTCGAGCAACGCAGGCTTGTCTTCGTCCTTGACCTGCAGCAGCGAAGCGTCAGCGGGCACCTTGTCGCCGCGGCGCTGGAGGACTTTGTACCACGTGGTCTGGTACTCCCGCTCCAGGCGCTGCTGGGCGATCAGCGGGCCGTCGCTGGCCTGCGCACTGGTGCCTTCAATCTCCAGGCGTAGCTTGGGTCGCTTGGCCAGGGCTGCGGCCAAGGTATCCAGGGAGGCGCGCGCCGAGGCGTCCAGTTCGCTCGAGCCAGGGACGAAGCTGACCGTGCTCAAGTCCTCGGCATCGCCCCCGGCGACCAGGCCACCGATGAAGCGGAAGGGCGATTGCACCGCGCGCAGGGCCAGGTTGCGCAAGGTCTGCCAGACGATCGGCATGACCTGGAACTGCGGGTTGCGCAGGTCGCCCGAGACGGGCAAGGACAACGAGATGGTGCCCTTGCTGTCCTTGAGCAGCGCCACCGCCAGGCGGATCGGCAGGTCGAGCGCGTCGGGGCTGTCGACCCGTTCGCCCAGTTGCAGCTGTTCGACGACCACTTCGTTCTCGGCCACCAGTCGCCCCTGGGTGATCACGTAGTGCAGGTCCAGGTTGAGCCGGCCCTTGCGGATGCGGTAGCCGGCGAACTTGCCGGCATAGGGCGTCAATGTGGTCAGCTCGACACGCCTGAAGCCGGCGGCGATGTCCAGGCTGGCCATGGGGTCGAAGGGGTTGAGCTTGCCATTGATCGCGACCGGCGCATAACGGTCGACCTTGCCCTCGATGTCGATCCGGGCGGGCTCGGCGCGGCGGTTGTCGATCGTGCCGATGGTGCCGTGAAGCTGCTGGACGGCCGTGGCGAAGAACGGCGTGAGGGTGAAGTCGGCGAAATTCGCCGCACCGTTCTTGATCAGCGTACGGCCGATGTGAATGCCCAGGGCCGGTTCGGACGGGGTACTGGTACGTGCCTGCTGACGCTGGGCCTTTTCCGACGGCGTCTCGATGAGCAGGTCGTCGATGTTGGTGCTGCGGTCTTCGTTGATCATGAACCGCGCATAGGGCTGGTCGAGCGTGGCCGTGTCGACTGTCAATGCATCGCCCTGCACGTATGACAGCCCCTCGAGGGTCAGGCGCTGCCATTTCAGCAGGTCGCGGTCCTTGAGGGTGTCGAGGGTATGCAGCTGGTCCACCTGGGCCTTGCCGGTCACGGTGAACGCCAGAGGCTCCATGCGCTCGAGGTCCACCTTCAGGTCGCTGTCGAGTCGGCCACTGCGCAGCTCGAGGCGGATGTGCGGGGTGATGTAGGCCTGGGCGATGCGCAGGTCGAGGTCGCGGGTGACGACATCGAGCTGGGCGCTGACCGGTGCGAGATTGACCTGGCCTGTTGCCTGGAGCCGGCCCTCCTTGCCCACGCCCGTGTCGAGCGTAAGGGTGAAGGGGGTCTTGTTCAGGCTGTCGAAGCGTTTCACGTCCAGGTTCAGCGGGCCGACGTCCAACAGGACGGGCTCTGCCGGACGACGGTCCGCGAGGTGCACCCGGTACCCTCGCAGGCGTGTATCGTTGACGCGTATCTGCCAGGGGGTGCCAGTGGTCTTTGGCGAACGCGGTGTCGCCTCGTTGCGGGCGGTGCGAGCGGAGGTGTCCGCAGGCGGGGCTAGCAGCGCCTGCCAGTCGAGTCGACCATCTGCCTCGAGCGCGACCCAGGTCTCCAGGTTGTCGCTGCGCAAGGTGCCGATGTCGACAGTCTGCCGGACCAGGTCAACGGACGCGTCACGTGCACGCAGGTTGGCGACACGCAGCAGTTTCGAGCCATCGCGGGTCTTGAGGGCGAAGGGCGCAATGGTCAGCGAGGCCTTGTCCAGTACCAGCTCGGTCCGTCGGGTCAGGTCGAGACGATACCGGGTCTCGAGGTTGAAGCGTCCGTCTTCCAGCACCAGAGGCACGTTATCGCGGACATACGGCCACCAGAGCTTCATCTGCCCGTCGGTGATCTTCAGCGTGCCCTGGGAGCGGAACGGCAGCAGGCTGAACGTGCCGGCCCAGTCGATCTGTCCGCCGTCGGGCCCCTTGGCCACCAGGGTCATCTCGGCGTCGTCGCCCGGTAGCGTGCTCAGGTGCTTCAACTCCAGGTTCAGCGAATCGTACAGCAGCACGATCGGCTCGCTCGGGCGAGCGTCGCGCACACGCAGGTAGCCGTCATTGATCCGCACCTGGTCGATGCGCACGGGTAGCGGCCTGGCCTCGGGCTCGTCCGCTGCCGTTGGGGACTTGGGCAGCGTGAACAACTGGGCAAGGTTGAGCGTACCGTCCTTGGCGAACGCCACCTGGGTGCGGGGCTTGTCCAGCTCGACCTCGCTCAGGTGCAGGACGCCGCGCCAGGCGCTGCCCAGCCGCAGATGCCCGTACAGCCGCTCGAACCCCAGGGTTGGCTTGTCCGGTGCGCCGATCTTCAGGCCCCAGAGCGTCAGTTCGAGGCTGAAAGGGTTGAATTCCAGGCGTTGCAGCTCGGCCGGAACCGTCGCGTACTGCTGCAACTGCTGGTTGGCGATGCGCAGGGCGACGCCCGGCAGGATGAAGAAACCGATCAGGCCGTACAGGGCCACGAGGGCCAACAGGGCCGCGGCAAGGCGGCTCACTCCTTTGATCATGTCAGCAGTCGTCTGTCGCGAGCGGGGGAGGGTTGGAGTCTGGCAGGGTGCTTGGGTTCCGAGGGCCATCACCCAGCCTGTTTCAGGTGATGCCCATGCGTCGCCGCGCCCGGTACAGCGAGCTGTCACGCACGGCCCAGCGCAGGATCGGCGCGATGCCATGCACGCCCACGCGCGTCAGGCGGCGCTCGATCGGGCCCAGTTGCAGGCCGAGCAGGTGCTGGCCCCACTCCGGGACCAGGTCGATGCCGGCGTTGAGCATCAGCTTGCCCACGGGCACCGCCAGACGACTCGGGGCCGGTGCGTCGAGCAGCACCTGCACCACTTCGAGGCTGTGGGCGTCGCAACGCAGTTCCGGGCGCGCGGCTTCCAGGTACCTGGCGATCTCGGCACGGTTGCGGGGCACGCCGCGTGCCCCCAGGCGCTCGGCGGTCAGGGCCACTTCGTCGTAGTAGCGGTCCTGGTCGGCGGGCGTCATGTGCGGATCGTGATAGCGCAGGTGTGCGGCCAGAAAGCTGCTGACCTCGGCCACGTGCACCCAGGTCAGCAGGTCCGGGTCGCTGGCGGCATAGGGCCTGCCATCCGGGGCGGTGCCCACCACATGCAGGTGGACCTTGCGCACTTTCTCGATCAGCCAGTCAGTGTCCCGAGTCGAGCCGAACGTGGTGCCGGCCACGAACTGCCCGGTACGCCGCAGCCGACCGATCAAGTCCTTGCGGAAATTGGAGTGATCCCAGACCCCGGCCAGGGCCAGGGGGTGCAGCAGCTGCAACAGCAGCGCGCTGATACCGCCGATCAGCATGCTGGTGAAGTCACCATGCACGCGCCAGCACACGCTCTGTGGGCCGAACAGGCCGGGGTCGCCCTTGGGGTTTTCCAGGTCGAGCTGGCCGAGGGCCAGACCGGTCATGCTGAGCACCTGGGTTTCGATACGTCGGCGAATGGCTTCCATGGCGACCTGCGGTTAGGCCTTTCGAAGCGATCGGCCGTGGGTGAGAGGACGGCTGTGCGGTGGTCGAGTGGCTCACGGGCCGGCCGAGCCTCGAGGCAGGCCGACCCATGAGCGACGGGGCAGGGCGATCAGCCGCGGTGGCGTCCGCGGAAGTAGTTGATCAGGCCCTGGGTCGAGCCATCATCGGCGGCCTGCGCTTCGCTGCCGACCAGACGCTGGTAGACGCCCTTGCCCAGCTCCTTGCCCAGCTCCACGCCCCACTGGTCGAAGGCATTGATGCCCCAGATGACGCTTTGCACGAACACCTTGTGCTCGTACATGGCCACCAGGGCGCCCAGCCGGCGTGGGCTGATGCGTTCGACCACCAAGGTGTTGCTCGGCCGGTTGCCGGGGATGACCTTGTGCGGCGCGACGCGCTGGACTTCGGCCTCAGGCAGGCCTTTTTCGCGCAGTTCGGCTTCGGCTTCTTCGCGGGTCTTGCCCAGCATCAGGGCCTGGCTCTGGGACAGGCAGTTGGCATACAGCCACTGGTGGTGGTCGGCGACCGGGTTGAAGCTCACCACCGGCACGATGAAGTCGGCCGGGATCAGCTGGGTGCCCTGGTGCAGCAACTGGTGATAGGCGTGCTGACCGTTGCAGCCTACGCCGCCCCAGATCACTGGCCCGGTGTCGATCTTCACCGGGCTGCCGTCCTGCAGCACGCTCTTGCCGTTGGACTCCATGTCCAGTTGCTGCAAGTGCTTGGTGATGTTGCGCAGGTAATGGTCGTACGGCAGGATCGCGTGGCTCTGCGCACCCCAGAAGTTGCCGTACCAGACGCCCAGCAGCCCCAGCAGGACCGGCATGTTCTGTTCGAACGGCGCGTTCTGGAAGTGCTGGTCCATGGTGTAGGCGCCCGACAGCAACTCCTTGAAGTTGGCAGTGCCGATGGCCAGGGCGATCGGCAGGCCGATGGCCGACCACAGCGAATAACGACCGCCTACCCAGTCCCACATCGGGAAGATGTTCTCTTCACGGATGCCGAACGCCACGGCCGCGGTCTTGTTGCTCGAGACCGCGATGAAGTGACGGTACAGCTCGGCTTCCGACCCGCCCTGCGCCAGGTACCAGGCGCGCGCTGCGGTGGCATTCTTCAGGGTTTCGAGGGTGTTGAAGGACTTCGACGACACGATGAACAGTGTGGTCTCGGCGCGCAGGCGGGCCGAGAGTTCGTGGAATTCGCTGCCATCGATATTGGCCAGGTAATGGCAACGTACGCCGCGCTGGGCGTAGGGCGTCAATGCCTCGGACACCAGTTCCGGGCCCAGGAAGGAGCCGCCGATACCGATGTTCACCACGTCGGTGATGGGCTTTTCGCTGTAGCCGCGCCACAGGCCGTCATGGATACGCCCGACCAGCTCGGTGATCTGGTTCAGTACCTTGTGCACCTCCGGCATCACGTCGGTGCCGTTGACCTCCAGCTTGTCACCGATCGGACGACGCAGGGCGGTGTGCAGCACCGGACGGCCTTCGGAGGCGTTGATGATCTCGCCCGAGAACATCGAGCCGATGGCCTCCTTGAGGCCGACGTCCTGGGCCAGCTTCACCAGCAGGTCACGGGTCTCTTCGTTGATCAGGTTCTTCGAGTAGTCGAGAAACAAACCACAGCTGCTGAGGGAGAAATGCTCGAAACGCTGGGCGTCCTCGGCGAATGCCTCGCGCATGCTGAATCCTTGCATGGCGTCGCGGTGCCGCTGGAGCGCATGCCAGGCAGGCAGCGCCGTCACATCATGTGGGGTACGGTAATACGCCATTGCGAATGGTTCCCTAGGTGCGTTGACTTGCCTTGGACACTGGCCGACGCGGCCAGTTGCAGGCATGCAGGCATTATAGGCACACGTCAGGAACGGATGGACAGGCACACAGGGCGCCAGGCGCGTGAAACCACAGGGACGGTCGTCGAAAGACAGGCCTGCGAAGCCGGGTCGACTTCACAGCGCCTGTCGGGAGAGCAGGGCCAGTCGTGCTCAGGCGTCAGGTGACACGCGCTGGAGCTTGACGTGCACGTTGTCGATCAGTCGCGTGGTGCCCAGGTAGGCCGCCGCGATGATGACCACATCGTCGTCCTCGGCCTGGGCCGGTTGCAGGGTGACCGCGTGGCGGATCTCCAGGTAGTCGGGCCGCAGCCCGGCGGCCAGCAGCCTGGCCTGGGCAGCGCTGATCTGCTGGGCAAAGTCGCGCGTGCCCTGGCGCAGCGCTTCGGCAATGCCGCTCAGGACCTGATACAGCACGGGTGCGACGGCGCGCTGGGTGGCGTCGAGGTAGCCGTTGCGCGACGACAGGGCCAGGCCATCGGCCGCGCGCACGGTCGGCTCACCGAGGATCTGCACCGGCAGGTTCAGGTCGCGGACCATGGCGCGGATCACCGCCAGTTGCTGGAAGTCCTTTTCGCCGAACACGGCCAGGTCCGGCTGCACCATGTTGAACAGCTTGCTGACCACCGTCGCCACGCCTTCGAAATGCCCAGGACGGCTGGCGCCGCACAGGCCTTCGGACAGGTAGGGCACGCTGACCCGGGTCTGCACGGCCATGCCATCGGGGTACATGTCCTCGACCCCCGGTGCGAACAGCAGGTTGCAGCCGGCGTCGAACAGCTTCTCCTGATCGGCCGCCAGGGTGCGCGGGTAGTTGCCCAGGTCCTCGTTGGCGCCGAACTGCAGCGGGTTGACGAAGATGCTGGCGACCACGAAGTCGGCGCGCTGCGCGGCCTTGGTCACCAGGGCCACATGACCGCTGTGCAGGTTGCCCATGGTCGGCACGAAGCCGATCCGCTTGCCTTCCCCGCGTGCGCGGGCCACGGCGGCACGCAGTTCCCGGACGGTCTTGACGGTATTCATGCGCTGAATCCATGTTCGGTGGCAGGGAAGGTGACGTGTTTGACGGCCTCGACATAGGCTGCCAGGGCGCTCGGGATGTCCGGCTGGCCGGCCATGAAGTTCTTCACGAACCGCGGCGAGCGACCGCTCAGCGACAGGCCGAGCATGTCGTGCAGCACCAGCACCTGGCCATCTGTGGCGCTGCCGGCACCAATGCCGATCACTGGTACGCTGGCGGCCTGGCTGATCTGTGCGGCCAACTCGGTGGGCACGCATTCGAGCAGGAGCATGGCGGCGCCGGCGCGCTCCAGGGCCAGGGCGTCTTCACGCAACTGCTGGGCCTGGCTTTCCTGGCGACCTTGCACCTTGTAGCCGCCCATCACGTTCACCGTCTGCGGGGTCAGGCCCAGGTGCGCGCACACCGGCACCCCACGTTCGGCCAGGCGGGTGATGGTCTCGGCCAGCCAGGCCGCGCCTTCGATCTTGATCATGTGGGCGCCTGCCTGCATCAGCGTGGCGCTGTTGGCGAAGGCCTGCTCCGGCGTGGCATGGGCCATGAAGGGCAGGTCGGCCAGGATCAGCGAGCGGGGCGCGGCGCGTTTAACGCAGGCGGTGTGGTAGGCCATGTCGGTGACACTGACCGGCAAGGTGCTGTCATGCCCTTGCAGCACCATGCCCAGCGAATCACCCACCAGCAGAACCTCCACACCTGCATCACTGGCGGCCTTGGCGAAGGTCGCGTCGTAGCAGGTGAGCATGGTGATCTTTTCCCCCTTGGCCTTCAGGCCGTACAGGGTGGTCAGGGTGACGTCAGGCATGTGGCATTCCTCGTTGGCGTCGCAGGCAGGCCGGTTCGCTCCGGCTGCCATGGCGTCGGCACATCATCGTACGTGATGTTCATGGTCTACGGCCGTGACGGCAGGGGCCACGGGCCGCCTATAGTCGTGAGCGAGGCAGGGGAAGTCAATGATCCTGTTACCGCGACGTTACCCTGTGCCGGGCGGTGTTACCGAGGCACAGGTAACGCGGGATTACAGGCGCTCCAGCCCAATGAGCGGGCAGGCCTGCAGCAGGTCCGCCAGGCGCCGGCCATCGGCCAGCTGGAAGTCGGCCGGGACCAGTTCTGCCAGCGGGTAGAGCACGAACGCGCGGGCGTGCAGGTGGTAGTGCGGCACTTTCAGGCGGGGCTCGTCGATGAGCGCGTCGCCGAACAGGATGATGTCCAGGTCCAGGGTCCGCGGCCCCCAGCGCTCGTGCCGCTCACGGCCTTGGACGTGCTCGATGGCCTGCAGGGCATCGAGCAACGCCAGCGGCGCCAGTTCGGTGTCCAGCGCCGCGACCGCGTTGGTGTAGCGGGGCTGGCCGGGCAGCAGCGAATCGCTGGTGTAGAACGACGACACGCTGGCCAGGTGCGACGCAGGGAGCGCCGCCAGCGTCTGCACGGCGCTGTGCAGCTGGGCCGTCGGCGCCGACAGGTTGCTGCCCAGACCGATGTAGGCGCGTACGCTCACGTCAGTCCCAGCTGTCATCGCCGCCCTGCTTGCGCTTGCTGTTGCTGCGCTTGCGCTTGCGCGGCGCGGCGCCTTCGTCGCGGCTGCCCAGGTCACGGATCATGGCGCGTCGTCCGCCTTCGTTGGCGTCCTGGTAGTCGGTCCACCACTGGCCGAGCTCGTCGGTCTGCTCGCCAGCGCTTTCACGCAGCAGCAGGAAGTCGTAGCCGGCGCGGAAGCGTGGGTTGTCCAGCAACAGGTCGGCCCGTTTGCCGCTGCGCCGTGGCAGGCGTTCCTGCATGTCCCAGATCTCGCGGATCGGCAAGGTGAAACGCTTGGGGATGGCGATGCGCTGGCACTGATCGGCGATCAGGTCGTTGGCCGCGGCGTTCATCGCCGGAATCGGCGGCACGCCCTGGCTCTGGAGGTACAGCACACGCCCCGGCAAGGCCGGCCACAGCAGCGCGGCGAACAGGAACGCAGGCGTGACCGGCTTGCCCTGGCTGACGCGCAGGTCGGTGTTGGTCAGGGCCTGGCTGATCAGGGTGTGGGTGTAGGTCGGACGCTCGTCCAGCGCATGGGCGCTGTCCGGGAACAACGCCTGGAACAGCTCCAGGTCGACCAGCATCTCGAACGCCAGCGCGCCATGGCCGGAGAGGAACAGCTTGAGCACTTCCTCGAACAGGCGGGCAGGCGGGATTTCCCGCAGCAGCGACGACAGCTCGCGAATGGGCAGGAAGGTGTGCTTCTCGATACCGAAGTCGAGCTTGGCGGCGAAACGCACGGCCCGCAGCATGCGCACCGGGTCTTCCTGGTAGCGCTGGGTCGGATCACCGATCAGGCGGATCAGGCGGTTGCGGATGTCGTGGACACCATTGGCGTAGTCGAGGATGCGCTCGCTGACCGGGTCGTAGTACAGCGCATTGATCGTGAAGTCGCGGCGCTGCGCATCGTCTTCGAGGGTGCCGTAGACGTTGTCGCGCAGGATGCGGCCGCTGGCGTTGTGCGACGAGCGGTGCGTGTCCGACTGGTCTTCGTCCGAGTGATGGGCACGGAAGGTAGCGACTTCGATGATGTCGCGGCCGAACTGCACGTGCACGAGCTTGAAGCGGCGACCGATGATCCGCGCATTGCGGAATTCGGCCCGTACCTGCTCGGGCGTGGCGCTGGTGGCGACGTCGAAGTCCTTGGGCTGGATGCCCAGCAGCAGGTCGCGCACGCAGCCACCGACCAGGTAGGCCTGGTAGCCCGCGGCCTGGAGGCGCTCGACGATGCCGACGGCATGGCGGCTGAACTGGCCGCGCTGCAGCGAATGTTGGCTACTGTTGATCACCTCGGGCGTGGTGCGCCGGTGGTGCTGGCCCCCAACGGGAGGGCGGAATGACTGGAACAGCTTCTTCAGCATGGGAGGCACTGTTTGAAGGAATGTTCGGCCAAGGATGAGTGAATGGCCGCATGATGGGCGGGGATTCTAGCATTTACTCGAGGAATGGTGTAGGCGGGACGAGCAGGGTGCTGGAGGCCGGAAACGACATGGGGAGCCGAAGCTCCCCAGGAAAGTCGTTGCGTGCTCTTGTTGTTTTTCTAGCGGGCTTCTTGTTTTTGTTGAGTGCCCTACCCGGGGGATCTCCCCTGGGTCACTCCCAAAGCGGGAGTGAAGAGCAAACGGATTGCTTTGGACGCCGAGTCGTGCTGATCAACCGATCCAATCTGTTCAGGCGCTGCTTTTCAGTGCAGTTTTTGTTGTTCTCTGCCAGATTGTGGGGCAAGCCCCAAACACCATTCCTCTCCAAAAGAATCAGTTAGCTGCGCCTCCGCCGTCTTGTTCTTATTGTGCGTGAGCCGATTCGTCTTGTTCTTATTCTGTTTTGCCATGCTTGTTATTGTTTTTGTACTAAGCATATAGCAGATGCCGTGCCAACTTTGCGAAACCCCCTGAAACCGGGGGTCTGACGGCAGACAGGCCTGCGACGGGCTGTCGCAGGAGAAAGATTTCGTTACCGTACGCCTCGGACTGTTACGCCAGAGGCCGGAGAGGTAACAGTTTTGTCGGGAGCTGGAGCCGCACGGCTCTGGAAAGCGCGAAGGCGGCCACTGCCGCCTTCCTGGGTGTCAGCCTTCGCTGGCCACGTTGCTCTTGCGCCGAGGAATGCCCAGGCGCTGTCGGCGCTCCCACAGGCATTTGCGGCTCACGCCCAGCTTGCGGGCCAGTTCGGTCTCGGTCATGTGGTCCTGATGCTCGAGTACGAAGTGGTGGAAGTAGTCTTCCAGCGACAGGTCTTCGGTCGGCTCATGGTTGCTCGGGCCGGTGCTGTTGACGTTCGAGTCCTCGAACGGGCCGTCGTCCTCCAGATCACCCAGCTCGATGTCGATGCCCAGCAGGTCGGCGGAAATTTCCGCGCTTTCGCTCAGGATGACGGCGCGCTCCACCGCGTTTTCCAGCTCGCGCACGTTACCCGGCCAACCGTAATGACGGATGGCCTGCTCGGCCTCGTGGGAGAAGCGCAGGTCATCACGGCCCAGGCGGGTGGCGTGCCGGGCCAGGAACGCCTTGGCGATCTCGTTGACATCGCTGCCGCGCTCGCGCAAAGCCGGCAGCTTCAGGGCGATCACGTGCAGGCGGTAGTACAGGTCTTCGCGGAACTGGCCGATCTTGGCCAGGCTCTTGAGGTCCCGATGGGTCGCGGCGATCAGGCGCACGTCGACCTTCTGCGACTGCACCGAGCCGACCCGGCGAATCTCGCCTTCCTGCAGCACCCGCAGCAGACGGGCCTGCGCTTCCAGCGGCAGCTCGCCGATCTCGTCGAGGAACAGCGTGCCGCCATCGGCGGCCTCCACCAGCCCCGCACGCCCGGCGTTGGCACCGGTGAACGCGCCTTTCTCGTGGCCGAACAGCTCCGACTCGATCAGGGTTTCCGGAATGGCCGCGCAGTTGACCGAGATCATCGGGGCCTTGGCGCGTCGCGACAGGTTGTGCAGGGCGCGGGCGACCAGTTCCTTGCCGGTCCCCGATTCGCCTTGCACCAGTACGTTGGAATCGGTGGGCGCCACCTTGCGAATCTTGACGAACAGGTCCTGCATCGGGGCACAGGCGCCGATGATGCCGATGTCGCCATTGCCGTTGAGGGCAGGGGCGCCCTTGTCGCCGGCGGCCGGCTTGCTCGCGGGCCGCGTTTCGCCAGGGCCAGGAGACGCCGGGGCACGCTGGTGATCGCGCAGGATACGGGCGACCGCCTGGAGCATCTCGTCGTGGTCGAACGGCTTGGCGATGTAGTCCACCGCGCCCATCTTCATCGAGTCCACCGCCGAGCGCAGGCTGGCGTAGCTGGTCATGATCAGCACCGGAGTGCCTTCGCCCAGCTTGATCAGTTCGGTCCCCGGTGCGCCAGGCAGGCGCAGGTCGCTGACGATCATGTCGAAGCTGGGGATGCTGAAGCGTTCCTGGGCCTCCTGCACCGAGCCCGCTTCGCTGACCTGGTACTGGTTGCGCTCCAGCAGGCGGCGCAGGGCCGAGCGGATGATGGTTTCGTCTTCGACGATCAGAATGTGCGGCATTGATTCAATTCTCTCGACGGTCTCGATTCTCGGGGGACGTCGCCGTGACATGCCGGGGCAGGGTCACGCGAATCCGGGTACCTCGTTGCCGTTCGATATCGGCCGGGCTGTCGATCGTGATGTGTCCATAATGCTCTTCCACGATGGAATAGACCAGTGCGAGCCCGAGCCCGGTTCCCTCGCCAGGGTCCTTGGTGGTGAAGAACGGTTCGAACAGGCGGTCCATGATCGCCTTGGGAATGCCGGTGCCCTCGTCCTCGACGATCAGGTCGACGGTGTGCTCGCAGGCCGTGCTGCGCACGCGCACGGCGCTGCCGGGTGGCGAGGCGTCGCGGGCGTTGGACAGCAGGTTGATCAGCACCTGGGCCAGGCGTTGCGGGTCGCCCTCGGCCCAGTGTTCCGGGTCGCACAGGTTGAAGAACTGCACTTCGAAGTTGCGCCGGTTGAGTGCCAGCAGGCCGATCGCATCCTGCGCCACCTCGGCCAGCGACACCGGCTCTTCGGTGTTCTGGTGGCTGCCGCCGGCGTGGGCGAAGCTCATCAGCGACTGCACGATGCGCGACACGCGCTTGGTCTGCTCGAGGATCTGCCCCGACAGTTCGGTGATCTCGCCATCGTCCTCACGCTCCTCGCGCAGGTTCTGCGCCAGGCAGGCGATGCCGGTGATCGGGTTGCCGATCTCGTGCGCCACCCCGGCGGCCAGGCGCCCGATGCTGGCCAGGCGTTCGGAATGCACCAGCTTGTCTTCCAGCGCCTGGGTGACGGTCAGGTCTTCGACCAGCAGCACCAGGCCACTGTTGCCGGGGGCCAGGGGTTCGGCGATGGCCGCCTTGTGCAGGTTGAGCCAGCGGCTCTGGCCGTCCGGCGCCAGGCGCTGCTTGTGCAGGTGCTCGTCGGGCACGTTGATGAAGTCCAGCAGCAGGGCGCGCCAGGGTTCGTCGATGGTGGTCAGGCGTGAGCCGACCACGTGCTTGGCGGCGATGCCGGTGAGTTCTTCCATGGCCTTGTTCCACATCAGGATCTCTTGGTCCTTGGCCAGCGAGCACACCCCCATCGGCAGCTCCTGCAGGGTCTGGCGGTGGTAGCGGCGCAGTGCATCGAGTTCGGCGGCCAGGCCGGTCAGGCGCGAGTGGTAGTCCTCGAGCCGACTCTCGATGAAATGGATGTCTTCGGTGACGTAGTTCTCGCTGCCGGACTTGTACGGCAGGAAGGTCTCGACCATGTCCTGCGCCACGCTCGGCCCCATCAGGCCCGAAAGGTTCGCCTCGATGCGGTCGCGCAGCCGGCGCAGGGCATAGGGGCGTCGCTCGTCGAACGGTAGATAAAGGTCACGCAGGGCCTGCTCGACTTCCTTCTGCGCCGCCTTGGCGCCCAGGGGCTTGGCCAGCTGAGTGGCGAATTCCTGGGGCGAGGCGGCATGCAGTTCGCGCCGCTGGGGCCGGCGCACGTTGTCCACCGCGCAGGCCTCGGCGGCGCTGACCTCTTCGGCGCTGGCATGGGTGAACAGCGAGATCAGGGTGAACAGCAATACGTTGGCCGCCAGGGAGGCGATCGCCGCCATGTGCCAGCTGGTGTCGTCCAGTACGTAGATCATGTCCAGCGAGGGGATGTAGAAGCCCTGCAGGTTGCCGAGCATCGGCAGCAGCATGGTGACCATCCACACCAGAAAGCCCGCCAGCAGCCCGGCGATGAAGCCCCGGCGGTTGGCGGTCGGCCAGTACAGCACCGACAGCACGCCGGGCAGGAACTGCAACGTGGCGACGAAGGCGACGATGCCGAGGTTGGCCAGGCTCTGGTGGTTGCTCTGGGTCAGGTAGACCACGAAGCCGGCGGCGATGATCGCCACGATCAGCGCGCGTCGGGTCCACTTCAGCCAACGGTAGATGTTGCCCTCGGCCGGCGGCTGGTAGAGCGGTAGGACCAGATGATTCAGGGCCATGCCCGAGAGCGCCAGGGTGGTGACGATGATCAGCCCGCTGGAGGCCGACAGGCCGCCGACGTAGGCCAGCAGCGCCAGCGCCGGGCTGTCGGCGGCGATGCCCAGGCCCAGGGTGAAGTATTCCGGGTTGGTGCTGGCGCCCAGGCGCAGGCCGGCCCACAGGATCAGCGGCACCGCCAGGCTCATCAGCAGCAGGAACAGCGGCAGCCCCCAGCTGGCACTCACCAGCGAGCGGGGGTTGAGGTTCTCGGTGAAGGCCATGTGGTACATCTGCGGCATGACGATGGCCGAGGCGAAGAACACCAGCAGCAGGGTGCGCCAGGGGCCTTCCTGCAGGGGGGTGTGCAAGGCCGCCAGCGCGGTCTGGTTCTGCAACAGCCAGACTTCCAGCTGGTGCGGCCCGCCGAACACGCCATACAGCGCATACAGGCCGATCCCGCCCAGGGCCAGCAGCTTGATCACCGACTCGAAGGCGATGGCGAAGACCAGGCCCTCGTGCTTTTCGCGCGTGGCGATGTGGCGTGAGCCGAAGAAGATCGTGAACAGGGTGATCATCGCGCAGAAGGCCAGGGCCACACGCGCCTTGATCGGTTCGCCGGTGAGGATGTTGATCGAGTCGGCCACAGCCTGGATCTGCAAGGCCAGCAGGGGCAGCACCCCGATCAGCATGAACAGGGTGGTCAGCGCCCCGACCCAGGTGCTGCGAAAACGAAACGCCAGCAGGTCGGCCAGTGATGAAAGCTGGT